>JBGSJI010000146.1:0-5870 GCA_041742055.1 Limnoglobus sp. | reverse complement strand
CTGATGGGTGACTAGGCGGGTGGCGCATAGGTGCGTTTACCCTGTTAGAATGCGCAGTACGAGAATGAATAAGATGAATTCCAATGGTTTTCGCCTCATCGGGAGGCGAAATCGCGCACGATCGGGACTAACCCCCGACGCACGCTAATACTGAGTTCGGCGGACAAAGTGCATGATGTCACTCGACGACATTTACTTGGTGTCGGAGCGGCTGAACCGAGTTGCGGCGGCCTCCTTTGAGGCTCTCGCAACATCGCTGGGCGTACCCCTCCCACTGGGCTACCGCGAATACCTTACTCAACTTGGCGTAGGGGAGTTCTCTGGTTTCCTTCATGTCCATTCACCTGAGCAGGTGAAGTCGGACTTGGCATATTGGAGAGAGACAGGAGTCGAAATCCTTGTTGATGGGCTGCAGGTCGGCATGCTGAACCGAGGCGTGCTATCGGCGAAGAAACTCCGCGAGTCAGTGATATTCGGCCACACGGACAATGGTGATAAGCTCGTTTCAACGCCATCCGCCGGTGAAGCCCTGTTCGCCATTCCTCGTGACTCGCCCACAATCCGCTCCCTTCGGCACGGCTTTTTGGACCCACAGGCTTGCTGTCGGGCAGTCGGTGTGACTGACGTATTGCCGTGGTTTGAGCCTCGAGACGGACGCCGGAAAATGACGAACTTCTTGGCCCGTGGCGGGGGAATTGCGGTTGAGCAGGCCATCAAGGAGCGGTGGGGAGATCAGGAGATTCGTCGATTTGACGCAACCGCTTCTCAGGCTCCTTCCGTCTTCTTCGGGGTTCGCGCGATTCAAGGAATGGTGCGTGTCCACGGTGGGGCTGTTCGGGCACGAAGCATAGGTATCAGTGCGTCGTTCGACGGTGATTTCGCCGCTGAGGTCCGTTCCTTTGCCAAAGCCATCAGCGCGGCCGAGAAGTCGAGTTGACCGCCGAACTATCTGCTGCAGCCGACCGCGGGATCGTAGGTTAATTGAGTGGCTCCAGTCGCTGCCCCCGCGTCGGCTGAGCATTGTGTTCGGTGAAGATACAGGCCTTTGAGAACGCCGAGGAGTCTCAATGACCGCACCCAATTCCAATGCCGATTGGCTTCCACCACTTTTGGTGAAACTCGACCGGCTTCGCTCTGCCGACCCGGCATTCTTGGCCACCGGTGCCCGTAAGCATCAGTACCGCCACGCTCCTTGTATCGCCGATGATTGGCTGGAATGGTGCGAAGTCCAATACGGCATCCGTTTGCCAGAACAATACCGCCGATACATCCGCGAGGTGGGCAATGGCGGGGCTGGGCCGTGGTATGGGCTCCAACGGTTTGGCTTCTTGCCGTCGAAGGAGGCCGCACCGCAAGCGTTCTTCACGAACACGTTCCGGGAAATCAAGAGCGAATGGGTCAGCGGTACCGGCCGATCAATGATCCAGTACCTTCCGGACGGCACCGAGACCGACGGCTTCGAGATCGAATTCTACGATGCTCTGAAATTGCTGGCTGACGACCACGAAGCGCTGGCCAAACCCTTCCCGTTTGACAATGATCACGTCCCCGATGAAGTCCTCCAGCTTGAAGTACAAAGTGGCCACTGGCCGGTTTCCGGGGCATGGCTTCTGGCTCATTATGGCTGCGGCATTGACGACATGTTGGTACTCAACGGCCCGCATGCCGGCGAAGTCTGGAAGTGCGATTACGCCAACGATACTGGCGCGGCCCGCGTTGCCGCAAGTTTCGCCGACTGGTACGATACCTGGCTCGATTGGGCTCTCGACTTCTGCTCCGAGAGTTTCAACTACCGGAAAGTCCTGAGTATCTACGCCACAAACGATCCCGACGACGCGCGGGTCGTGGCGGAGCGGTTCCGGACCGCGGACCTGTGGTGCGAAGTCAGAGCCTCACGCTCACAGACGATCACCATCATCGTCAAACAGGAGATGGCCGGAGAAGCAGAACGGATCCTTGCAGAGTCCAAAACGAAATCGTGATCTCATCGGGCTTTCATCTGCCCGATCACTGTCAACGCCGGGGAACTCGCTGCGGTGATCTCGATCGTCGTTGGGATGATGGCATGGGCGGTTTAGAGACTGCCGAACCGCTTTATGGCCCTCCGAACGTGAATGAAAACGAAACTCCCTGAGCGGTGTTTCGCTCATTCGTATATTCGCGGCACCCGATGATCCGCCCGGAAACATTCGATCAATTCGCTACTTGATTTCTTTCAGGCGGATGTTGCGGTATTCCATGGTGTTGCGATCCGCTTCGAGGCCGATCGGCCCGGTGGCGGGGACTTTCATTTTGGCATTGAGCACTTCGCCGTTGCAGGTGCAGTGAGCGGATTCGCCTTTGACCACGACGACGATTTCGTTCCAGTCCTGGGGCTTGTACTTTTTGAGTTCCTTGTACGGGCCGGCGACGAGGTAATCGCGGACCTGCAGCTGCGGGCCGCGCACGAATAGTCCGCTGTCGGCGTTGACCGTCGCGCGGAACTCGAGGCGAAGCTCGAAATCCTTGGGGAACTTTTCCTTGGTCCAGAGTTGGGCGGTGCCTTTGCCCGGGTTTACGACGATCATTCCGTCTTTGGCGGAATAGCGTTTGTCTGAGGCTTCGGTTTTTCCATCAAAGCTTTCGAAGGTGCCTTTCTTCATGTAGCCCCAGCCGGTGAGGTCCTTGCCATTGAAGAGCACGACGGTGCCGGGTTCGGGCTTGGGATCTTCGGCGATTGCGGGCGAGGCGAAGGCGAAGGAACAGACGAGCAGGAGAAGGAGGCGATGCATGATCAGATCCGGGGTGAGAGGTATAATTCAAAATTAATGTAGCGAAGGATCGATGCGCCGCCGAATCGCGGAATCGGGAATTGACGATGGTGATTGCACATTGGATGCGTAAAGATGACTCCAACCGTACTTTGGGATCACTTATGGAATTGACGTTGCAAACGCCGTCGCTGCTCTTTCCGACCATCTCGCTGCTGTTGCTGGCCTACACCAACCGTTTTCTGGCGGTCGCGACGCTGGTCCGCAATCTGGAGATGAGTTACCGGCAATCGCACGACGGGAAACTGCTGAAACAAATCCAGAACCTCCGAAGCCGCGTGCACCTGATTCGCAATATGCAACTCGTGGGCGTGTTGAGTCTCGTCTGCTGTACCGGTACGATGTTCCTGCTGTTTTTCAATCAGGTGAGAAGTGCTGAAATCGTGTTCAGTGGCGGGCTGATCCTGATGATGATTTCGCTGGTTCTCTCCGCCGAGGAGATCCGCATTTCCGTGCGTGCGCTCGATCTGCATCTGACGGATCTGGGAAGCGAGTTGAAAAGCGGATCGCGAAGTGAATGAGCGTTCAGTAGAGCTCTTCGCGGCGGTCCTGGAACACGGTCAACCGCGAGCGAACGGTTGCAATGGTTTCGCGCGACAGCTCGCCGACGAGCAGCGCTTCGTCCGTTTCATTTCCTGCAGCGAGGATCTTGCCGGCGGGGTCGATCAGCTGGCTCGATCCGCCGAAGGTCAGGCCTTCATCGGTGCCGACGCGATTGACGGCGGCGACGTACATCTGGTTTTCGATCGCGCGGGCGCTTGAAAGAATGCGCCAGTGGGCGATGCGGGCCTGGGGGAACGCAGCGGGGACCAGCAGCAGATCGGCGCCGTCGAGCGCGTAGCGACGGGCGATTTCGGGGAAGCGGACTTCGTAGCAGGTCATGATCCCGACCGTGAACCCGCGGAACGGAAACAGGCTCCGATCGCGGCCCGCTTTGAGGAAGCGGTGTTCGCAGACCGGCTCCGCCGTGATGAGATGCGTTTTGCGGTATTTGGTCAAAAGTTCACCATCCGGACCGAGAACCGCAACGCTGTTGAAGACATCGCCCTCCACGCGCTCGGAAAGCCCGACGGCGACTGTGAGCTGATACCGGCGTGCCGCATCCGCGATCTCGCTGTAGGCGCGGCCGGGCCACGTCCCCGCCGTTTCGAGGATCGCGGGCATGTGATAGCCGGTATCGCTCATCTCGGGCAGCACGAGCAGATCGCATTCGCGAGCGGAGGCGTCGGCGATCGCGTTCACGATCCGGCGAAGGTTTTCGCCGACATTGCCCGGATCGCAGTTCAGCTGTGCCAGCCCGATTCTCATGGTCACTCCGTAGTGCGGAAGGGAGAGGCGGGAAGCCCGCGGCCGTTGAACAGGCACGCGGTCGGGTTCGCGGTCCACGCATAGCGCACAGCCACGGGCTTCTTCACATCAGAACTGGACACGACGACGGTCTCGCCGTCGATCCGCGCGTCGGCCGATACCCACTTCCCGTCTTCGCCGGCGATCTCGAATTCTTTGAGGTCGCCCTTCGCCTTCAGCCCACCATCCGCATGCGTAAACGAGACCACGATCTCGCTTCCGCGAACCGTGTGCTTATCCGGGAGCGGACCGCTCGTGGCGACGTCCGTCTTGCCGTACACCGTCCCCAACGCCCACAGGGCGAGGCGCTGGCCAACATCCTGTTTGTTCTTCGGGTGAATGTCCTTCGGGTCGCCGATATCGAGCGTGATCGCCATGCCCGTTTTCGGCAACTGAAGCGTTTTGAGCATCCCCTCGCGCACCACCGACCAGCCTTCGCCGGGTCGGTTGAAGTTCGGCAGTTGCACCCACGCAAACGGCAGCTCTTCGCCCCAGCGGGAGCGCCAGTCGCGAACGAGCGTCGCCAGTTGGTGTTCGTACAGTGCCGCTTTGGTATCGGCGGAGTTCGCTTCGCCCTGATACCACAGCACACCGCGGATCGCATACGGAATGAGCGGATGAATCTTGCCGTTGAACAGTCCGCCGGGCGCTCCGCGACGCGCACGGTTTGCAAGCGGATCCTGCGGTTTCCGCGGAGCCGGCTTGCCTTCTGCCTTCGCCTTGGCTGCCTGATCGTTCCACTTCGCCAGCGCCTTCGCGTAGTTCGCCTTGAGCTTCTCCTCATCGACACTGTTGTAAAATTTCACTTCCGCTTCGTGAGCTTGCTTCAGAGCTGGTACACGTGATTGCGTTTCCGCCGCGATCCACGATTCGATCGGCGTACCGCCCACGGAGGAATTGATCAGGCCGACCGGGATCTTGAGCTCCTTGTGAATGGCACGCCCGAAAAAGTAAAGCGTTGCGGAGAAGTCGCCGACGGTCTTCGCTGAAGTCACCGCCCAGCTCCCTTTCGCATCCGGGTTCAGCTTCGCTGATGCGGTCGAATTCTCCTTGAACATGCGAACGAGCGGAAGATCCGCCGCCGCTTTCTCCGCCTCGAAATCGTTACAACGCGAGACCTGCATCGCCATGTTCGATTGTCCCGACCCCAGCCAGACCTCGCCCACCAGCACATCGGAAATCTTGATCCCCGCTTGATCCGCGTCACTGCGCACCACAAGTTCGCGCGATTCCGCGCTGACCGTGAGGGCGTTCAGTTTGATCATCCAAAGGCCCTTGTCGTTCGCCGTTCCGGTTTGCTTCTGCCCGGCGAAATCCACGGTGATCTTCTCACCCGGCTTTGCCCAGCCCCAGACCGGCACCGGCTTATCACGCTGCAGTACCATGTGATCCGAAAATACCGCCGCGACTTTGAGATCCGCGGCCGGCAGCGGAACCGCGACAAGAAGAAGCGCCATCAGAGAGGAGACGCGTTTCATGATGTCCTTTCATTTGAAGAGTTGACCAAGTTCTACCAGCGTACAAAGAAATGGGCCTGGATACGAGCAGAATCTGCATGCGAAACAGGGGCCGGGGGTGTGCGTCACATTAGTTGGTGAGACATCCGTTCACGACGCGAGGTTTCGCTCCCAGAAAGCCTCCCATTGGCCTTTCTCGCTGCGGTACAACGCCCGCACGTGGCACAGCGCGTGCGAGCCGGGCTCGCCCCAACGC
>JBGSJI010000145.1:0-28618 GCA_041742055.1 Limnoglobus sp. | reverse complement strand
TTCGGTTGCGCCAAGCGAAGCCTGGGGAAGGGGGAAGAGATGGAGAGACTATCTGTGAAACCTTTCGTTGGAACCCTGTGGGTATCCAATCCCACCCGGCAGAGCCGAGCCGGCAGCCGGAAGCGAGTCTTGCGTGGTGGTGGGGTGACCCACCCTGCGAAGCGTAGACAGCGAGTGCGAAAGCCGGGCGATTGAGCCCCGAAACGGGGTAGGTCGCAGGAGCCCGTGCCGTCCGAATAGCTGGGGCCGCGTCGAATTTCCCGTCACGGCGAGGGGAATTCGGTCCTGCCGGGGTCGAAGAACCAGGCAAACGCACATGAGGGTTCCCCAGGAACTTGGGAGACCTGTTCATTTCCACCGCGAAATCGGTTTGGGAGTGCCGAACCCGAAACTTCCAGGCCCCCGGCCGGGCATCCAGGGCCGAGGGGAGCGAAATGCTGGAGGCAGCGAGTGGTACCACCGGGCGACCAAAGCAAGCCTGATGGGAAGGATGAGCAGGAGTCGGAGCGTCCTGATAGTACCGTTGAAGCCGGGGAACTCATCTCGGAGGAACCCGGCGGAGGGAAGCGGGGCGTCGAATCATCGAACCGTTGGAGGGAAACATGGCGGAGGCATCGAACTCCGGAACTGTGTTCACGCGACGACAACGGATAGCCGAGTTGGCCCGGCAATCGCCGCAGATGGGGTTCACATCGCTGAATCACCTTCTCGACCTTCCGTTGCTGTACGAAGCTTACCAGCGTACACGCAAGGATGGAGCGACGGGCGTGGACGGACTGACGGCGTCGGATTACGAGAAGGATTTGGTGAGCAATCTCCAGTCGCTTCTGGACCGAGCCAAGTCCGGCACGTACCGGGCACCACCCGTGCGACGGGTGCATATTCCGAAAGGGCCGGGTTCCACCGAAACCCGCCCGATCGGAATCCCGACCTTTGAAGACAAGGTGCTTCAACGGGCGGTCGTCCTGATTCTGGAAGCGATTTACGAGCAGGACTTTCGAAACTGTTCGTTCGGCTTCCGGCCGGGTCGATCGGCGCATCAGGCGTTGGAAGCATTGTGGCAGCAAACGATGGGCATTCGAGGCGGTTGGATTCTGGAGGTGGACATTCGCAAGTTCTTCGACAACTTGGATCACGCTCATTTGCGGGAACTGGTCCAACGCCGAGTGCGGGACGGTGTGCTGTTGCAGCTGATCGGAAAATGGCTGAACGCCGGGGTGCTGGAGGGCGGGGTGCTCAGCTACCCCGATTCCGGCAGTCCCCAGGGCGGGGTGATCTCACCGATCCTTTCGAACGTTTATCTGCACTATGTGCTGGATGTCTGGTTCGAGGAAGTGGTGAAGCCACGCCTGCGTGGGCAGGCTTTCCTCATCCGGTATGCGGACGACTTCGTCGTGGGCTTTGCCCGCGAGGACGACTCTCGCCGGGTGATGGAGGTTCTGCCGAAGCGTTTCGGGAAGTACGGCTTGACGCTCCACCCGGATAAGACGCGACTGGTGCCGTTCGTGGGACGACCGCCACGGTCGTCTTCGATGGCCCCACCCGCGGTCTCGCCGGGAACGTTCGACTTCCTCGGGTTCACCCATTACTGGGGGCTCACGCGGAAAGGGAACTGGGCCGTCAAGCGTCGGACGGCTCGAAGCCGCTTTCAGCGGGCCGCCCGGAAGGTGGCCGAATGGTGTCGGGCCAACCGTCACCGACCGATCGCAGAGCAGCACGTGACACTGAGTCGGAAGCTGAACGGGCATTACGGCTACTATGGCATCACCGGGAACATTCGTGCCTTGGTCCGATTCCATCGGGTCGTCGCCCGGCTCTGGCAGAAATGGTTGTCCCGCCGCTCGTGGGCGGGCCGCCTGATCTGGGACCAATTCAACCGGTTGTTGGAGCGATTCCCGCTCCCGACGCCGGTGTTGGTCCACTCCGTGTTCCGGATCGCAGCGAACCGATGACTCGAGGAGCCGGATGCCCGAATTGGGCACGTCCGGATCTGTGGGAGCCTCGGGAGGGCAACCGCTCGGGGCTACCCGGCCGAATTCAGCGGCGGCGATTTCTTCGGTGCCGTTTCGGATCACGTGATGGCCGAGACGATCACGCGTGTCCTCTATCCGGATGATTCGACCATGCGCGGGCGCTCGCTGCGATTCCTTCAGGAGTACTTCCTCGTCCGCTGTTCCGTCGCGGACATCGTCACCCGCTTCCGCCGCCGCGGCAACGACTGGCGCGAACTGCCCAACAAAGTCGCGATTCAACTCAACGATACGCACCCGGCCATGGCCGTCGCCGAACTCATGACCATCCTGCTCGATGACGCCAAACTCCCGTGGGACGACGCCTGGGACTTGACCGTGCGGACTCTGGCCTACACGAACCACACTCTGCTGCCCGAAGCGCTCGAAAAATGGCCGGTGGAACTCTTTGCCACGCTGCTGCCCCGGTATCTGGAGATCATTTACGAGATCAACCGCCGCTTCCTCGACGAAGTCAAAGCGAAGTTCCCTGGAGATGAGAAAAAACTCGCAGCGGTCAGTCTCATCGAAGAGGGGGCGGAGAAGAAAGTCTGCATGGCCCACCTTGCGATCGTCGGTACGCACAGCACCAACGGGGTCGCGGCCATTCACTCGAATCTGCTCAAAACGAAGACCATGCCGGAATTCGCCGCGATCTTCCCGGACCGCTTCCGGAACGTGACCAACGGCGTCACGCAGCGCCGCTGGCTGAAACTCGCCAATCCGCCTCTCGCGAAACTCCTGACGAGCGCGATCGGCGACTCTTGGGTGGTGAACCTCTACCATCTGAGGCGGGCCGAGCCACTGGCCAACGACTCCGCATTCCGGGACAAATTTTTGGCCGCGAAGCGGGAGGCGAAAGTCCGGTTCGTGGACTGGATTAGTGCCACCGCCGGAATCGCCCTGGACCCGGACACGATCTTCGACTGCCAGATCAAGCGGATCCACGAATACAAGCGGCAGCTACTCAATATCCTGCAGGTGGTGATCTGGTACAACCGCCTCCGCCGTGACCCGAGCATCGAATTCCCGCCGCGAACCTACCTGTTCGCCGGTAAGGCGGCACCGGCCTACCGGTTGGCCAAGGTGATCATCAAGCTGATCAACTCCGTTGGCAAAGTCGTGAACTCGGATCCGGCAGTCCGTGGGCGCATCAAGGTCGCGTTCCTGCCGAATTATTCGTGCACGCTTGCCGAGCACCTGATCCCGGCTGCCGACGTTTCTGAACAGATTTTCACCGCCGGATTCGAGGCGAGCGGAACCAGCAACATGAAGTTCATGATGAACGGCGCTCTGACCATCGGAACGCGGGACGGCGCCACTATTGAAATCGCCGAGGAAGTGGGCGAGCAGAATGTGTTCCTGTTCGGTCTGACGGCGGAGGAGGTCGCGGCCAATCGAGCCTGGTATGATCCGCACTGGCACTATCACCACGACCCCGAGACCAAAGACGCACTCGACCTCATCTTCTCCAACTTTTTCAGCAAGGATGAACCTGGCGCATTTCAGGCGATCTCCGACTCCCTGCTCACGCATGGCGACCGCTACATGCACCTCGCCGACTTATCCAGTTATGTCGCAACCCAGGGCCGCCTCGCGACTCTTTATAAGAGCCGGCACGAGTGGGCCAGAATGGCGCTCCTCAACGTTTTTCATTCCGGAAAGTTCACCAGCGACCGGTCGATCGCCGAATACGCCAAATACATCTGGGGTGTCGCCCCACTCCTGGTGGAATAAGGTTCGCCATCTGTCACGTACGATGGAAGATCAAAACTTCCTCCGATGGCGATTGCCAACCGCTCGGTGCGCTGAGGGCGGTGAGGCGTGGTGTCATCTGATTACTTCCCTTGTGTGATCGGCTTGTCGAGAAGGTACTTCCATTCCCATTCGATGTTCTCTGTCGCCTTCGGATTTTTCTTGGCTTGGAACGCCACACGGAGACGCGTGGTGGCGATCTCCGCCACGAAAAACCCTTTCTCCGTCTGCCCGGTGTTGACGCAGTCGATGGCTTTCTCTTCGCCCTCGGGTTTGTACTTACGCAACCCGGTCCCGCTGTGCCCGTAGAAATAGGCGATCACGTTGTACGGTTTCACCGCCTTGTAGAACTCGGCCCAATCCTCGGGGTGCCACCAGTCGGTATCCACGCCGCAATGCGACATCACGACGACCGGCCGGCCGCTGTCGCCGACGTTGGTCTTCAGGTCTTCCTTCACGAAGGCGAGTGCTCCTTGCGGGTCGTGCCACGGGAGCGAGTAGCGAACCTTTGCGTGCTGTTTGTCAGCCGGGTAAAGGTTAGCCTGAACAAAATGCACTTTGTCCCAGTCCCACGAGTAGTGCAGCCCGTTCTCAGCCACATTGCTGATGCGGCCGGCTCTCTTCCGGAGCGTGTTCCGCTCTTTGATCTTCGACTGCACGCTGAAGCCGAACTTTTCCTTCCCGATCGGCGGGCCATCGTGATTTCCCCACCCTTCGAAAACCGGGAACTTGAGCAGCCCATCCGTGCCGTCGAGGCCGAACTGTTTTTCGAAGTGACGCCATTGCAGAGAGGTCTCGTCGCGCTTGTCCCCGTCGTCGATCAGGTCGCCAAGCGCCAGAACACCGCGGGGTTTGCCAACGTTCCCGCCGCCGAGTTTTTCCGGCCACGGCGTGCCGGTGATCGTGTTCATGCGCTCGATGGTCACTTTGTTCCGGTCGATCCGATCCAGATTCTTCGATGAGACGTAGTGCGAGTCGGATGTCGCGATAAACGTGACTGCGTCCGCTTCATCCGGTGCCGCCAGCGTGAGCGACGAAGGTGTCAGGATGGCAGTTGCCACACCGAGAACCATAACGAAGAGTACGAATCCAAGCCGTTTCATCGAAGAATCCTTGTCTCAATAGGGTAATTCTGATCCCGGTGACGAGTGAACTCTCCGTATCTTGTCTGAGGCCGGCGAGTACACCGTCGCGATTGGGTTGATGGATTGAGGCGTTTCAGCTTGATTCGGTCAGTTGCTGTATCCTCAACAACGAGGATCGAAAAGTCAATTCAATATCGAAGCCCATATCAGTGGACAAGTTTTCATTTGGGCAAAGTCGGTTCCGGTTCGTTCGGATATTCAGGGCGGAATCGAATCACAGAATTGACCACCGATCACGGGTCTGTTATCGTGTTGGAAAGTTCATTCGACCTCGAGTCGATGATCTTCCCCGCCGAGTCAACCCGCTTGTCGCAATCCAAGAACTGTTCCTGCGATCGGAAATCGACCACAGCCACTTGGAATGAAGCGAATTGATTTTCCGTACTTGAAAGTTGCTGGCGTTCATGATGAAACCCCACCTGATTCTCCTCGCTTTCCTGCTGATTGCGCCGCTGACGGTCCGCGGTGCGGAGCCGTATGACGCGTTCCTTGACAAGCACTGCATCCGCTGCCATGGACCGGAGAAGGCGAAGGGGGATCTGCGGATCGATCAGCTCTCGCGCAACTTCAAGTCGGGGACGGACAGTCAACGGTGGGCTGAAGTGATCGAGCGGATCAACTCGGGCGAGATGCCTCCGAAAGGCGAACCGAAACCGACCCAGGATGAACTCGCTGCGGTGGTTTCCCATCTTCACTCGTTGATCAAGGAAGGCCGGGCGGCCCGCATGGCGGCGCGGCCGGCGGTGGCACATTATCGGCTGAGCCGCAAGGAGTATCAGAACACGGTCTATGACTTGCTTGGCGTGCGATACGATCCCACCAAACCGGGTGAACTGAACGAAGACACGCTCTGGCATGGGTACGAACGCATCGGATCGGAGCTTTCGCTCTCGCCCTCGCATGTGGACCGCTACTATCGCGCGGCGGAGACGGTGCTGGATCGTGCATTCCCCGCGACCGCATCCGGTGTCGCTCGTACCATCCGCAAGTCGGCAGCGGAACTGCGCTACGGCGGTGGCAAGGTTCAGCAAGAGGCGTTGGATCGCTTCGGCATCAAGCGGCCGCTGCGCCAGCTGCTCTATCCGGGAACTGTTCACCCGGCGCTTTCGTCGAACTGGTTCGGCAAGACCGGGCCGGAGCACAGCGGGCTGTACAAGCTGCGACTTCAAGCCAGTGGCATCCGCCCACGCGGTGGCCAGACGGCGCACCTGAGCATTGGAAAACGCACGGGCGAGGAGACCGTCGAGGGTCTGATTGAGTTCGACATCTCAGCCCCGGAGGACAAACCGCAGGTGTATGAGTTCGAGGTCTTCCTCGAGATGCCGACAACTTTGCATTTCTGCGTGGTGGCGACTGACGTGATTGATCGACGAGGCGGTGCGGCATTCCGGAACGCACTCAACAGCGGCAGCTATGTCTTCACACACAGCAGCGAGACACGGTTGCTGAATCCGAATGCCCCGCAGTTGTTCGACGATCAGGGGAACGGGCTGTTCTCCACGGTAATTCTCGATTGGATCGAGTGGCAGGGGCCTTTGGTCACGGAAGCGGAAACGTCGCGGCGCACGGGAGTGATCCCACCGGAGACCGCGAATCGTGACGTAGTCGCCGAGCACTTGAGGCGCTTTGCCGAACGCGCATGGCGACGGCCTGTTCGGAACGAAGAACTAGCGGGGTACCTCAACGCCTTCACGTCCGAACGCCAGGCGGGCGAAACGATGGCCAGCGCCTACCGATCCGCTTTACTCGGAGTGCTCACGTCGCGGCACTTCATCTACCTCGTGGAGGGTGACGCGGTTCCCCGCGACCGCCTCACCGACAGCGAACTCGCGTCCCGGCTTTCGTATTTCCTCTGGAGTTCAATGCCCGACAACGATCTGCTGGCCGCTGCCAAAGGCGGGTTACTCAAAGGGGACGGATTGAAAAACGAAGTGGACCGGATGCTGGCAGACCCCAAAGCCAATCGATTCATCGACGACTTCACACGGCAGTGGTTGCAACTGCATCGTCTGGGTATGTTCCCGCCAGACCAGAAGCTTTATCCGACCTACGACGCGTGGCTGGAGAGGAGCTTGCATGTCGAAGCGATTGAGTATGTCCGCGAGATCTTCGCGAAGAATTTGCCGATCGATCAGCTGTTGGATTCCGATTGGACAATTGCGAACGCCCGGCTGTGCGATTTTTACGGTCTTCCTGAGCCAAAGACCGGCGGCTTCCAGCGCGTCGCGCTTAAGCCCGAGAACCACCGCGGCGGACTTCTGGCCATGGGGGCGGTTCTCGGGTTGACCTCGGACGGCACGCGTCACCGTCCGGTCCACCGCGGCGTGTGGGTGAGTGAAGTCATTTTAGGCAAAACGCCTCCGCCTCCGCCCGCGAACGTGAGTGCCATTGAACCCAACCCGCCGGATCGCCCCAAAGCCACCCTTCGCCAGAAAATCGAAGCGCATCGGAACAACGCGAACTGTGCCGCGTGCCATGCGAAGATCGATCCCCTGGGTCTCGCCTGGGACAATTACGATGCCATCGGCCAGTGGCGAACTCGTGAAAAAGTCACGACGGGAACTGGTGACGATCCACCGATCGATCCCTCGGGCGTGTTACCCGATGGCCGAGCGTTCAAGGATTCGGTGCAATTCAAACGTCTGCTGCTCGAAGACCGCGATACGTTTCTGAACGCCTTCATCGAGCACGTATGCACCTACGCGCTACGCCGCGTGCTCACGCTCGACGATCGCGAGGCGGTAACCGCCATCGTGGAGGAAGCCCGGAAGAACAAAGCTGGACTGAAAGAGATCATCCGTCTGGTGGCACTTTCAGACTTGATTCGCAAACGCTAACAGGGAGAATCGGAATGAGTCATATCGTGTCACAATCGTGGCTGATCGATCGGCGGCATGCACTCCGCGCGATGGGCACCTGCATTTCGCTTCCGTTCCTGGAATGCATGGTCCCACTACGGGCGGCGGAAAAAACCACCGCCACACCCCGACGCAGTGCGTTCATCTACCTTGCCAACGGTGTCCATTCGTTGAACTATCAGATCACGAAGCCGGGCAAAGACTACCAGTTCTCGCGCTCGCTCAAACCTCTCGAGAAGCACCGCCAGTCCCTCACGCCGATCAGCGGTTTGCACCATCCGGGAGCGCTCGGGCACCACCACAACTGCATCTCGGTCTGGCTGACCGGTGGCAAGCTCGGCCCGTCCGATAAGAACACCATCTCAGTGGACCAGAAGATGGCGGAGATCACGGCGAAGGAAACGCGCTATCCGTCGATGGAAGTGGCTCTCACCGGGGAATCGCTCGCCTGGACCGCCGATGGCGTGCGGTTGCCTTCGACGCGTCGCTGCAGCGAGATTTTCGCGTCGCTCTTCGAAGAGCCGAAAGGCGGTAAGGCGGCGCAGCGGAAAGCCCTGCGTCGCAAAGGTAGCGTCCTCGACGCCAATCTCGCGGAAGTGCGCAAACTCGAACACGCGATGGGATCGGCCGACAAAGGGCGCCTCGATCACTATCTCACCTCGGTCCGCGAAGCGGAAGTCCGCACGCGCCGCGCCGATGCCTGGCTCGATACGCCACTGCCCGCCGTGTCCGACGCCGACCGCAAGCGCACCAACCGCGACGTCGCCGCCACCCTGGCGGGCGATTATTTCCGTACTGTCTACGACCTCATCGTGCTCGCGTTCCAAACCGACGTCACCCGCGTGGCCACCTTCAGCCTTGGCGGCGAAGGGGATGCCTTCGCCATTCCCGAAATTGGAATTACCGAATCGCGTCATCAACTCAGCCACCACGGCGGTGATCCGGGCTACATGGAAAAGCTGACCAACTACGACACCTTCGCCATCGAACAGTTCAGCTACTTCCTGACTCGGCTCGCGGAGACGAAAGACCTGAACGGCAAGCCGCTTCTCGGCTCGACGATGGCGCTCTTCGGCAGCGGTATGTGTTACGGCCACAGCCACGGCAACGCCAATCTTCCACTGGTCCTCGCCGGCGGTTCCGACCTCGGCTTGAAGCACGGCAGCCACATCGACTTCAACCAGGGCCACTTCAAGGGCTACCAGCTCGACAAACCCGGTGAACACTATTCGCTCTGCAGCCGCCCTGCGAACCCGAACGCGCACATGAGCAATCTCCTGTTGCTGATGGCGCAACGCATGGGCGTCGAGGCGGATCAATTCGGCGATAGTAACAAGGTGATCGAACTATGACTCGCGTACTTTATTCGCTCGCATTCCTGACTGTGTGTCTGGCGTTTTCATCTGTCTCTGCTGCGGATCCGCCGGAAAACGACGAGCCGTTCCGGCCCGAGGCGGGGAAGTTCCCTCCCTTGGATAAGGCGCATTCCTATCGGGGCGAACTCGTCTTCGTGGATCACGCCAACCGCCGCGGCAGCATCCGCGTGCAAGGTTCGGGTATGTTCTTCCGCAACGACCCGCACCCGTTCGCCATGCTCCCCTATGGCATGGTTCGCCACCACGGTGCCCCGGCCGACCTGCGTGACATTCCCCTCGGCACCGTGATGCACGTACGGGCCTTTCTCCCACCCGACCCCAAGACCTCCGCCGTGCCAGTGCTGCCAGTCAACAACAAGAAACAGGACGCGAACCACAATCGGGGCGCTGGAATCTTTCCCGCGGAAAATCACGTTCTGCTTCTCGAAGACGAACCCAGCCATTGCCTGCGCGAGGGCAAAATCTGGAAACTCAAAGAAGTGGATTTGCAGAATGGCGAGGGAACGATCGTCGCCAGCCGTGAACCGAAAAACGGCGCCGACAGCAAACCGATCGAGGAAAAGCTGACCTTCGACGCCTCCACTCGCATCTGGCGGGGCCGGGAATGCCTCACGACCGAAGACTTGATTGCTGATGGCACATGGCCCGCCAACGGAAAGAAATCGCTTGGCGGGCAGGCCGTGTTGCTCGGCATCACGTGGAAGCCTACACCGGGCGGTGTGTTCACACGCTTTCATATCTCCGACATCTGGCTCGATGACACGTCCATCCAGCGAGCGGCCAAACGGCAGACCGAAGCGCACAAAGCCATGATCCGCAGCCGCTGGATGCCTGCCTGGGTCGATGCGGTGGAGTACGGCAAGTTCGGCCGCGCGACCGTGACCGCAACTTTATTCGGCGGAATGGACGCCAGCCTCTATGCGGATTTCAAAAAGGATGACGCTGCGATGATGAACGCGGCCGAGAACACATTGAAACACACGCACGGCGCCTACGGGCCCGCCCATATGGCCTCACGCGGATCGATCCTTACCGTCACGAAGGCGTCCAGCGAACCACCGTTGGGCAGTAGCGGAATCCAGATCCGCTTCGAGACCGACCTCATCATCGAAGGGCTCCGCCCCCGCCGCGTGGTGCGTGTCCGCCCCAGCTCGTGGCCACTCGTTCAGGTACCTCGCGAGGAATACCTGAACGACGGAGGCGACCTCCAGGAACGCTTCCCGTCCCCGGCCATCTTCCCGAAATACAGGGAATAGCAGAAACTTCTCAATGACAATGTCCTGAAACAGGCCCGCTCATCCTCTCGATCCCAAATCGTTGCCGATTACCACCACCCGCAATTCGTGAGGAAAACTCCGCCACCGCGCTGCGAACACTCTTGGTGTAGCCCTTGTGACTGGACAGAGATAATGATTTTATGTTCAGTATATAATCAAACGATCTGTAGTCGGCCATCGACATGAGTCTCGAATGATCTGGCATACGGATTCCGGTCGTCGTCTACCGCAAAAGAAGTCGTCGTCAGCAACCGCACGCTGTCAATCAAGCCGACCTCCGCCAGAACCGCTAGATGAACTGTGGCTCGAAGGGAGCGTGAATTGCGAGGCCAGAACTCTGCGATTCACACTCTTGCTCTGATACGATTGAAGTGAACGCTATTTCACCCAGGTGCCGTCCGTAATGATGCCATCGTGCTTGCGACCGGAGTGATCGATCAGCTTCGTGCCGGCGCCTTCATCAAACCGATAAAGGGCGATGGTGTCGGCATCAGTGGCCCAGATGTTTTTCGGTTGGAAATCGCTGGTGTAGCGAGCGGACTTGGAGATTCGCAGGGCGTGAACAGTCCCGTGATAAAAGCCCTTAGGGACATTCATGGTGTGTTTGCCGATCAATGCAGGGGGTTGAACGGGTGCAAGCTTGGGAATCCCAACGTTTTTGACACCGTTCGATTGCCCATTGAGGAACAGCTCCATTTTTTTGGCGGTCACGACGCTGGCGACATGAACGCGTGATCCGATGGCGAGTTTCGATCGTCCGTAATCGTTGTGCCAGACCGATCCGTCAAAATATCCATGGCCCACGTTCCCTCGATCGCTGAAGCCGATACCGCCTCCCGGTTCACCAAAGAGGAAAAGATGTCGAGCCTTGCCATCAACCGTTTTTGGTGTGATCCAGGCTTCAATCGAAATCGGAAGCTGGGAATCGAACTCAAGAGTCGGGATCGAGACATAGGTCGACTGACCATCAAATCCCAAACCCGCTGTATTCGATGGCAATTGTGGATTGATCGTGCCGCCATTCCATGTGATTTTGCACATCGGCAACGCCGCAGCGAGTTTTTGAACTCCCGCTTTCGAAACGCTGGTATCGGTCAGTGTCAACTCACGCAAGGTTCGACAGGATTCCAGAGCCTGTAGTGAATCATCGGTGACCTGGGTTGCGGAGAGAAACAGTTTTTCCAGTTTCGGGCACTTGGCAAGAGCCGCAGCGGCCTGATGACTGGCCCGGGTGCCATGGAGATTCAGATCTTCCAATGCCGGATGCCCACCGAGCGAATTGATGGCGACATCCGTGACGGACGTGTTGGCGATGGTGAGCAATCGAAGCCTGGTGATTTTGGATAAGACTTTGAGTCCTTCATCGTTCACAGGCGTGTCCGCGAGATGAATTTCTTCAATTGTGGGAATGCTTGCCAGCCGCAAAACCGTGGGCAGCGACACAGACGTTCCTGACAAGATCGCGATCTTGAGTTTCTTCAAACCCGCAAACATCGTTGTCTGCTCATCGCCCAACTTGGCTTCACGGGGAATGTCGACTCGCTCGACTTCAAAAGGACCTGTCGGCAGATCAGTTGCACTCGAGATCAATCGGTTCAAGCCCGCGATCCCGACTTGCCCTTTGAGCCCCAAAGCCCATAACGCAGCCTTCCGATCGGTCAGGAAGAGTTCCTGTTTGTTCTCTTCCGTGAGGTTCAGTGTCTTGATTTTCGCGGTGACGAGATCCCGTTCCTGCTTAGTGGCATTGCGAACGTGAATCGTTCGAATCGTGGCATCCGCCGTTTCGTTCACACCCGCCAGTTGGATTGCCAGGCTGGCTTTCGCTGGCGTGGCGCTGAGAATTTCTCCCGGTCTTGAAAGGCCCGTTCCGGAATCCGAGACAATCAGAGTGAGCAGACCCTTGTTCTCGATTTTCGCCGGGACCGCAATAGTAGACTTCTGTCCAGAACGAACCTGGTCCAAGCTTGTCATGCATAATCCTTCGACATGGGAAATTCGCAGTTGCTGCAGAAAATCCTTGCCCTCGCCGAGTGTGAGTGCAATCTCTCCGCCACGGATTTCGTAGTCGAGATCGATGGCAAATGTCGTTTCGTTGCGTGAAGGGAACCGGATGGTACCCTGCCCGCGAATGCTGGCCAAGACACCCGATGACCGCCAGGCCGGCACATCATGCGTTGCGAACACGGGTAACTCGTAGCCCAGAAGATCCGATGCGAACGTGATGCTCGGTTTGTTCGAATTCGGCGGAAGAGGAAGATTCCAAAGGCGGATGGTTTGATCCGATCCGGGAAGCAGTACATTCAGGCCATCAGGTAAGACTCGAGGAATATAGGACGCTCCGCAACCGGGTTCAAAATGACCAACCTCCTGACCCGTGGATACACTCCAGACTCGTGTCACTTCATCGGAGCCCGTGGTGACCACGTACTCCCCACCCGGCACAGCCGAGATCCCGATCCGTTCACTCTGACAATTCAGCTTGCGAATTTGACCTGTTGTCAAATCCACAAGAGCAGCAGTTTGATCCATCCCCGCAACCGCGATGATCTCGCCGCTCACCCAATCCATCGAATTAATCGTCTTTTCAAGTACTTGAACATGACGGTTCAGTTGACCTGTTCTCCAGTTCCCTAAATCCAATGATCCATCAGAATGGCCAATGGCAAGTTGGTGATTACGCTCGTTCAGTGCCAGAGAAGTGACGGGTGCCGGGAATTTCGGGAACGGTTGTTTTGCGGCAGTTCCCGCAACAGCATCCCAAACGTGGACCGTGTGATCCCAACTGCCTGAAATCAGAGTTTTACCGTCTTCGGTGGCGACCAGACTGGAAATCGTACTCTCTTGACCTTTGAGGTAATGTTTCAGTTGCCCTGTTTTCAGATCCCAGACACGGATTCGAAAGTCGCCAACGGGTTGGGTATGGTCCTGCCCCCCGGCAGCGACCCAGTTGCCTTGAGGATCGACGGCGACTGACCAGAGCACATCGACTCCACCGTCAAGAAACTTGAGAGGTTCCGTACGATTTGTTGACCACACGATGGCTTTCCGATCTCCTCCTACAGAAATGAACGAATTTCCACCATTGAGTACCGCCAATGTTGTAACTATTCCCTGATGTCCAAGGAACCGCCGCAATTCTCGTGCCTGGGCCGGTTTCGGTTCTCGTGAGGGTTTCGCGACAACAGCGGGGCGATCGACCCGCACCTTCACGATAGTCTTATTGTTCCGTGTGATTTCAAACTTGTTCGTGGAGAGTTTGAGTCCATCCGATTCGTTCAATTCAATGGCATAGTTGTCCGCGACACGAAGCCTGAACTCGCGACCCTTGGACCGATCCACGATCACCGCACCGTCTTGCTTGACCGTGATTTCCACATCAGGATCGCTGGACTCAATCACCAGAGTACCCTTCGGGGTCATGATGCTGATGATCTGAGGAATCACAATGAAAAGAGCGATGATGAACAGCCCGAGGGCAATGAGGGGCCATTTGGGAGTTGCCGTCTTCTTCCGGGACGATGAGCGGGAGTCCGATCGATAAGACTGATCGATGGGTTCTGTGGCGTCGATTTCCGCGAACGGATCGGTTCCGGATGGAATTCGAGTTGCGGTGGGCAGAGCGTCGAGCGGGATCACCTGGATCGGAAGATCGACCGCCGCTTCGGCACCCAGTTGAATCTGATGAAGTCGTTCGGCAACCTCGGCGGCGGACTGCGGACGCTGTTCCGGTTTCTTCTCCATCAATTCGTGAATCAATGTGGCGAGTGGTTTCGGAATACTGGGATTCCATTCGCGGACCGGTTTCGGATCGTCTGCAACAACCGCTGCCAGAACGGCCATCATCGTTTCACCCGTGAACGGCAACCGGCCGGTCGTGAGCCGGTACAGAACGACGCCAAGGCTGAACAGATCGGAACGGAAATCGCCTTTGGCACCGCGAGCCTGTTCGGGCGGCATGTAACTGGGCGTGCCCATGATCGCCCCCGTGGCCGTCAGTTCGCCGTCGATTTTGCGCTCATCGGTCGGTTTCGCGAGGCCGAAATCCAGAATCTTCGCGCGGCCATTGGGGGCTTCCAGCCAGATATTGGCGGGTTTGATATCTCGGTGAATCAATCCGATCGAATGAGCCGCTTCCAACCCCAAGGCAATCTCCCGCCCGATCCGCAAGATCTCCTTGAGTTCCAGATTCCCTTTTTGTTTGACATAAACATCCAGTGGAAAGCCTTGCAGTAACTGCATGGCCATGTACGGTGTTAGGTTGTGTTCATCCGCTTCATAGATCGTGACGATGTGATCGTGCGTAATGCTTGCCGCCGCCCGCGCCTCGCGAAGAAAACGAGATTTAGAACTCGGCATGGCCGCATACTTGGGAAGCATCACCTTCAGGGCGACCTTGCGTTTCAGACGTTCATCAAACCCCAGATAGACCGCGCCCATACCGCCGCGCCCGAGCTCTTTCAAAACGCGGTAGGGTCCTAAGGTGCCGATTTCGTCGGGATTTTTGGGCGGACCAAACGTGGGTACGGTTTCAGGATTGGAATCGGAAATACCATGGGCGGTTTCATAAGCTTCGCTCTGTGCGATCGCAGCTGTCGGCTCCGATCGCTTTTCAGTAGCCGCTTTGTTGACTTCCGACATGAGATGAGTCCTCGATCGTCCATCTATTCTATGCAGTTTTGAGGGAACTTGAGTCATCAGCGAATTCAGTGGGATGGCTTCACGCTCAGAGATCGCACATCGGTCGATCTCCTGATTCAGGCGAGTCGTGATTGTGCTTCCGATCGAATTGTGAGCGTCTGCAATCTGCCCCTCATGCGAATGCGATCACATTGGGTTCGCCATGAAAAGAACCGCATTCCATTTCAAGAAACACACTCATTTATGTGAGCAGTTCGCTGATCGGCGAACCCCAGGGGACGAGCGTGAAGGGGCGTTGAAGCCGGTCACGCAGTTCAGTGTCGGCCGATATGCCTAAACTTGCGTACACTGTCGCGATTACGTCGGCGGGTGTGACGGGGTTCCGGCTCGGGTTCGCACCAATCTTATCGCTCGCGCCATAAACCGCACCGCCGTGGATTCCGCCGCCCGCCATCATCAGCGAATAGCAGAAATTCCAGTGATCGCGGCCGGCGTTCGCATTCACCTTCGGCGTGCGACCAAACTCGCCCATCACCACGACCAGCGTGCGTTCGAACAGGCCGCGATCCTCGAGATCCGCAAACAGACTCGAAACCGCTGCGTCCAGTTGTGGAAGGAGGGTGGATTTGAGCTTCGTGAAGTTTCCGCCGTGAGTATCCCACGTCGCATTCGCATCCGGAGCCCACGAGATGCAGGCGACACGCGAGCCGGCTTCGATCAACCGCCGCGCCAGCAGAACACTCTGGCCGTAGATGTTCCGCCCGTACCCGTCGCGGATTTTTGGAGGTTCGCTCTCGATTTTCAGAGCGCCACGCATCTCTGCCGAAGTCAGTAAGTCGAATGCCTTGGCTTGAATGGTATCGAGTTCAGTCAACTGACGTTCGCTCTTTATTCCGAGTCGCGAGATCAGTTGCTTTCGAAGGTCGAGCCGTTCGAGGTTCATCTCCGGATCGAGCGTCAGCTCGGGCATTCCAAAGTTCGGTGCGTTGGGGTCTTTCAGAATGAAGAGCGGATCGTGCGTTTTACCCAGCCAACCGCCGTAAAAGCCGGGTTGTGGCGGACCGCCCGCGCCTTCCTTCGTGATGTAGGGGAGCGACACGTAAGGCACGACCGCATTTCGGGGCGGCTTCAACAGGCTCATGACCGAGCCGATCGCTGGGTAATCGTTCGGCGTAAAGGTCGATGCGGAATTATCCCCGCGATCGTGCCCGGTGAGCGCCGTGTAGACTCCGGCGGCGTGGGCGTTGTTGACACTGTGATGAGCGGAGCGAATGAGGGCCGAGCGATGCATCCACCGGGCCATTTTCGGAATGTGCTCGCCGAACTGCACGCCGGGGACGGTCGTTGCGATCGGTTTGAACTCGCCGCGGATCTCCGCCGGCGCTTCCGGCTTCATATCCCACATATCCAGATGCGGTGGACCGCCGTTGAGAAAGATCAGAATGCAATGATCCGCATGCCGTTTGGTGGATTCGGCACGCAGCAGTTGCGGCAGACTCAGGCCGAGAGCGGCAGCGGAACCAACACGAATCATCTGGCGACGAGAGAGCGCTGGGCC
The DNA here is from genome assembly GCA_041742055.1 of Limnoglobus sp. Lineage (GTDB taxonomy): Bacteria > Planctomycetota > Planctomycetia > Gemmatales > Gemmataceae > Limnoglobus. Next base: position 12,002 of record JBGSJI010000145.1, on the reverse strand, counting down.
CGGACAATGACTGCGTTGCATCTGTGCCCTCGGAGAGCGGAGGGATGGCGGGATGAAGTTATCTTCCTCAATACGGAAAACGAATGCAAGCAAAAGCTTCGAATGGAAGAGAATCGCAAAGACAGTTCTGCGGTGAACCGGTCGACCATTTTTCTGCAAACATACAGAGGCAACGCGATGGACTCTGAGTAATCGTTCATACGTATGATTGGCCTGGCGCAAACGGGCGAAGCGGAAGCCGCCGAACGGCTGTGGCATGCGGAGTTCAAAAGTAGACGAGCTTTTTCGCTGTCATGTTCGCCATCACGATGGTACGCTCATGCCAGCATCGGCAACCGGAGATCACCCATGATCCGCATCCTCTTCCTGACAATCGCCTTTGGCACACTCACGCTCTCCCTCATCGCCGATGATCCCAAGCAAGCGGAGTTGGCGAAGAAGCCGCAGTGGAAACGCAAACTGTCCGACACCGATCAAGCCAATATGATCCAGCTGCAAACTGATATCCGATTGTCTTTGAGACAGGAAGACTTCGAAAAAGCGATCAAAAAAGCAGAGGCTGTGGTTGAATTAAACACCAATGTACTGGGTGCGGACCATTACGAAACGATCAACTCCCAGTTTGTACACAAGAAATTTCTCATATTTTCCAAGATGACTCCTGAGGAGCGCTCGAACTGGCTCGCAACCGTAAATCGTTGGGGAGAGTCGGATCAGTATGTCGCAAAAGGCCAATTCGACAAGGCGTTACCCATCCTGAAAAAATTCATCGAGATTCATCCCAAAGTATTAGGTGAGAACCATCCGGATACTGCGAAATATTACAACAACTACGCATTCGTTCTGACACGAGCGGGAAAGGCCGCAGAGGCTCGGCCGTATTTTGAAAAATCACTCGAGAGCTACCGGAATTCGGTCGGAGAGAATCATCCGTACACCGCAATCGGTTACAATGCGGTCGGTTCCAACCTTCATGATTTGGGGTTGAATACCGAGGCCGAGCCACTTGTTCAAAAAGCGATTGATATCAATCGGGCTGTTCTTGGGGAAATGGATTCGCAGACGGCGAACTTTTACAACGTGCTGGCAAATATCTACTCGGCTCGTGCACAATATGATCTCGCCGCTCCACTCTACGAAAAGGCTCTGCAGATTCGCAGGACCGTTCTGGGGGAAGATCATTTCGAAACAGGGATCAGTTACAGCAGTCTCGCCAATTGTCTCAAGTCGATCGGAAAATATCACGAGGCGGAGGTTCATTACCAGAATGCGATCTCGATCATTCGAATGTCGCTCGGAGAAAATCACCCAGAGACAGCCATAGTGTACAGCAGCTACGCTTTGAACATGCTTTTGCAGGGGAAAGCGGCTGAAGCCTTAGCACTTTATGAAAAGTCGCTGGCGATTAACACAGCGATCCTTGGGGAAAACCACGCCAATACAGCAAAAACATTCAACGGGATGGCCTACTGCCTCCAAAATCTGAAGCGATACGACGAAGCCGAGATGTGCATTCGTGCATCGCTCAAGATCGAGCGACAGATCCGGGGCGAGGATCATATCGATGCGGCGATCTGCTATCACAATCTGGCTTACAATTTCATGACGCAAGGCAATCACGCCGAGGCCGAACCCTATTTTCAGAAGGCGCTGGAGATCCATCAGAAGTTGCTCGTTCCGGGGCATCCGGATCTCGCGACCATCCAAACGAGCATGGCAATCAATGATGCGGCTTTGGGAAAGACCGAGTCAGCGAAGGAACTGTTTGAGAACGCTCTCGCGATCCGCCAACGCGCCCTGGGAGAATATCACGCCAGCACTGCCAGAAGTTACACCGACCTTTCTCAATTCCTGATTTCGAAACAACAATTCTTCAGAGCGAACTTCTACCTCGATAAAGCCATCCCTGTTTACGAAAGTGCTCGATTGTTTTCGGCCGCCGGGATCGATCGGGCGAATATCAAGATGACCAATCCACGATTGCTGCTCGCGGCTCTTCAAACGCGATCCGAACCTGAAGAAGCGTGGTCGCAGCTCGAATCATCCCTCGCCCGCGGACTTCTGGACCAACAAGCCACTTCCACCAATCTGCAGCAGGCTGAACTCGGTGCCAAGCAGCAAGCCACGGAAAAACTTGCCGAACTTCAACCAAGAATTCTCAAACTCATCACGTCGAAAACCCGCTCGCCATCAGAATCCCAGGAACTCGAAATCCTCATCAAGCAACGACGGACATGGGAGTGGATGCTGACTCAACTGGCTGTTGCCGATAGTGAACGATCCGTCCTGTCATCGAACAAGATTCACGACGCCATCGCACCCGATGCAGCCATCCTATACTGGCTGGATATTTCAGATCGATATCATTCAGTTTCGGAGCACATCGCCTGTGTCGTTCGCCGCGACGGCAAGCCGAAGTGGGAGCGACTTCCCGGCACGGGTGCGGAGGGCAAGTGGACGATGGAGGATTCGCTCATTGCCGGTCAGCTTCGTGATGAGCTTGCAATGAAGAATCCTTCGCAGCGAACGATCGAATCCCTCACGAAGAAACTCCACGCTCAGCGGATTGCGCCGGTCTTGAAACATCTCGACGGCGTGAAAACGCTTTACATCGTCGGCGTCAACGAGATGGCAGGGATTCCGGTCGAGTTGCTGACGGATCAGTTCACGATCAGCTACGTCCCCTCCGGCACGTTCCTCGCGCGGCTCAAGGATCAGCCGAAGCCGTTGGGGAACCAGTTCCTCGCCGTCGGAGATGCGATCTATGAGATTGAAAAGAAGAAAGTCATGAACTCTTCGGAGTTACCTCATAGTGGTCTTTTGATCACTCAGGTGGTTCCCCAAAGTGCTGCGGCTCAGGCCGGACTGAGAGCAAACGATGTGATTCTGAAGTATGGCGATGCGGAGATTACGAAACTTGAGGACTTGCAAAAAGCTTCGGCGGGTACGAAGGCGGAGAAGGTTCCGCTGACGATTTGGCGTGCAGGTGAGGCGAAGCCACTAAGCAAGGAGATTGCGGCGGGGCGGATGGGTGTGGTGCTGGATCGCGAGCCAGCGCCGATGGCGATTGCGAATCGGCGGAAGATGGAGGCAATGTTGGCGTCGATTCGTGGTGGCGATTGGAACGACTTGCCCGGCACTCGTGTCGAGACGAATCGTCTGAAGCAGCTTTTTGGTGATCATGCAAAAGTGTTCACTGATGGGAGTGCGAGCGAACAGACACTCGAATCGCTGCGAAAATCAGGGGAATTGAGCAAATATCGCTATCTGCACTTCGCGACGCATGGCGAGGGGAACAACGTCAAGGCGTTCGAGTCGTCGCTCATCCTTTCGCAGGACAACCTCCCGAAAGAGTTGATGCCAAAGGCGGGGGAGCCGTTTCTCAACGGACAATTGTCGGCGCGGGAGGTGCTCGATTACTGGAAGTTGAATGCGGAGTTGGTCACGCTCAGCGCTTGCGAAACGGCGATCGGCAAACAAGGCGGCGGTGACGGCTTGCTTGGCTTCGCGCAGGCGTTTCTGACGGCGGGTGCGCGGAGCGTGTGCTTGAGTTTGTGGAAAGTCGATGACACCGCCACGGCATTGCTCATGAGTCGCTTCTACGAGAACCTGCTCGGCAAGCGTGAAGGTCTTTCGAAGCCCATGGGCAAGGCCGCCGCTCTTGATGAGGCGAAGCGCTGGCTGCGGGGCTTGTCGCAGGAGAAGGCATTGAAGTTGAGCGCGGCGATATCGAATGGCGTGGATCGTGGAAGTCGTGGTGCGGGGGTGAAGGTGAAGGTGTTGCCCAAAGTGGAGAAGGACGAGAAGCCGTTCGCGCATCCGAAGTATTGGGCGGCGTTTATCTTGATTGGGGATCCGGATTGAGCCCGTTTCGCATGACTTCTGAATTCTCCATCAAGATCATGGGAGATGAAAAACGCGAACGGAATCCGGTTGCACTCCGATCGCATCTGGATTGTCTTTTACGTCGCCGATTCCTGTCAGGATCGACTGACTTCGAGTTAGGAGATCGGCAAGCGGCAGAAATCTTTGCTGTCGCTGAGAAACGATCCGGTGAACAACCGAATCGTTGATTTCTGAGAGTTCCTCGAAACGTCAGTGATGATGCTTAAATGCTGCGTCATTCGCGTCGCCGGCGGCGAGTACGTAGGCGAGAAGGTCCAGGATCTGTTCTTTGTCCAGAGTTTTCAGCAAGCCCAACGGCATCAGCGAGACGGTGGAGGTGCGTCGGGAGTCGATCGTTTTCTTCGGGATCTTTTCTTCTTTCGGGGGAGTGCCCGTCATGATCGTCAACATCGCCGCTTCCTCTTTCACAATGACTCCCGTGCGGGACGTCCCATCGTCAAGTGCCAGAATTGCCTGGCGGTATTTCTCGTCAATGTTGCGCGACGGCTCGAGCAACTCCAGCAAGATCGCTTTGGCGTCACGCTTGTGTTTCTTGACGGTTTCGTCAATGTACGGACCAACGCCGTTGCCCAAAGCGTTGAGCGTGGCCGACTTGTTGAGTTGATGGCACTGGGCGCAGCCAAGAGAGGAAAAGAGTTTCTTGCCCTCTTCATAGTTCCGGTGTTGCCCCACTCGTTTGAGGTCCTCAGTGAAATCGCTGAGTTTCCATTCGGTCAGCTTGATTTCCTTTTGTGGGTTCTTGGCGAGAAACGCCTTCAAGTCGTTTGTCACGAAGAGCGTACCACGCATCAAGCGGTGGTGCCCCGGGAATGAACAGACGTACGGGTACGCCCCTTCCGTGGTCGGGGCTGTGAATTCGATGACTTCCTCCTGTCCGTAGTCGACCAGTTTGCTGTGCCAGAGGATGTCCGTGCTTTCCGGGATGAACCCGACATCGAAGCCCTTGGCTCCCAAATCGATGGCTTTCAGCCCCACATCATCCGCCTTGCCCGGTTTCACGAGTAGCATGTTGTGCGGCATGAAGTCGTAGTTGGCGAAGGTGAGTTTCACCTTTTTGCCCGGCTTCACGGTGAGTTCCTTCACATCGTACATCATCTTTTCGGGGATGGTGGCGATGCGGATCGTCGTGAGTTGCGGCGTGTCGCTCAGGATGCCGGACTTCTGGTTCGAGGCCATTGCAACGTCAGCAATGACGCCGCCGCGATAGGTCTTCTCGACGTTCAGCCAGAAGTGCTGCACGGTCTTGGCGGCGATGCGGGCGTGCGGTTCCGGTGAGGCCAGGAGTTGCTCGAGCAGTTCGAAATTCTTGACGTTGTGCTGTTGGTGCAGCCAGAGCGCTTCGAGCAGGTGATGCGCATCGTCTTTTTTCTTGGGATCGAACTGTTTGATCCACTCTTTGGTCGCGGCGATGACCTCCGCGGAATCCCGACCGCTGAGTTCGATGCGCGTGCGATGGCGAACACCGTCGACTGGTGATTTCAGGTTATCGAGCAATTCGGAAATGGGTCGACCGGCGATGGGGACCGGTTTCTGTAACGGCCGATCGATGGCGGTGAACCGATAAATGCGGCCGTGAGCGTGGTCGCGGTTCGGGTCGCGGACATTGTGCTGCATGTGTCCGATGATGACGTTGTGCCAGTCGCTGACGTACAGCGATCCGTCCGGAGCGAAGATCGCATCCGACGGGCGGAAGTTCTTATCTCCGCTCATCATGAAGCCACGGGACTTGTCCTGGGTCGTCGTGCCATCGGGGTTGATCCGATTCACAATCAGTTCGTCGCCTGAAGGTTCGCCCCACACCGTTCCGGTGGTGGGATTGCGGGTCAGGTGGTAGTGCTTGATGCCGAGGAAGCCGATCACATTGCAGATCAGAAAATCTTCTTGCATGGATTCAGGGAAGTGCGTGCTGCTGACGACTTCGCTGGCGGTGACGGGGCGGACTTCCTTCTTGAGCAATTCGTACATCTTGAAGCCGTTACCTTCCGGGCGCACCTGGAACGCGCGGCCGCCGGTGCCGTCGGTAGCATAGTGATAACCCCAGTAATCGAACGAGATGCCATGCGGGTTGGGACTGTTCGTGGCGTGCATCGAGATGGTGTAGCGCCGCGGATCAAACCGGTACATCGCGGATGCGGATGATTGCAGCGAAGGCCCCCACGGGTGCTCGTGGTTGTGGACCATGAAGACACCGCTCTGCCAGTAAATACCGCCATCGGGGCCGTAGATCAAGTTGTTCGCACCGTGGTGGGTGTCGGACGAGTCGAGTCCCTGAAACAGAACGGTGCGGACATCGGCCACATCGTCGCCGTTTGTATCCTTAAGGAATAACAGTTCGGACTGGCACGTCACGATCACGCCGCCGTTCCAGAACTCGAATCCCAGCGGATTCTGCACTTTCGCAAATTCAGTCACGCGGTCGGCGCTGCCGTCTTCGTTGTCGTCATGGAGAATGATCAGGGCATCGTTCATCGGCTTGAGCGGTTCCCATTTCGGATACGTCGGCCATACTGCGGCCCAGAGACGGCCCTTGGTGTCGAACTGCATTTGCACGGGATTGACGAGTTGCGGGAAACGCGATTCATCCGCAAACAGACTCACCTTGAACCCCTTGGCGACGGCCATGTGCTTGATCGCCTCTTCACCGCTGATGTAATTGAGCGTGCCTTCTTTCATGGCGTTGGAGCTTTTGCTGCCGCCACCCACGTTCGAAACGACCGGCACTGGCTTCGGTACGTTGCTATCGTCGATCGCTTTGTCATGACCCGCCGCGCGAGCCCATACGCGTTCGTCGCGATTGGCCGTCATGACATCGAGCATTTCCAATTCCGGTTGCAGAACAGCGGCGTTGCTCTGATCGTTGGCAAATTTCAGTGTGGAACGGCTGCCCCAGACATCGTTGCCGTCGGACGCGTGGTAGCGGTTCCACCAGTGCAAGTCTTTGTCGAGAACCGCTTCACGCAATGGCTCCAACGCGGCGGAAGCGCTGATCGTCTTGCCGAGCAACTCCCGGGCAATCACTTCGGAGAGTTGGCGGTTGCCTTCTTCGGAAAGATGCACGCCATTGATGGTGAGTGGCTTGGCCGCCTTGAGGTACAAGTCCATCGATGGGTGGAAGAGATCGACATACGCAACGCCCGCTTCCTTCGCGGCCGCTTCCGTAGCCCGGGTATACGCCGCCAACCGGATGTTGTACGCCGTGCCGTTGGGCAGATTGGGGTTGCGCGTGTTCTCGAAGGCGATGGGGCTGAAGAGCACGATGCGCGGGAATTCGCCGTTAGGCTTCGCTCCGCGAGTCCTTTTGACAAACTCCAGCAATTGCTTTTTATATTCTTCGGGTTTGCCCTCGAACGATTCGTTGTACCCGAAGAACGCGAATACCACGGTGGGCTTCACTTTCTGCAAGTATGCCGTCATCGACATCTGTCCGGAACTTCGCGGATAGTTGTTCGGCCGGTCGCCACTCACACTCATGTTGCGGAAGCGCACCTGCTGATCGACCAGTTGACTTTGCAGCACCGTTTCCGTCCAGCCGTCGTGCTGCATCCGGTCGGCAAGGCCGTTACCGAGAATGGCAACGGTATCCCCCTTCCTGAATGCAAAGGGCAATGGATCACGATAACCCGCAGGAACCTCCGCTAAACCAGGCTCGATCGCCGACTCGGCAGGCTTCGCAGCTCCCATCGGTCTGCCGCCACTGTTCGCCAAAAGTGTTCCACCACCAACCGGCGAACCCGGCTTTCCGTTGTATGAGAGATAGGTCGACTTGCCGGTCTTCACGTCGATTTCCATCGCTTGCGGTGCCGCAACGGCTTCCACACGAAAAACGACTTTGCGATCCGTGTCCAGAAGCGAGAGTGTGAATCCGTTCAAGCGGCCTTCGAACCCGCTGCGGTTCCAGATGGCAATCTTCTCAATGTCCATGGCCTGGCCGAGATCGAGCTCCCACCACGGGTTTTTCTGACCCGAGTTGGACGTGTGCGTCTGGCCGCCCTTGTTCCAATCGGAATCCTTGTTGCCATCGATCGCCCTTGAGGCCTCACCGGCACCATTCGTGCTTGATTGCGTTGCTTTCCCGGTCTTGGCAACGTTTTTCCCGTTGCTGAACACTTCCACTTCCGCAAGCGTCAGAATTCGCCTCTCGCCCGGCAACTCGATGCGGACGAAACGAGCGGGCTTGCCCGTGACCAAAGGCGCAGTCGCCGGCTTCGGGGCTGTCTCTTTGGGTGTGTTGATCTTGGTTGCCGGTTCGGTCTGAGTCGTGCTCTTCGCCTTTCCTTTTTTCTTCGCCGGCGCGCTTGGCGCTGTGTTGTTGTTGGCCGGGATCGGGCTTGTCATATCCGCATACATCGCGGGTTTGACGGCCTTGGCATAGACGTTGTTGCCGAACGTGTTGGGTTTGAACGGTCCCACGAATGCAATGCTCGAGTCCGGCTTGATCGTGTCCTCCAGACCGATAGCCCAGAGACAGCCGTTCACGAGCATTCGACGATAGCCATCGTTCAGGAAGTCTTCGGGCGTGCCATAGAGTGAAGTAAAGACTCGCCCCGACTTGCCGGATGCGGACTTGTACGATCGAGTCCATTCGGAAGGCATCGGTGGTTTCTTCTCGTCGGCTGGAGAATCCGGTTTCATGCCGTTGAGCGGTTGCGCCATGGTCAGCACTTCGCCATCGGTCGGTTTGCCGACGTATCCGCCCGCCTGCACCCAGACGTCTTTGACACCGCGCAGAATCGGATGATTCTTCTTCTCCTCGATGATCGTAATCCGTGTGCTTTGCTTGTGATTCGTGCCGTAATGCCCAACCCAGGTCTGCCCGAGCACCTGATGTCCGAAGCCAAGTTCGTACCCCGCGGCCTTGGAGTCGAAGGAATACTTCGCGAACGGATCGGTCGCCTTCATCCGGAATGCATGCGTGGCAGTTCGCAGGCCGACCACCGGTCCGCCCCGATTGAGATAATCATCGAGATGCTTCATCTGCTCTTTCGGGAAGTTCTGAAAACGCAGGAAAACCACCGCGAGATCCGCCGTATCCAGAGCTTCCATTCCCGGCATGTTCGAATTGCCGGGCACAATCTCGCCTGTGTTCGGATCCACATTGAATAGCACCGTGCACTTGAATCCGTAATGCTTCGCGAGAATCCGTGCGAGTGCGGGTAGCGTCTCCTCGGAGCGGTATTCGTGATCGCCGGCGAGAAAGACAATGTGCTTCCCCTTCCCCGGTCCGGCTGTTCCCTCGTACACAACGGGTTGAGCTGATGCGTTCGCAATAAGCATCAGCATTCCCAACAAGATCATGGCGAAGTTCTTCAGGCGCATTACTGTCACTTTCGTGTTGGAAGTTCAACGGCTGCGGAAGAGTCGCATTTGGAAAGCAAAATATCCTGATCGATATCTCACTTCCAGCCGACCACGTTTTCAAATCCTGATCTCGCCTCGCGAAGGCGGTGTTGACAGAAAATCAAAGGTTCCGAATCATTCTCAGCCCGTACTGAGTCCGAGTCAAGCAAGTTCTTCACAGCGAAAACGCCCGAGTATTCTGAGTTCTGTTTGCAGTGCGCGGATTGAGGCAGGAGTTGGCGTGGGCGATCTCGTTTCCGCCAAGAGTTCGTTCATCGGCTATCTGTGCAGCTTTATTCTGATCGCAACGTACTGGCTTCAGCACTATGTGATCTTTCACTATCTGACTCGCATTGATCGGGTTTTGTCAACTTGAACAGTCTGTTTCTGTTGTGCCTGACCATCATTCCGTTTCCGACCGGTCTTCAGGCAACGTACCATGTCAATGCACTGGCCCGTCTGATTTTCGTCGGAACTCATTTCCTGTGCGGAATCTCGTTGCTGGTGCTCTGGATTTATGCGACCCATCGCCATCGTCTGGTTCGAGCGGACGTTTCTCTTGAAGTGATCCTCAGTATCTCGTGGCGGATCGCACTTGCGCCGGCGCTTGCGCTTTTGGCAACGGCGATGTCTTTTGCCGACTTGGCAGTGGCCCGGGCGATTTTTCTCCTCATCCCCGTGCTCTACCTTTCGCACCCGCTCGCGGACCGAGGCTGGCAGACCACCGCGGAGGCGAAGGAAGAGCAGGACTCAACCGCCAAAGCCGATGATGATGAAACGCACGACTCCGCCGCCGCTTCGTCACCCGATTGAGAGCTCATGCCGAATTCGAAACACGCTCTGCCGCACAGAATGACGCCAATTTTGAACACGTAGTGATAACTTGTTCCATTTGATTTGACAACTACAGAAAGACTCACGAGGACTGCGTCATCGGCACTCATGTCCGCGTTGCGCTGTTAAGACGGTGTGGATTCGTCGCCGGGTGTGCTGTTCTCCATTTCCCATTGGGTCGCGTAGTGGGTCAGGCGTGTGCCGTCTGGCAGGTCGAGCTTTTGCCGGATCCGATCCCGATAGGTTTCGACCGTCTTGACACTCAAGTGCAGGCGCTCGGCGATCTCGACGGTCTTCACGCCCTGACCGATCAGGCGGAAGACCTCGAATTCCCGGTCCGCCAGGACCTCGGCGGGCGACGCCGACTTGACGGTCTTCGTGCCGACCACCCGGTGGAGCATCCGCTCGGTCATCGCTTCGCTCAGCCACATCTTTCCGTCCCTCACCCGGCGGATCGCCTCAACGATTGTGTCGGTGGCCTGATCTTTGTTCACGTACCCCAAAGCCCCGGCCCGCAGTGCCCGCTCGGCATACAGCGACTCCGGGTGCATCGACCACACGAGGAGCCCGATCGTCTCGTTCCGGTCCCGGATCCGCTTGATGAGGTCGATCCCGTTTCCGGATTTCAAGGAGATGTCCACCACCGCAACGTCCGGGGCGACCGTGGCGATCAAGCGGAGGGCGTCCGCGGTGTCCGCCGCCTCTCCGCACACCTCCAAATCCGGTTGCCGTCCGATCCGGAGGGCCAGCGCCTCCCGCACTGCCGGGTGGTCATCGACGATCAGCACCCGCGTGCGCAACTGAGATTTCGACTTAACCATGGCTCCCTCCGTTGAATTCACAGATGACCACCGTGCCGGACGGTTCGGCCGGGCCGACCGTCAACCGAGCCCCGATGATGCTCGCACGGTGGCCCATGATCCGCAGTCCCTGGCCGCGCCCCTTCGGCGGTTCAGCGGACAGCCCGCGACCATCGTCCGACACTCGAAGCACCAGCCCGCCGCCCGCGACACGGGCGAGGGAAACGCGGATCGCACGAGCCTGCGCGTGCGTGACCGCGTTGTGAACCGCCTCCTGGGCGATCATGTAAAGCTGGGTCGCGGTCAGGTTATCCGCCACCGCCACCGGATCGGGGCAATCGAATATGCACAACACACGGCCTTCGAGCGCGGTGCGGTCGGCGAGGTCGGCCAGCGCCGACATCAATCCCTCGGCATCCACCGCGACCGGCAAAAGCCCGCGAATGACCGCCCGCAACCCCTGCTGACAATGGCGGAGTCCTTGGGCAATGCGAGCGGCGAGTCCGGGGGCCGCGGCCGGGTCGGTACGAAGGGCATCGACCAGATCGTCGGCCCGGATGGCCAGAGCGGTCAACTCCTGACCGACCGTGTCGTGCAGGTCATGGCCTATCCGCCGCTGCTCCTCGGTGGCCGCCTCGACCACCTCACGTTCCAACTCCTTCCGCTGGGAGATGTCGCGGACAATGCCCGTGAACTGATGCGAGTGATCAATCTCGCTCACCGCAAGTTCGACTGGGAACATGGTTCCGTCTTTTCGCATCGCGGTCATCTCACGACCGACGCCAATGATCCGAGCCTCACCGGTTGCGATGTACCGACTGATGTAGCCGTCATGCCGCGACATGTGCGGCTGGGGCATCAGCACCGACACGTTTTTTCCGAGCAACTCGTCGGGGGCGTACCCGAACATCCGCTCGGCAGCGGCATTGATGGTTTCGATGATTCCTTTCCGGTTGATCGAAATGATGGCGTCGGCGGCGGTGCTCGGGTACGCGTCACGAAAGTTGGTAGCAAATTTGTTCACTTCGGTGTAGATTTGAACGTGGAAAGGAAATTCCCCCTCGGCAGGACTCCGCCATGACCGAACCCCTCTCGCCCGAACTTGAAGCCCAGGCCCAGGAACTC
>JBGSJI010000144.1:0-24514 GCA_041742055.1 Limnoglobus sp. | reverse complement strand
CGCGCATCGGAACGGTCCACTCCCAACGTCTGCCCATCTGCCTTGAAACCCCGCCGCATTCCACCAATCCGACCCGCGACCGGACCCGCGCCATGGCCAGAGCATGACTCGTGCCGAACAGGATTGGCTGCGTCCCCTTTGATTGCTGATGCGCCTTCATTGCTCATCAATCGGGAATCGCCACTACCTCGCCACCCGCACGAGTCGCCAGCGCCGGCATGATATCGTTGGCGGAGTACCGCAGGAACCGCACGCTCCCGTCCGCGAAGGCGAAATACGCTCCGCCCGAATGCAAGCTCCAATAATGAAATGCATCGCATTGGTTATCAACTGATCCCGGCGAATACTGATACGGGCCTGCGGGGCAGCCCAGTCCATATCGGGAATAGACATTCGCTCGCACTCCCATGACCATGTCGCCGTCACCATTCTGAGCCTGCCCCCAGCCCGCGTACCACCAACCTAGGACGAAGTTCGCACTCGGCGGTCGTTCACCGAAGATGATCGTATTCGAGGTGCCATCAGCGACGTCGCCGGAACGATGTGAAGAATCGTAATACAGCAATCCGTCGTTGGTTGCCGAGTTGATGCCCGTGATGCCAACAAATGAAGTGAACGAACGCAGTTCATCCGTACCATCGAGTGGTTGAGGCGTTTCGATTCGGGAATCCGCCGGGCAAAGGAATGCCCGAACAGTGGTCGCGAGATGTGTGTGGGGAGGATTGTTCAAAAAATTCTGATCCGCCTCGAACGCCGCCTCGGTCTCCCTCCAAATTCGTTCCTGCTCGAGATACGGCAACATCCGAGCTAGCCAACTGAGATACGGCTGCGGGCTACGCAATCCCGAAAGTCCGGACGGAAATGCACCCATGCCACCGTGATAACCATGAAGTGCAAGGGCCAATTGTCTGGCATTGTTCTCGCAAACGGTCCGCGCGGCGCTACGCCTCACGTTCTGAATCGCGGGGAGGAGAATACCGATGAGCAAACCAAGAATCGCGATAACCACGATCAATTCGATCGTGGAAAATGCTGTTGGGCGATTGCGTAGGACTCTCATCTGATCACCCAATTGCAAAAAAAATCGAATATTGTACAGCAATGAGTTGTCTGACTGTCATACTACCACGGATCAACCTTCTCCTTGACTGGGTCCAACACAATAAAAGTGAACAACATCTAAAGAAGTAGTAGGCGTACCCATTGGCTGAGTGGATTCAACATACTTATTCGGTACCAAATCACAACGCGCCGTACAGTCACCGTTTTCATATGCAAAAACATTAACCCTTTCTGTCAGATGTGCTTTACAGGTTGGAAGCACCGGTCCAATGATATCCTTGCATCTCGCATTGGTGCAATTAACGCAATCATCCTTATCATATGATACACATGCCAAACTTGTCGAATGAATGAAGTATCTCCTCAGATCACAACGATCCGAACAACCGTCTTGGCCGGGTGAACCATGCAGGGAAATAACCATAAACAGCATCATGGAAGTCGATAACAGCCAGACACTAATCCAACGAAGGCGATTGTTGGAAGTGATCATGATCGAATCCTTATGTGAGGGTGTTAATCATTGAGTCCTGCACTATTGGATTTCCGATTTCGATATCTTCGCAAGAAAAGATAGAATCCAACGAAGAATGTCGTACTCATCAAAGTGATTATCACAAGTGTTACTACGAGTGAACTCTTTGCTTCACTCGTGGATTTTTTGGGCATCGAGTTCATCAGTTGGTCGTAAGGAATCGAGAATTCTTCTCTGGAAACGACCCGGATCTCTCCATCCTTCTTGACCAGATAATCCTTCTTTGTTTCGCCGAGATCCTCAGTGACCCAGGTTCCGGCCGGAAATCGAATGTGAGGGTCTGCGACGGCCGAAGCGTCATTCACGGCGAGCGAAGTCATTTTGGTCTGGATGGTACTGACGAGCTTCTTTTTCATGTAAATCAGAGTCGTCCATTCGCTTGGCACCCATTCGCCAGACGGTCGGGAGGGCTTGACGACAATGCGAACGCTGAGATTGCCGTTTCTGTCGTAGTTGTCTCTTCTCACCATCAGATAGCCTTTTTCAGGATCGAACCAGGACTTGCTTTCCCCTCGAATTTCAGTGCGATTTCTGGCCAGTTCGATCACAGATCTTCCATCAAGTATCGCGCGCCTAGCGGAAGTATACATGGCCAGCGAGTCCCGGTTGTTCATATCTTCACTCAGACCGCGATAATGGATAATCAGCGGCAACTGCGACACTTCAACTCGGAGATTTCGATTCGATTTGCCGACCGTGGCACCAGGGTGCGATTGAACGTTTTCATCATAGTTATTCAGGACCGTACAAATCTCTCCGTCGTAGTAACTGTCGAATGTTTTCGGAAAATATCCTTCTTCCTTCGTGTCCCACACCTTCGTTTCTTTGTGCAGTCTGACCTTTTCGCCATCGATCGATAGCCAGCCGTGTCCGTCAAACCGTACGTCGGAGGGGGGAGCTTCCTTTTTGTCCGAGGGTACGATTCCAGAAAACATCAAGCTGATGGAGCCTTTTGTCGAGAGCGTTTTTTCGGTCCAGTCAAATCGGACGGTTTTCGTCGCATTCTGCCTTTCCAACGTCGCCTGGGTCACGGCGGCCAAGAGACTCTTTGATTCATCGGGATTCTGTGCTGGAGACAGGTTCACAAGCATGCCCATGCAGAGACTTGAAACAGCTGCAAGACACGAAATTCGAAATATCGTATTCATGATCTGATCTCTAGGGATGACTCTCGATACCGTAGTGCCGAATGTCCGCTTCGATCGTCTGTGCAATGCCATCACTATCCAATACTTGAACTATCAGTTTGGACACGTGATTGCCGATACTCGCGATGAGTTCTTCAACATGAAATGTATAATTGTTGTTCGACGACAAAGCATGATTGATCGTGACCACGCATTCAGGAGAATCAGTATTCCATTTCAAAATCGTGAATGGTTTGCGGCTCACCGAGCGAACGGTCAGCAGACCGGTTAATTTTTCACCAATCTCACCGGCGCCGATCGTGGCAGTATGCGAATCAAACTGAATCTCTGGTAAAACGTCGATTTCAACCGGCAGACGTCTGACCAACTTCGAAGTCGAGCCGTTCAAAATGGGCGAAAGAGTGAGAATTGCGGAATGATGGCCTGTTGGTAAACCGGACTCGACCGTCACATCGATGCTTGCGTGACCGGTCCTATTCGATTGATATTTCGCAATGATCGATGGGTTTGAACTCATGACCGAAACCGAAGCCGTATCGCCAAGTAACAGTACTGGTACATTACGGCTGATTGCTCGATAGGAACCGTCGATACTTCCAAAATCGATACGCTTGGAAGCTACCGCCATAGCCCGCCGGACCTTCCCTATCAATTTCCACTCAAGTTCCTTGGTCTCGCCATTGAAGTGGACCCGTGGGCGGATCATCGTTTGGAATGTGGACAGGGCTTCGGGTTGAGCGCTATTGCACGATGATAACAAATTGAGAACCAACGAGATACGCTCGGAGCGACCTGCGGGAATCGTGATGCGATTCGAGTCGCTGGAACTACAGTTGCATGTTGTGGTGACACCGTCAATTTCGATCGTTTCAGGCTCGCGATTTTCTACTTCAATCGTCCAGACGAAGCGTTCGTTTTCCCAAACGACACCAAAATCAAGGTCGGCAGGTGAAACGACGATGTTCGGTACTTGAGTTCGAGATGGGTTGGTGCTGAAGAGTCGTCCTGATCCCATGACCGCTAAGCCAGCGGCCACGAAGAAGACCGCAATCCCCATTCGCTTCGTCCGTAACATCTCGCACCCGGTAGAACGGTAGAACGGTAGAACGGTAGAACTTATTATGCTCCTAGAGATGCGTTTTGTGCAAGTTGATTCTGACCATTTTTTTGATATTCACGATATTCACTCATCTTTCCATTTGCCTGCCCGTTCGGCAGAAGTCGTGTGTTTCGGCGCGGCCGTTTGAGGTTGTGGATGGCGGAAATGACGGCAGTTGAGGGGCGGATTTGGGCGGTTTTTCACTGTTCGAGCCCGATTTCCTGGCGGTTTCAGTGCCCTTTCCGGTTTTTTGGGAATGAATTACGGACAATTGCGGAGACTAGCGGTCCGGGGTGCGGCTTGGTCGGGAGACCGTAGCCGAGGCGGCCGTCGCGTAATACTGTTCATAATTCCACTAACTGTTCAAAATTGACGTAAGTGCTTACGGCGCCTAGGCGCTTCCGAAATTTTGGCGTCTTTCCACGGTAGGGTGTGGCAGTGTCGGTGGAAAGACGAGCCGGTGTTTGAATGTCTCCGCCACGAGCGTGCGCGGCACGTGGCGGAGTCTTTGTCAAGGGAAATGTGAAAAGTCAAATCGAAGGGGTCAGATTCCCTTTTTGACGGCGAGTCGAGCACCGCCGGCCGAGCCGATGAATCCCGCATCGGAGCCGAGTTTCGCGAACTCGACTTTGACCTTCTTCACCGGATGCGGCAACCCGAAGCGAATGACATACTCGTGAATCTTGGCGCGGAACCACTCGTCCTTAGCCATTCCGCCGCCGAAGACGATCATTTCGGGGTCGACGGTGGCGATGGCGGCGCAGGCGCCGAGGGCGAGGTAATAGGCGGTGTCGTCGACGATTTTTTTGGCGAGTTCGTCTCCGCTTTCTGCGATGTCGAAGATGACTTTGGCGGTGAGGATGTCGTTGTTGGCGGTGTAGTAGTCTTTGAGTTTCGAGGGCCCGCGGTAGCTGGCGAGTTCGTCTCGTGCTCGGCTGACGACGTTGGTGGCGCTGCCGTAGGCTTCGAGGCAGCCGCGGGCTCCGCACCCGCATCGGCGGCCGGTCTGCGGGGATTCGATGCGGAGGTGTCCAATTTCGCCTCCGTGGCTGTGTTCGCCTTCGAGGATGTAATCGCCGAGAATGATTCCGCCTCCGACCCCGGTGCCGAGCGTGAAGAGGACCATGCTTGCGGAGCCTTTGCCGGCCCCGACCCAGAATTCTCCGTAAGCGGCGGCGTTGGCGTCGTTTTGGTAGATGGTGGGGATTTTGAAGACGCCTTTGATATGATCGCGAACGGGGACGTTTTTCCAGGGTTTGAGATTAGGTGGATCGAGGATGAGCCCGGCTTTGATGTCCATGAGGCCGGGCGTGGCGACACCGATGGCGGTGATATCGGCGAGTTTTTTGGATGCGGCAGCGATGGCGCGTCGGATCGTCTCGCACATGGTCTCGAGCCCGGCTTCCTGCCCGCGTTCCGGTTCAGTGTTCATGACGACGGGCGTGCTGAGTGGTTTACCAGTGTCGTCGACGACGGCCGCTTTCATGGTGGTGCCGCCGACATCAAGGCCGACAAACAGTGGAATTGACATTCGAAGACCTGCCAGAGGTAAGCGATTTTCTGTTGGGCTGTTGTAGACACTGAGCTCATTTTTGGCAGTTCTTCAACTCGGGTTGCGAATACTGCTGCAAGCCATGAAGCTTGGTGAGCCATTTAGGGGACATAGCGTGGACGTCTCACCGGACGAACTGATGGATGCGATTGAAAGCGTGATTCGCATTGAGCTTGAAAATGCCAAGGTTACCGGTCCGAGTGTGGATGCGCTGGAATTGGCACAGAGTTACTATCGTATTCCGGTGGAGTATCAAGAACCGGAGGACGAGGAGTCGCGGCGGTATGGTCAGGCGCCGCGGCGGAGGGCGCGATCGGATGCGATCGTGCTTCGATTTGATCAGTCGGACGAGGCGCAAGCGGTGCTGGCAGCGCGTGCGATCGCGAGGCAACTTGTACCACGAATTCTCAAGAAGCTTGGTGTCGAACACGGAACAGAGAACCGAGCGGCGGAGAAGCACCTGGTTCAATTAATCGTTCCCCGGATTCTGTTGCCACAGCGATGGTTTTCCCGAGTGGCCAGGGGAACCTCGTACGATTTGTTTGAATTGAAGGCGATTTTTTCAGTAGTCAGCTATGAGATGATTGCCTGGAGGATGCTGGACGTCGACGAAGACGCCAGCATTGTCGCCATCGTGGACGATGGAATTGTTGCATTTCGAAGGGGAAACCGCTTTTCAACAGACAAGAAATTAACTGAATCAGAATCGATCTGCCTCCAATCTGTCGCAACGACCAAAGATCCTGAGCGTGTGAGACGTGACGATTGGACGACCTGTGGTTGGCCAATATCTGGCATCCCTTTTCGAAGGATCGTTTTGCGGTCCGTTCCTGATGCGATATAATCCCGGTAGAGAGATTCCCGGCGATAGGCACTGATGCTTACCGCCGGGGTTTTGACTTTACTGTGATTGGCCGGGGATAAACCTCTGCCTTCTTGCCGATATGTCCGATGATGGACTGAGAGGTAGGTTTAGATGGATGATCGCATCCCCATGACGCGTGAAGGATACGAAAAACTGCGTACGGAACTCGATAAATTACGAGGTCCGATGATGATCGAAATCACCAAGCGTGTCGCGACGGCGCGCGAGATGGGCGATCTCTCCGAGAATGCGGAATACCATGCAGCCCGTGAGGATCAAGGTCAGTTACAAGCACGGATCAACGAACTGGCAGATCGTATTGCGCGTGCTGAAATCGTAGACACAACGGCACTACCCAAAGATACTGTTGTGTTTGGCAGTAAAGTCATTGTGAAGGATCTTGAGGTTGACGAAGATGAGACTTACGAGTTAGTAGGCCCTGGTCAGGAAGTTCCAGATAAAGGACGAATCCTGACAACAAGTCCCATTGGACAAGGCTTGCTGGGAAAGAAAAAAGGAGAAATTGCTGAAATTGAGGTACCCAGCGGTACTCTTAAATTCAAAGTTTTGGATATTTCTTCAGCCGAGATCGAATAAATTTACTGAATACGAGAGGATTATTCCACAATTCCGAACGAGATTGCTAAATCTTCTGGACAATTCGGAACAATAGGGTATTGACGATAACGAGACTGTTTGCCACGTTGAATAAAACTTACGATCGCCACGGTCTTCGAGGCCGGAATATGAGCGAAGCTCATCTGCAAAGTATCCATCTATCCGACAACCCGCGTCGTGAGTTGTTTCGTCAGGCTCGTTTACAGCTTGAAGGAGCCTGTGGACTTCCAACTCTTTTGGGAGTTGTTCCTCCTCCGAATGTGGAGGTGGAAGTTGATGGTGTCACACGGACGATGCCACCCATGACTCCGGGTGGCCCGTGTCATTTCATGTTGAAGGATGGCGAACAGCTTTATCCACTGACTGTCGGTGTCAACACTGTTGGGCGGTTGCCGGATAATAATGTGAGTATTCGAGACGAGCACGTTTCCCGCAGACACTGCGCTGTCGTGGTTCACACAAGTGGGCAATGTGAAGTTCATGACATTGCATCAAAGAATGGGACATTGCTGAACGGCAAGAGGATCGCAGGGCCAACTCGGTTGAGAGTTGGCGATCAACTTACGCTCTGCACTCGAAAGCTAACCTTTGTCGCAGAACCGACAAAGGCACCGCGTTAGTCAATTACCTTTTCGTTGACTTTGAACTCGAGCGACCTCAGCGCAATCCTTGTCTCCGCGGCCGCTGAAGCATAACACGACTACGTCATCTTTGGACTTTTTCGCTGCGATTCGCATGGTTTCGACAATAGCATGCGCTGTCTCGAGCGCCGGGAGAATTCCTTCCTGCCGACTGCAAAGATAGAATGCGTCCAGCGCTTCTTCATCCGTCACATTGCAATAGCGCACGCGTTCGGATTCCTTCCAGTAGGAATGTTCCGGCCCGACAGCTGGGTAATCCAGACCGGCTGAGACACTGTGGACATCTGCGGTTTGTCCATCGTCATCCTGAAGCACGAATGTGAATGTGCCATGGAGTACACCTGGCTGTCCAAAATTCAGAGTTGCGGCATGGCCACCCAGTTGAGACCCTCTGCCCCCTGCTTCCACCCCAACCAATTCAACGCTCGTGTCGTCAACAAATGGATAAAACGCACCGGCTGCGTTCGAGCCTCCGCCGACACAGGCGACCACCACATCAGGGAGTCTACCGATCTGTTCGAATGATTGTTCACGGATTTCCTCGCCGATCACGCTTTGAAAATCACGGACCATCATCGGAAACGGATGCGGTCCAATCGCACTGCCGATGATGTAATGTGTTGATTCAACGGTACTCATCCACTCACGCATCGCTTCATTGACTGCATCGCGCAGTGTCTTGCTTCCGCTTGTGACGGGAAACACTTCGGTTCCCATAGCACGCATCCGGAAAACGTTGAGTTCCTGACGACGGATATCTTCTTCCCCCATGTAGACTCGGCACGGGATATCGAACAACGCTCCGGCCGTTGCGGATGCGACACCGTGCTGCCCCGCACCGGTTTCCGCAATGATCCGCTTTTTCCCCATTCGCTTTGTGAGAAGAGCCTGGCCGATGGCGTTATTGATCTTGTGGGCCCCGGTATGGTTCAAGTCTTCGCGTTTTAGATAGATCCGTGCCCCGCCGGCGGTATGAGTTAGCCGTTCAGCAAAATAAAGCCGTGAGGGTCGGCCGACATACTCGGTCAGGATCCGACGGAATTCCGCTTGAAAGGCTTGGTCCTCTTTCGCTTCGGCGTATGCGGACTCCAGTTGCTCAAGAGCAAACATCAGAGTTTCCGGAACAAATTGTCCGCCAAAGCGACCGAACCGACCTCGGAGATCCGGCACGGTTGAAATTCGTTCCTTGCTGATTTTTGACATATCATCACTCCAGATACGATCATCGGGATATTGTAGACATGCCGGAACTTCCAGAAGTAGAAACGGTCGTTCGTGATTTGCGTGAATCATTGGTGGGGCGCAGAATCAGTGCAATTCATCAAAGCCAACAGAAACTCAGAACGCCCTGGAAGAAACAGTGGACGCACCTCATCGTTAATTCTCGTATCGTCTCGTTGAATCGTCGCGGAAAGTGGATCCTGATGACTTTAGAAGGGAATCGCACCGTGCTGATTCATCTGGGAATGACTGGCCAACTCACGTTGCATGCTCCGTGTGATTTGAAAGCAGATCATACCCATCTGAGATTTGAACTGGAACAGGAACGAGAACTCCGGTTTTGTGATATCCGTCGTTTTGGTTCGGCACAAGTCTTTGAGACGGCTCAGTCGCTTTTAACTTTTTTACAGTCGCGGCTCGGGTCAGAACCATTCGATGCGGAGCCTGAACAGTTCTATTTAAAATTACGAAAGACCGACCGATACATCAAAGCCGTTCTGCTCGATCAGCGTGTCCTGGCGGGTGTCGGTAATATCTATGCGGACGAATCGTGTTATCGCGCCAGACTTCACCCGAAACGTAAAGCGAATCGTCTCACACGAAAAGAGTCGGATTGCCTGCTGTCGTCAGTCCAAGTCGTACTGACTCGTGCGATTGAAAATCGAGGATCGACGATCAGAAATTACGTTGGTGGTTCCGGGCTTGAAGGTCAGTATCAGTCGGAGTTAGAAGTTTACGGTAGAAGCGGGGAGCGTTGCCGACATTGTCATATGGTCATTCAACGGGAGGTCATTGCCGGGCGTGCAACACATTACTGCGCCCGCTGCCAACCCTCAGAGTAAAGGAATTTCGTATCTTTTGGGTACGGTAGTCTTTTGAGGAACATTACGGTTTTATGTCGTATCGCGGCTTCAAACGATTGATCGGTGAGTCGGGTCTGGAACGCAAATGCCGCTATTTGCTAGGCACCGGTGTGATCTTGCTGATGTCGGTCAGTTTTGTTGTTTATGCTCGTCAGACCGAGGCACTTGCTTACGATCAGTTGCAGAATACGGGACAAACGTTGGTGCCGAATGTGGTCGCACGACTTCACATGAAATCGGAATTGCGTGATTCGCTCGATCTTTTTCAAAGAATGGCAGAGGAAGATTTACCCGCTCAACTGAAAGGTTATCGCTACAAATTTTATTCGGCCGTTCCGGGTGGTCATGTCGATTATCAGCCACCGAGCGACGAAGTCCCTGTCTTGCTGGCATTCGAGCAGGATCCCACTCGAACAGAACAGACGTTTCTGGTTCCGGAAGAAAAGTCCTATTTGTATTATGCACCTGTCCGTGCCACCAGAGCTTGCATTGCCTGCCATCGGAGCGAAAAGGAAGTCGTCAATCCGCTTCCCGATCTCAAGGAAGGAGATCTGCTGGGAATGGTCGGAGTGCGAATGTCGACCGAATTGATCGAGACCGGTTTTCACCAGAATCGCGCTCTCTTAATCGCTTTCGCATTCGGAACAACAGTTCTGATTCTGGCCGGAAGTTATTTGATCATTCGGTATGTGATTGTTAAACCGGTCAAACATTTGAAGGACGTGAGCGAAGCGATTGCTGCAGGCGAACTCAATGTCCGCAGCGAAATCCAGACCGGTGACGAGTTTGAAGATCTATCGATCGCGTTCAATCGGATGTTGAGAAATCTAACCAGCATGCAGGATCGGAACCGAAGCTTGATCTCTGATCTGGATCGAAAGGTTGATGAGTTGGCACGAGTGAACATGGCGTTGTTTGAGTCCAACCGGCTCAAAGGGGATTTTCTCTCGACCATGAGCCATGAACTTCGAACGCCTTTGAACAGCATTATCGGGTTCAGTGAAGTCCTTCTGAATGCAGATAACCTGACGGAAAAGCAACATCGTTACGCCGCGAACATCATGAGCAGTGGCCAGCAACTTCTGGCGCTCATCAACGACGTGCTGGATCTGGCAAAGGCAGAATCCGGTAAAATGAGGCTGCATCCGGAAGAGATTGTGGTTCATGACTTGTGCGAATCGATTCTCACAGCCCACCGCGGCGCGGCGGAAAAGAAAAATGTGAAACTCAGATTGGTGGTTTCTGACCAGTCGATCAAAGTCAGACAGGATGCCGGGAAACTCCGTCAGATCCTGTCCAATTTATTTTCCAATGCGATTAAGTTCACTCCCGAAGGAGGGCAAGTCACCCTTGTGGCACACATCCAGGATGAAGTTCTGGTCTTCGTGGTTGAAGATACCGGAGTTGGAATCGCGGAAGAAGAACAAGAAAGCGTATTTGACAAGTTCCGACAGAGTGCCAATCCGTTGACACGCGAGCAAGGGGGAACGGGTCTGGGATTATCGATCGTTCGCGAACTTTCAAAACTGCTTGGTGGCGATGTTCGAATCAAGAGCCAACTGGGGCAGGGCAGTACGTTCACCGTGACTGTTGCCGCAGAGTTGAAACAGGAACCTCTGCTGACGTTTGATCTGCCGAGTGAGTAGCTGTTATTTTTTTCGATATACGTAGCCCACATCGACTTGCTCAAACCCCAAGCTTTTACAGAGTCCAACCGCAGCCGGATCCTCGGAGCGAACCTGGAGTTCAACAATTCCAAAGAACTGATCCTGCAGAAACTTCAGGATGTGAAACACAAGCATCTTCGCTACCCCTTGCTTTCGTAAGTCGGGGCGAACCTGAACATCAATGATGCCTGCTGAGGGCGCGTTCCATCGCCAGCCGAATCCTTCGAGTTCCCACGCAATCGCTCGTGCCGCCGGTATGCCTGTCAGCTTATCAATGACACGAAATTCTGCCGGTTCAAGGGTGTTCCAGATGCACTCTTGCCACCAGGATGCAATGGCGGCGGACTTAAGCAGTTGAATATCGTAACGCCTTCGGAGTAACGGTAACCGGGTATCGATGATCTGGAATTGCTGATCGAGTGGACGATGAAAGACAATCACGGATTCTGCCGGTTGATAGCCACAGTGATCCAAAAAGGGTTTCGCATCCGCATCGCTATCGAGAATGCCGGGTGAATTGCTTCCCCCGTATAGCCCAAACAGGTGCGGATTGATCGGCCACTGCGAGCCAAAAATGGTGTTCTTTGAACCGCGATCTGCAAGAAATGATTCGGCCCTTCGAAGCAGTTCTCTGCCAATCCCACTCTGGCGATATTCGGGCCTTACGAGAGTGCAACAAACGATTCCCTTTGTGTAATCCAGATCAGACTGTTCCTCATTCGGGGCAAATGCCGCCAGCGAAAATCCGACGATGGTCTTCGATCCTTCGTCTGACACATTCTCTGCTACGATCAACGAGTTCGATTCAAAATACGGTTTGCTGAACATCCATCGTTCAAGCAGAGCGGGATTTCGGATCGGGATCGCGCCGCGTGCCGTCGCTGCTTCATTCCAAACATCCGCAAGCCCAGGTGGATCGGAGTTACGATACGAACGATAAACTATCACGGGGCGGCCTCAAGCAGCATGATAAAACAATACTATGACGTTATTCAAGGAATTCGAAATCTCCTCACGATCCTTTTCAATGCTATGTTACGAATCCTTCTGGGCTTTGCTCTTCTCCCATCTCTGCTCGCGGCAGATTGGCCACAGATCCTTGGCCCGAACCGGGATGGTCATTCCAATGAAACGGGGCTGAACTGGGACTGGGCTAAACAACTACCGAAACAACGATGGTCCATGGATGTCGGTTCGGGCTGGGCGGGTCTTCCTATTGTGGGTGATCGCGCCTATCTCTTCAATCGAATTGACGACGAAGAAATACTCTCAGCCTTATCGATCAAAACAGGTCAACCCATCTGGACCTACCGTGCGCCCACGCGCTACCGGGATGACTTTGGATTCGACGATGGACCGAGAGCCACACCGACCATCGACAAAGCAAGCGCATTTATCCTAGGAGCTAACGGCGACTTGCATGCTGTCGACCTCGAGAAGGGCATGTGTGTCTGGAATAAAAATATTCTGAAAGAATACGGAGCAAAGAAAGGGTACTTCGGAGTCGCGAGTTCGCCTGTGGTTGAAAGTGGAAAGCTCATTGTCAACGTGGGTGCAAAAGGTGCGTGTCTGGTTGCTTTCGATACCCGCACGGGCCGAGAAATCTGGAAAGCCGGCGATGATGAAGCGAGTTACTCCTCACCGATCGTCACCACGATTTCAAATACGAAGATCGTGATTGCGTTTACTCGCAAAGGGTTGCTCGGTGTCGAGTTGGAAAATGGGAAGCGGTTATTCGATTTGCAATGGCGCTCGCGTCTGGATGCTTCGGTCAATGCTTCGGCACCATTGATCTTAGACGGACATATTTTTCTTACGGCGTCTTATGGTACCGGAGCCATCCTTCTGAAGTGCGATGGTCGGTCGGTTGAAGAGGTTTGGTCCAACGATCAATCGCTGTCGTGCCAATATTCAACACCCCTTCGTGACGGATCGTTACTTTTCGGCACGGATGGACGAGCGGATTTCAACACGGGCCGGCTGCGTTGCATCAACTGGAAGACAGGTGCAGTAATTTGGAGTCAAGAAAAGTTTGGTTGCGCTGGCCTGATCGGCGTCGATGGAAAGTGCCTGGCAGTGACGGAGGCCGGCGTTTTAGTCGCATTTGATCGCGACAGCAAAAAATACTCGGAAATTGGTCGTTTACCGATCCTGACAGGAAAAGTCCGTGCGATTCCTTCATATGCTCGAGGTGTGCTGCTGGCACGTGATGAAAAGAAACTCGTCTGTATTGAGCTGAAATCGTCTGCGAAATAGAAATATCTTGGTGATTCGACATCTTGAAATCGGTATCCTGTGTCCTGAAAGACATCTCTCCTGGGTGATCTCATGAATGAAATGAATCGTCGGGCGTTTTTGGCATCTGCGGCGAGCGCTGCTGTGGTCGCAACTCAAGCATCCGCAATCGAACCCGTAAAATCCCGTGCGAAATTTCAACTTGGTACTGTCACCTACAATGTGCCCAAAGATTGGGACCTCACAACCCTCTTGCGGATCGCCAAAGACGTCGGTCTCGCCGCCATCGAATGTCGCACCACTCACAAACATGGAGTGGAGCCAACGCTCTCAAAAGACGAACGAAAAACGGTCAGGAAACAGTTCCTCGATAGCGGCATTAAATTCTGGGGATGCGGGAGTACCTGCGAATTTCATTCGGCTGATCCTGCAGTCGTCAAAAAGAACATCGAATCCTGCAAACAGTTCATTGAGTTGGTTTCTGATCTTGGTGGAACAGGAGTGAAAGTTCGGCCTAACGGAGTGTCTAAGGGCTACACGGTCGAAAAAGCTTGCGAGCAGATTGGCCAGGCACTGATCCCGTGTGGCAAAGCAGCTGCAGACGCGGGAGTTGAAATCTGGGTGGAAGTCCATGGTTCGGTCACGCAGATCCCCAAAAACATGAAGCGAATCATGGACGAGTGCGGTCACAAAGCGGTGGGTGTGACATGGAATTCGAACCCAACGGATCTTGTGGATGGATCGATCGCGGATTCGTTCGAATTGTTGAAAAACCACATCAAATCGTGCCACATCAACGATCTCAACAACGATAAGAATGGGAAATACCCATACCGGGATCTCTTCCGCCGACTGACCCAAATCGGATACGATCGCTACACACTCATCGAAATTGGTAAATCTTATTCTCCCGAAGACGGCAAAGTCTTTCTGACCGATTACAGGAAGCTCTGGAATGAACTGGTGAGCGGATAATCTCCAATCACCACTCGGCTTCCTCCCCATACCCACGCAAACTGGTGCGTTGCTCTGAGGTGATCACTCGTGATTTCAAGACTGCTTCAGCTAATACCAGATCGTCCTGAGTTGTGATTTTGAAATTCGTAGGTGATCCCGGAATGACTGTGACATGATGTCCGCATAACTCCATGAGTTGAGAGTCATCGGTAATGGAAACATGATTCCACTCGCTCCGTCGCCGGTAGGCGTCCACAAGCAGATCGCGACGAAAAATCTGAGGTGTTTGAGCACACCATAAAACACTACGAGGAACCGTTTCGCGTATGACTGAGCCATCAACACGCTTCAGTGTATCAGCAACCGGCAATGCCAATATTGCGGCACCCGTTTCACGCGAAGCGGCAAAGACCGTATCGATCAGCTTGCCCGTCACTAAAGGTCGTACGGCATCGTGTACCGCAACATAATCGACTTCGGAAGGCACGGCTTTCAAAGCGTTTTCGACTGATTCAAACCGCTCCTTTCCTCCTTCGATCAGTTCCGCATTGGCAAACGCCAGCAGATGGCCGAACCGCGAGCGGAAGGATTCGCGATCGTCGGGTGCGATCACCAGATAGGTTCGAGAAACATCCACTCGCGACCAGAACAGTTCGGCGGTCCGCAGCCAGATCGGACGGCCGTCCAGACTGACAAATGGTTTCTTTTCGAGACCGCCAAAACGGCTCGATTGACCCGCAGAAGGAATGATCACGGCGAAAGTGGACATACGTGCCTCCGGTTTACGATGCTGTTTTAGCCGTAGCCCGGTTTTTCGTCCGATGATTCATGCTCACAGGCAACTCGTTATGTAACTGCTGCCATCGGTCAAAAACTTGTCTCCATCGACTCCAGACGTGTTGTTGTTCTTCGAGAAGTGATTCCACTTCATCAATTTGCTGCTGGGCCGTATCGAGTTTTTCCTCCCAGGCATGTTCGTTCGGCGATGTTCGTGAATTGATTTCCGGTACTCGCTCATCCTGGATAAGAATTCGTTGAAATGCCGATTCGTAACGATCGAGTGCCGTGAGACACTGGTCGATCGAATGCTCAACTTTGGATAACGTTTCCTGCCAGTTTGATGATTTCAAATCAGCCATAGGATTCTCTTGTCATGGTGTTCGATGTGAAGTCTGATAACGATAGGAAATGTGAATCGCGAGGTCAGAACCTTGAAATTACGAATTTTCTGAAAGAATTTTCTTGCAGTTCGAATTCTCAAGCGATATTCACCCGACCCAAACGATCGTACACGCCGTCTGCAATTCGGGGGGGATTCAGGATGGCGTTCCATACCGAGGGGGTCTGCGCTGTGTACGTAGCCTGTTCCACACTCTGCTTTGCCAAACATTCTCTTGATTCAGCACTGCGCGCAATTCGAGAAATGAATTTTTCGAAAGCGGATGTTGCCATCCATGAAGATGGGCCACATTTGAAACCTTCAGATCTGATTGGTGATTTAAGCAAAATCGCGCAGAAACTGCGATCAACCAATGTCGCCATAGCGGCGTTCCACGCGAAGTTTTCGGCTTATGATGGTCCGGAAATTCGAAAGCAGATTCGCGGGATCTGTCGATTGGCCCGAATGCT
The DNA here is from genome assembly GCA_041742055.1 of Limnoglobus sp. GTDB lineage: Bacteria > Planctomycetota > Planctomycetia > Gemmatales > Gemmataceae > Limnoglobus. The sequence goes on along the minus strand of JBGSJI010000144.1, from coordinate 8,422 downwards.
GAATGTGCCACTTGTTTCGGTTCAGGCTGCACCGATCGGCAGCGATCCGGATGCTGATGTCGCCCGTTTGCAGGACTGGGTTGAGATCGCTCAGGCAGAGGGCGTCATTCTCACTGTGGAAACGAATTCCACGACGTTGACCGATGATCCACTTGGCGCAATCGAACTTTGCAAAAGAGTGCCCGGACTCGGGCTGACTCTCGATCCTAGCTATTACATTGCCAAAGAACACGGACCTGTCGACTTTGACAAACTCTATCCCTACGTCCGACATGTCAGGCTGCGCGATTCGGCATCCAATCCCAATGCGTTTCAGGTCCGCGTGGGACTTGGTGAACTTGAGTACGGAAAGCTCGTAACGCAGCTTGATCGTTGCCGATATGATCGGGCACTGACCGTCGATGTCCGTCCAATGCCGTTGGATGATTTTCCCGTCGAACCAGAGGTTCGAAAGCTCAAGTTTTTGCTCGAATCCTTAGTTTAAAATGAGAAACTAAAGACTTGCAACGACTTCCGAAGCCTCAATCCGACTTCGGAAGTCGCAACTTTTGATGCAATTTCGTGTTGTTGACTTCTGCATGTGGAATTCTCTTCCTCTCCCATCGGTAATCGATTCGACGGTCAGAGTTTCTGAAATTGTTAAATTCTTTGGAAACCGATCCTTGCATCAGCTCGCAGAATTAGGCAAGCTAGAGAATTGTGGCGAAAATGCACACACGTTGACTCTGTCAGCTATGATAGAGTAGACATTTTTCTTCTTCTGACCGGAGCCAGCCAATCATGCGCCTCCGCTGGTACTTTGCGAGCCTCCTCTTCCCGTTGCTCGCGTTCACAGTTTCAGCTGCGGATTCCAAAAACATCAAATGGAATCCCACTCGTACCTCAGCTCCCGATTCGGTCGTCGAACTGAAAGCACTGCAGGAAACAGTAAAGGATCTGGTGGCCAAAGTGACTCCCGCGACTGTTGCGGTGATCCTTGGTGAGATCGATCCGACGCGATCGGGTCCGCAATCGGTTGGCGCGGGAAGCGGAGTGATTGTCAGCGATGATGGATTGGTGCTCACCGCTGCACACGTCATCGAGCCTCCCAGTTTCGGTTTTGGAGCGTTCACACCTCGTCGGGAACGGGGACCGACAATGGTCCGATTAATCCTTCCCGGCAACATTGAAGTGAATGCCAAAATTCTGGGCCGGAATCCCGGACTTGACAGCGGTATGGTGAAAATTACGGACACCGTTCCCGAAAAAGCCATGTGGCCGGGTGCCAAAGAAGGGAAATGGCCGTTTGTTGAAATTGGCGATTCCGCCAAGCTCAACAAAGGTCAATGGGTGGTGTCGCTTGGACATCCTGGCGGTCCCAAGAGGGAACGGCGTGCACCGGTCCGATTGGGTCAGATGGTGAACGTTGAGAATGCCAAGTCGATTGTTTCCGACTGCACTCTGGTGGGTGGTGATTCCGGAGGCCCGCTGTTCGATCTCACCGGGAAACTGGTTGGCATTCACAGTCGTATCGGTGATAAACTTGAAGATAATGTTCATGTGTCCACTAAAGCCTTCCAGGATGATTGGAGGCGACTTGTTCGCGGCGATATCATCGGGCGTGGCGAGTCGCGTGCCGTGCTTGGAGTGACTCTCAATCGCAAAGGCAACTTGGAGCCGATTGTTGATGAATTCTCTGAAAACTCGCCATCGGAAAAGGCAGGAATAAAGATCGGCGACAGATTGCTCAAGATCAATGATCTCCCGATCGTTAAGACCACGGATGTGGACGAAATCATGTCGCAATTCCGTCCCGGAGACATCATCGCTGTGCAATTTCAACGTGGCGACGAAACGCTCGAAGCGAAAGTCACTCTCGGACGACGAAATAATCGGCCACGATTACCTGAATAACTTTCAAACACGATCGACAATCGGAGATCACCACAATGAAGCGGTCCAATTTGGTACTCGCATTGCTGTTATCGGTCACCACGCTTGCGGGCACACCGATTCGTGCAGATACCTTTTTCTCAGGGAAAAAGCTCGTCACGCGTTTGTTCACGACAAGTTCGTCGAAAGCGACTGCCGCGACCGTCCTTGTCCGATGCGATGGCAAGGAGACCATTCTCGGCACTGTGATGGACAAAAAGGGTTTTATTCTGACCAAAGGAAGTGAACTTTCCGGTGCGATCAGCGTTCGATTCTCTGACGGCACGGAATACGACGCCAAGTATATCGGTTATCACGAACCCACAGATCTGGCTCTTTTGCAAGTTGACACGAATGACCTCACTCCGATTCCGAGTTTTTCTGATGCGAAAGAAGCGATCGTTGGAAATCTCGTTGCTGTGACGGGAATTGATTCAGAACCGTTGGCTGTCGGGATCATCAGCGCAGGTTCGCGTCGATTGTATGGTGAGGAGAGTCTGATTGATAATCTTAACAAGGGCTTCCTGGGTATTACAGCTTCAGCATTGCAGAGCGATTCCGAAGAAGATGGGGTTGTAATCTCAAGCGTTTCTCCGGGTGGTGGAGCGGCATTTGCCCGATTGAAGAAAGGTGATGTCATTCTGAAAGTCGCCGACAAACCAGTGAAAAAATTTGAGGATCTCAAAAAGATTCTTGACCGTTACAAACCCGGCGAGACAGTACTGTTGTTCATTCGCCGGGATGGGGAAGAAAAAGAGTATAAGGTGAAGTTGGTCAAGAAAGGCGCATTCGATCGCGGGGATTTTCAGAATACACTCGCAGGCGATTTGTCATCGCGACGTACGGGTTTTCCGAAAGTGATCATGCATGACACATCGATCAAACCCCGAGAATGTGGTGGACCGCTGGTCGATCTGGAAGGTCATGTATTGGGAATCAATATTGCACGCGCAGGCCGTGTCGAAACCTGGACTTTGCCAGGCGATATCATCACGCCCATCTACACAGAGTTGAAGGAGGGGAAACATCCCCCGCCTTCAACTGAGAAAGACGAAAAATAAACTTACAATTCCCCGCCACCCGGCGGGGAAATTCATCTGAGGATCTCTCGCAGTTTGAGCCATTCTTCGCAACGCCGAGGCCAATCACTTACCGGTCCTCGATCTGTCCGCATACCGAATCCGTGTCCACCCTTTGAATAGAGATGCAACTCCGCTGTTACTCCATTTGCCTTAAGCGCACGATACATCGCGATGCTATTCTCGCTGGAAACATTGTCATCTGATGCGTGGGCAAAGAACATCGGCGGAGTTTGTTTGTCGACTTTGAAGCTGGGAGCAAGATCGGCGGTTCCTTTCACGGCCAGATATGCAGGGTAAATGAGAACAGCGAAATCGGGTCGGCATGAGACGTTATCAGATTCATCGACCTGTTCATAAAGCCGCTTCAGAGCGTTTGTGCAGGCGGTAGCGGTGAGATGACCGCCTGCGGAGAAACCCAACATGCCAATTCGAGTTGGATCGAGATTCCACTTCTCCGCTTTACTTCGAACGAGTCCCATTGCGCGTTGCGCATCCTGCAATTGAGCACGGTTATCGGGTGTCTGCTTTTCTCGACGTGGAACACGGTACTTCAAGACCACCGCTGTAATCCCCAGGCGATTCAGCCAGACGGCGACGTCAGTTCCCTCATGTTCGATCGCAAGAATCGAGTAGCCGCCTCCCGGTGCGATCACGACGCACGCTCCGTTGGGCTTCTCTGGTACATAAACTGCGATTTGCGGTTTCGAAACATTTCCCAGCCGCTTGACGTCGAGTTGATTCCCCTTTTTCGGCTGATATGCTTCGGGTGGTAAATCTTTTACTTCGCCGGGTGCTTTGTTTGGCCAAAGGTCCAGTACCCATTTTGGTTGCGGATCGTCGGCCTGGACTGAAGATGAAAGTAAAAGCAAGATCAGAGCGGTACGCATGCGAAGTCTCCAGGAGGGATAACACAAAAGGTAATCCAAGAGGTGAATTCTGGCATCAGGAATTTTTCTGTATCCGTGCTCCTACAATTCATTCATGGAACAGCCCGCGATACGAACGGTCAATCTTTCCCGTATCTACCGAAAACCGAAAAAAAGCTGGTTTCGTCGGCCGAAAGCTGAGGAAGCGCAGGACTTCGTCGCCCTCGATTCGGTCAATCTCGAAGTGCGACCCGGTGAGCTATTTGGTTTACTGGGGCCAAACGGTGCTGGTAAAACGACCCTCATCAAGATTCTCACGACGCTGCTCGCTCCCTCAAGCGGCAGCGCACAAGTCGATGGACTCGATGTCGTCGAAGATGCGCATGCGATACGCCCGTTGATCAACATGGTCTCGGGCGGTGAGACAAGCGGCTACGGAATCCTCAATGTTCGCGAAAACCTCTGGCTCTTCAGTCGAATTTACGGCGTGCCCAACGATCTTATCTCCAGCCGTATCGACCGAATGCTCGATATCGTCGGGCTGACACCCAAAGCCAAATCCCGCTTGAGCCATCTCTCAACCGGTCAACGTCAGAAAATGAATTTCTGTCGCGGGTTCATCACCGATCCGAAGATACTCTTTCTTGATGAACCAACGCTCGGCCTTGACGTCACGGCAGCGCGGACCATCCGTGCGTTCATCAAAGACTGGATGAAGGAAAACCCCGCACGCACCATGCTGCTTACCACGCACTATATGGCCGAAGCCGATGAACTCTGCGATCGCCTCGCCATCATCGACGGCGGTCGCCTGCTAGCCTGTGATTCGCCGGCGAATCTCAAACGAAAAGTTCAGGATCATTCCCTCTTCGTGATCACGCTCGCACCCGGAGTCGAGTGCGAAACCAAACTCTCCGCCCTTCCCGGCGTCATCTTCGTCACGCGGCACGAGACACCGGATCAGATCGATCTCAAGGTAGCACTGAACGCCGATGCGGTCATCGGAAGCGTCGTTCAGACCATCATCGCCGCAGGCGGCGCCATCCAGTCACTCCAGAAAGTCGAACCCACGCTCGAAGACGTCTTCATCGAACTGGTCGGGCACGGAATCAACTAATCCCCATTCCCTGCGGGTTCATTTGACATCCCGAACTCTGATCAGGGAAGGCTTCGCCACCGGTTGCGCATGCGCTTGGCGGAATCGTTCAAACACTGACTCGTCTTTCCACCGACACTGCCACACCCTTCCGTGGAAAGACACTTTATTTTCGGAAGCGCCTATGCGCCATAAGCACTTGCGTCGATTTCCCGATGCTGGAGGACAATACAGTGACTTGCGAACCCTGAAATCATTTACGCTGGCAGATGAATAATGAGAGCCATTCCATGCTAACGGATAGACAGGTGAACATTTGTCAATTTTTTAAGCCATTCTTCTTATCTGCGGCTTCTTTCAGGTACTCTTTGAACGATCCAATGTTGTACGATATGTACAAAAATGCAGCATCCAGCGACTGAAACGTCTCGTCCTCGGGATCGTCGGCGTAGTCTTTACGCAAGGCATAGAGTTTCGCGAGAAGCTGTTCCGCCGACAAGGTCATTGTCTGACTCCTGAATCGTTTTCAATTCCCCGTTCAATTCTATGGTTCTTGCGATGCAATTCCCGAACATCTCAGAATGAGATCTTCCAATTTGGGACCCAGATCAGCATCAAGCTTGATTCCGGCGAATGCCATATCCCGGCGCAGACGCTGCTGTTTGACGAATCCCAGCCGCCGTGATTTGTCGAGTCGATCCAGCGCCAGTACATACTTCGCCTTGCGTTCGCTTGTGGATTCCGCCAGTTGTCCTTCCAATGCGAGAAGTGCGGCCCACGAATAATAATCCAGTGCCTGCGCCTTGCCGGCTCGGTCCAGTTCGCTGAGCAATTCCTCCGCCGTTTGCAACTGATCTTGTGCATGATCCATGGGGATCGGCTGATAGGTATTTCGGCTGCGGACCAGGTCCAGACGTGCCCAGGCGAGGTGAACTCGCGCTAGCCCCGCCATCAAATCGGGCTGTTGAATCGAACTTCCGAACGTGTTCATCAGTTTCCGGAACTCGATTTCCGATTCCGTTAATTCCTTTTGCGCTTTGTCATATCGCAGATAGACTTCCGATCCCGATACTGGAGGAAGGTCGAGCACGAGTTCGACCAGCGAAAGGCGTGCCTCCGCCCGCTCATTCCGATACTGACCCGGCAGAACCGACGCTTTGTTTAGGCAGGACTCATAATACCTGACGCGTTGCTGGCGGTGCGTGAGCGCCTGCTCGAGCATGGTCTCTCCCTGCCATTCGTAAAATTCAGCGAAGTTGCCATCATCGCGGGCATGCAGGCAGAGGTCATCCGGGTTGCCGCTTTCCGCCAGTTGAGCGCGAAGTTTCTCCGCTTCCTGATACGAACTCCGAGCGTCTTCCAGCAAGCCTTTTCGAACCTGAGCATCGCCCAGATAGCCGTGACTTCGTGCCAGATTCCGGAGGTAGAGTTTGAAGTCCGGATGATCCGCGGGAAGCGCAACCGCTTTTCGAAGTTCAAGACCTTGACGATACTCTTCAAGTGCCTCGTCCCATTTTTCCTGATCGGCGTGGCACACGCCCTTCGTGTGCAGGATTTCCGCCCGTACCAACTCGCGCTGAGCATCGTTTCCATTCAGTTGAGCCACTGCCTCATCAAGTGTTTTGAGTGCATCCGTGTACTCACGTCGCTCGATCTGCAGTTCGCCCAGCTTGGTCAGAGTTTCGGCGAACTCGATGTCGTACGTTTCGTTCTTGCTAATGGATTCCGCACCTCGATCGCGGTAATCGCCAACCAGCTTGCGGTAGATATCAATCGCTCCATCGCGATTCCCCTGCCGTCGCGCATTCTCGGCTTCCGTTCTTCGGGATCGTGCCTGATCACTCCAATCATCAGCGATTGCCTGCTGGAGTTTACGATCCAGCTCAGCGACTTCCTGCTCGAGTGAGGACCGACGGAAGACGAATTCTCCTTCGAGAATCGAGAGGTACTTCCGTTTGGCATATTCATAATCTTCGATCCGATCCTCGAGCTTTTCAGCCGAATCGCCAAGTCGGCTCCATTCTCTCGCATCATTCCGGGGATTGGCGTATTGACGGTATCCGAGGAGAAGGACGGCGGAAAGCAGAACGGTCACGACCACGATTGTCAGCAAGCTTTTCCAGTGCCGCTTGTACCAGTGAGGGCGGAGGATCTTGTCGAGTTCGTTTTCCAGTTCATTGGCAGATGAGAAGCGAAGTTCCGGTTTCTTTTCGAGGCATCTCAAACAAATCGCTTCGAGCCGGGCGGGGACGCGCGGATTCAGTTTCCGGACCGGTTCCGGAGGAGTCTTCGGGTTTTTGACCTGCCAGAGAACCTCATTGCGATTCGATCCCTGATAGGGCGGTTTGCCGGTCAGCAGTTCATAGAGGATCGCGCCGAGACCGTAAACGTCTGACCGAGCATCGACGCGGTCAAAATCACCATCCGCCTGTTCGGGCGGCATGTAACTGGGCGTGCCAAATGCGCCGGTTCGCCCCGCACGACCGTCGCGACTATCGGCCAGAAGTTTCACGAGACCGAAATCCGTGATCTTGGGCGTTCCATCCGCTCCCATCAGGATATTCTTGGGCTTCAGATCGCAATGAAAGGTTCCCCGCCCATGAGCCAACGCGATTGCTTTGGCCAGTCGGCGGATGATATTGGCAGCCTCGTGTGGCGAATACGTTCCGCGTTTCTTGATTTCGTCTCCGAGATCGCCGGCTTCCAGCGCCATGACGAAGTACAACTGATCGTGGTACTTCCCTTTCGCACGGCAGACACCGGCATAATGCACCTTCGCGACGTTGGTATGTTCCAATTCCGCCTGTGTGCGCATCTCAGTGATGAACTGCTTGCGGGCCTCCCGCGAATCCAGTCGGGCATCGAGCATCTTGAGTGCCTGCTCGAAATTGAAGAACGGATTGCGCACCCGGAAGACATTTCCCATCCCACCACGACCCAGCAAGCCGATCACCTGATACTCACCGATGAATTCCGGACACGTGACGGGGCCGCGCTCCGAGTCAAACGAGAGTTCACGACTGATCCCGGTGCTGCTCTGCCCGGACACGCGGGAATCGGAAAGCGGATCGTCCGGCGCACAGCCCATCGAGGGCAGATACTGCTGACAGGTCAGCGTGACTTCGACGCCTTCACCAAAAAGTCTCGGCGCTTCGTCTGTTTTGGGGGCTTTATCCGACGGATGGCCGTTAACCGAACCGTTGGTTGAGCCATTCACTGAATCGCCGTGAGATGCCATGATCAAAAACCGTGAATAATTGCCTCTTGCTGTGAGTATACCTGTCGAGTCACCAATGACCAAGAAGAATCTCATACAGGAGTTTGACGAGGGTAAGCATCGCAAAAGTTGGTGGGAAATGTGTTCACTTCGGTGTACTTTGGAATGACGGTCGGAATTTTCCCTCGGCAGGAGCCCTGTTATGTCGGAACCGCTCAGCCCCGAACTCGAAGCCAAGGCTCACGAATTG
>JBGSJI010000143.1:0-6368 GCA_041742055.1 Limnoglobus sp. | reverse complement strand
CAATTCGTGAGCCTTGGCTTCGAGTTCGGGGCTGAGCGGTTCCGACATAACAGGGCTCCTGCCGAGGGAAAATTCCGACCGTCATTCCAAAGTACACCGAAGTGAACACATTTCCCACCAACTTTTGCGATGCTTACCCTTCCGTTTCACCCGATCGGTTTTCTCCTTCACCTTTGCCCCGGGCGCTGGTACGCTTTTGACATCCCTCTCGTGGAGCCATTCATGAACACCGACCGTCGTCAATTCACGCAAACCGCCCTCAGCTCGCTTGTCGCATACGGTTTCATCGAGTCCTGCTGGAATCAGGGACTCTTCGCCGAGAGCATCAAACCCACGATCGATGCCTGGTTCAAGGATCTCGTGGCGATGACGCAGGACCTTCGCGGGCAAAAACTCAAAGACCTTGAGTTCCAGAAAAAGATGGAAGAACTCTACGCCCGCGTGAATCTCGAAGCGCTCGTCGGCTTCGTCAAACTCGACGAAATCGAGAAGACCAAGAAACTCCCCGATCGCGGAGCGCTCAGCGCCGCCTTCGACGTCAAGAAGATCCCGGACCTCGGCGAAGTGACCTTCGGCAAGCAGATCTTCGGCTGCAAGAAGGACCGCTCGATCGTCCCGCACGGCCACCTGAACATGTGTACCGGATTCATCATCATCAAGGGCGAATGGCACGGCAAGCACTACGACCGCCTCGAGACCGGCAAGGATCACTACATCATCAAGCCGACGATCGACCGCAAATTCAAACCCGGCGAACTGTCCACGATCTCCGATCACAAGGACAATGTCCACTGGTTCAAAGCGGTGTCGGAGAAGGCGTACATCTTCAACGTTCACGTCACCGGCTACGATCCGACGATCAAGGGGAACTCCGGCCGGCTGTATGTGGACCCGGACGGCGAGAAGCTGGCGGGCGGGCTGGTGAAAGCCCAGAAGATGACGTCGGAAGCGTGCCACAAGAAGTATGGTTGAAAGGAAGGATTGGCCCGCTGAGCTCGCTGACCTTCGGACGCGGATGAAGAAGATTCTGAACCGGTCTTCAAATCTCTATCATCTTCTTCAATCCGCGCTGAAATCTGCGTCGTCAGCGGGCCATTCTGAATTCCGGGAACAATCCCTTGCGCCTTGTCATTCTGATCAGCGGTTCCGGCACCACGCTGCAAAATCTGATCGATCGCACGCGTGACGGTCGTCTCGATGCGACCCTCGCCGGCGTCGTTTCGAGCAAACCTGATGTGCTGGGCGTCGAGCGGGCACAGAACGCCGGGCTTCCGGTTGCGATCGTGGAGCCGAAGCCGCGCGAAACATTCTCCACTCGCGTTTTCGATGCCATACGGGTCTTCGAGCCGGATCTCGTGTGTCTGGCGGGTTGGTTGCACCTCGTACGCATTCCGCCGGACTTCCATCGGAAAGTCTTGAACATTCATCCCTCGCTCCTGCCTGCGTTCGGCGGCAAGGGGATGTACGGGCTGCGCGTCCATGAGGCGGCGCTCGCCGCCGGTGTATCCGAGAGCGGATGCACGGTCCACTATGCGGACGACACCTACGACACCGGTCCGATCGTGTTGCAGAAGCGCGTGCCGGTGCGGCCGGGTGACACTCCGGAGTCGCTCGCGGCCCGAGTCTTCGAGGCGGAGTGCGAAGCGTATCCGGAAGCGATCGAGAAGTTGATGAACAAAAGAATCTAAAAAAACTTTCTCTAGGTTTTCTCTGTGAACTCTGTGCTCACTGTGGTTAATCTCTGAGTATGCCAACATTCAGACTCTCTCTCCTCACTTTTCTCCTGGTCACTTCGCAAATCGCGGCTCAGCCGACAGCGGAGCAGCTTGCGATGTTCGATCTCACCGTCGCTCCCGAAGCGGAACGCAAACAGCTGACTCAGGTGATTCCCGATCGTCTCAGACAACTTCAGCGTGAGGCAAACGCGCGAAGCACCGCCGAGTGGAATCGGATCACAAATCGCGAGCAATGGGAAGCGTTCGTGAAGCCGAAACTCGCAGCGCTTCGCGAATCGCTCGGCGCATTCCCGGAGCCGAAGCGGCCGGCGGTGCGTTACACCTCCACGTTTGATGGCGATGGATTCTCGATTGACAATGTGCTCTACGAGAGCCGGCCGGGGTTCTGGGTTTCGGCCAATCTGTATCGCCCGCGATTACCAAGCCCTTCGATGCCCGCGTTGATGATCATCCATGCCCACCACACGCCCAAGGAGCACGGCGAACTGCAGGACATGGGAATGACGTGGGCGCGGGCGGGGTGTCTGGTGCTGGTGCCGGATATGCTGGGCCACGGCGAACGGCGGCAGCATCCGTTCATCGATGCGAAGTCGTTTCCGGGTCCGTTTCGCGTCAGCCGGCAGGATTATTACTTCCGCTATGACAACGCCATTCGCCTGCAATCGGTGGGCGAAAGCCTCATGGGCTGGATGGTGTGGGACATTTGGCGTGGCTTCGATGTGCTGCTTCAGCAGAAAGGCTGCGACCCGAAGCGGTTGATTCTGCTCGGCAGCGTGGCCGGTGGCGGCGATCCGTGTGCGGTAGCGGCGGCGCTCGATGATCGCATCGCGGCGGCGGTGCCGTTCAATTTCGGCGGTCCGCAACCCGAGAGCCGGTACCCTCTGCCCGACGACGCCGAGACGAGTTTCAACTACATGGGCGGCGGAAGCTGGGAATCGACGCGGAATCTGGCCCGCAGTGGGAAGGATGGATTCCTGCCCTGGGTGATCGTCGGCAGTCTGGCGTCACGCAAGCTGATCTACGCCCACGAATTCAACTGGGACCGCGAGCGCGATCCGGTCTGGAAGCGGCTGCAAAAAATCGCTGGCTTTTTCAACAATGCCGATGGACTGGCGTACAGTTACGGCCGGGGCAGCGTTCGCGGAAGCTCGCCGGACGATACGCACTGCACGCACATCGGTCCGGTGCAGCGCAAGAGCATTCACGAGGCGTTCCGCAAATGGTTTGGCATCGAAGCAACGGAATACCGCAACCGCGTACCCGCGAGCACGCTGACCTGCTGGACCGAACGTGCCCGGAAAGAACTTCAGCCGCGTTCGCTGGCGGAGAGTCTCAAGGATTTGGCCGCAAAGCAGAAGGCGGAATGGGAGGACAGGCTCGAGCGCAAAACGGCGGACCGTAGCAAAAATCGCGATCGGATTCGAAAGGAGTGGACTCAAATCCTGGGCTCGGTTGCTCCTTCCGATGTTCGCGTTCGTGATCTGGGCCATGCTGAAGTGAACGGCGTTCGGATCGAGAAGCAGATCCTGATGCACGAAGAGACGATCCCGATTCCGGTGGTGATTCTGCGACCGGTGGGCGTCGCGAATCCGCCGGTCGTGCTCGCGATTGCTCAGGCGGGGAAAAGTCGGCTCGTGAGCGCACGGGCATCGGATTACGCGAGACTGCTTGCAAACGGGGTCGCCATTTGCCTGCCCGATGTTCGTGGGACGGGCGAGACGAGCACCGGCAGCGGTCGCGGGCGGACCAGCGCCGCCACCAGCTACGCCTCGAGTTTCCTCATGCACGGCGAACCGCAGATCGCGGGTCAGCTGCGGGACCTGCGAGCCGTGATCGCCTGGCTGCGGAAATCGAAGAGCGTCAACGGGCAGAAGCTGATCCTCTGGGGCGGTTCGCTGGCGGAGAGGAACGATCCCAGGGCACCAGTGATCGTTCCTCACGACAGCGACGAACTGCCGAAACTGGCGGAGCCGATGGGCGGACTGCTCGCGATGATGGCGTCATTTTTTGGAGAGTCGTTGACCGGGGTCATTGTCAGCGGAATGGTGTACGAATGGTCGAGCATCACTCAGCCATCGATGAGTTGTGTGCCGTACGATTCGCTGATTCCCGGAATCGTGCGTGCGGGAGATCTGGATGCGTTGCGGAATTATCGCGGTTTGGATCGGGTGCTCGTTGATCTTGTGACCGCTCAGAATCAGCGCGATGATCGCCATCCGGACTCGATCATGGTCGGCAACAAACCCGTGAGCCAGATTCTTGAGAAGTTGAAATAGCAAACCATGATGTGTCAGATAAAACGGTAATTTGGGATTCGGTCAATCGATCGTATACACTGCATTGCCGGCAAAATCAGGCCAATTTTGAATTGACATTTCGCCCGTTATCGCCGATCCTGATACTACCTACCCCACCGACCCCTTTTGGGCGTCTCGATCATGTTGAATCTTTCCTCCGGCCGGACATCGGATTGCTCCGGGCAATCGCGTCGAACCTTTCTCCAGATCGGCGGACTCTCCGCCCTTGGACTGAGCCTGCCGCAATTCTTGCGTGCCCGTGAAACGAGCACAAAGTCCGCCAAAGCCAAGCGCTGCATTCTCCTCTGGATGCAGGGCGGGCCTTCGCACATCGATAGCTTCGATCCGAAGCCCGATGCGCCGGCAGAGATTCGAGGCGAGTTCGGCACGATACCCACCACGCTGCCGGGTGTGCGCTTCGCCGATCCGCTGCCAATGCTCGCCCAGCAGACCGGCCGGCTGGGTGTCATCCGCGGGCACGATCCGCAGAACGGCAGCCACGGCGTGGCCGATCACATCATGATGACGGGGCACAAATTCAACGCCTCGCTACCGTTCCCCTGCTACGGTTCGGTGATCGCGAAGGAACGCGGATACGTGAACGGCATGCTCCCGTTCGTGCAGTTGGGCAGTGCCATCGATCAACGCTTCAATGGTGGAATCGCGGGCTTTCTCGGGGATGAATTCAACCCGTTCGTGGTGCGTGAGGATCCGTCGTCGGCTCGCTTCGCGGTGCGCGATCTTTCCATCGCTGGTGAGGACGAGCGCAAGCGCCTCGATCGGCGGTACGACATGCTCAACGATCTGGAAACGTACCAGAAGGGTGTGGAGAACTCGGCGGGTGTCGTCCGGGCCAGAGACGAGTTCTACGAAAAAGCCCACGGGATCATCACTTCGCCGGCCGCCAAGAAAGCCTTCGACATTGCGGCGGAATCGGAAAAGGTTCGCGAGCGCTACGGCAAAACACAGTTCGGTCAGCAATGTCTGCTGGCGCGGCGGTTGATCGAAGGCGGGGTGCAGTTCGTCACGATCGCCGACGGCGGATGGGATACGCACACCAATAACTTCAAGAGTCTGAAAGACCGCCTTCTGCCGCGCGTGGACCGCGGTCTGTCCGCGCTTCTGGACGATCTCTCCGCTTGCGGACTGCTGGATGAAACGCTGGTGGTGTGGTTCGGCGATTTCGGTCGCACGCCGAAGGTGAACCCGACGGCGGGCCGCGACCACTGGGCGTCCGCAGGCGTGGCTCTGATGGCGGGTGGCGGAATCAAAGGCGGACAGGTGGTCGGGCAGACGAACGCGAATGCGGAGTTTGTGACCGACAACCCGGTGACAGCGCAGGACCTCGCCGCGACGATCTATCACTCGCTCGGCGTACCGCTTCACACCTGGTACAAGGCCCAGGACGGACGGCCAATCGAACTGGTTCCGACGGGCAAACCGGTCCGGCAGTTGGTGGGGTGATTTCGTAGGGTGGGTCGAGTCTTCGAGGCCCACCGGAGGTATCGGCTGATTTCGTAGGGTGGGTCGAGTCTTCGAGGCCCACCGGAGGTATGGGACTGATTTCGTAGGGTGGGTCGAGTCTTCGAGGCCCACCGGAGGTATGGGGCTGAATTCGTAGGGTGGGTCGAGTCTTCGAGGCCCACCAACGGGATTCATTCCCATTCCACACCTGGAATATCCTTGACTCCCGCAGTCCCCCAATCGCGATCATATTCACCGAGTTGTACGTACTTACTGAACGTTGAAAACTCATAGTCGCGAACCTGTTCGACTAGTCCGTGTTTGACAGGATTCCAGTGAAGATAGTCCAGGCACCGCTTATAATCATGTTCATCTCGAATCGTATGTTCCCAGAATCTTCGCTGCCATACCCCGCGTTCGCGCTTACTGATCCGCGATTGACTCAGTGGCGCTTCGATTTCAGAATCTGCCAAATATTTTCGAGTCGTCAATTCTTTGATTCGTGACCAACGTATCGAATACTGATCGTCGCCGGGCGGCAAAGTCCAGATCGTGTGCAGGTGGTCAGGTAGCAAGATAATTGCGTCGAGATGAAACGGCTTGTGATGTTGAACGGTTTCAAGTGCGCTTCTTAGTGAGTTCCGTCCCAAAAGAGTCGTCAACCACGGCATCCGATTCGCGGTAACGACAGTGAAGAAGTAGGATGCTCCAGGTACACGTTTTCGCCAATAATTCGGTTGCGCCAAGCGAAGCCTGGGGAAGGGGGAAGAGATGGAGAGACTATCTGTGAAACCTTTCGTTGGAACCCTGTGGGTATCCAATCCCACCCGGCAGAGCCGAGCCGGCAGCCGGAAGCGAGTCTTGCGTGGTG
>JBGSJI010000142.1:0-18591 GCA_041742055.1 Limnoglobus sp. | reverse complement strand
CAATTCGTGAGCCTTGGCTTCGAGTTCGGGGCTGAGCGGTTCCGACATAACAGGGCTCCTGCCGAGGGAAAATTCCGACCGTCATTCCAAAGTACACCGAAGTGAACACATTTCCCACCAACTTTTGCGATGCTTACCCTTTTAGAAAAGATGCCGGGAACAGAAAGTTGAACCGAGTTCGGATTGATGGTAACGTTTCCTGTACTTCCACTCACACCGCCGGAACCGCTCCCATGATCAATCGAATTCGTGTTGCATTCCTTACTCTGATGCTGATCCCGCCTTTCAGTGCCAGCGCCGCCGAACCCGTTGTGCCTCAAGGGTTCACCGCGATCTTCAATGGTACGGATCTCGCCGGCTGGCACGGATGGACGATCCACGAGAAAGGGGCCGCTCCCGCTGATTTCGCCAAACTGGCAATGGAAGATCAAAAACGAAAGATCGATCAGTGGACCAACGACGCCAAATCACACTGGAGTGTGCAGAACGGTGAACTGGTGAACGACGGTAAAGGCGCCTATCTCGCAACCGATCAGAACTACGGCGATATCGAACTGCTCATCGAATACAAAACCGTCGCCGGCGCGGATTCCGGGATCTACCTCCGCGGTACGCCGCAGGTGCAGATCTGGGATTGGAACCAGAAATGGAACGCCAAGAATCCCGAACGCAAGCCGCATCTCGGTTCCGGTGGCCTGTTCAACAATACACCCGGCGCACCCGGTCGTGATCCGCTCGTGCTTGCCGATAAGCCCTTTGGCGAATGGAACCAGTTCCGCATCATCCAGGTCGGCGAGCGCACCTGGGTCTGGCTCAACGGGAAAGCCGTCGTGAACGGTGCACGCATGGAAAACTACTGGGACAAGGAACGCAAACTTCCGCTTCCGAAAACGGGCCCGATTCTTCTGCAGACACACGGCGGCGAGATCCGCTGGCGCAATCTCTTCGTTCGCGAAATTCCCGCAACCGAAGCGACAGAGCGCCTCGCTTCTCTCTCAGCCAATGCGAAGTCGATCTTCAATGGCAAGGATTTCGAAGGCTGGGCCGGGCCCATTGAGAATTACGAAGTGAACGATGGCCTTCTCATGTGCAAGCCCAAGAAGGGCGGCTTTATCTACCACAAGGATGATCTCGCGGATTTCGAGGTCAGCCTCGAATACCGCGTGCCCAAGGCGGGGAACAACGGGCTCGCGATCCGCTATCCCGGTACGGGTCGGCCATCCGTTGACGCCATGTGCGAGATTCAGGTCCTCGATGACGACGATCCCAAGTACAAGAAGCTCGATGCCCGTCAGTTCAACGGCTCCGCCTACGGCATCGCGGCAGCGCACCGCGGCTATCAGCGCCCCGTCGGAGAGTGGAACTTCGAACGCGTCACCGTCATCGGCCACAATCTGCAAGTCGAACTCAACGGCACGCGAATCCTCAACGCCGATTTCTCGAAAATCACCACCTTCAAAGGCAATCTGAAACATCCCGGCAAGGACCGCCTCACTGGCCATTTCGGCTTCTGCGGCCACAACGACCCGGTTGCGTTCCGCAATATCCGCATCCAGAAAATCGCAAAATCGCCCGCTCAGTAACTAAGGAGGACTCCGCCACCTTCTGTTCATGGACTTGGCGGAGTCTTTCTCCCATCGTAAAATGTGTGTGAATGTTCACTATTTGAGAAATGGTTGTCTTGAACCGGGAGGATGCCCGATGAAGTTCCCTGTGATTGAAACTCAGAGAAGAGATTGAAACGTGAAGGAACCATCGCCATCAATCATGCCTGATCGGATCGTGACAGCGCTTTACCGGCGTGAGCTCAAGGCTTTGAAGACGTTTCTGACCATCGATACGATCAACCTCCGGAGTCAACTTTTCGGTCGCACCCTGTTGATGTTGGCCGTCACCATGGAGGATAACATTGAGATCGTCCGCTTTCTGATCGCACAGGGTTCCGATGTCAATCTGGCGGATACGAGAGGTCAGTTTACCGCCCTCCACTTTGCCGTGATCGATTTCCGTTTGGAGGTCATGCGGTTATTGCTCAAGGCGGGTGCGGATCCGAATGCACGGGATTCATCGGGATGGACTCCTCTGCATCATCTCGTGCGGAGTGTCGATCGCCGGAGGTACTTTGCCATCGATCTTGTTCAGCACGGCGCAGACCCGGATGCAAAAGATCATGTGGACATATCCGCCCGAGCTGAAGCCGAATCGCATGGGCTTGGGGATCTGTTCCGGAATCTGGTGGTGCCGAAGCGGAAGCCCAGGAAACAGGGCAAATCAAAAGGCGGAAAAGGAGCTTAACTTCGGGGAGCGGATCTTCCCTCTCGCGCAGGTTTTTCCAATGAGTGCATTGCTTTATTCGATGACGGGAAAAGCGAGTGGCCGCAGTTCCTCAGTGGCGATGTTTCCCAAGGATGCGAACGACCTCGAACTCTGGGAACTGCTCGAGACGATGACGGATATATCCCAGTGGCGAGTCCCTCAATTGACGTGTGAAGGAATTCCCGGCCACTACCCGCCCACGAATATCATGGGGCGACTCTGTTCACCGCAGCTGCGTGAAATCATCGAGACCCATACGCAGGAAGCCCTCTGGTTGCCGGCAACAATTCAGTTTGGCGAAGGGGTCGCGAACTATTTTTTTCTGCATTTCACGAAGATCCCCGATGTGGTTGACGCGGAGAAATCTCAATTCGTCAACGGTAGACTGTTCCGCCCGCGTTTTATTCAGGATTGTGTGCTGCAGCATAGGGTGTTCATCGTCAACAAAACCACCAACCTGGTCTTTGTCCACAGGGATGTCATGACCGCGATCAAGAAATCTGGAATTCAAGAATTGAGCTTTGAGAAAGCCGACGTTGTTTGAAAGTCTGAAGGGGAATCATCGTCTGCGATCGGGTTCCGTATGATGGCCCATTTGAATCAGCAAAGAAAATCGTCATGGGCGCGAGTTATTGTGCGATTAGCGTATCCGAAGTTCCTCTCGTCTTCTTGACCTGATCAGAAAGCGCAATGGCGAATCAATCGCGCTGATCGAATGGGCATGACTCAGTTCAGCAACCGAATCCAAACCACTCATCGATGGGGGACGGCAGAAGCAATGGAGGCGTCGATTCGTTCGAATCAACGCCTCCGTAGTCGTGGCTAAGCGTGGATTTTCCTTACTTCTGCCCCGTCAGAGACTTCGCTTTCTTCACCAGTTGCAGGAACTCCGCTCGGTAGCCGCTCGGGTCAAATCTCATCGACGACATCGCCATTTCCTCGACCAGGGCGAAGGACGATTGCCCTTTGTACGGCGATTGCTTCAGGATCATGCTGAACGACGCCACCGCCGCGGCGAACTGAAAGTCTTCGCTCGCCTTGCCGTAGGACTTGGCCACGTCGCCGACGGGAATCTCGCGGAGCGTGCTCTTCTCGGCCTCGGGCAGCTTGTGCCGCAGTTTCACCACGAATGCTTCCTTCGAAACCTTCGCATTTACCTTGGGCTTGGGTTCCTCGTCTCGCGGCTGATTGGCCTGATAGCGAAGCCCCTCCACCTTCTTCTCTTCGGATGTCACACCTACGCTCGTGGGGATCAGTTCATAGAGAGCGGTGACGACGTGCCCGGCACCCATTTCGCCAGCGTCCTTCTTGTCGTTATCGAAGTCCTTGGCGGCGAGCTTGCGCTTTTCGTAGCCAAGGAGACGATACGCACGGATGTTCGCAGGGTTGAACTCAATCTGAATCTTCACATCCTTCGCCACGGTCACGAGCGTACCCGAGATCTGTTCGACCAGGGCTTTCTTCGCTTCGCCAATCGTATCGATGTAGCCGTAGTTGCCGTTCCCCTTGCCGGCGAGTTGGACCATCATCTCGTCGCGGAGGTTGCCCATGCCGAAGCCGAAGACGCTCAGGAAGACACCGGACTTCTTCTTGGTTTCAATGAGCTTGATCAGGTCATTCGTTCCGGTGGTGCCGACGTTCCAATCGCCATCGGTGCAGAGGATCACGCGGTTCGTGCCCTTGTCGATGTAGTTGCGGATGGCGACATCGTAAGCGAGTTCGATCCCCGCTCCGCCGTTGGTGGACCCGCCAGCGGACAGCGATTCGAGCGAGCGAAGGATTTCCTCTTTGCGGCTGCAGTTGGTGGAATCTAGGACGAGGCCGCTGGCGCCGGCGTAGACGACGATGGCGACGCGGTCGTTCTCACCCAACTGACTGACGAGGAGTTTCATCGCTTCGCGGACGAGGGGCAGCTTGTTGGCCTGGTTCATCGAACCGGAAACGTCGAGGAGGAAGACGAGGTTGCTGGGCGGGCGTTTGGCGTTGTCGATCGGCTTGGCCTTGAGGGCGATGCGTGCGAGGCGGTGCTGAGGCTGCCAGGGGCACTCCGCCATCTCGACGCGAACTGCGAAGGGATCGTTGCCCTCCGGCGGAGCGTCGCGATAGGGGAAGTAGTTGATCATTTCCTCAAGCCGCACCGCATCGGGATGCGGGAGCGTGTTGTGATTGAGGTAGTTGCGGACGATGGAATAGCTCGCGGTATCGACGTCGATGCCGAAGGTGGAGAGGGCGTTCTGGCCTTCGACTTTGACGAAGGAATTTTCGATGAGTTGCTTGTAGGCGTTGCCCGGATGCGCTTCGCCGGGGGGGACGGCTGGCGAACCACCGATCACGACTGAATCGTTTGGCACCAGACCTTCACCAAATCCTTTGGCATCGCTCTTAGCTTCGGATGTGGGATTCAGGATCACGGGTGCGGGAGTTGGTGAAGGCGTGGCGGATGCGACGATGCCCGGTGCAGTGGGTTGCGGGGCCGGCATTCCGCCGGGCCGTCCTGAACCGATTCCACCACCAAACCCACCGCCACCGAAACCACCTCCGCCGCCTGGCGCTCCTCCGCCGAATGCCGTTCCACCAGCGCCCGGCACACCGCCTCCGAAACCGCCCTGAAAACCACCCGCTGGCGGGCCGCCGGGGATTCCACCGAGTCCTGCTGCCTGTGCCGGCATCGGTTTGGGTTCACGAATCGACGGTGCCCGTGAATAGGGATCGGCTGCACTTGTCTCACTTGATTTCTGAGGTGATGTGGTGACGGATGCCAAATCGTTCAGTTCACGTCTTGGATCAGGGCTTTGGCCTGAATCCCCAAAGAGTTTACCACTCGAAAGCGGCGCTTCCTCGCGGGCTTCGTCACTCATTGGTCTTTGTTTCGCCTGCACTGCGGCGCTTGGCGAGCGTTCAGGATCTTTGAGGAACTGCTGGCCCGCGAAGACGGCGAGCATGACGACGGCGGCGAGCGAAGCGATTGTGATGGCGATTTTGTTGAATCGCGAGGCTTTCGGCTTGGGCTGCGCGGTCGCGACGGCCGGGATTTTCGCTTCGATTTCCTGCGCTTCGGCCGCGAGGCTTTGCGTGAGAACATGGCCGAGCTTGCGTGCGTCTTCGAGCCACTGCCGGGCGGCGGGGTCGGTGCGCAGTTTCGCTTCGATGGCGAGACGATCGGATTCGGTGAGGCTGGCGTCGTTGAGAGCGTAGGCGGTCAGTTTGGTATCGAGTTCTTCAGGAGTCATGGGAAGTTCCTTGAATATTGGAGTTAGGCCAGTTGAGGTAAGGACTGGCGGAGTGTTTTGAGGGCGTTGTGAAGCAGGACGCCGACGTGGGATTCGCTCAGCTCCATCACTTCGGCAATTTCGCGGTACGAGAACTGATTGTGGAAGCGCAGGCGGACGGCTTCGTTCTGATCGGCGGGGAGCTGATCGAGCCGGGCCAGAACATGCCTGACGCTGTCTTTGGTTTCAACGGTTTGCAAGGGATCCGCCGGCCGAGCCGCGGTTTTATCAGTTGGTTTAAGTGTTGCGACCATTCGTTTTTCCTTTCGCAGGATATCCACGACACGCCGGCGGCACACCGCAAACAGCCAGGGGGCGATCCGATCGCTGAGGTCCGACTGCGATTGCTGGCAGAGTTGCAGAAACGCATCCTGGACCACGTCGCGACAGCGGTCCGGATCGGGCAGCAAACGCCGTACGTACGCCTGCAACGGGCGCTCGTAGCGAGCGATAACGGAGACAACCCACTCGCGGTCCGGTGACATGTCACCTCCAGCGTGTTCAGGCAGACAACGTGCGAGATGCCGGTTTCTTAATGGAAAAAAGGATTCGAGCAGAAAAAATGTCGGATCAGCTGGATTTCACGCGGAAAAGACGCTCCGCATTTTCCCGGAAGAAGAGATCGTGATGTTCGAGCGGAACGATGCTGGCGATGAATTCGCGATACGCACCCATGGGAACCAGCGGCCAGTCGGTGCCGTACAGGAAGCGGTTCGGCCGGCCGCAGTAGCGGAGCGCCTGCTGAATGCGATCGATCGCATCGCCGAGATCGTCCTCCGCGGATTCGCCAGTGAGATCGTTCGTATCGCCGATGACGATCCCGGACAGATCCGCCCAGACATTCACGTTTTTGTAGATCACCTCGGCGGCGTCGAGCATCCAAGGGTTGCCGAGATGCGCCATGACGAAGCGGACTTGCGGATGATCGACGGCGACATCGTCAATGGTGAGCGGGTGGGCGTATTTGAGTTTGGCATAAGGCGAAAACGTATCGCCGGTGTGGAAGATGACGGGGAGATCGAATTGTTCGGCGAGTTCGTAATACTTGCGATAAGTCGGATGGCTGGGGTAGAAATGGAGATATCCGAGGTAACCTTTGAGAGCGACAACGGTGCCGCTGGCGAGGGTTTGAGCGACTCGATCGAAGTGTTCGCGGTCGTCGGCGGCTTTGGTGGGGTCCATGATACCGATGGCGTGAAGCCCCGGAACCAGCGTTGCGATTTCGAGCGTGCGTTCCACGCCGAGCGGATCTTCGGCGGTGATGCACCATTCGCCCATGGCGAAGGCGCGTGAGATTCCGGCGGTGCGCATCTCCTCGCGGACGATGGCAGCGACACGTTCCGGCGGCAGGCGCAGCACGGGCGCGAGACTCCCGGCGCCGGGAATCTGGGGCGGAACGACGTGAATATGCGCGTCGATCATCAGGCCATCGTATCAGACAACGGGTGTTAGGTGAAACGAATCGTTTACCGATTCGCAATTTGATACCACATTCCCAGATAGCGCATCAGGCTGGTGCAGATCACGAGCAGGAAGATCACGATCCAAGCCTGGAACGCGATCCGGTAAGCGGGTGACTTTGTTCCACCCGGGTACTGAGTTTCCTCGTAATTTTCCGTACGTGTTTCAGCTGGCATCTGATCTCCCTCCACAATTCCTTACCAGATTCATCGGCCCTGCCGTATAAATAACACTCTGATATCCGATTTGTGGGCGGAAATCGATGAGTCGGGATCCGTTATGTCCCATTTTTTCCCGAACATTGGGACTGTTTCCGAAGTACAATCATGAGGATGTGTTCCCGTCGCGAACGTGGCGAACTCTCAGATAAAATGAAACGGTTGTATGGACCCGTTTACGCCCGAGCAATTGATTCGCGCCCTTCGCGAGAGCGGGCAATTCTCGGCTGAGAAACTGGCTGTTCTCGATACTCTTTCCGAGGCGGTCCTCCGGGATCCGGTTCAGTTAGCCGATTTTCTCTACAAAGCGAAGTTACTCACAGCTTACCAGACCCGCAAAGTTCGCCTCAACCGTTTATCGGAAATTCTTTTCGGGCAATATCTCGTTCTGGACAAAATCGGCGAAGGCGGGATGGGGAAGGTCTTCAAAGCCATCCAGTCCAAGACCGGCCGCATCGTTGCGCTCAAGGTGGTTCGTGCGCACCTGATGGCGAACAAAACCGTCGTGGGCCGTTACAAGCGTGAGGCCGCGGCGGCGGCGAAGTTGAATCATCCGAATATCGTTTCACTGCTCGATGCGGACGAAGCTCAGGGCCGGTACTTCATGGCCATGGAGTTCGTCTACGGCTCGGATCTCGCGCGGATGGTCAAGGAATTCGGTCCGCTGCCGTTTCCCGAGGCGGCCGAGTACATCCGGCAGGGCGCACTGGGGTTGCAGCATTCGCACGACCACGGATTGATTCACCGGGATATCAAGCCGTCCAACATGCTGGTGAGCGGTGAACGTGCGCTGCCCGATACCGGCGGCGTGGCGGTGGTTCGCATTCTCGACATGGGTCTGGTTCGCTCGCTTCTCGAAGAGGCGGAAGCGGATAAGACGGAGTTGACCCGCGATGGAACAGTCGTGGGGACTCCAGACTACATGTCCCCGGAACAGGCCAAGAACTCGAGTACGGTCGATCATCGGGCAGATATCTACAGCCTCGGCTGTACGCTTTATTATCTTCTCTCAGGGAAGCCTCCGTTTCCCGACGGCACGCCCATCGACAAACTGCTCCGCCACCAACTCGATCCGCCGCCGGATCTCCGCAAGCAGCGTCCGGATGTGCCGGAAGAGATGCTCCGTGCGATGTATAAGATGCTGGCCAAGCGACCGGAGGATCGAATTCCCTCGACGGCGGAAGTCGCACGAATCCTTTCGCAGTTCACCGCCGAGGGACTGGCGAACACTCCCGAAATCAGTTTCGCGATGCCGGACCAGAAACCGGTGAGTTCCAGTCCGGTCATACCGAACGGCGATACAGTCCCGAATGTGGCCGTGAAGATACTCGAAGCAGAGGTTGTCACTCACAGGCCGGCCGTTCGTCCCGCAGTCGTGCCGACGAAAGCGAAAGTGAAGCTGGTTCCCCGCGAAGTCGAGAGTAACGAGTCCCTGCAATACAGCCCGGGGTCGAACCGTCGCAAAGACAATTCCGATGAGATGGAAACGGTCGAACAGTCGCGCGCACGAACCCGGACCAACGAAGCGAGCATCGCGCGTCAGAAACGCCAAGCCCGCGCGAGACTCGCGAATCGGAAGAAAAAGAACACCGTCAACTGGTTGCCGTTGGTGTTTGGTGCAGCGGGTCTCTTGCTCTTAGTCGTGGTTGGTGTCATCATCTTCCGTCCCAGATCAGATGTCAAAGATCCGGTCGAAAAGAAGCCAACGGTCGAGACGAAGCCGGAAGTCGTCAAAGCGGGATTGCCGCCGGTCTGGATGAATATCCCGGATCAAGCGGCTGCGGTGTTCGTGGTTCATCCGGAGGGATTTTGGCCGCTCGCCAAAAGCCAGATCACGGCGCAATCGCGAATGGCGAAGATTCTGAATGATCTGTCGACGAAGTATCGATTCGATCTGACCGTCGGCGAACGCTACACCGTGGCGTTCTCGCAGGGCCGATCGATCAGCTACGCCGCAACGGTCGAAGGATCATTTGTAACCGATGACTGGAGATCGACGGCGATCAAACAGACAGGTGTGAAACCAACAAAATTGAATGACGCTGAGAAGTTGGTGTACGGTCAAAGCAAGGAAAACGGCACGCTCGGATTGCTGCGGGGATCGCAGAACGGATACAGCCTTACGAATGACGAGGCGTTCCTGATCGATCTTTCTCAGAGGTCACGTCGGGGGAAGCCGATCATCGCCGAAGCGTTGCTGAATGCGCTGCCGGATTCGAATCAGCCCGATCGCCCCTTTCTGACATTTGCCGCCACCGGATCCTGGAACCTACCCGGTGATCTTTCACTATCGGAACTGGGAGCCGAGTGGATCCAGATCAAAGTACGACTTGTGGATCATGCATTCGTCGTGGAGGTCGAGGTGATCGGCAAGAGCCGGGAACGCGTGCAGGACTTCGTGAATATCCGACTGTGGAATGCCGTCAATTCCAACTATCCCAGTGTGAAACCGTTTCTGCAGGCGATCACTGAGAACACCACAAATGACGGATGGGATCGAGTCGGGAACTTTCACCGCTTGCGAAAAGTGGAATCGGGAGTGTGGGCCGTTCCCGCCCTGATGACCTGGATGGAACGGCTGCTCCCGAACTGAATCACTTCACCAACGTCACTTCGAAGACGAGCGTCGCATTGGGCGGAATCGTACCGGGAATGCCGCGTGCGCCGTACGCCATCGCACCCGGAATCTTCAGCCGCCGCGTACCTCCGGGCTTCATCCCCGGAATCCCCTTCTGCCAGCCGGCGATCACACCCGAAAGCGGGAACGAAATCGGCTTGCCGTGGTCGTGGCTGCTGTCGAATTTGGTTCCATCCGTCAGCCAGCCCGTGTAATGACACGTGACCGACGCACCAGCTGGCACAGCGGTCCCGGTGCCTTCAGAGACGTCCCAGAGCATAAGTCCGCCACCGATGTCATTCCATTCGGCTGCGTCGATCGGGGGAAACTGCATGATGCATTCCTTTGAGGAGAGTTAGCGGGATTCGAACAGTTCAATTTCAAAGATGAGATCGGCTTTGGGAGGAATGGAATCCCCGCTCCCCTGTTCGCCGTAAGCCATCTTCCAGGGGATGTACAAACGGCGAACACCACCGGGTTTCATTCCGGGTATTCCCTTTTGCCAGCCTTCGATCAGACTTCCCAGAGGAAACTCGGCTTTCTCACCCCGTGTGACACTCGAATCAAAGACCTTGCCATCGAGCGTCCAGCCCGTGTAGTGAATGCTGACGGTGGCGCCGGCCTTCGCTTCGTCGCCTTTGCCTTCTTTCGTGTCCCAGAACTTCAACCCTTCCGCACCGGTCACGGCCTTCCATTCCTTGGCTTTCGCATCGGGCAGGTTGCGGGTTTCAAAGAGTTCCACTTCGAAAATAAGATCGGCCTTCTCAGGAATCCGGGGCGGTCGGCCCGCTTCACCGTAGGCCAGTTTCCAGGGAACGTACAAGCGGCGTACGCCACCGGGTTTCATGCCCGGGATCCCCTTCTGCCAGCCCGGAATCAGCCGGGCCAGAGGAAACGTCGCCTTCGTCTCGCGCTGCACGCTACTATCGAAGATTTTGCCATCCGGGAACCAGCCTGTGTAGTGAATGGTGACGAGCGCACCCGCCGTCGATGCCTCGCCTTTGCCTTCCTTCACGTCCCAGATCTTCAGGCCATCAGAATCTTTGAGTTCTTTCCATTCCTTCGCCTTCGGATCGGGAACTTTGAGTTCCGGTTTCTTGTCCTGGGCGTGCGTCAGCGGAGCAAACAGCGCCGTCAGCAGCACCAGTGAAAGGATTCGTTTCATGAATGACCTCAGGCCAGGTTGGGTTGGACCGTTATTTGTAATCGATCAGTTTGATTTCGAAGATCAGATCCGCTTTAGGAGGGATGCCACCCGGGCTGCCGGATTCGCCGTAGGCCATTTGATAGGGGATATAGAGCCGGCGAATACCGCCGCGCTTCATGCCCGGTACGCCCTTCTGCCAGCCGGCAATCAGACCGCCCAGCGACATATTGAGCGGTTCTCCACGTTCAGGTTTCAGAGATGCGCGGCTGCTGTCGAAGAGCTTTCCGCTGAGGAGCCAGCCGGCGTAATGCATGGAGACGAATGCTCCGGGAGGACACGGTTCGCCATCGCCGACCGTGACGTCCCAAGTTTTCAGTCCATTGCCGATTTCAACCCATTCAGATGAATCGGCTGATGGTGATTCGCTGACCATACCTTCATCATTACCCGCCAACAATTCGCTACCTCCCGGAGTCAGACTCGGATTGACGATGTTGGGATCACTCGGTGACTTCTTACTTTCTTTCGGCTTTTCCGGATCGCCGTTCATGGCGATCAGTAACCCAACCAGCACCAGCACCACGGCGATCGCCACGCCCGGCACGACGATCTTCATCATTTGTTCTTTGTTCGGTCGATCACTCATATGCTCACGTCTCCCAAGTTCGAATTCCTATTCTAGTAGAGAAGACGCTTCTGTCCTCCACGACTTGTCTTTCCCGGGGGTGCGTATCATGCGCTCGGTCTTAGTGATGATTCTCGTTTCCAGTCCCGTGCTCTTCGCCGATGAAAAAGCAGCGGAAGAGGCTTACAAGAAAGGGATGGCCATGGCAGAAAAGCGGGATCATGAAAAAGCGGTCGAAGCCTTCACCGAAGCGATCAAAGCCGATCCCAAAACGGCTTTGATCTACGATCGTCGAGGCGATTCGTACCTGAAGCTTGGGAAATTCAAGGAAGCGATTGCCGACTTTGATCATTTCCTCAAAGCCAATCCGCGAGTGGAACCGGAACATTGGCGAAGAGGCATCGCCTACTACTACGCCGGCCAGCATAAAGAAGGCGTCAAGCAGTTTGAGACTCACAAGACCGTAAACCCGCAGGATGTCGAGAACGCCGTCTGGCATTACCTCTGCAATGCGAAGGTGATCGGCGCGGACAAGGCTGCGAAGGAACTGATCGATGTCACGCAGGACCCCCGCGTGCCGATGGCGGAGATTCAGAAACTCTTCGCCGGAAAGCTGAAACCCGAAGATGTGATGGCGGCAGCGAACAAAGTGGATGAAAAATCGCAGGCGGGGAAAGAAGCGCGATTCTACGGCAACCTTTACGTGGCGCTGTGGTACGAGGCCAAAGGCGACGATGCCAAAGTGATCGAGCACCTTACGCCGGCGGTCGAGAAATTCGTCATCAGCCATTACATGTGGGATATCGCCAAAGTGCATCTGGCGTGGACGAAGGCGAAGAAGAAGAAGGAGAAATAGCACGAAATTGGAAGCACGAAATTCGAAGCACGAAATTGGATGCACGAAATTGGAAGCACGAAATTCGAAGCACAAATTCGAATCGGCATGCTCTGGTTTTCGGCTCCGAAGGAGCCAACGAATGTAGCCACGGGTCAGCAAGACCGGCGAAGCCGGTCGCAGCGCAGCCCGTGGAAACGATAACCCTTCCCCTATTCAGAACTGCCCCGGAGGGGCAGCGGAACCGAGCCATGCCCGGAACCTTCTCTCAAATCCTCCTGCACATCGTCTTCTCGACAAAACACCGCGAACGCTTGATCACCCCGGAACTTTCCGCACGACTCTATCCCTTCATCGGTGGAATCATCCGCTCGGAAGGCGGATCGCTCTATGCCATCGGTGGAATCGAAGATCATCTCCATCTCTACCTGCGCTGGCGGACGGATGATGCAATCTCGAAACTGGTACGTGATTTGAAATCCCGTTCAACGAAGTGGGTTCACGAACTGGAAGTTCGTTACAAGAACTTTTCCTGGCAGGAGGGGTATTCCGTATTTTCTGTGAGCCGATCTCAGGAGGAAGTGGTGAAGCAATACATCGCCCGTCAGGAGGAGCATCATCAGAAAGTCGATTTCCAGTCGGAGTTACTGAGTCTTTTGAAAAAGCACGATGTGGAATTTGATGAGCGATATGTGTTTGATTGAATCGTGATGGGTGGGCTGCGTTCCTCTGCCCCTTCGGGGCAGTTCAGAAGGTATGGTGGCTCGTTTCCACGGGTTGCGCTCGCTTCGCTCGCTGACCCGTGGCTACATTCGCAGGCTCTCGGAGCCGAAGACGGAATGTGGACAAGCTGAATAGACTCATTATCACTTTCGTAGGCTCCTTCGGAGCCGTAGACAAATCTTCACTCGCTGACCCGTGGCGACATTCGAGTGACAAGATATTGCCGAAGATATAGAAAAAAAAAGCCACCGGGTGATCCGATGGCTCGTTCATTTCAACACGATTGTTATTCCGGCTTTCGCGGGCGCTCAGGGGTTTCACGTTTTTCTTCAGGACGCGAATTCGGGCTGACCCGATTGAACGTTTCGAGGAACTTTTCGTACTGTTCTTCGGACAGGACTTTCTTCATTCCATTTCGAAATTCGGTTTTGATCGTTTCGATCCGTTCACGTGCTTCAGGACTCGACGCCTGACCGCGGACGGTGCTCATGATTTCCTGCATTCGCTTTTGGAACTGTTCGCGGAGTTCCGTCAACTCGTTTTGTTGTTTGTCGCTGAGTCCACGAGCAGCGAATTCGGGAACACCCCGACCCTCAGGGCGTCGTTCGCCTTCGGGTCGGCGTGTTTCTGGTCGCGGCGCTTCTTCCGGTCGTCGAATTTCCGGTCGTGGAGCACCTTCGGGACGGCGTGTTTCCGGTCGCGGTCCGCCTTCAGGACGGCGTTCGCCTTCGGGTCGGCGTGTTTCTGGTCGCTGTCCGCCTTCTGGCCTTCGGGTTTCCGGTCGCGGCGCTTCTTCGGGTCGGCGTGTTTCCGGTCGTGGAGAACCTTCGGGACGTCGTTCGCCTTCGGGTCGGCGATCGCCTTCAGGTCGGCGTGTTTCCGGTCGTGGAGCATCGGGACGTCGTTCGCCTTCGGGTCGCGGACCGCGATCGCCCATTGGCCGTACGCCCATCGGGCCGAATCCGCCTTGGAATGCGAACGGCGGAGCGCCGCGTCCCGGTCCGCCGAATCCGCCTGGACCGCCTGGACCCATGCGGCGTGGACCGCCGAATCCGCCTGGACCGCCGGGACCCATGCGGCGTGGACCTTCGATGGCGGCGATCAGTTTCCGGGCCGCGGTCGCGCGGGCGTCGTCCGGGCCTTTTGCGATTTCGTTCAGCATCGGCAGTGCGGCGGGGCCGATCGAGACGATCCCCGCGCGTGCGCTCTCGCGGATCGTGTCGTGTGGATCGTTCATCCGATCGGCGAGCAGATGCATCCATTCCTGAACGGCGTGATGGCCACGATGTTCTTCGCGGTGCTCGCGGGGTTCTTCACGAGGGCGTTCGAAAGCGCCGCCGCGCGGCGGGTTGGGGCGGCGCGGTTCGGCGCCGGGTGGCTGGGCAAAAACGGAGCCGGTCAATCCGACCGAACTGAGCAATAAGGCAGACAGGAACCGACGCATGAGAGGACCCTCAGGAGAGAGCAGGCAGGAGAATGTCACAAGGTATCATCTTAAACGGACGGAGTGAGTTGTGGCGACAATTTGCGGATCACTTTTCTCAGGCGGCTAATTCCGGCGATTGCGCTTGCGGGGTGCGCCGGCGGATCCGGTTCCACATGCTCATCGCAACACGCGTACCCCAGCCTCGCTCATCAGAGGGAAGCGGTGGTTCCAGCTCCGTGGTGGTGGGCCGGAAAACGACGATCAACAGCATCGGAACGTACCACAACACATAGAGCCCGCCGCGGTCCGCGTACCAGAACTGCACGCCGATCAGCACCGCCGCGGACAACGCCGCAACGTGCGACATCGTTTTGACGGTCGGCCAGAAGAACGTCGTGACGGTGAAGGCGGCGAACACAATGAAGATCGGCAGGCGGTACGCCCAGTGAACGCCCTGCCAGAGGCTTTCCGCCAGCGGACGCTTCCATGGCTGCCAGTCTGTGATGTGCAGTTGCTGGGACCAACTTGCGGAGGAATACCCCGCCGCCCAAAGAAGGCTCAGTGTGGCGGTCAGCGAGATCGCGAGCGCGAGGAAGAATCCGATCGCGAAGCGGATCGCGCCGCGTTTCCAGTAGAAGTGGAGCCAGAGCGGGAACAGCAGCGCCGGGAAAAACGTCGCACCCGCCGCGAATCCCAGCAGCCACCCGCTGATCCGCGGCCTTCGATAGAAGTAGATCGCCCACAGCACCAGCGCCGCCGGCAACACATGATGAAGCTGCGAAATGTGGTACGCCGTGAACGGCAGCATCAGATAGAGCGTGCCCATCGCCACGCCGGTTTCCGCGTCCCGGAAATGCCGCCAGCCGATGAAGAACAGCCCCGCGACAACGGCGGCGTGCCCCATCATCGACAATCCGCGGATCGTCCAGTTCCGCAGGAATTCATACGATTCCGCATCGACCGGTTCGCCCTTCGTCACCACAACGGTTGCGCCGTCGGTCACGCTCTCGATCGTGGCGGACTGCTTGCCGACCGGTTCCCAGACGTCCGTCGGTCGTCGAACCGAGACCACCGCCAGACAAATGAACAGCGAGATCCCAAACCACGCCAGCCCCGCCTTCGCGAGATTGGAGCGAAAGACCGGTCGCCGCGACGCACCCAGATCCAGAAAGCAGCGTGTGAACCAGTAGATCGAAACCCCGAGCAGCCAGGCGTAGCCGAATACGCGTTCGCCGGCGCCCAATTCCGGATCGTCACCCACACGCTGATTCGCTTGCTGGAGCAGCAGGAAACCGGGCACGTACAGGAACAGCGCCAGCAAGTCCCAGTTCCGCATCGAGAACGGCCGCTGGAACTGATAGAAGAGCGCAATCGCCAGCGGCAACGCGAAGTAGAACCACGTCGTCGAGTTCGGTAAATGGAATTCCAGAAAAATCGACGCGAACACGGTCACTCCTTCGCCGTGGGCATCTGATGGGCGAACGGGCTCTTAAGGTCTCGTATAACGTCAGAACGTCATGGGAGTCTTCGCATCACGGGAAAACTCCCGAGAAACGATACACAAAGTTTACAACTGCAACGGGATACGGACAATGATTTCAAACCACCAACTGGACCGGCGTTCCTTTTTCCGCAACGGCTCGCTCGTCCTGCTGTCGGCAGCGGCCAGTCAAAGCGGATGGAATCGGCTTGATGCCGCTGAACGGTCGAAGGAAAAGGTTCTCCTGTTCGGCATGATCACGGATTTGCACCACGCCGACAAACCCGCTGCCGGCTCGCGCTATTACCGCGAAACGCTCGATAAACTCGCCAAGACCGCCGAGTGGTTCGGCCGCGAATCGCTGGAATTCGTCGTCGAACTCGGCGATCTCGTCGATTCCGCACCCGAAGTCAAAACCGAACTCGGCTACCTGAAGCGGATCAATCGCGATTTTCAGGCGCTGCACAAAAACCGGCATTACGTCCTCGGCAATCACTGCGTGGATACGCTCACGAAGGACGAATTTCTCGGCGAAGTCGGCCAGAAGAAATCGTACTACTCCTTCGATGCCGACCCTTATCATTTCATCGTTCTGGACGCCTGTTTTCGCGCGGACGGAAAGCCCTACGGCCGCAAAAACTCCCAATGGAACGACGCCAATCTCACCGCCGATCAACTGGACTGGCTCCGCGACGACCTGAAAACGACGACGCGCCACACGGTTGTTTTCATCCACCAGAGGTTGGATGTGGAGAACGATTACGGCGTGAAGAATGCCAAATCGATCCGCGGAATTCTGGAAGGATCGAACAGAGTCCTGGCGGTTTTTCAGGGGCACAGCCACAAGAACGATCACAAAGTCATTTCCGGCATTCACTACTGCACGCTGGTCGCGATGATCGAAGGCTCGGGCCTCGAAAACTCCGGCTCCGCCCTCGTAACCGCCCACCCCGACGGCACCCTCGAACTGAAGGGCTTCCGCAAGCAGAAGGATTATGATTGGAAGAAGTGAGGTGGACATCCGATTGTAGGGTGGCGCCGAGGCTTTGCGAGGCCCACCGAGAGGACATCAGCCACGGTTGAGCGAACGGATTTGTCTTTGGCTCCGGAGGAGCCGAGGACTGTAGCCACGGGTGAGCGAGCGAAGCGAGCGTAACCCGTGGAAACGAAACCCAACCACACTCTTGGAACTGCCCCGGAGGGGCAGAGGAGCTTACGGACTCAATTCCGCTGCCCCTTCCGGGGCAGCTCTGAACAATAATGTGGTCGTCTGTCCACGGGCTGCGCGGCGACCGGCTTCGCCGGTGAGGTGTAATCCTTTGTCGTTATGTCGCGTTTGTGGTTTATGGATTTGCGTCTAAATTGATTGCTTTGTTTTCTTGGTCCATAACATTGGAGGCAGTGCGGGAAATGTTTGCAATTATGTTAAATACACTGGGCAAAACGTAATCTGAGCCAACATTGATAAGAGAATCAGGATTCATCATGTATGTCAGTAGACCAACGGAATGACCAAAAAGGAAAGATAAGGATTGAGGCGAATTGTTTATGTGAATTGGACCCTCGAAGTAACAGTCCACAAGATTAATCGCGGAAAGTATTGTGCGAGGGTCATTCGAATCCGCGACAAGTCTTATCGCTGCGTTTTCTGCCATAGTTCGCAGTTCGTGTGACAATTCGCGTACGAGGTCTGAGTCAGTGGGTGTTGGAGGTTCCGTGCGAATGTCACGACTAAAGTATTTAAGAGCGATTTCGTCGCAAGCGTTTGTAATTTGCTTGAGCAATGAATCGTCGAGTTTTGATAGTAGGTAAGGGGTGATCGCAGCGCCAACTTGATCGATTGCTTCGGGGCCCGCTATGTGGAAAAACTCACGATTAGATGCAGTGCGTTTTTCTCGGAGCGCATTATGTGCAGCAAGTTCGGCAGCAACAACATCGCTAACACGCCATTGCATCAGGATTCGGAAAGGTACTGGTGTGGATGTGCCTGATAACTCTTTTGCACGAACACTTGGCTCTCGAGTTGTTTGTCCAATCTTGAGGCAATGCGGCAGTTCGGGCGAAAACATTACGTAGATGTAGCCTTCTGCCATGCGGTTTTTCCCATATATGGCTTGAAGTTTCTCGCGTGCCAAGCGATCGGTAACACTCACCGCTCACCCGTTCATCTCACGTCGAGGAGCATCATGAATCCCATTTCCTTACCCATTCTCGCGATCGATCACGGCGAATGCAACTCCGTTTCGACTGTCTTCCCGACCTGAAGGGTCGGTTCTGTCAGCCCGGGGTCAGGTCCGAAGGACCGCAGCCCCGGGATACGATTGTCTTTTTCCCGGCCCTGAAAGGGCAGGGCTTTCAAGGTGGATTGCTCTGTTGTTTTCGAGTTTCGAGGAGTCGTTGGGTGGAGCAGGTGACGCCGTTTTGATATGGCGATTTCCGCGTGGGCGGCTTCTTGGGTCCGCGTTGGGATTTTT
>JBGSJI010000141.1:0-5723 GCA_041742055.1 Limnoglobus sp. | reverse complement strand
CTTCTTCGTCAACCGACATGGGGAAGCCGTTGACCGATGCATCCTGGGAAATGCATTCGAGCGATTGCGAGAACATGCCGGTGTGCGACGCTCCGATGGCGGTCGCTATCAACCACGGATGCACGATCTTCGGCACACCTTGGGCTTCAAGTGCCGTAGGCCGTCAATACGGCAGTTCGGCGTTTATCTGGGAACAAGTGGCGGTATCGCTTTTGCATCTCGATGGTAGTGTGGCCCATCAGTTCGTCGATGACTCGCTGATCGATACCCGCAGCCGCGAGATTCGATGCAAACGAGTGACGAAAAGCATGATAACCACGAAGAACCTGCCATTTCGATCCTTTCACGCCGTTGCGAAATGCTTTCCACGATTGGCCGTCCGTTAGCGGACGATCCGACTCCGAACAAAACGTGACTTGGCCGCCGACGTGATCTTGGCCGATATATCGACGCACAACGTCTTCGACCCTCGGTGTCATGTCGACTGTCCGAAACGTCTCGGACTCGTGGGTACGCTTCTTTTCGCGGAGCAATATTAACTTACTTTCGAAATCGAAGTCCTCGACCCGACTCCGAAACAACTCGGCTCGCCTGGCACCGGTATACGCAGCGACGACTACAAACGGGTACAAGTAGGCGGCTCGCGTTTTTAGCCGAATGTACTCCAGGACTTCAGCTACTTGGCTTGGATCGAGAAAAAGGCCGTCCCAAAGTTCCCGTTCACGTCGTTTATCGACTCCGCCGCGAGCCAGGATTGCTTGAATCTGATCATAGGTGCGGAAGGGTTCTGGCTGTTTCTCCTTACGGAAGGTGAGATCGACTTCGGGAAACTTCGTCGGGACTGTTCCGCGCTGCTTGGCCCAGTTCCAAACAAAACGAAGAGTTGCCACGGCTTTCTTGACTGTTGTCGGTTTGATCGATTCGCCGCGATAAAGCTCTCGACTCCGATCGTCAACAAACTTCTGGATGACTCCTGCTGTGATTTCAGTTAGGAGCTTATCGCGGCCAATGAGCCGTTCGAGGTGCTCCATATGCACGTTTTCCATCTTCCGAGTGATGGCCTCTTTCGCTCCCGCCGTGAAGTGGTCACGATAGGTGATGAAGAGTTCACTGAGCCGAACCGGTCGAATCACCTCCACAGGCTTTTCGAGTTTGCCGTCGGAGAGTAGAAACAGTCCCAGGTTAGCACCCAACGGCACAGTCAACCGACCCCGTTCGACGAGACGCAGATTCTCCTCGAACCGAGCCAGACAGCCTTCGGCTTCTTTGAGATCGGATGCCTTGAGATTGACGTGGTTTCGCACGCCCCGGAATCGGAATGCGATGCGGTATCGATTGCCACGTTGTTCCAGCCAAGCCATCTTACACCTCCGTTAATTATTCGGAAGGGGACAAGCGACGCAGTTCCAACGCAAAAGCGATACTGCCCCCAATTTGCCCCCAAGCTTGGCAGTGGAAATGAAAACGGCTTTCCGAGTTGGACTCGAAAAGCCTGGATTTCTAAGGGATTTTCAGCGAATCGATGTACTGCTAACAAACGGAGAGGGAGGGATTCGAACCCTCGTTACCCTTTCGGGTAAATCGGTTTTCGAGACCGACGCATTCAACCACTCTGCCACCTCTCCAGGTCCGTCAGAAAAGTATACGTGCCCGATGCTTCACCGGACAGACGCATCCGGTTGATGAGAGGTTCGTTTCAACTCGCGGATTCGAATGCCTGCTTCAGCCACGCCAGCAATTCCGCATCCACTTCCTCGGCTTTGGTTAATCGAACCTTGTACTGGCACATGCTTTTCGGCGGTTGCTCTTCCAACCGATCCGTACCCGCCATGCCTTTCATGTTGATGCCGATATCGATCCGTGAGTTCGTTGCCGGTCCCACCGTCGCGAATTGCTTCTTGCGCCGCAGGCTCACATACCCTTTTTTGGGCGATATCTCGAATTCGCCCCATTTTGTGATCGCCGCCATCAGCTTTTCGTGGATCGGTCTCAATGCGGATTTCGGGCCAGCATAAATTGCGTCGAGCGGATCGTCGTCAGTGGCTTTCGGCTCAAACGAACTCGACGATTGAAGGGCGTAGTGCGTGACCGTATTCGCATCGCCATGCCCCATTTTCAAATGTTCCTTCAGGTAATCGCGAATCTGACCGTGCTTCTCCTTACCGCATCCCTTGGCGATCGCCACCAGCTCCGCCAGCGACTTGCCGGTGCGTTTTTCGATATTCGCCAGTTGAGTCGCCAGCGCCTGATCGACGGTGCTCATGACACGCTCCTGAATAGATCGAATGAGCGTATCGCGTTCAATCGAAAAATCCAAATGGATTTTTTCTGACAATCGCCGAATCTCATCAGGACTCCGCCACCTGCTGCTCATGCACTTGGCGGAGTCGATCTGACGATGACTCGTCTTTCCACCGACACTGCCACACCCTACCGTGGAAAGACGCCAAAATTTCGGAAGCGCCATAGCGCCGTAATGGTTTACGTCAATTTTGATCAGTTCATGAAAATATGTTTAATACGATTTGCAGTTGCTGAAACACTCGAAAGGACTCCGCCACAACGTTGCGAACACACGTGGCGGAGTCCTTTTTCAGCCAGGACAATAATGAACAAAATTACATTATTTTTAAGTATATGATTACTTGGTTTTGATTTTCTGAGTGTAATCCTCGTAGGCTTTCTGATCCTCATCCAGTTTGATCTTCAATTCTTTGAGTTTTGACTGATGGGATTCGATTTCCGTCTCCTGTTCGTCAAATTTTTTCAGATAGCGTTTGTAAGCCTCGGATTCCTTTGGCACTCGTTCCAGGTTCGCCCGGATTCGCGTCTGATCTTCGCTGATCGCCTTCAGTGCAACCTGTTGATCCGCCATCGACTTCTTCGTGACCTCCAGTCCCGCCCGCATCGCTAGCAATTTCGTGACCACCTCCTTCACCGCCGGCGTCGCCACGCTCGTCGCGGCGTAGGATCGGAGTGTTTCGTCCGAAACTTTGGCGATCGGCTGTTCCACATCCGTCGACGATTCCATCGGCACCGCGAGGAGTGCCGTTTTTCCCGGTTCCACATCCGTTTCGAACCGGTAAAGACTGCGTGTCGTTTCTTTGGGAGTGGCACCGACTGTGAGCTTCCATCCCAACCGGATCGGCAGTTCGACAATCACCGTTCGTGCTTTGGTACCCCGGTTGTGTATTTTGAACTGCGTCGTTTGTTTCAAGATTTCCTTGGCGATCATCCGGCCGCCGGTGAAGGCGACCATTTCCACGGAACGTTTCGCTTCTTCCGTCGTGGGCACGATTTCCGTGTGCAGGTCGATCGCATAACTGATGAGCCGCGATTCGCCCGGTGCAAGATCGGGCATGCGGGCATCGCCGGCGAAGTTTTCGCCATCGTAAACCGTGATCGGCCCCTGTGCGAGATTCAGCTTGGTCTTATTCTCAAGCCGCAAGCCCAGCAA
Source organism: Limnoglobus sp. (assembly GCA_041742055.1). Taxonomy (GTDB): domain Bacteria; phylum Planctomycetota; class Planctomycetia; order Gemmatales; family Gemmataceae; genus Limnoglobus. Next base: position 2,266 of record JBGSJI010000141.1, on the reverse strand, counting down.
CGGATGTTTGGCGAGGACGGACGCATTGTAAATGCTGACGCGTTGCGTGTTCACGGGGTCATTGACAATCGGCAGCAGCGCAGATTTGAGGCGGGGCAGGGTGATCGGATCTTCGATCTTGTATTCGAAGGAATCGCCGAGTGAAACGGCAGCGGCGGCGCTGAGAATCGTGGAAGAACTGCCCGATCCTGTTTTTGTCTCACCATTACCCTTTTCAGGCGCTTTCTGATTTCCGGCCAGACGTTCGTTGAGATCGTTGTAGGTCAGTCTTGGCCCGAGCAAATCACGTGTCGAGGGCCGTCCGTATTGTCCGCCTTGCATTCCAAACTGACCCTGGAATCCGAGTTGTCCCTGGAATCCGAGTTGACCGCCGAACCCTGCCAACCCACCGCCCGCACCGAGATTGTTCGCGGCACCGCCACCCAGATGACCTCCGCCAAATCCGCCTCCACCTACGATTCCGCCTCCAGCTATGCCCAGAAGTGGGATATTGCCCTGATAGATCGGCGGACGAAGCGAGGCATAGAGTTCCGGTTCGACGATCGGACGCGGGACGAAGAGCGGTTGGTACAGGTCCATCTGAAACGCCATCGGCCGACCTGCGACGAGGCCGACTTTGACGTTGGTCCAGTCTTCTTCGGTCGTGTTCTCGATGGCGGCCCAACCCTGGAGAGCGGCTTGTTTGTCGCCGAGGGTCAGGCGATAGTTCGCTTTCCACATGGGGGCCTCAACGACATAGCCGACACGGACGCGTCTGCGGCCGTTTCCCTGGAAGGAGACGGCAACCGTTTTCTTGGCGGCTCCTCGTGCGGCGGCGAGGATTTCGAGCGCCTTGCGAAATTCGGCTTCCAGCTCGGGCTTGAGCAATTTGATTTTCTTTGCGCTTGCGAGTGGCACCGATTGCAAACCATCCGCGGTGAGGAGGTTGAGCGATTCGACTCCGGTATTGGGTGCGGCGGTCGTCCGAGTTTCTCCTTCCTGGTTCGTGGTCGTCGTGAGTGTCGGCATCGGGCGTTCGATGCCAAAAATCAGTCCGGAAGTCGTCGTGCCGGTCTTATCGGTGATCTCGACGTTCTCGCCGCGAACCTGAGACAGAAGATCCCCGATGCTCGGATTTTCCGTGACATCGATCGAGAACGATTTGAGGGTCACTTCCACGGGATGCTGCCCGTCGTAAGTGATCGCCTTGACCTTTCCGCCATCGCGATCTTCCAGAATCATGCTTTTCAGAAGGTCGTTGATGTCCGGTTCGGGGAAACGCATTTCGACCTGGGCGTTGCCATCGACAATGCCATCGCGCTGGAAGTAGCCAACTCCGGCATTGAAGAGGACGACGCGGGTGAGCGGGAGTTGGACGGGTTTTGCGACATTGGGTGCATCCTGTCCGAGAACGAGTGGCACCAGCAAGAGCGCAAACGGCAGTACGGTCGCCGCTTGGAGCAGACGAGGACGCATGTGAGGACTCCAGGGAAGGATTCACCAACGGAACGGGCCGGACGTGAGTTCGTTGGCGGGACGTGGAGGAATTTGAAGGATCGCGACAGGACGGGTGAATGACCGGTCTTCTGTCGCTTGCGCCGTTTCGTGGAGCGAGGGCATCCGGTTCCAATGGTGAGGTGTCGATACCACTCAGGCACGAGACGGAGTCGAGTCGTACTCTGAGTGGATGCTGTACGATCACTCCGTTTGCTTGAAGGCGTAGAGCATGTTCTCGGTCGCGACAAAAAGAGTACCATTTGCAACCGAGGGTGTGCCACGGATCGCAGCGTCAAACTCGATCTTGAAAAGCAGATACCGATCCTCGACACGCTTTCGGATAGAGCGTTGTTTCAAACGAGCTTCCTTCTGATCGATTGCTGCGAAGTCCATTTCATCGATCACTTCCGGTCTGGGATCATGTCGGAAGACAAAAAGGATTCCACCTTCGGTCGCGACGAGAATTTTTCCATCTACGTAATACGCAGCAGTCCAAACCGCTTCCTTGGTGTCGAATTGCCAGTAGTGTTTCCCGGTTTTCGCATCGAGGCAGTGAAGAAACCCATGGAGTTCGGTTATGTAAACCAAATCATCAATGATACACGCCGTGCTCAGCGTTCGGCCAAATTTGAAGTCGCGTGGTGCCCAGCGGGTAAGCATCGCAAAAGTTGGTGGGAAATGTGTTCACTTCGGTGTACTTTGGAATGACGGTCGGAATTTTCCCTCGGCAGGAGCCCTGTTATGTCGGAACCGCTCAGCCCCGAACTCGAAGCCAAGGCTCACGAATTGG
>JBGSJI010000140.1:0-3375 GCA_041742055.1 Limnoglobus sp. | reverse complement strand
CCTGCCCCGGGAGCAGGTGGTGGATTCGGTTCCAGTGGGCATCGCTGATATCATGACGACTGAGCATGGTGATTCTCGGTAAGGAAATCCTCCCGCCCGGAATCGCAAATTACCCATGTTCCGTCAATACGGCCTAACTTTATTATCGCGATTCGCTGATCAGATATCGCTTCACGAACGTTTCGTTCAGCGTGACACCCAATCCCGGCCGCTCAGGCACATCGATCCAGCCATTCACCGACTGGACTTTTTCGTTTGTCAATTCGTGCCGCAACGGCGAGTCTTCGACGCAATCCTCGAACACAAATGCATCCCGGCAAGTGCTCAACCAGTGGAGGCTCGCCGCAACCGTCAAAGGACTGGTGTAACAGTGATTGCACAACCGGGCGCCGATTTCTTCGACCCGCGATCGGATGTAAGCGGCATCCGTGAATCCGCACCGCGACAAATCGACCTGATACACATCGAGCGCATGCTGATCGATGAACGGCCGAAACGATTCACGTCCGCATTCGCCTTCGCCTGCCGCGATCGGGATCGGAGAGCGATCGCGCAGCCAGCGATAACCGGCAACATCATCCTCTCGCAGCGGTTCTTCGAACCACTCCGGCGAGTATTCCGCAAACGCCTGCGCTCGACGCAACGCCGTCCGCGCATCGTACACGCAGCCCGCATCGATCATCAGACTTGCCTGGCCCAGTCCGTCTCGCGCCCCACGCACCAGATCAATATCCACCGCCTCGCTCGTTCCCATCGGTTCCCAGCCGAACTTTACTGCCGTATAACCTGCCGCGACCCACCTCCGGGCGATGTCTCCCGTTTCCTTGCCATCTTTCCCGAACAGGATCGACGCATAGCCTCGAATTCGCGAATGATGTTTGCCACCGAGCAACCTGTGAATCGGCTGCCCGAACGCCTTTCCTTTCAGATCCCACAACGCCATATCCACCGCCGCCATCGCTGTGATGCCAACCGCCTTCCGGCCAAAGTACATCGTCCGCCGATACATCAGCTGCCAAAGCCGTTCAGTTTCAAGCGGATTTTCACCCACCAGAATCTGCCGCAGGCCGCAGGCAATATTGTGACTGAACGGCGCATCGATGATCGCCTTCACCACTTCCGGTGAAGAATCCGCCTCGCCAATCCCCTCCAGACCCGTATCCGTTCGAATTCGAACGAGCACCGAGTCCTGGCTGCTGGCGGTTTTCGCCTGCACATTCGGGATGCGAATAATCTGGCAGACCACTTCTGTGATTTTCACTACGGACACTCCGACTACAATCTCGAATACTTCGTTCTCGTTGTAGGTGATCACGTGGCGTCTGACAAAATTCCCATTCTTGGTGTTGGTCCCGATGGTCTCGCCGGCGTCACCGCACGCTCACGTGAATGGCTCACCAATGCCGAACTCCTCTTCGGCTCCGATGCCGCACTCCGCCTGCTCCCCGAACTCACCGCCGAACGCATCACCATCGGCACCGATCTCCCCGCCATCGTTGACCGCCTCAAAGCCGCCATCGGCACTAAACGCATCGCCATCGTTTCTGTCGGTGATCCGCTCTTCTACGGCACCGCCCGCTACCTCTGCGAAAAAGTCGGCCCCGAACTCTTCGAAGTCGTCCCTCACATCAGCAGCATGCAACTCGCCTTCGCTCGCGTGAAGGAAACCTGGGAAGACGCCTACCTCACCGACCTCTCCACCAAAACTCTCGACGATGTCCTCGACAAGATCCGCAGCGCCGAGACCGTCGGCCTCTTCACCAGCGATGCCTATCCCCCAGGCCGCATTGCACGCGAACTCCTTGCCCGAGGTATCGACTACTTCCGCGCCACCGTCTGCGAAAACCTCGGCGGCAAGGACGAACGTGTCACGCAGGGCGAACTCGCCGACATCCAGTCCATGACCTTCGACCCCCTCAATATCCTCATTCTCAAGCGCAAGCCCAACCGCCCCGACGTTCCGCGAACCGTCACCAAACTCTCACGCTTCGGCAACCCCGACGACGTCTTCGCACAAAGCCGTCCAAAGTCAGGCCTCATCACCCAAGCCGAAGTCCGCTCGCTCGCCCTCGCGCAGATGGACCTCCACCCCGGCGATGTCGCATGGGACGTCGGAGCCGGGTCCGGTTCCGTCGGCATCGAAATGGCCAACCTCGTCACCCCCGGCATCGTCTACGCCATCGAGCAGGACGCCGCCGACTTCCACCTCATCGCCGCCAACCTCGAAACCTTCGGCATCAAAAACGTCAAACCCGTCTTCGGAACCGCACCCGCCATCTTCAACGGCCTCCCCGCTCCCGACGCCATCTTCATCGGCGGAAACGGAGGCGAAATCGCGCGACTCCTCGAAGCCGCCTTCGCCGCCCTTCGTCACGGAGGCCGCCTTGTCGTGAACGTCGGTACACTTGAGATGCTTTCGTCCACCTACGCCGTCATGAAGCGCCTCGCCCCCACCGTCGACGTCCAACTCGTCAGCATCGCCCGCGGCGTCGAACAGATGGAAAGCCTGCGCTTCGAAGCCGTCAACCCGACCTTCCTTCTCCGTGTGCGAAAAACGTGAGCGTTGACACTCCATACAAAATAAGTGGACATATTTTCAATATCTGATTTGACAAATCGCATTCCCGTGTGGACGACTCCGCCACCTGCTGCGCACGCTCGAGGCGGAGTCCCTCTGACACCGACTCGTCTTTCCACCGACACTGCCACACCCTACCGTGGAACCGTGCCATATTTTCGGAAGCGCCTATGCGCCGTAAAGACTTACGTCAATTCTGTACACTTAATGAAACAATGATCACGCAAACGAATCGACGAAATTCATGCCGTAGCCGATTGATGCGAGAGCAAAAACACGCGATCGGTGAAGGTCTCCTCCGCGCTCGTAGCGGGTCTCCGACCCCGACGAAATCCCCGACCGAAGGTTTCCCATTTCGCTGGATTTCGCGCCAAAACCTTTCCAAAGTTGGCGGACATCGGTCCGAAATGGGTCAAAAACGGCCCCGAATCGCCTCCGATCGCCCCGATTCATTCCGAATTCCGCAATCCACGATCCGAAATTCTAAAAAGATTTTGACAACGCCTCCACCACGCGATTACACTTTTCACACACCCACCGCGACACACGAGCGCTGAGACGATCAATCTTTTTCGCAACTGATCCGCGGTGCTGATCCCGTTGCTCGGAAGATCGACACTCACGTGCTCAACAAAGACGGTATGGGAGTCCGCAGTCCTAACCGCCTGATGGGTGACTAGGCGGGTGGCGCATAGGTGCGTTTACCCTGTTAGAATGCGCAGTACGAGAATGAATAAGATGAATTCCAATGGTTTTCGCCTCATCGGGAGGCGAAATCGCGCACGATCGGGACTAAC
>JBGSJI010000139.1:0-6821 GCA_041742055.1 Limnoglobus sp. | reverse complement strand
CCGGTTCGGCGCTGCGCGCATCGGAACGGTCCACTCCCAACGTCTGCCCATCTGCCTTGAAACCCCGCCGCATTCCACCAATCCGACCCGCGACCGGACCCGCGCCATGGCCAGAGCATGACTCGTGCCGAACAGGATTGGGACGCACCCCTTTTCTGTCATTACGGCGCACCGGTTGCGGGCCAGCGAACGCCCTTCAGATCCACGGTCCCGTTGAACGCGTTCCCCGCACGCCTGCGCCGGAGGTAGAACTCGCGCACGAGCTGATCGCCTTCGCTGGCAGACAACACCTCGTTGAAATCCTTCCGATGGAGCTTCTCGAAACAATTCCGAATCGTCCGGCATTCCACCGTGGTCGCGAATCGCTCCACTTCGGCCCGTTCCGTCTCCGTGATCATCCGATCATCAATCGACTCGCCGTCCAGGACCAAATCCTTGATCTCATCGCATTCGTAGAGGAGTTCGCGCTCCGGATCGGGTGGCGTTTTGTCGTGTGTGGTCTCGAAGAGGGGCGGGAGGAAGTCGGGTTCGGGGACTTTGGTTCCGGCGAGATCGCGGCCGTGGCGGAGGCGTGTCTTTTCGAGATCGATGATGGCGTGGGCGGCACGTTCCGCGATGTCGGGGTCGCGGTGCGCGAGCCGGGTTTTGAAGAAGAGGACGGCGGCGGCGAGGGTCTCCTGCCAGAGGTCGCGCCGATCTTCGGGCGTAGCAGGGATGGGGATGGCGGGTGCGGCGGGCGCGAGGTGCCCGGCGATACGGTTGGTGGTGCTGGGGAGCGGAATCGTGGCGGTCATGATCGTCGTCCTTGGGGGAGTGAATGGACGAGGATTCGATATAAGTATACAAATGTCAAGTAAAATATTGGGGAGAAGTGGGGGAGGGGGTCGTTAATAGTTGGCGAGTGTCTTCGGATTTCGGAGCGGAGGGTGTGAACCCTCCGAGTGTTTTTTTCGTACTCGGGGGACTCACGTCCTCCGCTCAGTGAGAGCCTTCTGAGCGGAGGGTGTGAACCCTCCGAGTGTGTAGGTATTCCTCGGGGGACTCACGTCCCCCGCTCAGTGAGCATCTGAACAGATTTCCCCCTCACCCGCACGCGGGAGAGAGGTGAAAAGGCGCGGTGCTTCCTAAGAACTGAAACAAATCGAATAGCAAAATCGACGAGCGAGTCTACTTACCTCACCCAGTTTACGGGGGGGAGGTCGGATCGGAAGCGAAGCGAACGATCCGGGTGAGGGGGCAATTTTTAAAGCGATTATACTGGAAAATAGGTTAGAAATGCACTGCGACGCTGTTGGGCTTTCTTTATGATCTCTTGTTCGGCGATGAGCGTACCGCATCGAATAGTGTGCCGAACATCATGCCGAGAATTCCTCCAAATAATGCGCCGAATATCCAACCCATTTCGCAATGGAGACGATCAAACCCGGACTTCACTCCGGTTACCGCGAACCATGCTTCGAGACCCAATGACATGCCAATACCGACAATCGCAGCCATGATGACCCCGCCGCGACCGCATCCACGCAGCGCCCGGCGGTAAGTTGTCTGTGGCTGCAAATTCACCAGCACCGTCCAGAAAATGCCAAAAGCGAGTAGGCCAACTGAGAGATAATTTGTGATAGCCCAATCTTCAACTTCTCTGCGTGTCAGATCGTCCATCCGCTTACTGCTGACATCCAGCACGCGATCCGCCGTCGCCTGCGTGTAGTCGACCATGACGCACAGCGTGATGAAGAGAATGATGAATGCTGCTCTTTTCATTTCAATGCCTCCCGGTGACGAAATGAGCTGCGTCCCCTTTATCTCGAAATGAGCTGCGTCCCCTTTGTTACTTCACCCGCTCTCGCCACGCTGACCTCAAGCCCGCTTCCAGTCGCGTCACGTACGCCTTGCCATCGCCAATCGTCTTCGCGACCTGACTGCGGAGGCCGGAGCGGATCTCCGCAAGGACGTCGCGGTTCGCCGCCCAGATCTTCCCCAACTCGATCAACTGATCGGTCGTCTCCGCGATATATTCCGGGATGCCGACATGCGTCAACACGCTCACGCCCTGCCGCGATACATAGCTCTTCCCCGCCAGCGCGAGCACCGGCACGCCCATCCACAGCGCATCGCCCGTCGTCACTCCGCCGTTGTACGGGAACGGGTCCAGCGCCAGATCACAGCGCGAATACGCCTCGAAGTATTCGCTTCTTGGCAACCGCGCGAGCAACTCCAATTGATCGTGCCTCACACCTGCTTCGACAAAGCGCGTGCGCAGGCGCTCCGCCCCGGATTGCGATTGCCCCGCCAGCAGGACGAGCCGCGAATCGGGAATCGACGTGATCAGTTTTGCCCAGGTTTCAAGGCAAAGATCCGAGATTTTGGCGGCGTTGTTGAGACAGCCGAAGGTGAAGTGCGGGCTGCTGAGCGACGGCAGCGGAGTGACGGGAGGTGCGTCGGTGGGTGGGGCGTAGGCCCAGGCGAGGCCATCAAGTCGCAGGAGCTGTTCTGTGTACAGATGTTCGGTGAGTCCGGGCGGGTCGGAGACGGGATCGGTGATGCGGTAATCCATCGCCGCGAGGCCGGTGGTGTTGGGGTAGCCGAAGAGTGTGAGTTGAACGGGTGCGGGTCGGCGTGCAAGTGCGAGCAGTCGGTTGCCGGCGGTGTGGCCGCTGAGATCGATGATGAGGTCGATTGTGTCGGCTTGAATCTGATTGGCGATCTGTTCGTCGGTTTGTCCGTTGATGAAGCGCCAGCGGTCCGCGAGCTTTTGAAGTTTGGCGGTGACATCGTCGGGGCGTGGCACGTTGGCGTAGGCGGAGACGTGGAACTGCTCGCGGTTGTGGTTCGTGAGGATGGTTTCGATGAATCCGGCGACGGTGTGATTGCGGAAGTCTGAGGAGATGTAGCCGATGCGCAGGCGGCGATTGGGGTCGGGATCGGCCGGTAACGGCGCGACGGGCACGGCTTTGACGAACCGTTCGGCAAATTGCTTATGCTCGGCGAGAACCTGTTCGGGTGTGAGTCGTGAGGAGTAGTTGAGGGTGAGGAGCAGGTTGCCGTGGATCGGCGGCGCGAGCGGGCGGATTTCGAGCGAGGTTCTGAGCGCTTCGATGGCTTCTTCGGCGCGGCCTTGTTCGGTGAGGTTGGTGCCGAGGTTGCTCCACGCATCCGCGAACTGGGGGTTGAGGCGGACGGCTTCGCGGTAGTGTCGTTCGGCTTCGTCCTTTTTGCCGAGTGCTTCGTAAGCGAGAGCAAGAGTGTTGTTGGCGTCGGGGTAGTCGAGGTTGAGCTCGAGTGCTTTTTTCAGCAGTTCGATCGCCTCGGCGGGTCGGCCGGCGTTGGTGATGGCGAGGCCGAGGTTGTTGTAGCCACGGGCATCGTTGGGCTTGAGGGCGACGTATTTGCGGAACTGTTCGATACCGTCGTTGATGTTCCCGGTGCGGAGCATGAGGTCGCCGAGTCGGTTGTGGGCATCGGCGTGGTTGGGTTCGATGGCGATGGTCTGGCGGAAGCATTCCGCGGCGGCGGGGTGTTCGCCGAGCGAGATGAGCGCAAGCCCCATGTTGAAGTAGGCACTGGAGTGCCGGGGCTGACCTTTGAGACAGTCCTGGTAGTGCGTGATCGCTTCGCGGAACTGGCCGAGCCGGCGGTGGAGGTTGCCGAAGTTGTAATGGGCGTCCGGGTATCCGGGGTGGGCGACGAGGCAGAGTGTGTAGCAGCGTGCGGCATCGTGCCACTGCTCCTTGCGGACGAGGAGTGCTCCGAGGTTGCAGAGCGAGGGGGCGTGGTCGGGGAGTTTGTGGAGGATGGAGCGGTAGAGGCGTTCGGCTTCGTCGAGGTCGCCGGTCTGGTGTCGGTCGACGGCGGCGGCGAACATTTGGGTGACATCGGCCATGGGATCACCGTGTACGATAAAAAACCCGGCGACATGGCCGGGTCTTGTTGAAACGATCGCGAGCGAAGGCGGGCTTACTCGCCGACGTACGGCAACAGCGCCATGAAGCGGGCTCGCTTGACGGCCGCGGCGACGGCTCGCTGGTAGGTCGCGCACAGGCCGCTGCGCTTGCGGCTGAACAGCTTGCCCTGACCCGAGACGAGCTTCTTGAGGCTCGAGACGTCCTTGTAGTCCACGAACGTGGGACGGGGACATCCCTCTTTGGTGCAGAACCGGCAACGCGTTTTGCCCTTACGCCGAGACACTTTCCGAATCATCGCAAGTACCCATCTCGAATAGTTTCGATCAGAATTTCAAAACGATATATTAGGTAAACCGGGCCTGCCGGCAACGGGAAACACACAAAACTCCTTCCTAGAACCGACCATGCGCTATCCGCAGGTGCTGATTTATGCTCAGGATGACTGGTTGACCAAACAGTTGGCCGATCTTGCGAGCGAAAATCGCTGGCTTTTGAAGCATGTTCAGCAGATCCCCGCCTGCCGGGCGCTCGTGCGATTGCCGCGGCCGACGGTTTTGCTGGCGCAGGTGGATCCGAGTTCCGACCATCTCATTGGCATTCTCGAGTTTCTGGCTGAGCTTCATTGGCTGTATCCGTTTGTCTCGACCGTCGTAGTGAGCGATGTGAAAATGAATGAGGAGGATCGGGTTTCGTGGACGGCGACGGCGTTTCATACGGGTGCGCGATTCGTGCTTTACCCTCCGCTGACGCGACCGATTCTCGAGGATCTGGTGAAGGGACTGATGAACGCTCAGCTGGAATGGGCGGGGCGAACGGCTGATGGGGATCAGAGGCGCGGAGCGGAGTCTGTGATAGATCTGGCGGATGAGGGGATGGTGGAATGAGGGAGCTTCCGCAGTTGGATTCGCGGTTGTGCACGGGCTGCGGGGATTGCATCGCGATCTGCCCGACGGCGTGTCTGGTGCTGGGTGGCCGGCTTCCGCTGTTGGTTCGTCCGCGGGATTGCGTCTCGTGCAGCGCGTGCGTGGTGATCTGCCCGGTCTCGGCATTACGGCTCGTCGAACCGTTCCAGGATCTGCTTGAGGCGGGTGAGGGCGCGGACGTAGCGTTTGCTGGCGGCGGCGGGCTGAATTCCTAGCACCTCTGCGGTGTCGGTGTTGGAGAGTTCTTCGAAGTGCCGGAGCGCGAGGATTTCGCGGTCGATCGGATCAAGTTCGTCGAGTGCGGCCTCGAGTTGGAGGTAGCGTTCATTTCGCCCGGCGACTCCGCTGGGGGATGTGAGTTTGGCGACGAGCATGGCGGCGAGGCAGGCGGAGGTTGCGGGTCCGGCGGGGACGTCGAGCGGTTTTTCCTGTCGGACGTCGCGGCGTTTGGCGAGGACGTGTTCGCGCTGCAGATCGGTGAGTCGCTGTCCGACGATGAGGCGAAGCCAGCCGAAGAAATTCTGATCGGGCTTATCGAAGTAGTGCGGATAGCGCTTGAGCGCATCGATGTAGGCATCTTGCAGCACGTCGGACGGCGCGACGCGTCCGGCGAGCCGCTGGTCCATGCGGACCTGCACCATGCGCCGGAGCTTTTCGCGGTGGAGATCAAACAACGCCCCGAGTGCGTTCGGGTCCCCGTTGCGGAGCTTTTCGATCCATTCGGTTTCGGACATAGTGCTATTTGAACACAAAAGCGATGAGAGCGGGGAGAGACGAGCAAAAAAGATTTCGGAATGAGCCGTGTCAAGTCGGTTGGATTGTTCATTTGCCTGCCGTGCCCGCAAGCGAGCGTTTGACTTTAGGTCCGAAATGGCTCTCGTCCGGCCCGCCTTGGATCATCGGTGGTGATTCGCAGATCATCGCCGGCAGCAACTTGCCTGTGTCCGCCGCTTTCAAGTTCTTCTCGAGTTTCTCACTCGCTTCGACGACGGATGCAACCGAATTCATGATCACTTCGTCCAGGAAATTCCTTGTTCCCTCGCCAATGACTTCGTCTTTTCCAGCCAGTTTCACAAGTTGATCCAAAAGCCGACGAATTGTATAAATGTGCTGCTTTACCAACTGAACCACGCCATCACCCTTTTTGGTGACGAACATATTCAGGTCGAATCCCATCGCTTCAATATAGCCCGAGAGGTCTTCGATATTCAGATCGTTGTCCTGACCGTTTTCGAGCTTGGAGATCCGGCTTTGTTTGCACTTCATCGACGCGGCGATATCGGATTGCGTCAGGCCCTGGCGAGCGCGCTGCGCCATAAGAAAATCGAGTAAGCAGCGCTGCCGCATTTCCTCGACGGATCGCTTGGCCTGCTTTGGATCACCCGACAGTGTCCGGATCATCTCCGCCGTGTTCTTGAATCGACCCTTCTTGACCCGTTTGATCGGCTTCACGTTCTCGTTGATCGCCGGTGGAAGTTCGTTCATCATTGACCCTCCTGTTCGACCGCTTCCGTAAGTTGATAGCAGATTTTAACATCATCAGCTTGTTGGTTCTTGTCTCCAAGATTCAGAATCCAAAGCACCTGATTTTTGGTATCCGGGAACAAATACAACCGTGTTTCGGCAAGGTTGCCGCCACCGCCACTTTGAGTGAGGGAGCAGATCCCTTTTTGATAGTTCGTGTGGACGAATCCAAACTTAATTTGCTTCGGTTGAGTACCTGCATTCAATGCGGCAAGGTACGTGTTCAGATTCTTCTCGACTGCCGCAAGCTCGCGTTTACGCTTTTTCTCGTACCACTTTCGGCGACGTTCGAAGCATTCTGTTGTTTCGAGTGTCCACACCATTCTTATCGCGGGTAAGCGTCTCTTTTGTTGGTAGACATCTGTTTCACGCGGCCAGGGAGCGTTGCCAGAAGGCGTTCCACTGGTCGGATTCGCTGCGATACAATGCCCGCACATGGCACAGGGCGTCCGAACCCGATTCGCTCCACCGC
>JBGSJI010000138.1:0-75360 GCA_041742055.1 Limnoglobus sp. | reverse complement strand
CGCCCGTGGGCGCTGGTCGCTGTCCGGGTGCGGCGGGCTTTTGCTGAGGAACACCCGGGGCAGGCGGCTTCGCGCCGGGCACTGCAGGTCGCGGCGCCGCTCCCGGAACCGGGGCTGGACGCGGAGCCGGCGTACCGGACTGGGAACCGGGAGTAGGAGCGGGCTTGGGTGCCGGTGCGACGGGCTTGTTGGGGACGGGCGGTTTCGCACCGTTGGCGGCTTGCGCAGGTTTCCCCGGAACAGGCGGTTGACCAGGCGCCGCCGGCTTCTTGGGATCGTTCGAGTTTGGAGGTGTCGTTGACATGTGACTGAACCTTTATTCGCGAGTCTGCCCGCTCAACCAAAAAAAGGGAACGGAATTCCAAAAAAATGATCGCTCACAAACCCCGGTTCGCGAGCGATCGAAGAACTAGCGTTTGTAGGGAGCCTTGCGAGGCCGACGGCGATCATCGTCATCGTCGTCGTCCTCATCGTCATCATCATCGTCGTCCTCGTCTTCGTCTTCGTCATCTTCATCGTCCTCATCTTCCAGAAGGCCACGTTCGAATGCGGCGATCTTGGCCGCGAGTTCGGCCGGTTTCGCAGCTTTAAGAAGCGCTTCCTCCTTCGCAACGAGCTGATCTTTCCAAAGATTGAACAGCGATTCGTCGAGCAGGAACATGCCGTGTTTCCGCCCCGTCTGAATGGCGGAGTCGATTCGATACACCTTGTTTTCGCGGACCAGGTTCTGAATGGCTGGCGTAACCACCATCATTTCGTAGGCCGCGATCACGCTCTCCGGGATCCGCGGCAACAACGCCTGAGATAGCACGCCCATGAGCGCGGTCGAAAGCTGAGTTCGAACCTGATCCTGCTGCTCTTTCGGAAACACGTCGATGATCCGGTTGATCGTCGATGCCGCACCGGACGTGTGCAGAGTACCGAACACAACGTGACCCGTTTCGGCGGCTTCGATGGCGGCGTGAATCGTTTCCAAGTCACGCATTTCGCCCACAAGGATCACGTCCGGGTCCATCCGCAAGGCTCGTCGGATCCCTTCCTTGAACTCCGGCACATCGACACCGATTTCGCGCTGATTCACCGTGCATTTCTTGTGTTTGTGGTAATATTCGATCGGGTCTTCGAGGGTGATAATGTGCCGGTCGTAGTTGTCGTTGATAAAGTTGATCATTGAGGCGAGCGACGTCGTTTTGCCGGAACCGGTCGGACCGGTCACCAGAAGCAAACCCCGCGGACGGACGATCAGCGATCGAATCGCTTCCGGCATCCGCAGCTGCTCGAACGTAAGAAACTGGCTGGGGATCCGCCGCATCACCATGCCGATGGTGCCGCGCTGCTTGAAGATCGCGACGCGGAACCGCATGCCGTCCGTGTACTCGATCGCGAAGTCCGCCCCTCCCTTTTGCTGCAATTCCTGCTGACAGCGGTCGGGGGTGATCGATTTCATCAATCCGGTCGTATCGTCCGGATCGAGGATTTTGGCGTCCAGTTTCCGCATCCGTCCACCGGCACGGATGACAGGAGGCTGCCCCACACTAATGTGGAGATCGCTGGCCTTCAGTTGAATCACTGTGGACAGCAACTTTTCCATCGCGACAGTGGCCACGACACACTCCTAATCTGTGGTGCGCGACGCTGATTGAAACCAACAGGCCGGCCGAACTCCCGTGAACGCGGTCGATCGCGATCACGAGCCACCGGATTGTTCGACTTCACAATCGAGCATCCAAAACTTCAACCAACAAGTGAACTCAATCGAGTTTACTTAAGCTTATGGTAATTATGCTTTATCGGTTACCATCACTTCGGCATGGCAGGTACTCAAGACCTCATTGAGCGTGGTTACGCCTTTTAAGAATTTCGCAATTCCATCATCCAGCAAAGTCCGCATACCCCCTGCCCGTGCCTTGCGACGAAGCTCTTGCGCTGGTGCTTGTGCGAATGTCAGTTCGCGGATCGCTCCGCTCATTCTCATCAACTCGAAGATGGCCTGACGTCCACGGAATCCCCCTTGGCGACAATACTGGCACCCTCTGCCCTTCATCAGATTTCCAGCTTTCGCTTTATCAATCGAGACACCAGCGGACTTCAATTCGCCCTCGGAAGGCATGTACGGCTCTTTGCATTTCGAGCAATTCACTCGCACAAGACGCTGGGCCATGATGGCAATAACGGAGCTGGCCGTGAGGAAGGGAGGTACGCCAATATCGGTCAACCGTGTAATGGCGCTGGGCGCATCGTTCGTATGAAGTGTACTAAAAACCAAGTGTCCAGTCAAACTGGCCTGAACAGCAATCTCAGCAGTCTCCTTGTCCCGAATCTCACCGACGAGAATGATGTTCGGCGCCTGTCGCAGCATCGCACGAATGATCCGGGCAAAGTCCAAACCAATCTGGTGCTTGACCTCCACCTGATTAATGCCCGGCAAATAATATTCCACCGGGTCCTCGGCTGTGATGATCTTGCGGTCAGGTCGATTCAATTCATTAAGAGCCGCGTAAAGAGTTGTGGTCTTACCTGAACCTGTCGGGCCTGTGACAAGAAAAATACCGTTCGGACGTTTGATGATATTCTGAAAACGGATATACTCTTCTTCAGCAAAGCCAAGCTCTCGAATATTCACCTGAATATTACCGCGGTCCAGAATCCGCATCACTGTCGATTGACCATAACAACTCGGTAGCAAGCTCACACGCAAGTCAAAGTGCTTGCCTCCGACCGTCATCTTGATCCGTCCATCCTGAGGACGACGTTTCTCTGATATGTCGATGTTCGACATAATCTTGATCCGTGACGTCAACGCCGACTGCAAGCGCCGCGGCACCGCATCACGCTCCACCAGTACACCATCAATCCGGTATCTGATTCTCACACGGTCGGCAAATGGTTCGACGTGAATATCCGATGCCCGCTGAGACACCGCTTCAGAAATGATCAGGTTCACGAGCCGAATGACCGGGGCATCGCTGTCATCAGCTGCGGCAAGATTTGCTGCTGCCGCTTCCGTTTGCGTAAACTCGATGGCGGTATCGGTAAATTCCACCAGCATGGAGTCAACGGACTCCGTTTCCGTCTGGCCATAATTCCGGTTGATCGACTCTTGGATTTGCTCTTGGGGTGCGAGAACCGGCTGAATGTCCCGGTTGAGAACGAATCGGAGTTTATCCAACACTTCGATATTCGTCGGATCGCTCATGGCGATCTTCATCGTGTTCCCTTCGAGCGCCAACGGTAGCACGAAGTTTTCCCGTGCGACCGATTCAGGCACCAATTCCGTGACCGTCTTGGGGATTTCCATCGTGGCGAGATCGACGAATTCAAAACCTCCGAACTCCGCCATCGCACGAGAGGACTCGATCAGCGGAACGTAATTCAGTTTCGCCAGCGCATCCTGAATCGGAATCCCGGTCGAGGCGGCCATGTTGGCGGCTTCTTCCACCTGTCCGGGGCCGATGATTTTCTTCTTGATGAGCAAATCCGTAAAGTCGTTGCGAGCCTTAACCATGACGGAACTCCGAGAATGTGTTGGGGAATTTTGTACGAACGCGATCGTCTCCGATCGGCAATGCGACCGTATTCTGTGCGTGAACGTTCCAAAAGACGGGCAAAAATCGAATCACTCGAGCCACTACATGAAGGTTCGAAGGGAATCCGCAATTTTCTCTATCTTGATCGATAAGCCCCCCTTCCCACAAGTGTCTATTTGTGAAAAATAAGAATCGATTGACGAACTCATCCAGAAAGTACAACGCCATGAAGCGCTTCGTGTTGGTTATTCTGATTGTCGGAACGTGGGTTTCGTGGACATCCGCGCAAGAGACTCGCGCTTTAACAACGATCGTTTTCGGTTCGTGTGCCGATCAGGATAAGCCATGCCCAATCTGGGGTTCGATCGTCAAAGCTCAGCCGGATCTGCTCGTTTTGCTGGGTGATACGATGTATGCGGACCTGGACAAATCCAAAAAGGTCGATCCCGCTCGAATTCGAGAAACCTATGGGAAACTCGATGGCGATGCCTCGTTCGCAAAGCTGAAAAGCACCGTACCCATCATGGCGACCTGGGACGATCACGACTTCGGTAAGAACGACGGAGACACCCGGCTGCCTTTCAAGGATGAATCCCAGCAGATTTTCCTCGACTTCTTCGGCGTGCCCAAAGACTCGCCCCGTCGCTCGCGCAAAGGAGTTTATGATGCGAAAGTTTTTGGCCCCGAAGGCAAGCGCGTGCAGGTGATCATGCTGGATGGCCGCTATCATCGCAGCCCGATTCAGACGAAGTTCAATCCCCGATTGCGTGTCTCGGAATCGCAACCCAACACCGATCCCACTGCCACGTTTCTCGGCGATGAGCAATGGAAATGGCTGGAAGAGCAACTCAAAGTCCCGGCGGAAGTGCGATTGATCGGTTCCGGAATTCAGGTTCTCAGCGAAGAACATCCGTTTGAAAAGTGGTCGCTGATTCCGCATGAACGCGAGCGGCTTTACAAATTGCTGAAGGATACGAAAGCGAACGGCGTGATCATTCTCAGCGGCGATCGCCATCTGGCCGAACTTTCCGTTTCGCGCGATGCGATCTCGTATCCGCTCTACGACATCACCGCCAGCGGCTTCAATCAGGGGAACAAGGCGTGGCGGGCGCCGGAACCGAATCGCCATCGCGTGGCGGCCATGCCCTTCGGCAACAACTTCGGCCTGATCACGATAGACTGGACCAGCGAAACCAGCCCTCGAATGACGCTCCAACTCCGCGATGAAGACGGTGAAATTGTTATCCGCCACGCGATCCGCCTCGGGCTGCTGACACCGAACGATCGAGTCGTCGCGAAAGGATCGCCTCAGCCTCGTAAGGTGCTGCTGCTGCCCGAAGGAGTCATCAGTCCCGAACAAGCGCTCAAGGGCAAGGTTGGCGAGGAAGTCATAATCCAGTTCGAGGTTCTTGGTGGCCGTCTCACCTCCGACAAACGGCGACTGTTTCTCAACAGCGAAGCCGACTACCGCGACGAGAAGAATTTCACAGTCGTGATGAACAGCAAAAGCCGCGAGGGAATCTACAAGGATGCCACGGGCGAGACATTCAGCGGTAAGGTGGTTCGCATCAAAGGAAAGTTGTCCCAATTCCAGAATCGGATACAAATTGAAGTCGATGACGAAAAACAGGTGGAACTGATCAAGGAATAGGAGGATACTACGCGAAGATCATCTCTCGCGTGGAGTTCTCGTATGTCCCGACTGCTGATCGCACTTGCAGTTCCGTTTTTGCTCGCTGCCGAACCGGCAGACATGATCATCCATCATGCCAAACTTGTGACACTCGATGCGAAATCGAACGTCACAGAAGCAATTGCCATCCGTGATGGAAGGATTATCGCCGTCGGCGAAGATGGCGAAATCCTTGCTCTTCAGGGGCCGAAGACGCGAGTGATCGATGCGAACAGCCGAATGGTCATGCCGGGTTTGTTCGATAGTCACGTGCATCCGAACGGCGCGGCGCTGAGCGAAGTCGGCGAACCGCTGCCGAATCTGAAATCAATCACCGAAGTTCTCGATCACATCAAAGCCAAAGCCGCTACGATCCCCGAAGGATCGTGGATCGTCATTCGCTACGCTTTCCCAACGCGTTTGAAAGAAGCACGCTTCCCGACCAAAGCCGAACTCGATTCCGTTTCACCCCGCCATCCGGTGCTCTATCACGCCGGCCCGGCGGGAATCGCGAACTCGATGGCGCTGCGAATCTCCGGAGTAACGAAAAACTCGAAAGATCCGCCAGCGGGTCAGATTGTGAAAGATGAGACCACCGGCGAGCCGACCGGCATGCTGCGCAACGCCTACGGAGTGCTCAAAGGCGTGCCGGGATCATCGGACAAAATCACGCCTGAGCAGCGCCGCGACGCCGTGAAAAAACTCTTCCAGCTTTACAACGAACAGGGTCTGACCAGCATCTCCGATCGCAACGCCAGCAAAGGCGACTTCGATCTCTATCAGGATTTGAAAGCGAAGAAGGAACTCTCGATCCGCGTGACCGTGTCGCGAGGATTTAGTCCGTCCGGCTCGCGTGAGGACATCGGCAAACGCCTCGACGCCCTCAACGGTCCCACCGGCACCGGCGACGACTGGATTCGCCTCGGGCCAATCAAGCTCTTCCTCGACGGCGGAATGCTCAACGGTTCCGCATACATGCGTCAGCCTTGGCCGCGCGGGCCGACCTATCAGATCACACAGGACGATTATCGCGGATTGCTCTTCATCAAGCCCGAGCAGTTGCAGATTGTGGTCGAAGAAGCCGCCAAGCGAAAGTGGCAGGTGACCGCCCACTGCGCAGGCGAAGGCGCGATGGACTTCCTTCTTGACGCTTACGAACTCACCAACCGCATGACGCCCATCACGGATCTTCGCTATTGCATCACGCATGCGAACTTTCCCTCGCAACGCAACCTTGAACGCTGCCGGGAACTCGGCGTCTGTGCGGATGTTCAACCCGCCTGGCTCTACAAAGACGGTTCTACGCTCTTCAAGGTCCTCGGCGCCAACCGCATGCGCTGGTTCCAGCCGTACAAATCCTGGCTCAAATACACCACCATCGGCGGCGGAAGCGATCACATGCTCCGCTACGATCCGTTCGATTCCACGAATCCGTGGAGCCCCTGGCTCGGCATCTGGGTCGCCGTCACGCGAACCCTCGAACGCGGTGGAATCCACGAACCGTCCGAGCAACTGACCCGCGAGGAAGCTCTCAGGCTGTACACCATCAACAATGCGTTTCTTCACAAACGGGAACAGGAACTGGGAACGCTCGAAGTCGGCAAACTCGCGGATGTCATCATGGTGGATCGCGATCTTCTCACCTGCTCCGCCGGCGACATCCGCAGCACTAAAGTCCTGCTGACCATCGTGAACGGGAAAATCGTCCACGAAAAGAATCCCTGATTGAACAAAAATACACCAATTAACTTGCCAAACGTCAAAACCGTAAGGAGGACTCCGCCACCTGCTGCTCATGCACTTGGCGGAGTCCTTTTTCACTCAAATAGCAAATTATCAACGATATCCGACTTTGCGGGTGTTCCAGACGCGATCGTACTCCGCCTGCGCGGCCGGTGCCAAGGTTCGGTCCTCGGCACCGAAGGGATAACTGGACATGGCACGAAACGGCAACGGGTGAATCAATCCGGACGTCGCAGTAAACGGCGCCGCATCTTTGCAGTAACCATGCGAACGAAGCACGACCGATCGCTCAAACCCCTCCGCCAGAGGCGGTAATTGGCCCGCATCGAATTCAATCACGGCCTCGTCACCAGGCCCGACGATGACAAATCGATCATCGAGTCCGGTGACCAATTCCGTCACTTCGCCCAGCTTCGTGACCTTCCCCTTCCATCGGGTAAACGTCACCGGTTCCATCTGCTGATCGTCATACTCCGCCGGCGAACGACCGGTCGGGAAGACTTCCTTCGCAAATCCCCTACGGTCAAGAGTCGCCTTCGATACGTTCAGGACATGGCTCGTGCGATCGGTGTCTTGGACGATTCCCAGTCGAATCTGATCCCAGTAGATGTGCATATTGGTGCGAATCCGCAGCCGACGAACCTCGGTACCCGCCAGCTCCTTCAAGGGCGTGGTCATCACCCGAGGCAAACCGGCCGGGAAACCCATCTCGCCGACCGTCTCCCATGTTCCATCCGGCATCTGCTTTTCAAGGATCGGTGTCATCATCGTCACACCCGCCTGCCCGGCGGCGTAGATCGTCTCCGGATAGGCATAGTCAGTCCAGCCAGTGAGCACGAGATGCACATCCGCGGTACCGGGAATCTTCTTCAGCTGATCGCCGAAATCCAGTTCCACGAAATGCTCCTCCGCCAGTCCATGCCAGGACCGCTTCCGAAACCGGTCAACCGTACGCCCATCCCGCTTATGAAGGTGATCCGTCACATCATTGCCCCTATGATCCTGTGCATAACGCGGTGAAATCCATTGCTGAAAATTCAGCAGTTTCTGAGTCGGAAACGGTTCGACCACGGCAAACCGTTCATCCGGATAAATCGTGCAACGTCTCGGATGATCAACGACTTCCAGCTTCACATGGTCGAGGTACAAAAGTTCATCCATCGGCTCCGCCAGTTTGATCACGTACCGTCCATTCTTTGGCTGAATCTGGTGGGCTTCGATCTTGAGACTTTCCTCGGGTCGCGGAGGGCGGGTCGAGCCGTCCGCACCGAGTTCTCCCATGGAACCGGCACCGAGAATGTCCGTGACATAGACGAATCGCGATCCATCCCAGGTGAAAAGGACCGGACAGGACGACGAGCGGCGGTCGGTCTCGCGGATCTGGCGCTTCTCGCAACTCGCCAGATCAACCTCCGCCTGCGGGACCACATCGGGCCACGCGATGCGCAGGGCGTTGGCCTTCATCGCCTTCCCGATGCCGAAATCCAGAGGCAACAGCGATTGCCCGGGTCCGGCATTCATCGTGGTGTTTTCGATCATCGTACGGATCGAACCGGTGTACGAGGTGACCTTCGTACCGATCGCATCCTGATTGGTGCGGGCGGCCTCTTTCTCACGCTTGCCGGACAGCTTGACGCTGAGCCCACGATTCTGGTTGCCGAGATTGCGGTACAGATTCAAGCCTTCGGTCGTCCAGACGAGAAGGTCGTTGTGGCAATCGCCATCGACATCGCAACTCGCCGCCGCAAGGATCGCGAGCTTGGTTCGAGAAGTCTCATGCGAAACAAGTTCCCAATTCCCGGATCGCTGGGCTTTCGCGAGCACCACACCTTCGGAGTCCGAAGTCCCGACGATATCGATGATACCATCATGATTCATGTCAATGGCTTGAGCGTGTTTCAGCGGAGGAAGTTCCGTCGCGATCTCTTCAAATCGATCAGAGATCTCGATGCCCTGAGTATCCACCTTGGAACGGAGGATTTCCGGTGCCTGAGTTGGCGAAAGGAACAAGAGATCCGATTGATCGTCCTGATTCGCATCGAAGACCAACCCCCCATTGCGTGGTTCAGTCCCCGTGATGTTCGCCGCTCCCCGATGGAATCGCAGCAGGCGATCGTTGAGAATAAAGATCGGCGCTTCGCCATCCGCAAGAACAATCACGTCCACATCGCCGTCGTTCTCCGCATCCACTGTGATCAGGCCGACCACAGACCCTTTGATGTCAAAGGCGGGATGATTCAACCGCTCAAAATTCACTGTCAGCGGACCCGCCTGCTCATTGGGTTTGGCGGGCGGCGCTTCGCCGATGTTCTTGTACACAAGCAACTGGCCGTCCCGCTTGCCGGCTTGCGATTCCGGTTTGGTCAGCAGCAAGTCGAGGTCTCCATCCTGATCCAGATCGACCCATGCGGATGCGAGGAATCGGCCGTTCAGCCCATCGAATCCCGCTTGTGCGGTCACGTCTTCAAACGTTTTGCCGTCCTGATTCCGCAACAATCGCACACCCTGTTCCGTGGTCAGAATGAGATCGGAAAACCCCGAGTTGTCAAAATCGCCGACGGCCGCGCCTCGGCTTGCCTGAGTTCCCAAGCCCACTTTGACCGTCACATCCGTGAATCGTCCGTTGCCTTCGTTTCGCAAAAGTAAGTCGCCCAATTTCCCATCGCGATTTACCGACGACAGCAACAACAGGTCGGGGCGATCATCGTTGTCGAAATCGAGCCGGACCAGCACGCCACCGAACCTCTTCCGGAATTCCTGTGTCGCCTCATCCACCTCAGTTGCCCAGGACGTATTGGGGCCGAGTGAGATCTCAATCGAGTTTTTCTGATCGAAGCTGAGTGTGGGATCGGACGACGATAGATCCACTTCGTTTGCGGTCAGTCCGATCGGCGTGCCGTAGCGGCCGAGTTTGCTGGGCTTGGTATCCGCCGTGCGCTCCCAGAACGCGTCGCGCAGGGCGGAGCGCTCCTCGTGCATCTGAGCGCGAACCTTGGGATCGTTGATGCTGATGTGACCCGCCAGCGAGAACCGGGCGGTTGTCAGGTACGGATCGAGTTTCACCGCCTTCTGAAAGCACTCCAGAGCCTCTTCTGATTCTTCACGATTCTCGATGGTGAAGCCGCGAAAATACCAGGCGTAGGCGTCTTCGGGATCCACCTCCGTGACGACCTTGAAATACCGGTTCGCCGAAACCGCATCGCCGCGAAAGAAATAGATGATCCCCAGACAATGATTGGCGTAAGGGTTCTGCGGTTCTTTCCGTAGGGTTTTCTCAAAGACCGCGATCGCCTGGTCGAGCTTTTCCGTTTGACCCGTGTAGAGCAGCGACATGCCGTAATTGATCTGCGGAGTGATCCAGTCTGGTCGCAATCGCATCGCTTCGGCGAATTGTTCCGTGGCATTGTCGAAGGCGGTTTTCCCGTTTTCCTCGACCAGATCGTAGCGCTCGAGGTACGCAATCCCTCGCGCATTCGCCACCATCGCCGCCTGAAAATCCGCAGTCTGCTGTTCACGCTTCTGCCAAAGAAACCAGCCGCCGCCCAGAATCACCAGCAGCACGAGCACCAGAACCAGACCCCGCTTTTTTCGTCCGGGCCCGGTTTGTTCAATCGGAGAATTCATCCTGACACTCGATGTTGGATTACATTGGTTTTTTGAACAGATGCTGTGACCGAATGATCTGACCTGTGGAACGACCCCATTACTTTTTCAGCTCAAACTTCGCTTCCGGGTCTCCTTCGCGGAGCCGGTACGTTCGATCCGCGGAGAGGTTGGTCCATTCCTGCGTCTTGTGATCCTTGCCCGGCCAGCGGACGGTCACATTGTCTACCGCCGTCGCTTCGCCCAATCCGATTGTGACGGGGAACTCACTCTGGCTGAGGTACCCCTTTGCACCGGCGACCGCACGTTCGAGCGTTGTGTCACCGGCCTTGATCGTGATCCGGGCGCCGATGGCGGAGCGGTTCGAGTTCGTCCCCTCCAGCGCCAATCGGATGAAATGCGGACCCTTCGGCAAATCATTGCGCAGGAGCCGGGCCTGCCCGCCGTTGTCCACGATCACAAGATCCAGATCGCCATCTCCATCATAGTCCAGGTAGGCACAGCCGCGTCCAACCAGCGGCTGCATGAGATCCGTGCCACACTGCGCTTCCGGCACCGGTTCGAAGACCGGTTTCTCCTCGCCCGTATTCCAGTACAACTGAGGCGATTGCTTGTAGGATTGCCCGCCCTGAATCTTCGCGATTTCGGGCTCGATGTGCCCATTCGTCATGAAAAGGTCCAGTCGTCCGTCGAGATCGTAATCGAAAAACACGGTGCCGAATTTGAGCGCCTGACGGCTGGGGGCGGAGAGCCCGACCGGCAGTGCGACATCGGTGAATCGCGTGCGCTCATCTTTGAGCGTGCGATTGAGGAACGTGACCGGCTCCTGGGCAAAGTTGGCGACGACGATCCCGGACTTCCCGGGGCGATATTCGCCCCAGTCGATCCCCATCCCGCCGCGCGGTTTGCCATCGTCCGGATACGCCGCCCCGACCATCACTCCTATCTCCCGATAGACCCGCGTCCCGTCCGGTCCCGCTTCGTTGTGAAAATAGAAATTGCGGACGGTATCATTCGCGACGACGAGATCGGGCCAGCCGTCATCGTCCGCATCGCAGACGATCACTCCCAGCGACTTCGCGACGGCTCGAATCCGGTCGTTTTCATTACGGCCTTCCTTCTCGGTGACGATCACGCCGGCGGACTCGGAAACATCCGCGAAGGTTTTGCCATCGAGATTCCGATAAAGCCAGCACTGGCTGCCGTTGAAATCCCGCGGTTGCCCGAAGGAACGCCCGACTCCGGTGGTCGTGCTGTTGATGCTCAGATCGATCGCGGGCGACCAGGAAACGTACGAACAGACGAAGAGATCCAACCTGCCGTCGCAATCGTAATCAACGAAGGTGGCGGAGGTACCGAACGGGATCGGCTTATCCCACTTCAGGAACGCTTCCCAGGAAACCTGCGGCAGCCCGCTCGATCCCCCGACACCGGCTTCAGACGTGACATCGCGGAAGCTTTGACCCGACTCGTTGTGGAACAGCCGATTCTGCCCGACGCCGCTCACGAACAGATCCGGAAAGCCATCGTTGTCGTAATCGCCGACCGTCGCTCCCATGCCGTACATCGGCCTCGTGAATCCGAAGGCTTCGCTGACATCGCGAAACGTTCCATTGCCCAGATTTTCGTAGAGTTTCGGCAGCACTTTGGGATTCTCGACTTCGTGTCCGGGCCACGGGCAGGAATTCACGAAGAAGAGATCGGGACGGCCGTCGACGTTGAAATCGATCACCGCCACTCCGCCACCCATCGTTTCGGGAAGGAGTTTCTGACCGGTCATGCCGTTGAAGAAACGAAAGTCAAGCTGCGCTTCGCGAGTGACATCGGTGAATTTCACGGTGGGCACTTCGCGTGCGGTGCGCGTCTGCGCTTCGGCGAGAATGGGCGGAGCCACGGGTGCGGGTGACGGAGTAAGAAGGTAAAACGCAAAGAAAGTACCGATACCGAGCAGGAACGCAATCGCTGCGATGAGAAGGTAACGCATGAATGATCTCGTGTCGTAAAGGTTCAATTATTTGCGCGACGATTTTTCCTGGAGATCGCCCGACTGCAGGATGCTCTGGCGATGGCTCGCCGTCGTGGGATAAATCACGCGATCTCGCGCGGCGTAGTTGGCAGCGGGGTGATTCGATCCGTAGATCTGCCGGGCGGTGGAGCGTGCGATTTCATCGGGCTTGTAGATCAGGTGAAACTCGCGATGCAGGGCCGCGAGGACGGCGGCGGAGGCGGACTTCAGCTCCGGATCGGCGGTGTCGAACGCCGGACGGATCATTTTGTACAGTGAACGCAATGTATCGAGCTTGGGCGAATCGGGATTGACCGGCAGCTTGCTGGCTGATGCAAGACTCATCAGCAGCTTGCGGGCCGCGAGGAACTTCGCGTCTCTGGTGGAACCTTGATCACCGAGAATGCGGGCTTCGCCGGCGACATCGTGGATACTGGGGGAAGGCTTGAGATCGAGAACGGGCAACTGTTTCTCAGAGCTGAGTGCGTCAAACGATTGCCGCAACTGATCGTGCGCCTGCACATTTTCGATGTCATATTTGAGGCATTCCTCGGCTGCGGAGATCGAACGAAGCACGAAGTTCCGGAATGCCTCCGAACCGTCTTCTTCGAACTGGCGGCGCTTGAACAAACGATTTGAGAGCAGGCTCCATGTGATGTAATCCTGACTGAAATCGAACTTGCGATCACGCGGCTGATTCGCGGGATCTACGATGCGTTCCAGATCCGCAATCGCTTTGTCGAGGTCTTCGGGCTTGGTGGCATTCTCGCTGTTGACGACGGAATTGAGCCAAGCCCGAGTCCACCAGGGCGGAGGCGGATTTGTGTCCGCGGCGAGTTCGAGCTGCACCGCGGCTTCGTTCAGGCGGCCTTCGTCAATATATACTCGTGCCAAATTCATGTGGGCGTGACTTTTTGCATCCGGTTCGTCCAAGGCAAGCATCGCCTTGAATGCCGCCTCCGCCTGACGGTAATGGCCGTGTTTCGCGCCGGCGCCGCCCTCGATCAGGTTGGCGATGCCGTAATCGTTCCATCGTTGCCACTTCGGCTTGATCGGCGAGTCCTGCACTGCGACCTTCTCCGCCATGCCCTTCACCGGCAGAACCACGCGATCTTCACACATGTCCACGATGGGAAGCGTCGGCATGGGCCTGCCGATCTTCTTCGAAACGAAATCCATGTACTCCTGATCGAACTTGCGGAAGCGCACGCGCACCTGAAGCTCGACCGGTCCATCCGCATCCGCGGGGATATCCAATCGATAGCGCACCACGCTGGCGGCACCGGGCGGAATCTGGTGATCGTAAAACGGCGTAAAGATATCTTCGGGATTCCGACGGTTGATCCGATTCCCGTTCCGATCCAGCATCAGCACATTGATGAAGTGCGACCAGCGATCGACTTCCCCCGTATCGTTCGGCCCCGCCATTCCGCCGTTGCGCGCAATCTCCTTGCCGTTGATACTCGCCCGAAAATCGACCCAGATCTCATTGGAATCGACCGTTCCCTGCGAGAAATGATGGCCGATCACCAAGGTTCGAACGATTGATTCCACGGTATACGACTGCCCGGGCTCAAGCAGTGGCAGCGAGGGGCGGATGACCTGCAACGCCTCGGCATCGGTGGTGACCCCTTTTTTGAGACCGAAAAGGTCGATGCGTAATCGCTTGTCTTTTCCGTTGGGATCGACTCCCTTCAGGAAATCAACATGTTCCTGACTGAGCTTGTCGAATCCCTCCGAGAGATGCTGGTATTTCGGATCGTGTTTCAGGATCGTCATCAGGCCGGTGTTCGCGCCGGGGAAGCCGTGATTATGGTTTTTGGCTTTACCGGAACCGTCAAAATCCCTCGCCCCGAAATTCATCGAGATGTCCACAACTTCCTTGAGGTTCATGTGGCATTCCGCACAATTCTCAAACGCCTTGGGTGGATAGTAAAAACTGCGGGCACCGTGTCCGGACGCCCCGCTGGCGTGGTAAGAGTCGTAATGATTCTGCCCGCGGAGGAAGTCCTTGTAATGATTCAATTCAACCGGCAACGAAACCTTGTGACAGGTCGAGCAGAACTCCGCCGTTTTGTGAAAGTCCTTGAGGAAGGTCTTCTTGTGAACGTCCGGCTTGGCTTTCACCATCTGATTGCTAAGCGCACGGAGACTGGCATCGGAACTGAATGCAAACGGGTAATGGCCGGGGGATTCGATCGTGTATGCGCCGTTGCCGGTCGTATCGCGGATGTTGGTGATTGAATGACAAACCACGCAGGTGATCCCCGCCTGCGATGTCGGGTGCTCATTCATGTCAAACTTCGGATCGTCGAAGGCACCACTGAAGAACGGCACCGGATCGTGGCATCCCGCACACCATCGGCTGGCCTGCACATTACCGTCTCGTTTCTGAGCGTATTCACGAGTCTCCGCCACGCTGGCGAAGTACGCGGGATTGTTGAAGGAGCTGAATTTGTGCGAGGAGTGAAGGTGATCATTGTAAATATCCAAGTGACATTGCATGCAGTATTGGTCGCTCATCAGCGACTCGGCCGGAATGAACTTCCCATCCGCCGTTCGTGCGGAAGACGGATGGAAATACTTTTCTCCCTCTTTCGGTGCTTCGGCAAACCAGGTGTGCGGTGTCAGGCTGTGAAGGGTCGTCATTCCGCCGACGAACAGTACCACGCCCAAGCCCCACATCTTCGCATAGCGCCAGCGGATCGGCGGACCTTTCTGCCGGTGTGCGATGTAGACGAAAACCGCCGCAATCGGAATCAGTACGTGCAGCCAGTAAACCGTAGCCCGAGTGATTGTGCCGGTCGGGAGTTGGGGAAGGCCATCAAATTGAAAGAGCGCGAATCCCGTGATCCCGATGATCAATCCGAGTCCGAAAAGCCAGATCCCGCGGCGGATGGCGGCGCGATTCGTAAGTTTGTGCCCTTTCCGATAATGCCAGGCACCGAAGATGACAAAGGGAACGAAGACCAGAATTCCGACAAGACCGTGAGCAAGAAACATCCACAGCGTGAATGTGGTCGAATAGGTCACTCCGCGACTACGATTGAACCAATCCAGTAAACTCACCGAACCAAGATACGCTCCACTGGCACCGAGTATGGCCACGCAACAGAACACAAGAAACAGCAGGACCCAGAGAACCGGCGAGAGCGTTTCCGGTGGCACCCACCGAGTACGCGGTTTGGTGACCGGAGCGGATTCGGGAGAGGGAATCGAACTCATGTCTTCACGCTGTGGTTATGGATGGAATCAAGCGTATGAAATCACCTGGAATTCATTGGTCAGGGTTTTACCGTTTTCAGCCATTCGAGATGAACCATGCCTGCTCACACTCCCATTCGGTATTTGGCCGCTGCCTGTCAGATCGATCGGCCGAACCCGAAACACCGCTCGGAGATTGCCGAGCGGACATCCATCATGCTCACGATAGCGGAGCGTGCAATCGTGGGCTATCGCCCCTTCGGCGACGTTCGACTGATCGCATTTCCTGAGTTCGGTCATGCCGCTCCTGTCTACTTAACTGCTGAAGAGTTAAACGATCACCTCGCCGTACCGATTCCGAATGAGCATACCGATCGTTACCATCACTTTTGCCGGCAGCATGGCGTCTATATTCAGACGGGCAGTTTCCTCGAATCACTTTCACGTTATCCCGGACACGTTTTCAATACCACCTGTCTTATCGGTCCTGAGGGCCTTTTGTACGCCTATCGAAAAGTCAATCCCTGGATCCCATGGGAAGTCCACACCAGCCCCCACGACTTGGCCGATTTCCCCGAACCATTGTTTCCGGTGGCGGATACGGAAATCGGCCGCATCGGCGCTGCTATCTGTTACGACTGGTTGTTCCCGGAAGTTCTGCGAGAACTGGCTTTGAATGGTGCCGAAGTCCTTATTCGAGTCTCCGCCTACATGGATCCGTGGGGCGCAACGCCGCCGATGGATTGGTGGACCGTCGTGAACCGTTGCCGTGCGATCGAGAACATTGCGTATGTTGTTGCGTCGAATCAAGCGGCGAAAATCGACAATTATCCTCCGTTTTCTTGGCCGGGCGGGAGCATGGTTATCGATTACGAAGGCCGAATTCTGGCGCAGGCCGACCCCGGTCCGAGTGAAAAGATCGTAGTGGCGGGCATTGATCTCTCAGCATTGCGAGCGGAGCGCGAACGGCGTATGGGCCACCACATGCTCGGCCACTTGCGGACCGAGGCGTATCAGGCCTCGCGAGGAGCGATCTACCCTCGGATGTCACATCCGCCTTCGATTGAAGCAAATGAGGTCGCGATTATCAAGGGAAAACAAACCTTCGCAGAACCAGGGAAACAGGCTTGAACTATTTATGAGAATGCAATTTTGTGCTTCATGTAGAAAATAGCGTTCAGGCGAAAGTCTGATCGCCGTCGTTCCCTGAGAGCAATCGTACCAATCGCGCCAACAAACTGGGCGAAGCGGCGTTGAGTTTATTGACAGTTGATAGGCCTGCGGTTAACGTGATAGCAGAAAGATAGTCACAATGCGACTCGATTGTGACGGTTGTGACGTTTCTAACAAGTTTTGGAATAGTGCCAGCAACTGGTGCCGTAGGTTGCTGCGTTTTTCTCATAATCTCAACGGCGTTCGTCGCTCGAAGGCGACTGCTTGCGGAGTAGCATCGATATGGCAAAGCCAACAGCGGTTTGGGGTCTTGATATGGGGCAGTGTGCCCTCAAGGCTCTGAAACTCGAACTGGTTGATGGTAAGCCGACCGCGACGGCATTCGATTACATCGAGCATCCGAAGATTCTCTCACAGCCCGATGCGGACCCGGAAGCTTTGGCGCGGGAAGCGCTTGAGAAGTTTCTGACCCGCAATCCCATCAAGAATGATCTCGTTGCCATCGGTGTGGCCGGTCAGAGCGGTGGTCTCGCACGATTCGTCAAACTTCCGCCGGTCGAAGAATCAAAGATCCCTGACATCGTCAAGTTTGAAGCCAAACAGCAGATTCCGTTCCCCCTCGACGAAGTGGTCTGGGACTACCAGAAGATCGCGGGCGGCGAGGTAGTCAACAACTTCGCCATGGAGACTGAGGTCGGTCTGTTTGCCATGAAGCGCGAGATGATCTCGCGTCATTTGGCCCAGTATAGCAGTGTGGGGATCGAATGCCATATCGTTCAGATGGCTCCGCTGGCGCTGACGAACTACGCCACATACGAACTGCTGAAAAAAGGCGGACCGGACGCACCGATGGACGATGTGCCCGCAGATGACGCACCGCGAGGCAAGAAGCGATGCATTGTGGTTCTCGATGTCGGCACCGACAATACGAACCTCATCATCACCGATGCTGGCAAGATCATCTGGCAGCGCCCGCTCTCGATCGGGGGCAATCACTTCACACGTGCGCTCTCGAAGGAAATGAAACTCACCTTCGCCAAAGCCGAACACCTGAAACGCAACGCCGCTAAATCTCCCGACCTCGCTCAGATCCTGAAGTCTCTTCGCCCGGTTCTCACCGATTTCGTCGGTGAAGTTCAACGATCCCTCGGATACTTCACAAATACGCATCGCGATGCGCATGTCGTCTCGATGGTCGGTCTGGGAAGCGCATTCAAACTCCCGGGCCTGCAGAAATACATGGCCGAGAAGCTTTCCTTGAAAGTCGATCGGCCCGCGAAGGTCAACCGCATCCTCGGCGATGGCGTTCTGAACGATCCCGTTTTTGGCGAAAATATCCTGACCTTCCCGGTTGCCTATGGTCTGGCCCTTCAAGGCCTGAACATGCTTTCGGATCGGACTGATTTCGGCCGCATCAATACGAATCTGCTGCCCACCGAACTTCGGACCGAACGGATCATCCGGGCCAAGAAACCGTTTGCCGCTGGAGCCGCCGCCGCACTCCTGCTCGGTTGTGGAATTGCCGCGTTCGGCTTCGGCGTTCAGTACTCGGCGGCTAACGACGAATCCATCAAAAAAGCCATGGATTCCGCTCTCAATACCAAAAAGCAAGCGGATACCCAAAACTCTCAGAAGACGACAGCGGAAGGCGAATTGCAAAAAGCGCAAGAGGAAGTGAAGGCGATCGTCGCGGGTGCGGACCGCCGCCTCGACTGGGTTCGCTTGCATCAACTCGTAACGACCGCTCTCCCCCGCGCTGGCGAATCCGGCAACCTGGTCTCCACTCCCGAGCAACAATCGCTCTGGAGCCGTCAGGCCGGTCTCGATGCTCTTCGAAAATACGACGAACGGATCAAGAAGGGCCTGTCCATCGATCAGGTCAACGATCCCGACCTTGCCGAGTATCTGGCGCAAGTGAATGTCACGGAAGTTCGCACCCGCTACACCGATAATCTCCAGGCGTTTTACGAAGCCGCCGATCAAACCGTGTGGGCGGAGGATCGCAAAGCCATCGCGGAGCGAATGCTGGAAACCGAGCGTGAGAAGGACGAGAACGAAACGAAAGCCTGGAAACCAAAGGGACCAACCGGCGGCGGTTATATCGTCGAAGTCCGTGGCTGGACGTTCCACACTTCAGGCTTTGAATTCATGGTGCAAGGCGTCGTTCGGAATTTCCAGGATGCGGGTATGCATGTTGAGCAGATCGGCCGGCATAAAGTGAGCGAGTTCATCCCCGGAATACCCGATCCGCTGTCGGGACGAATCACCCACGTTTGTCTCCCGCTTTCTAAGATGCAGGAACAACCGAATCAGAATGTCATGGACTTGATTGCACCGACGAGAAATTACATCGAGAAGTACCTTGCTCCTCAGGCGGTAGCCGCAGCGCCGGGGACGATGGAAGGCGGACCTTCCGCACCCGGATCGGAACCCGGTTCAGGCTCAAGTGGATTGCCGGGAATGTCACCGACCGGATCTGTCGCAACAGGTTGGGTTCCTCTAGTTGGAGGAACAGGCGGAGCAAACGCAATGATGTCGCCCGGCGGACTGACACCCGGCGGCGGTGGTGGCTCGGAAGAAATGGGCGGCCCGGGCTCTGGCTATGGTGATCCGGCAGCGTCCGGCGGCGGTATCGGAGGTGCTCCATCAAATAACACCACGGCCCGTGCCGCAAGCAAGAGTTCCCAAAAACGACGGACGGTCTTCGTCTTGATGTTCGCATGGCTCGACGCTCCAGCCGGTGCCGAAACGCAGGCAAACAACTAACAACCAAAACGACTCAACCCGGTTCAGCGGCTCGAATACATTCTGAGGATGGGCGATGAAGGGTAAAAATAACGACGCTCTGAAGAAACACCACTTTTGGATTCTTGCCGGCCTCGCGCCGCTCATGGTGTTTTTGGCCGTCATCTTCATGATGACTGGCGTCAGTGAAGCCATCGACAAGAAAATCAAGGAAGTCCAGGACAACGAGAAAACGGTTTCCAGTGCGCAGGCGCCGGGGACCGGGATCCTGAAAGATCTGGATAAGAAGAAAGAACTGCTCGAAAAAGTCCGGGGCGAATTGTGGAAAATCAACTGGGACAAACAGGCAAATTACTTCACCTGGCCCGAGACGACAGGTCAGGTATTCGACCGCTATAACACCATGAAGTTCGGCGCCAAACACCGCGACTTCATCCAGGATCCGCGTCTTGGCGAACAACTGAAGCCCGCTTATGCCGATGCCTATGATAAGCTCGGCAACTCTGTTGCACCAACCAAGATGAAAGGTGGCTGGCAGAGCGTACTCCGATATGTGGGCGATTGGGGCCCGCGTCAACCGGATTCGCAGCAACTCTGGATCGTCATGGAAGACTACTGGATGCAGAAAGCGCTTCTGAATCCGATTTCCGTCGTCAATCATGTCATTACGGATCTGAAGCCGGTCCCACCGCTCAACACGCCGCTCAAACGGAAATTCGCCAGCCGCATCTGGGAAATCGATCTGGAAGTCGCGCCGAATGAAGGACGGGGCGGCGGCCGCGTACTCAAAGGGCGCATCAAAAATCGAACCAACCAGTTGCAGGTACTCGGGCTCAACAGCGCCATGCGTCTGAAAGTCTGGTTCGATCCCAAGACACTCTACTTGCCACCCTACGAATTCCGCATTGAAGGCTCCGGTGTGGCTGGTGGTGAATCCATCGAGATTCCGCCACTTCCGTCTCACGTGCTTCCACCAAATCTCGAAGTCATAGAATTGGCAAAGGTCGAACAGTCTCTCGACGACCGCACTGTACCGATTCGTCGACTGGATCGGCTCGCGATCGGTTATCTGTCCTCGAAAGATTACACTAAGGAACTCAAGCCTGGTTCATACTGGGTTGAATCTGCGGAATCGACTGCAGCAGCAACCCCGATGGGATTTGGTACGGAAGGAAGTGTTCCGTCGCCGGGTCGCGGTGGTGGACTTCCTGGTTCGCCGGATGGAGGAGGATTGGAGGGACCGGGAAGCGGCGGCACCATGTCTTCGGGAACGGTCATGGGACGGTCGGGCGGAATGCGGCTGATCGATGTCGCCGATGGAAGTCACAAGCGCTATCTTGAAGTCACTGAACAACTCCGACGAGTCCCGATCGCGTTATCACTGGTCGTTGATCAGATGTATATCAACGATGTGTTGATCGCTTATGCGAACTCGGCGTTGCGATTTGAAACGTCTCAAGTTCACTGGTCCCGATTTAATGAATCCCTGGCAGAAGCTCCCGGTGCGGGTGGCATACCTGGTGGATCAGGTGATCCTTATGGCGAAGGAATGACCGCCACCGCGACCGGCTACGCCGGCGCGGGTTTAATGCCGTCAATGCGAGGCGGTGGCAGCGTGGGACCGGCCGCGATGTCCATAACGCCGGGTTCCCCAGGCTCCGGTTCACCCTCAGGTAGTTTTGGTGAAGGCGGTCCTGGCATGTATTCGTCGTCGATGATGACGGGTGGAATTCCGGGTTTGAATCCTGATACGCTCTCGAGTGTCTCCGCCGGTCAGGCCAACGCAGGTCTGGTTCAGCTGACGATTTACGGCATCGTAACCGTTTACGAGCGTTATGAACCACCTGCGACAGATCCGAGCATGGTGCCTGCAGCATCCGATCCGATGCCAATGGATCCCATGAATCCGTCGACGCCCATGGATCCCATGCCGCCGATGAACCCAACGGCACCCGCGACGACTCCAAATCCGATGACTCCTTCACAACCCATGGACACCGGTAAACCGATGGAACCGACCAAGCCCATGGATACAAGTAAACCCATGGAGCCAAAACCCATGGAACCTGAAAAGAAAACCCCCTGAGTCGATTTGAGAACCCTACGACTCGTGCTTTCTTACCGCATACTCAACGCCGAAGGATATTAGGCCATGGCCAAATTCAACTTCCAAAAGTTTCTGCTCGAGAAAGGCGAAAAAGTTGCCTTGGGACTCGCGGCAGGCGGATTAGGTTTGCTTGGTGTCTGGGGTGTGATGAACCTGGTTTCCGCCCAAAGCCCCGATGACATTGCAAAGAAATTCAGCTCGGCGAAACAATCGCTCGAAACCAAGATGCGGAACGATTCGTCGACCGCGCCCGATTTGCCAGCGATTTTTGCGGACCCCAAGGCTCTCGACGTCAAACCGATCGGTTTTGATAAATTCCAGGTTCAACATTACCTGTTCGAACCTGTTGATCGACCCAGCCGTGCTCGTGACAACCCCAAAGTACTCGGCATCGTCGAGGCTCAGCTCGATCTCGTTCGCCTCAATATGAAGGCTTACGACATCAAGGGTGAACCTGGCAATTTCCGCATCGGAGTCCTACGCGGCGTTAATGTCACAACGTCAGCAGCCAGTGCTA
Organism: Limnoglobus sp.; assembly: GCA_041742055.1. GTDB lineage: Bacteria > Planctomycetota > Planctomycetia > Gemmatales > Gemmataceae > Limnoglobus. Next base: position 53,064 of record JBGSJI010000138.1, on the reverse strand, counting down.
AAAGTCTGTCCGAGATTCTGAAGAAAAGCGATATCAAAGGTCGTATCAAACGAAAAGCTCCGCAATCGACTCAGCGTGCACCTGGTGGACAAGCCGGTGGCCCTGCAGGTCTCGGTGGCATTGGGGGATTTGGCGGTCCGGGTGGTGGTGGAGAAGGTAGTGGGACAGGAGACGGTGATCCGCTGGGAATGGGCGGTATCGGTTCCGGTTCCACATTCCAGAACAAGGACCGATACGAAAAGACTGTCCAATACATCAATGTTGATGAGTTTGACCCCGCCAAGGATCAACCGGCGTTCATCATCTACCCCCGCCGCACGATCGTGATGCATGCCGTGTTCCCGCTCAAGGAACAACTGGAAGTCATCCGTCGTGCTCTTCGTCTGAAAACGATTGAAGATGCCGCTCGCGAAACGTCGCCCGGCGCTACACCCGGTGCGGCAGGCAGTATGACAGGCTCGCTCACGCCCGGCGGAGGAACGGGATTGGGTGCTCCGTTGCCAGGACCAGGAGGGTCGACAGGAACTGAAGATGGTGGTCAGGGCCAACCCGGAGCGGTCGGTGGTGGCGCCACAACTGTGGGGGGCGTCAAGGTTCTCGAAGGACCGACGTTTGCGGGCTTTGAAGTCGAACGGCGGATCATTGCTCCGAATGGTCGAGTCTATGACTGGCACCCCTACGACCACGTTGCTCATTACGTGCGTGAGATCAATAATCGCAAAGTGTCGGATCAACCGGACGAAGGCTATTTGCCATACTTCCTCCGATACGAACAGGAAATGGCGATCCCGCTTCCGGCAATCGCAGACACCGTCGCGACCTATCCTCCGATCACACTTCCTTCGATTATCCGAACCATCAAGAAGATGGAGGAAAATCAAAAGCAACCCATCACCCCTTCGGAATTGCAGAAACGATTCCAAGGCAAAGGCTCGTCTCCCTTCACTCCGTCTTTTATCACGGCCCCCGCCGGTGTGGGTGGTGCTCCGGGAGCGGGTTTGGGTGGTGAAATGGGTGGTTATCTCTCGACCATGGGCGCGGGTATGTCGGTCGGGCGCGGCGGACCGGGCTCGGCGGGCTTCCCCGGACCGGGTTCGACCGGCCCGGGAGGTTCAGGGAATCCTTATGATCCAACCGGCGGTTACAATCCTGGCGCGGGTGTGCTCCAGGAAATCAAAGCACCGGTAGAGCTTGAACACATGCTCATCCGCTTCATGGATGTCCATATTCTTCAAGGCCACACCTACGAGTACAAGATTCGGGTGAAGATGAAGAACCCGAATTACGGGCTCAAAGTCCCTATGGTCTCAAAAGATTCGGATGCCAAGGAATCGGTCCTTCACGGCCCCTGGGTGCAGATTGCGAGGCCCGACGGTTCTCCGCTCTCCGTCACCGTGCCATCGGATTCCAACACTTACCTGGTGGATCCGATCGAATACGACAACAAACTGCGTGATAAGTTCAAGGAAATCCAGGTTCATAACCTGCTCAGTAATATGAACGGGAAACTGCCCGTCATCCAGATTCAACAATGGCTTCATAAGGTCGCCATCGAGAACACCGAGGAACCGATCGGAACCTGGATCGTGGCTGATGTTCCGGTTGCTCGCGGCGAGTTCATCGGGCGAAAGCAACTGATCACTCTTCCGTTGTGGTCATCTCAAAAGGTGAAGTACATCCTTCAGGAACTGCCCAAATACAAAGTGTTTGGTTTGAAGAAGGATCAGCCGAAGGGGGTTCTCGTCGATTTCACCACGCCTTCGATCTGTGTGGATTACGAAGGTGGCAAGAAGAGCCGACTCTTCGGTGATCGCACAGTCGAGGACGAAGCGGGCGTCGAAATGCTGATTCTCGATCCCGATGGAACCGTTCGCGTTCGTGACAGTTTGGTCGATATGGCCAATGAAGATCGACTCGCACGAGTCAAGAGCTGGGATGAATGGATCGAACGGGTCAAGAAGGACACCGAAGCCGCAGGTCAACTCGGGGCTCCAGAAGGCGGATCGGGATTCAACATTCCTTAAACCGACGAGATCAAATGAAATCGAACGGGAGCCTTAGGCTCCCGTTCGTCTTTTGAGGATTCGCCATGCCGTTTTTTGATACTCACGCCCATTTCTTTGATTCGCGTCTCGCAGGCGAGCTTCCGTCGATTCTTGACCGTGCGCACGCCGCCGGCGTGACCCGGATTCTCACATTGGGAATCGATGCCGAGAGCAGTCAGATCAGTACGAATCAGGCCGCGCAGCATCCGCTTCTGCTCGCGGCAGTCGGCATTCAACCCAACAGCGCGGCCGAAGCGAACCCCGGTGACTGGGACATCATTGTGAAGTTGGCGGAGTCATCCCCGCGTGTGGCCGCCATCGGCGAAACCGGTCTCGACCGATATTGGGATCGCGCTCCGTTCCCGTTGCAGATGGAATACTTTTCCAGGCATCTGGAGCTCGCTCATCGACTACGGAAACCGGTGGTGATCCACTGTCGCGAAGCCGAGGCTGATGTCGAATCCCAGGTGCGGGATCATTACGAAATGAACGGACCCGTAAGCGGGGTGATGCACTCCTACTGCGGCGATGCGGACTTCGCACAGCGCTTCCTGGCCATGGGTTTGCACATTTCGTTCGCGGGTATGATCACGTACAAAACGGCGGAGTCGATCCGCCACGTCGCGCGAACCGTTCCCATCGATCGACTGCTTATCGAGACCGATGCTCCGTACCTCGCTCCGGTCCCGCATCGCGGCCAACGGAACGAGCCCGCATTCGTCATCCACACCGCCGCTGTGATTGCGGAACTTCGGGAGCTGCCGCTCGAGGATTTCGGCCGAATCACAACGCAAAATGCCAAGTTACTCTTCGAAAATCCCTCTCATTTTTCGTAGGAATCATGCGGATTGCGGCAGGGAGCAATTGTCCCGCCGCGGTCATTCGCTCTTGACCAACTTCGACCAGCCCACGAAACTGTATCTCTACCGAAATTGTGAATTGCAAACCCGAGGGGCAGATGATCCGTTTCGCGTGTCCGGGCTGCTCGTCAACATTCTCGGTCGATGATTCAAAGGCAGGCAAATCGGGCAAATGCCCGAAGTGCGGCGCCGCTTTCATCATTCCCTCGCCCGAGCCCGAAGCGGCAGCAGCATCACCGCCCCCTGCCCCGCTAGCGCCGGCGACCGATCCCAACGCCCCCGTCGAAATCGATCCCTGCCCCAAATGCCAGACGAAGCTCTCGGTCGCCGCATCCGATCTCGGCAACGACGTCGAGTGCCCCTACTGCAAAACCGTCTTCGCATCCTCGCGAGCGGGGACGCGTCCGCCCGCGCCCCCTCCGCCCGCGCCCGGCCGCAAGTCGGGAGCGGATCTCGATTTCTCAGGAAAGCCTAAATCGCGAAGAGTTGCCGAAGACAATGACGACGATGACCGACCCCGTCGCCGGCGACGCGATGATGACGACGAAGACGAACGCCCCTCGCGCCGAAATCGGCGTTCCGCCGCTCGGCGTGACGACGATGACGACGACGATGATCGACCTTCGCGCCGCAAAGCCGCTCGCAATTATGACGACGAAGATGACGAGGATGACTATCGTCCCCGCCGCCGGAGCCGGGGCCGCTCGCGCCGCGCCGCAAGCGGAGAACGCAGCGGAGCTGTCACCGCCGCAAGCGTCATGACCATCGTCGTGGGCGTGCTCTGGCTGATCGGGGCGGGAATGGTACTTTTTGGATTTACTACGGCACTTGGTGCTTTAGGTGCTGCTCCTCGTGGTGGCTTTAATAATCAAGGTCGAGCAGCTGCTGAGAATATCCTTCTTGGTGCAACTTTGTGCTGTGGGCTACCAACGTTATTTATGGCCGTTTTACATTTCGTCGGCGGCATTTTCTCATTGCAACGGAAAATGGCAGGAAGAATTCTTGTGATTATCTGCGCATCAATTGGCCTAATCTTAGGTGTTTATATTCTTTATTTGACCATGAGGTTGTTTTTCTTTATTCCAATTGCTCCGCCATTCGAATCAGTTTTAATGTTATTTGTTTTATTGCTTGCAACACTCGGTTACGGCACGTTCGCCATGATCGTCATGTGCCGTTCCGACTTCGCCGACGAATTCGAATAAGCCGTCAAAGGGAATCGCATCACGGATGCGATTCCCTTTCTTGATCACAAGTACAGTATCAACCGCCACCTGCTACTCATGGACTTGGCGGCGTGGTGGAGTGCTTGACAAACCCGAACAAGATCGAATGGTTCACAGGTTGTCGGACTCGGGGACCGACCAAACCGCTTCACACTTCTCCTGTCAAAGTAAAATAAATGGAACTACCAGACGAATCGAAAATCGCAAGAGTGCCTGAATGTTCGGCTCCGACACATCGTTCTGCCTTATCACCATTCATTAAGAATTCACACTTCGTTCGCAGGTTCTAAAGATTGGATTCTTAAAGAAAACTCACGCCCTGTTCATGAACGGCATTTCGCCATAATCATTCGGAGGTTCATCATGAGATCCAGACGAACCGGATTCACACTGATCGAGTTGCTGGTGGTGATCGCCATCATCGCCATTCTGATCGGTCTACTCCTGCCAGCGGTGCAGAAAGTGCGCGAGGCGGCGGCCCGTATGCAGTGCAGCAACAACCTCAAGCAGATTGGTCTGGCGTTCCATAACTACGAGGGGGCGAACTCATACTATCCGCAGGGGCCTTACGACAGCGACCCGCGACTTCAATCGAATCTTTCCGTCTACACGGAGAACCCGCCTGCATACGGCGCAACGCCGTGCTGCAGCGCCAGCCACCCGGACGGCTGGAACCATTTCCACCGGATCCTTCCCTATATCGAACAGGACAACGTCTACAAACTGGCCGATTTCGCAACAGCTCCATCGAACACCATCAATAACAATCAAACGGCACAATCCTGGATTAAGACCTACTACTGTCCAAGCCGCCGAGCGCCGGAAGGGTACGGGTCGGCACAATACGGCCGGATCGACTACGCAGGGTGTGCCGGTTTCTTCCAAGGCTCGCGGATCGAGTACTTCGGTGGCGGTGCGCCGACGAACGACCTGTGGCTCGGCGTTCCGCCAGCGCCGACCGGTCTGATGCCGGAAGCCGATGAGCGAGCGACTCCCAATCTTGGAAACACCGGTGGCCGAAAAGGCTACATCGTGAACTCCGCACTCGGTGCCAAGCGGCGGCTCGCGGATGTGACCGATGGCACATCGAACAGTATTATGGTTGCCGAGAAGAGCATTGCGGCCGGCCGGTACGGAGCCGAAGGTGGCGATAACGAACGCTGGAACAATAGCGGCTGGGACGAAGACAATATCCGCTGGCACTTCGCACCATCGGCTGATACCGACCTCGCCAAAACTCCGCCGTGCTTCCCACCGGGTACCACCGGTTGCAGTGGCAGCAGCATTTGGCGTCGGAACTTTGGTTCGAACCACACCGGCGGATTGAATGCGGTGTTCGGTGACGGATCGGTTCGCTTCATTCGCATGTCTGTTGATCCGGTCGTGTTCATGCGGGCTTGCGTGATCGATGACGGCGTACCCGTGAATCTCGATAATCTTTAATTCTCAAAACCGAAGGTGAGATTCGATGAAACGATTCCTGCTCATAGCTGTGTTGCTCGTTGGTTCGATCACGCTGGCGGGTTGCGGTTCCGCCGCAAGCGGCCCAGGAGCGCTCACCGAGGAACAGCAGCGCAAGGGCGAAGCCGAAATGAAGCAGACGGAAGACGAGGAACGCGGCACGCCGATCAAGCGTAAAAAATAGTCCATACAGCCAAATTGCGGGCGGGGCCGTTATGGTCCCGTCCGTTTTTCGTACTTATGAATTCAACTTGGAGTGAACATGCGCACGCCAATACTGCTTTCGATCGTGCTCGTGACGATCACCGCCATAGGCTGCGAGAAAACGCCGTCGACTCCGCCCCCGGTCATCACACCGGACAGCGCACCCGGACCAGACGATCGCGTTGAAAACCCGGTCTACACGAGATGGGCGAGCACGGAAATCGGCACGGTTGTTGTGTACAACGAAGTGACCGACGTCGGTGGAGTCGTGACACACGGACGCCGTGCGCACAAACTTGTTTCCCGAAATGAAGACGTGGCCGAGGTCGAATCTCAAGATGTCGATCCTGAAACCGGGAAGCCGATCGGCACGCCTCAAACACTCAAACATATGCGGTGGATGATCAAGCCAAGCGGGAAAGGAGCGAACGACCCGGGCCGACCGGCGGGCACGTACGAGACTGGCGAAGATCTGCTGATGATCAAAGAGAAAACGTATCAGACCCGCTGGTATAAGGCGAAAGGTCAGGTCGAAGCGGGGCCGACCGACACTCAGACCTGGTATGCGAGCGAAGTGCCCGGCGGATTGGTGAAGTCGGTCCACGCCATTCCGAACGCAAAAAAGTCCGTGACAACGGAACTCGACGAAGTGCGATTGCCGTAAGTTGAATGAACAATCGCCACGAAACTCAACTGCCCGAAGTGCCGGAGCAGTTGATCATTCGAGCGACGATCTCAGATCTTACAGACCTGAAAATGTTATCGAAATCCATTCGTTATTTGGGAATCGGGCTTTTGGGGTCACCTCCTTTACTCGGCATGGCCTTACTGGGATCAGAACCTCTGCCTGGAGGAATAGTAGGTGGTGCCCCTAAATTGGGATTGGGGGTATTGTCTGCCTTGGAATTACAACCCATGGAGGCCGACACTCCCACCAACGCGATCGCAACCATCATAACGAACCGCAATGGACGAACATGATGCATCTCAGAGTACTCCCATTTTGATTTGAGCAGGGAAAGGAGAAGAAAACCCGCTTTGAAACCAGCTTGAGCTGGTCTCAGAGCGGGGGAATGAGACGTAAAACTTAATCAATTCAGTGTTGCGACTTCACCACCGCTTCGGCTCGCCAAAGCACCCATGACAGTCGTGGTCGTCGTGGAATTCGGCAGGGTCACCGTTGCGGTACCGGCAGAATAGGTAATGAATCGAACGCTTCCATCTGCCATCAACCACATGCCGCCACCCGTGTGCAGACTCCAGAAGTGGTAACGGTGGAGGTCCTGAGGATCGTTCAGATCACCGGGACGATAGAAATCGGGAGCGTTTGTCGGAAGATCTGGTCGTTCGTGAACGCCCAATGCCACGTCCGCCGTTCCGTAGTAAGGAAAGTCGCCCGAACCTGCCCACAACCATCCATAAACCAAAGTGTTGGATGGTGGTCGTTCACCAACGAGCAACGTGTTGCTGGTACCGTCGGTAATACCAGTCAGTTTCACTTTGGCATTGACATAAATGATCCCGTCCTGGCCAGCCGGAATCGCTTCTTTCCACTGATTGTTCCCGTTGACACCGAGGTAATCGGTGAGCGCTGCGGGCGCATTCGGATCGCCGGTGATACTGACCGGACATTGCAATTGCGTGCCGCGGGGGTCCGATGGGCAAATGAAGGTTTTCACGACCATTGCGTTCAAGCATGTCGAAGGTGACGGAGTCGAACCTGGAATCCACTGCCACCATGGCCAGCCTGCAGGAGCACCAACACTGTTGAATTGTTTGCTGATATTTTCCTGTTCCATGTACGGAGCGATGTGGAACATCCAACTGTAGAAGGGAGCACTGCTGGGATAACTGCTGCCGGGTGTGTTCCCGCCGGGAGGAGTTTCACGCTGATACGAGTGGTACCATGTCTGACCCATGTTGTGCGAGGCAGGTAAACGGCCAAACACATCGTGGTGGTTGTGCAGCGCGAGTCCATGCTGCTTGAGGTTGTTCGTACACTGGGTCCGAGCGGCCGCTTCGCGAACCTTTTGTACTGCCGGCAAAAGCAAACCGATGAGGATCGCGATAATCGCGATCACGACGAGCAACTCGATGAGCGTAAAGCCCTTTCGAGCACGATGAAAAACCGTCATAAAAAACCCCCACAGAAAGGGTGAAATGAATCCCGTGCAGGTGAAAACGATCAACTGGCGAGTATCAGTCGATCGGCACGGACGCCACAGAAGGCGGTAAAACTCGTAACCAAGCATTGATTCCAAAAAGGAAAATGGAACCAATTGTATGGAGAGTGGATCGCGAGAGAGACAATGTTTACGAGTCTGCTGAATATTAATTATGTTGAGGTCGAACTTGCAACAGAAAAATTCCAAAAAAAAAGAAAATGAGATGAAGGCACAGTGTTAGTTCAATTGTATTTTTGTTAAGTCGTGTGCCCCTGCAATTTCTTAATTGCGATCTCATTCTCTGCAAGAGCCTTTGATTCCTGCTGAAAAATTTTGGACGTCCGATCACTTCTTACTACACAACCTCAGAATGATTCGTGCCGTTCGAACGGTCAATGCTTTACCTCTTCCATCAGGACATGCCATGCGTCTTTCTGCCGCGATCTTTGTGTCGATATTTCTCACAGGTCTGAGCACGGCTCGATCTCTGGCCGAAGGCGTACCGCTCAAGAAAGGCGAAACGATCGTCTTCCTCGGCGATTCGATCACTCAGGGCGGTGTCGGGCCGAAGGGCTACGTGACGGTGATCAAGAAGACACTGGCGGAGAAGCACAAGGACCTTGGCATCACGGTGATCGGCGCCGGGATCAGCGGCAACAAAGTTCCGGACCTGCAGCGACGTCTCGAGAAGGACGTGCTGGCCAAGAAGCCGACGCTCGTGGTGATCTACATCGGCATCAACGATGTCTGGCATGGCGAGCGCGATCCCGCTGCCGGTACCACGCCCGAGAAATTCGAGGCGGGGCTGAAGGAGATCATCGGCAAGATCAAGGACGCCGGCGCACGCGTGGTGCTCTGTACACCTTCGGTCATCGGCGAGAAGAAGGACGGTGCGAACACTCTGGACAAGAATCTCGACGAGTATTCCGAGATCAGCCGGAAAGTGGCGAAGGATACCGGTTCGCAACTTTGCGATCTTCGCAAGGCGTTCGTGGAGCACCTTGCGAAATCGAACAGCGAAAATAAAGTGCAAGGTATTCTGACACGAGATCGCGTGCATCTCAACGATGAAGGCAATCAGTTTGACGCGAAAACGATTCTGGCGACGATCGATCAATAATCACAAGTGAGGTTCCCGTTGGATCTTCTAGCGGGAACTTCACTTTGGCTTCGCTTGCGTGAGCGTGAGTGATCGATCCGCATCGCCTCCCGCAAAGCGCTCGTCCGTTCCGTCCGGCCAGCGAATCGTAATTTCGTCGTATTTCTCCGCATTGCCCAATCCGAAGAGCGCTTCGGGATTACGACTCGAGAGGTAGCTCTCGCCCGGCTGAATGAGCCGATACTGCGTCCGGCCTCCCGCCTTTACCTGAACATGCGCACCGTATGCCAGCCGGCCATTCGCAAGACGTGGTCGAACGGCCAGCCAGTGATTGCCACTGCTCTGATTGAGATAAACCTTGGCCGGACCGGCGATGGAATTGATCACCAGATCGGGGCGGCCGTCGCCGTTCAAGTCGCCCACCGCCAGCCCCCGTGCGATGTTCGCCTGACCGCACACGGCGGGGTTATTGCTGGAAATATCAGCGAATTTCCCTTCGACATTCTTCAGGAATTGGTTGCGCTCACCGTAACGCCTCCAGAACTCCGGCAGACCCTCCGCCTTGTCCTGCCCCTTGTGAACCCGGCCGTTCACGAGAACCAGATCGGGCCAGCCGTCGAGATCCAGGTCCGTCATCGCCGTGCCAAAGCCGGTTCCGCGCCAGCGCGTCGAGACGGCGGAGACCGCCAGCGTCCGGTCCGTGAAGCGGCCGACTGGTCCTTGCTTCCAGAAGGTGTTCATCTCCGAGGTCAGGTGCGTGACGAAGAGATCGATCAAGCCGTCGCCGTCGATATCGCCAGCAGCCACGCCCATGTTCGCGGCGGCCTTGCCGGACCCCGTATACGCGATTCCCCGCAGGGCCGCTTCTTCTTTGAATGTTCCATCGCGCTGATTGATCCAGAGGTGGTTGGCGTGGCCGTCATTCGCGACAAAAATATCCGGCCAGTGGTCGCCGGAAAAGTCCGCACAATAAACGCCCAGCCCCGGTGATTTGAGTCGTCCGAGGCCGGACGACTGCGTGACGTCGACAAAGCGCGTCGCCATTCCGCCTGCGACGCCGGCATTCCGGAACAGGAGCGTGGGCGAACCCGAATCGGGAAAGTGAACCGGTCCGCAGAAGTCTTTATTACCCGCCGAATCCTGACAGATCTGTTTCGGATCACCGTCGATGTAATTCACAATCACCAGATCCTGCCACCCGTCACGATCGAAGTCGAGGAACGAAGCGGATGCGCCCCAATATGGGTTGCGGACTCCGCTTTCGGCCGTGATATCTTTGAACCGGCAGTTGCCAAGATTCTCGAATAGTCGAACGCCGCGGTATTGCGTGATCAGCACGTCCGGTCGCCCGTCCGCATTCCAATCGCCAATCGCGACCCCCATATTATGCCCGGGAATGTCCAGACCCGAGCCTTGCGAGACATTTTCAAACGTGCCATCGGCGGCCTGGCGATAAAGCTGATTTCTCGATTGCGAATTCGGACCCGCGTTCTGGAGGAGCAGGATGTCGGGTTTGCCGTCGCCATCCGCATCGAAGATCGCGCACCCGGACCCCATGATGCGGATCATCGAGTAATCGTTGGCATTCCCGCAATCATGGACGAAGTCGATCCCCAGACGTTCGGTAGCGTCTTCGAAAAGTTCGCGAGGGGTGCTCTGCGGGATCGCTGGTGGTTGGCTGGAACCGCAACCTGATGTGACGAACAGCAGCGCCGTGAGGAAAACACAGTGCCTGCGAAATCGTGGTGCGGGCCAGATCATCGGTAACTCAGCAGTTCGTTGTGAATTCCCATTCGGGCTGTCTGTTTACAGCACACTACCATTTATAGTTGCCATGGATTGGGAGCATCGTCGGAATGGGGGGAATCAGCGACGCGGAACTCAAACTGAGTATCAGCTCCACAGTTCCCGGATCGGGATGCCGGATTCCACGAGCGCGGTCGGACGCGCGAGCGTATCGTTGAAGTGCACATCGCGGGCGTCGATTCCCAGATGTTTGAAGATCGTCGCCGTCACATCCTGCGGTGTGATCGGTCGATCGGCGACATATTCTCCGCGATCGGTGCTGCGGCCGATCACCTGTCCCATCGCCATCGACCCGCAGCCCATCAACACGCTGAAGACATTGCCCCAGTGATCGCGTCCACCCTCCGCATTCATCCGCGGAGTCCGGCCGAATTCGCCCATCGCGACAACCAATGTTTTTTCGTACAGTCCGCGGTCCATGAGGTCGCACACCAGTGCCGAAAGGGCTTTGTCGAACGGCGGAATGAAGAGTTTGCCCCCTTCGGTGGTGGAGTGCCGCCCGGCGGTGGCGTGGTGGTCCCACGGCACGCAGTTCACGGTGACGAAGGTCACGCCGGCCTCGATGAGCCTACGAGCGAGCAGCGCACTCTGGCCGTAGGTGTGCCGGCCGTAGCGATCGCGAACGGCGTCCGGCTCCGCATTGATGTTGAACGCCTTCGCCGTCGCCGCGCTTGTGAGCAGTTCGAAGGCCTGAGCGCGAAGCGGATCGGTTTCCGATTCCCGGCGATAAGTGTCCAATGTTTCCAGCAGTCCGCGTCGATCTTCCAGCCGGCCCATCGGGTGTTCCTTGGGCAAGGTCAGATTGCGAACGCGGAAGTCTTTGAGATTCGGATCGGACTCGGTGATGAAGGGGTTGTACTTCTTTCCCAGATAGGCGGCGTAGTGGAAGAAGTTATCGGTTCCGCCGCGCAGGTGGGGGACGGCAGCGTAGGCGGGGAGCGCAGGCTGATTCGAGCCGCGGAGTTTGGCGACGGCGGATCCGATGCTCGGCCGTTTCTGGGACATGAAATCGGGGGCATTGAAGGCCGGTCCTTCGAACCCGGTCAGCATCCAGTGATTGGATTTCGTATGGTCGCCCGAACCGTGATTGACCGTGCGGAGGATGGCGAGGTGCTTCATCAGCTTCGCCTGCTCAGGGAGCAGTTCGCCGAATTGAATGCCGGGCACGCTGGTCGGGATCGAGCCGAACGGCCCGCGAAACTGGGCGACGGCGTTGGGCTTGGGGTCCCAGGTTTCCATGTGGCCGGGGCCCCCGCTCATCCAGAAGAGGATGACATTCGTGTCTTTCTTCGGCAGGCGGGATTCGGCTCGGAGTCGTGCGAATGACGATAACGTCAGACCGCCGAGTGCGCCGGCTTGCAGGAAGCTCCGCCGAGTGATCGGCGTGGCGTCGTGGGAATCGCCACCCGTGACGCGAATCATGGGAGAGTGCTCCAGCAAAGAGGATAACCTGCGGACTTTCCAGTTTGCCGTTCGGCGCGTATCCGGTCAACAGGAAAGTTCTCGGTTCTCATGAAACATCAATAGTCGTGCCATCACCATTTGATGTCAAAATTGTAACGGATTCCGAGATTGTTTGCCGTGGGATGAGCGTTTGAATTATAGTGGTAGGAAGCGACGTACCGAGGTGTTTCATGTCCGCAGTCAAGCTCCCGCACGCCATCGAAGAAAAGCTCAGCGAACTTTCGCAGCAAGTCCGCAAGCTGTGGCTCTATCGCGGGATCAGTTGGTTCGCACTCGTCTTTCTTGGCACGGCGCTTGGACTGATTCTTCTGGATGCGAATGCGGAACTACCGGGCTGGAGCCGGGGACTGATGCTGGTCGGCTGGATCGTCCTGCAAATCTTCGCGTTTCGTCGGCTGATTCTCCGCCCGATGCGAAGTCCGATTCCGGTCCCGCTTCTGGCGGCGGCGATCGAGGATCAATTCCCCAATCTCTCCGAACGGCTGACGACACTGGTTGAACTGAGCGAGAATGCGGAACCGGGGAACGGCTCGCAGGCGCTCATTTCCGTTCTGGCACGCGACACCGCCCAGCGCGCAAAGAAGCTGAACTTCTACAAAGCCGCGCCGACCGCATCGGTACTTCGACTGGCGTTCGTTTCGTTCCTGATCGGCGCGGCGATCCTTTCACCATTGGTTCTGATCCCGGGAGCGGCAGAGCGCGTGCGCCGGTTCGTGTTGCCGTGGATCAACCCGCAGAGCGAGATCGGCTTCAAGGTGGTCGTTTCGTCGAAAGACCTCGTGATGAAGCGGCACGACGCCGTCACGCTGACAGGCTATCTGGAGCGGCTCGACACGGAGTCAGCGTTGCCCGAAATTGCATCGCTGGTTTATCGCGAAGAGGGTGCGGAGGAAAAGAAACTGCCGATGACAGGGGACGAACAGGCGGCGTTCACGGTGACGCGGCCGAGCGTGAGCGAGAGTTTCGAGTATTGTCTGGAAGCAGGCGGCGTGCGCAGCGAGTGGTACAAGGTGACGGTTGTGGATGCGGTGGAACTGGCGGAAGGGACCACGTTCACGATTCGCCCGCCGAAGTATGCGAAGGAGATGATTGAGGAACAGGTGATCCAGGGTTTGCATGAATTCGAGGCGTTGCAGTACAGTACCGTTTCGTTTCAACTGCAGTTCAATCGGCCGGCCCGATCGGCCAACTTCGAATGGAAGCCGTCTCAGCCGAATGGTCAGCTCAATTCGGAACAGTTCTTCGCCACCTTGAACGAGGATCGCACCAAGGGGACCGTCGAGTGGATGCTCATGGGCGAAGGCACTTTGAAGCTGGTGCTCACGGGCGAACAGAATGTGCGGACCGAAATCGTGGTTGCGACCAAAGCGACGCCCGATGCGCCCCCGAAGTTCGAACGCGTGACCGGCGTCAGCGAGAAGATCCGCGACGTTCGGCCGGGCGAACGCGTGCCAATCGAACTGACCGTGACGGACGATGTGAAGGTGGAGAAGTTGGAATTGCATTTCGAAGTCAACGGCGATGCCCGGACACGACGTGTACTTCCGATCACGATCAAGGACGTGGGGACGAAGCGGGCCGACGGCCGGTATTCGTTCGACCTGACGGACAAGGCGAAAGAGGGCGATGCGATCAAGTACCGAATCCGAGCGGTGGATAACCGCAATGTGCCGGAGTTTCAGGCGGCACCGCAGGAAGTCTTCTTCCCCGAAAAGGAGTGGGCCGCCCTTCGTCTCGATGCGTCCGCTCGTCCGCTCGCCGAACAGGACGTCCTCGCCAAGAAGGAAAAGATTAAAGAGAAGCTGGCGGAGGCGATCAAGGATGTGGAGAAAGCCAAGAAGGATGTGGAAGCCGTCGCCGAAGAAGCTCAGGGCCGCAATCAACTCACGCCCGAGCAGATCGCGAAGCTGGACAACGCCAAGAACAATGAGAAGGAAGCAGCGCGGCAACTCGAAGATATCGCTCGTGAGGCGGGTCTGACGCCTGACTTCCGGCCGATCGCGGAGCAGATCAAACGCGTGGAAGAACAGCCGCTGCGTCAGGCGGACGAACAGCTGCGTAAGTCGCAGAACGAAGCGGATCCGGAACTGCGCGATAAGGCGATCCGCACTGCGGATCAGAACCTCGCCGATGCCGAGAAGCAGCTCAAGGAGCTGGACAAGGGTCTCGATCAGTTCGCGCAGAATCTTCAGGATAAGCGAAAGCTCGAGGAGATTGCAGACAAGCAGAAGGAACTGGCGGAGGAGCTGAAGAACAATCCGAACAACGATCGCATCGCACGGGAAGTGGCGAAGAAACAGCAGGAGCTGAACGCGGAGCTGGACGAGATTCTGAAGAATAACAAGGACCTGAAGAAGGCGATTGATGATCTCGCCGCGGATCGCGCACGCGAACTGGCGAAGGAGGCGAAGGAACTGGCGGATGCTCAGAAGCGCCTCGACGACGCGGCGAACGATCAGGCGGAGGCGAGGAAGAAAGCGGCGCTGGATGCGACGGCGAAGAAGCAGCAGGAACTGGGCCAGAAGGCGGATCAGCTTCGCAAAGACACGCAGGACGATGCCCGCGTCGCAAAGGCCGATCCGCTCAATCAGGACCCGTTCAATAAGGCGAACGAACAGCTGGAAAAAGGCAACGCCGTCGAGGCGATGACCGAGCAGGAAAAGGCCGCTCAGGAACTCGATCGGCTGGCGCAGGCGCTCGAACGTGCGGTTCAGGATCGCAAGGATCCCAAGAAGGCGGCGCAGCAGCTGGCGAAGCTCGAAGACGAACTTCGCAAGAAAGCGGCCGAGGTCAAGGAGCCGAATGACGAGCTTCGCAAGAAGACTCAGAAGGAGCAGGAAGCCGTCCGCCGCGCGACTGAGCAGCTGAGCACGCCGCCCGGAAACGAAGCGGCCGCGAAGGCGAAGGAAGAGGCGCTGCAGAAACTCGAACGCGCGAAACAGGCCGCCAACGAAGACCCCGCTAAGACGGAAGAGGCGATCAAGGAAGCCGCCGACGCACTGAACAAGCTCGCGGATGCGCTGCCGGATCGCGCTGAACGGCTGAAACAGGCGAAGACCGAACTCGAACGGCTCCAGCGCGAAAACGAGGAGATTCGTCGCGACGTTCAGAATAAGTCCAAGGCGTTCGAGAAGAAAAACCCCGATGCCAAGACGCGCGAGCAAGCCGCGGAGCAACTCGCGGACGCCGCTAAAAAGCAGGACGAACTCGCCAAGAAACTCAAAGACCTCGATACGCCCGGTCTCGAGCGCCGCCGCGATCAGACGGCCGAAGCCGCAAAGCGTGCGGTCGAAGATCTTGAGAACGGACGCACCCAGGACACTGCCGCCTCGCAGCAGCAACTCGATCGCCAGATGGAACAGCTTCGACAGGCGCTCGACGGACAGAAGCCGGACGACGAGAAGGCGGACGAACTCGCGCGCAAGCAGGAGCGAATCGCCGACGCGATCAATAAGGCGGGCGGAAAGCCGGACGAGAATCAACTTCAGCGGTTGCAGGAAGAGCAGCGTGCGATCCGCAAGGAACTGGGCCAGATGAACGACCCGGACGATGCGGAGCAACTCAACCGCACCAAGGACGCAGTCCGGCGTGCGGACGATGCGCTGCAGCGACCGGATGCGGACGAGCTGAAGAAGAAATCGAAGGAGGCTTCTGACCAGTTGAACAAGCTGGCGGATCAGCTGGCGGGTGCGGAGCCGGACGCGCAACGCGCGGAGCGATTGGCGAAGAAACAGGAGGCCGCGGCGGAGGAAGCGCAGAAGAACGCCGGCAAGCCGTCCACGCCCGAGCAGACCGAGGCGGCGAAGCAGCAGCTTCAGCAAACGATCGATGAGCTGAAGAAAACGCGTGCGGGCGATGCTCAAGAAGCGAAGAAAAAAGCCGCCGACGCCCTCGAGAAACTCAACCGCGATCCGAACCCGGAAAAGGCGCCCAAGCTTCAGCAGGAAGCCGCCCAGGCCACGCGCGAACTCGCGGATCAGCTCAAGAAGCCCGAAAACGCCGAAGCGCAGAAGCCACAAGGCCAGCGCGGCGATCCCGACGCCAACAACACGGGTGACGATGCGGACGGCGCTTTGCCGTCGCAGAAAGACGCCCAGACTGCCCGTCAACTCGCGCAGCAGGAACGCCAGCTTCGCGACGAACTCGCCAAGGCCAACGAGAGCGCGCAGAAGAGTCCGCAGGCGACCGATAACCAGAAAGTCGAAGAGCTCGCCAAGAAGCAGCAGGAGCTCGCGAACGAAGCGAAGAAGCTCGCCGACGAGACCGCCAAGCAGGACGGCAACCCGCAGGGCAAGCCCGCTCAGGAGGCGGCCAAGAACGCGCAGGAGGCCGCGAATCAGCTTCAGGCCGGTGCGCCGGAGAAAGCGCAGCAGGCCGGTGCGGAAGCGCAGAAACAGCTCGAACAGACTGCGAAAGCGAATCCGGACAACGCCGCCGGCCAGAAGGCGAAGGAGCTTGCCGAGAAGCAAAACGAGCTGAACCAGCAGGCGGCGCAGGCGGGTCAGGACCCGGGTGCGAATGCCGCCCAGCAGCAGAAGCAGCAGGGCGAATTGGCGAAGCAGGCCGGCGACCTCGCCGATCAGCTCGAAAACGCCGCGAAACAGCCCGGCCAGCAAAACGTCGATGGCGAGAAGCTGCAGAAGGCGGCGGATCGCGCACGCGATGCGAAGCAGCAGATGGAGCGTGCGCAGCGTGAGGAAGCGGCGGGCCGCCCGCAGAATGCGGAGAACGCCCGCGAGCAGGCCAACCAGGCGCTCAACGATGCGCAGCAGCAGGCAGGCCAGGCCGCGGGCGAACCGATGGGCAACCCGATGCCGGGCGAAGGAAAAGCGCAGGGGCAGGGGAACGCGCAGGCGGCCGGCAAGGCCGCGAAGGCGGCGGAAGGTCAGATGGAGAAGGCCGGCCGCGAACTCGGCAAGCGCCAGAACGATCAGGCCCAGAAGTCGATGGAGCAGGCGGCGCAGAACCTCAACGACGCCGCCCAGAAGCTCAACGAAGGCGATCGCGGTCAGCCCGGCGAATCCGGGAAGCCCGGCGGAAACGATGGCTCGGACATGTCGCCCACCACAAAGGTCGAAATTCCCAAGGATCTTCAGCAGTATCTCGGCAAGCCGTGGGGAGAGCTGTCAGGCGAAGTCAAATCGAAGATGATTCAGGATCTTCAGGCCAAATATGGCGAGGACTACGCCCGCGTCATCAAGCTCTATTTCGAACAGATCGCCGAACGCAAGTAAATTCCGCTTCCGCACCCGGATCGCGCGGCCGGACGTTTCGATAAGACAACGTCTGGCCGCCTCTGCGGGAATTCACCATGCCGATTGATCGCACGCCGTTCGACCCGACACAACCGCTCACGCACGCGCGCACCATCCCCAACCACTGGTACTGGGATCGCCCGCACTACCAGCGCGAGCGCACGCGCATCTTCGCCCAGTCCTGGCAGTGCGTCGGCCGCAGCGAACTCGTGCAGAACCCCGGCCAGTATCTCTCGGCGGAGATCACTGGCGAGCCAATCATCGTCATCCGCGGCGACGACGGCATTCTTCGCGCATTCTTCAACGTCTGCCGCCACCGCGCCGCCCCGCTGCTCACCGAACCGTGCGGCCAGACCGTCAAGCTCCGCTGCCGCTATCACGGCTGGACCTACGACCTCGCCGGCCAGCTCAAAGGCACGCCCGAGTTCGAAGGCGTTTGCGATTTCGCGAAAGACGAACACGGCCTCGTCGGTATCACCTGTGCCGAGTGGGGGCCGTTCGTCTGGGTGCACCTCGGCACGCCGCGCGAACCCCTCGAGTCCGCCCTCGCTCCCTTACCCGAGTGGGCCGCACAAAAGGATTGCTTCGCCGATCGGATCTGGCATGCGCGAACCGAATACGAACTCGCCTGCAACTGGAAAGTCTATGTCGATAATTACCTCGACGGCGGATATCACGTGAACACCGTCCACCCCAGCCTCGCCACCGCCCTCGACTACCGAGCCTACACCACCACCACGCACGGGCTCACCGCCCTCCAGTGCAGCCCCCTCGTCCCCACCACCGGAGAAACCGGCCGCACACGCACCGGAAACGTCGCCGCCTACTGGTGGATCTACCCCAACTTCATGATCAACCTCTACGGCTCCACCATCGATACCAACCTCGTCCTCCCGCTCGGCCCCGATCGCTGCAAAGTCCTCTTCGACTTCTACTTCTCCCCATCCACCGACGAAGCCTTCCGCACCGAAAGTATCCGCGTGGCGGAGCAGGTGCAGGCGGAGGACATCCTCATCAGCGAACAGGTCCAGCGCGGCCTGAACAGCTCCGCCTTCGTGAGCGGACGATTCAGCGTCAAGCGCGAGAACGCCGGCTATCATTTCCATCAACTGCTTGCAAAATCCCTCTCCTCCAACTGATCGCTCTCCGGATTCGAATGAAAGGGTTCCTGACGTGTCAGACGATGCATCGAGTACGAGAACGGGGTTTCTCCTGGGTACCTTCGCGTACCTCTGGTGGGGGATGGTCCCCCTGTACTTTTCGGCACTGAAATCGCACGAAGTGCCCGCCGGCGAAATCCTCGCCCACCGCATCGTCTGGTCGCTCCCGATCATGCTCATCATCACCGCCATCACCGGCGCGTGGAAACCTCTTCGCGATGTCTTCCGCTCGCGCCGACTGCTCCTCCTGATCGCGCTCTCGTCCACGCTGCTCGCCATCAACTGGCTGCTCTACATCTATGCAACGGTCGTGGGCAAAGTGGTCGAAGGCAGCCTCGGCTATTACATGCTTCCGCTCGTGAATGCGTTCCTCGGCACGGTCTTTCTCGGCGAAAAGCTCCGCCCCGCCCATTACCCCGCCCTCGCGATCATCGTGATCGGCCTGTGCATTCCGTTCGTGGTGGCGGGGAAATTCACGTGGCTGGCGGTCACGCTGCCGATCACCTTCGGGCTGTACGGCTTTGTGCGAAAAGCGATGGCGGTCGATTCGCTCAGCGGGCTGACGATCGAATCGGCGATGATGCTGCCGTTCGCGCTCGGCGGACTCGTCTATCTCGGCTCGACCGGCGTCGGGCATTTCGGATCATCGTGGAATCTGAACGCACTGCTGATTTTCAGCGGCATTGTGACGGTCGCTCCGCTGCTGACGTACATCATGTCGATCCGAAGGTTGCCGTTGGTCGCGATGAGCTTTCTGCAATTCATCTCGCCGACGACGCAGCTTTTGATCGCGCTCTTGGTATTGGGTGAAACTCCGCCATGGTATGTGTGGGCGGCCTGTTTGTGCGTGGGCGTGGCGGTGATGATCTTCCTCGTGGACGCCGCCTGGCTGTACCGCAAAACCCACCGCCGCACGAAACCGGCCGCCCCACCGCCACCAAGCGGCGTGCTGATCCCGGCGAAACTCGTTGCGCAGACGTGATCGAGGTGGAGCCTGACAAGACTTCCGAGGTCCGGCTTCGACCTCGGAAGTCCAAGATGAGTTCGACCTCCGAAGTCGAAACCGGACTTCGGAGGTCTTGCTTCCCGGCGTTTGTCGCGGGTCTCCGACCCCGACGAAACTCACGACCGCAGGTCTCCTCTTCAGTTAGTCCGGATCCCCAATCAATATGAACGCAGCCCAATACTTCGGGTGTGCAAACGGTTTTTCGTTTTTCTCTACCTTTGGTAACTCCTTCACCTTCACCCCTGCGGCGCGGCTCCTCCGATCTACATCTTTCGAAACCTGAGCATAAAGCTTATCTGCCTGTACCTTCGTCAATTCCCTCAGCCAGCGTTTCGCCTCATCCAGCGCCGCGGCTTTCCCCATCGGGATAGATAAACCCTCTCGCTTTCCGAGTAAATTCTCGTAAAAGCGGCTCATCAGCAGAGCCGTGGCGATATCATCAACCTGCCACAAACTCAAACACACGCTTCGCGCACCTGCCGTCAGAAACGCCTGCGCGAACCCCAGCATCCCATCCCCGCCACCACTTTTACCAAATGCCGTCTCGCAGGCAGAAAGTGTGACCAACTCCGCATTCAACTTCCAGTAGTCAAGCACTTCTCGCGCAGACAATTGACCATTCAAGAATGGCTCCCCCGCCTTGAGGATTGGTTCCTTGGATAGTTTGTCCTGCGAGAGTATGAGCGCCGACTCGAACGCTTGAACAGAGTTTCCCTCACCGTGAGCTGCGAAATGTAAATAGCGATACTTGCTCAATTCCCCTGATTTTCTCAGAGATTCCAGAGTTCGCTCACTCGCATTGCCATCGGTGAACACTTGAGCATTTTCACCAAAGAGTTGTTTCAAGCGATTCGTCTCGACCCGCGTCCCGGGAAGATCTTTCCAACCTTTGCCTCTTAGCAATTCATCTTCATTTTTCCGACGCGCAGCATTTGGATCACTATAGATCGCATCGCCCAGAGCCAGAACTCTGGTTCCCGTCGACTTCGGCAGATCCTTAAGCCTCGCCAAAAATGTTCCCGAGGGCACATAACTGATTGTGAATTGATCCGTCAGCACTGATACAGGAATCCCCGCCATCTCGTTGACACCGACGACATACAGTGTTTTTACTCCATTAAGATGTTTCAACACCGGAGCAATGCGCTGTGCGTAGAGTTTCTTTGCCAGTGATTCGATCGTTGTTTGGGATGGCTCTTCTGCCGCAAGTTCTCTGCGAAGTTGGCTCGGTAGAAGGGAATCTTCCTTCGTCCATTTCCCATCGGGTCCAGTACCTGGCAACGGCACCCAGAGTGGTTCACCACTTGCCTTCAAGACACACGCCCAATGTTCCTGAAGTGCACCAAAGTTGGTCTGGACATCTACCCATAAGAGCATGGCGTTGCCGTGGGGAATTGCAGTCTGGATCTCCGCGAAATTGCTCACTTCCTGAGTACTCAGTTCGGCGGCTAGTTCGGCCAACTCCACATTCAAGTTCTGCCGCTTCTTGATTTGAAGGTCTAAATCCCGACTTTCCTCGACTGTGAGTTTCGTACGGTTAAGCAGTACTAAAATACTCTTGTCAATCGGGGATAGTGCCTCTCGGATGCGAGATTGGAGGGCTTGTTGGGCGACTGTCATCGTCTGACCACGGCGGCTCACTTGCACATCGAGGTATGCTCGGGCGAGATCACGCTCGAGTGCTTCGTAAGCCGTCTGGTCCATACCGAGTCGAGCTGAAATGACGGCAAGCGAGTCAAAGGGAGAATCCCCTTCATTGCCAATGGCACGCTGGAACCCTGTCGCACGAATTAGTCGGCTCATTTCGTAGCTACGGGTACATTCTCGCAATGTCTGTTCGGCTTTGACATGCGCTCCCATAGAAAAATACAGCAATCCGAGATTGTTAAGACTGCTGGTATAATTAATATGGTTTTCCCCAAGTATCTTTTTGTAAAGATCCCGTGCCTGAAGATAGAGTTGTTCGGCTTTCGCTAATTCCCCTACTGAAGCATAATAACTCGCAAGGTTGTTCAAACCGGTGGCATAGTCAGGATGGTTCTCGCCTAGCAGTTTTTTCCTCAAGTCCTTGGACTTTAAATACAGTGGCTCTGACTTGGCCAACTCTCCCATCGACTTGTAAAGAGACGCTAGGTTGCTCAGACTAGTAGCATAGTAAGGATGATTTTCCCCCAAAAGCCTTTTGTAAACGTCACCTGCCTGAAGATATAGCGGTTCTGCCTTGGCAGGCTCCCCCATCGACGTGTATAACAGCGCTAGATTGTTTAGGCTTGTGGCATAGTAAGGATGGGACTCCCCTAAAACCTTTTTCCAAATATCCCTTGCCTTCTGCAGGTGCGGTTCGGCCTTTGAATACTCTCCCTTCGTCTCGTACAACTGCCCGAGGTTGTTCAAAACCTGGGCAAAGTCCGAATGGTTTTCACCTAATGATTTAATCAAAAAATCCCGGGCTTGAAGGAAGAACGGCTCGGCTTTGCAGTACTCCCCCATCGCGTAGTAAAGTCCCCCGAGATTGATCAAGCTTCTGGCATAGTTGGGATGATACTCCCCCAAAATCTTCTTGTAAGATTCCCGAGTTTGTAAATAAATCAGCTCGGCCTTCGCGGTTTCTCCCATTGATAGGTATAGCAGCGCGAGGTTGTTCATAATGGTTGTCGTGTCTGAATGGTTTTCCCCCAGCAGTTTCTTGCAAGTAATCAAAATTTGTTCGCCGAGTTGTGCGGCTTTGGATATCTCGCCTCCTCGGAACAAAACAACAAACTGCCGGTGCTTCTCATTTGTCTGACTTAATTGTTGCCAGTCCTCGGGTGATAGCTGGGCCTGAATCTCCACCTTTAATAGTCGCTGCCTCGCATCAGTGACTTCGTAGTGGTCCGCCCCTTGTTTTTCGACACGCATATCGATCAACACTTGGGCAAGCTTTTTAGCGGCGTCCCATTCCTTAGCATTTTCGTGTTTGCCAATTCTCTCAACTAACTCCGCCGCCTTTTTTGCGTCCTCTTCCTTGAGTATACGTTCGTACATTGGCTGCTTCGCCAGCTCAGTTTTTTTGGAATCCTCTGCTATGAGCGAGTGGGTGAGGGTGCCAAAGAAAATGCTCAGGATGAAAGTACGATTCATGGGCGGTCTCCAATTCAGTAAGTAGAAATGAGCGTACCACTGTCATGAAGATCGCTCCAGCGAAAAAGCTCATCTATTCGAAGATCCCTCATTTCATGGCAGTAAACGTCTGTTTTGGGGGATATTGACCAATTCCGGACCGATTCACGCCGACTTTCGGGGAGTTCCGGCGCCATTTCGGCCATGTTGCGGATAAAAAATGGAGAATTGCGTGGGGGAGACCTGCGGTCGGAGATTTCGTCGGGGTCAGAGACCCGCGAAGAGCTAGTTTACGCTCTTGCGGCAATCTGCTTCGGCATGAAAATCGCCAATCCGTATCCAGTGCACATCGTTTCAGTAACTGTTCACAAATCGACTTAAACTCTTATGGCGCATAGGCGCTTCCGAAATTTTGACGTCTTTTTACCGTAGGGTGTAGCAGTGTCGGTGGAAAGACGAGTCGATGTTTGAATGTCTCCGCCAAGCGCAAGGGCGGCACGTGGCGGAGGCGGCGTCAATGAATTGCCGAAAGTCAAGAAGTAGTCAAAAACTCACAGTGAACAGGTGATGAGTATCAGGATTGGTACTCAGATTGTGATGGTGTCGATGGCGGTCTGAAGTTCGCCGCCGGTGACGTGGACGGTTCCGCTGGCGTCGATGTAGACGTTGATTTCGCTTCGCACACCGAACTCCGGCAGGTAGATTCCGGGCTCGATGCTGAAGCAGGTTCGCCTGATGAGCGTGCGGTCTTCACGGGTTTCGAGGCCGTCGATGTGGGCCCCGTTGCCGTGAACTTCCTGGCCGATGTTGTGGCCGGTGCGGTGGGTGTAGTAGTCGCCGTAGCCGGCTTTGACGATGACGTCGCGGCAGGCGTTGTCGACGGTGGCACCGACGATGGGTGTGTTGCTGGCGAAGGCGTCTTTGACGCAGGCGATGGCGGCATCGCGGGCGGCGGCGACGATGTTGAAGATCTTGGTGTACTTTTCGGGGACCGTTTCGCCGACGAAGACGGTTCGCGTGAGATCGCTGTAGACCGCGCGCGGTTGGTCGAGTTTGCACCAGAGGTCGACGAGCACGAAGTCCCCCTTGCGGATCGGGGTGTCGGCGGCGGGGTTGGGTTCGTAGTGCGGATCGCCGCCGTGGGGGCCGACGCCGACGATGGGCGGGGAGTAGGTGGTGCAGCCGGAGTCTGCGAAGTGCTTCATGATGCGCGATTGCACCGCGACTTCCGATGATTCGCCTTTGGTGCGGATCTCGTCGGCGATGAACTGGTAGGCGACCTTGAAGGCCTCGACGGTGACTTTCTCAGCGGCGAAGTGCATGCGAGCTTGATCGTCGTCCCAGACGGCTTCGAACTGCTGAATCAGATCGCCGGATGAGACGACGTCCGTGCCGAAGGAGCGCACGAGTTCGACGGTGCCGGCGTCGACGCGGCTGATGTACGGATTTCCATTGCGCGGCGAGTATTCCATGGCGACTTTTTTTGCGCCGGTGACGAGATCGCCGACGCCCTTCTCGAGGTCCTGCCAGCGGCGGTAGGCGACTTTGTGGGTGCCGGGCAGTTTATCGAGCGATGCGGGTTCGATGGAGTGGACGAGCTTGCGGGGTTCGCCGTGTGCGGGGATGTAGTAGAACCAGCGGCGCGAGAGTTTCTTTTCCGTAAGACCGAGCACGCGTTGGGCGAGGATGTTGAGGCCGCGGAAGTCGTAGAGCAGCCAGCCATCGCACTTCGCAGCGCGGATAGCGGATTGAATGGCAGGGAGGTCGATCATGGCGCACCGGTGCACGAGTGAAAGGATTGTCTTCGAAATGCTAAGAGTAATAGCGCCGGGGACAAGCATCATGCGGCGCGGCGGTTTTCGAATTTGACGCGCAGGTGCGCGATCTGGCGCCAGCGCTCGTCGTCTGGCGCATCCGCCTGAAATTGCAACGTTTCACCTGTGATCTGTTCGAGCAAACGAAATGCGAGGTGGCGGATGTTGGGTTCGCGGCGTTCGAGCGCTTCGAGCAGGACGGGTATCGCTTCGAGCCCTTTCTGAACGAGGTCATGCCAGCCGGTTTGCCAGTCATCGGTTGCGAGTTGATCCACGAGCCGTCGCATTTTTTCGTATTCGAGCAACTGCTGAGTCGAGCTGCTGAACTGGCCGGGACTGGTTGAAGGAAACAGCGGAGTTGCGTTGGCGACGGGCGGCAGCGCTGGCATGATCGGCGGACCGAGAGCCGGTTGGGGTTGTTGTGGTGCTTCGTCGCGGATGTTGACCGGGAGCGTTTTGGGTGCAATGGGCCGGGATGCGATCGGCGATGGTGCGGGTGCGGATTTCCCCGTCGGGCGTGGTCCGTTTGGGCCGGCGGGCGGGGGATCGTCATCCGGTGGCGGATCGGCATCGCTGTTGGCGGGCAGATACGGATCCATGATCACGGACGGCGGTACGCTTTGCGGCAGCGGAGGCGGAGGGACGAATCGCGTTGTCTGCTGGACAGGAATCTGCGGAGGCGTCGTCGTGAGCGGAACGTAACCTTCATCCGCGAACGTGTTCCCCAGATACTCGCGAATGGCGACCGGGTCATTCTTGATCTCTTCAGGCGAGCCGTGAACGACTACCACGCCATCCTTGATGAGATAGCTGCGGTCGGTGATCTTGAGCACTTCACGAACATTATGGTCTGTCAGCAGTACGCCGATCCCGGAGGTTGCGAGAGCGCGGATGTTATGGCGGATGTCTTCGGTCGTCAGCGGATCGACAGCGGCGAACGGTTCGTCGAGCAGAATCAGCAGCGGTTCGCAGACAAGACAGCGGGCGATTTCCAACCGCCGCTTCTCCCCGCCGGAGCAGCGGGCTGCGGGATTCTTGCGGACGTGCTGCAAGTTGAATCGCGTCAGCGCTTCGTCGGTCCGCGCCCAGCGCTCGCTGCGTGTCAACGCACGGCCGAGCGTTCGGCTTCGCGGCAACGCTTCCAGAATCGCCATGAGATTCTGCTCGACCGTGAGCTTCTTGAAGATGCTGGATTCCTGTGACAGGTAGCCCATACCCAGGCGGGCCCGCCGATACATCGGCAGGTGCGTGACTTCGCTCCCCGCGAAGCAGACCATCCCCTCGTTCGGGGTCAGTTGCCCCGTCGCCATGCGGAAGCTGGTAGTCTTACCGGCACCGTTCGGGCCAAGCAGCCCCACCACTTCGCCGGCGTTCACGTCGAACGACACGCCGTTCACGACGGTTCGCGAGCCGAAGCGCTTCACCAATCCGCGAACTTCCAACAAGGCCATGGTCTGTCCCCGGCACGCATCGCAGGCAATATCGAGAGCCAACCTTCTACCGCGAATGCACAGGTTCAACAAGACGAGTCGGCAATCACGCTATCAGAGGATTCAGCCAGATTCTCGGCCAATCATACCGCTGTTAGTCTTTCCACCGACACTGCCACACCCTACGGTGGAAAGACATCAAAATTTCGGAAGCGCCTATGCGCCGAAAGGGTTTACGTCAAATCTCATGGAGAAGCCGAACGAAGAAACGATCCCATACAGCCCCAACTTCCGCCGATTACCCCGTGACAATACCTCCACCCGACGGCACAGAATCGCTTCAGGTAAAACAAATCGCCCTATATTCCTTACTCAGTTTATCAAATTTGTCGGGATTCAAAGATTGAGAACAATTGCATGAACGCTTACAAATCTCTACAATTCGTGGGTATGCTGTCACAATATTGGCGAAAGGACTGACACCGTGCAAGTGAAGGTATCGGCTCGTCACGGTCATCTGGATGAAGCGAGCCAAAATGAAATTCGTGAAAAAGCAGAGAAGCTGCTTCATTTTTTTGAACGGGTGACGCTCATTGAGGTAACGATCGAACTTCGGGGGCTCATGAAGCACGCCGAAATCCTCGTTGACGCTGAGCACAAACACGATTTTGTCGCTCATGCCGAAGCGGACGACCTCATGACCGCAGTCAACGGTGCGATTGATAAAATGAAACAGCAGATCAAGCATTATAAAGAGAAGATCCAGGATCACCGTCGGGCACCGTCTCATGGCGGAGCCGAAGGGATTCGAGACTAACCCGAGTGCTCGTCGGACGGGCAGGCGGTCGAGGAATTGGCGATGAACTTTCTGATACCCGATGCGGTCGTACCGGCATCGCAATTTCAAGCGACGAATCGCGATGATGCGATTCGGGAGTTGGTGGCGAGTCTGTTCCGCGCGGGTGTATTGGCGGAAACGGATCAACCCGATATTGTCCGGGCAATTCTTCGACGAGAGCAACTCGGAACAACGGGCATCGGAAGGAATATCGCGATTCCGCATTCCCGGCACGCAGCGGTTTCGAAACTGACCGGTGCGCTGGCGGTCTCGGGTCCGGGAATCGGATTCGACAGCGTTGACGGCGAGCCCGTTCACGTCATGATTCTTCTGATTTCCCCACCTGATCGGCCCGGGGAACACCTGCGCTATCTGGAAAGCGTTGTGAGCACGCTGCGTGATGAACAATTGGTTAGGGAGATTCGCGCCGCGCAGACTCGTGATGAAATTCTGGAAATCATCGCCAACCACAAACCTGGAGGCAGCTGATGACAAGCATCCTCCCCAACCAAATCCGGCGAACGGTGATCATCGTCAACCCCAACGGATTGCATATGCGGCCCGCGACCACGTTCGCCCAGTTGGCGGCGAATGTGGGATGCGACATCACCGTCTGGCATGGTGAGAAGCGGGCCAACGGGAAAAGTCTTTGGGATCTGATCGGGCTCTGCGCGCTCCGCGGAACGGAACTGACCGTGGAAGCCGAAGGACCCGATGCGGAGACCGCAATCGGACAATTCGTCGATATTCTGGCATCACCCGGCGACCCCGAGTGACGGCGGGTCTCGACTCCACGATCGCTTCCCAACATCCGTTGAGAAGCCCAGTTGGCAGGGCGAATGGATATCAAACACGGGATACCGGCTTCACCGGGAATCGCGATCGGCCCTGCGCTCGTTCTCGATACCGAAGGTGTTCATATCCCGCGACGGACCGTGCCCGCCGATCAGATCCCGGGTGAACTTGCCCGACTCCAATCCGCACTCCATCAGGCAACTGAAGATTCCCGCCGCCGCGAACAGGAGATGACCACGCGGCTCGGCAAGGATATTGGGAAAATCTTCGCCTCGCACGCACTGCTCCTGAGCGATCAGGCGCTGCGCTTCGATATCGAAATGCTCATGCGGGCCGAATCCTACTCGGCCGAATACGCTGTTAGCCGTTGCATCCGCAGCCGCGTCAAAAGCCTCGACGATACGGGCAACGAGATCGCCCAGCGGATCCGGGCCGACTTCATCGATGTCGAAAAACAAGTCCTCCACCGCTTACTGGGTGCGCGGAGCGATTCGCTCGAAATCGCAACGCAGAACGTCATTGTTCTTGCGAACGATCTGACTCCCAGCGAAACCGCCATCTTCAACACCAAGACCGTGCAGGCCTTCGCGACGGAATCCGGTGGCGCAACCAGTCATACCGCCATCCTCGCCGGCGCTTTGAATATTCCCGCCGTCGTCGGTCTGGGGAAATTGCTCAACGATGTCTCGGGCGGCGATATTGTCATCATCGATGGATACGAAGGACTGATTATCCTCGAACCCGATGAGCCCACGCTTGAGCGCTATCGGGAGCGGCTGCGGAACGAAACGGATTCGACCGATCGCTACGAATCGCTGCGTGATTCCGAAGCGATGACGAAGGACGGAGTCACCGTTCGATTGCTGGGAAATATTGAATTCCCGACCGAAGCGGCGGCGTGCATCGAAAAGGGCGCAAGCGGAGTTGGCCTCTACCGGACCGAGTTCCTGTACGTCAACAAAACAACCGATCCTACGGAAGAAGAGCATTTTCAGGCGTATCGCGATGTCCTCTCGGTGATGGGCTCGAATCGTCCGGTGGTGATTCGCACATTGGATCTGGGAGCGGACAAATTCTCGCCGGCGTCTGGTACGCTCCACGAGCGCAATCCGTTTCTCGGACTTCGCAGCGTCCGGTTATGTCTGCAGAATCGACCGCTCTTCAAAACCCAGTTGCGCGCAATACTCCGTGCGAGCTGTTTTGGCGACTTGCGCATTATGTTCCCCATGATCAGCACGGTGCTGGAGTTGCGGCAATGCCTGAGTTTAGTGCGGGAAGTGGAAGAAGATTTGCAGGATGCCGGAATCGACTACAAACCGAACGTGCCGGTTGGTACAATGATCGAAGTACCGTCAGCAGCAATCATGGCTGATGTATTGGCAAAGCAGGTCAGTTTCTTCTCAATCGGAACAAACGACCTCGTCCAGTACACGCTGGCTGCGGACCGGAACAACGAGACGGTGGCCAACTTATACAGCCCAGTCGATCCCTCGGTTTTGCGTCTGATTGATTCAGTCTCGCAGATTGGGATTCGGCAGGGAATCGAGGTCAACGTCTGCGGGGAAATGAGTGGAGAACCTTTGTATACCCCTCTTTTATTGGGGATGGGTATTCGGCAGTTATCCGCGACACCCCGGAAAATTCCTGAAATCAAACACCTGATCCGAAGCCTGACGATTTCGGATGCAGTGCGGGTTGCCCAAGACGCTCTCCAAATGGAGACAGCCCGCGAGGTGACGAGTTATTTACGCGGACAACTACGCCGCTTCCTCCCCGACGACTCGGAATAGTGACGGTTCCAACCGGCTATTCCTTCCGAGGGTTGAGACGACCATGAAGATCATCCGACTCACCGTTCCGACATGGGGTTACCCCATACGGCACCGGATTGCCGGCTGTCTCACGCAGTCTCCGCTCCGTCTGCGAGTAAGCGGCCAGAGGGGGTGATCGCACAAACCGTGCGATCCCCGCAACCGATGGTCGGCGACAAACTTCGCTTCCGATTCGAAAAGACCGGTGACGTCCGGCTGCTCAGCCACCATGATCTCATGCGCTGCGCCGAACGCATGATGCGCCGCGCCGAGATCCCCTTCAAACTCACCGCCGGATTTCACCCGACACCCCGTCTCGTCTTCGCACTCTCGCTCTCGCTCGGCATCATCGGCCGACACGAAGTCGTCGAACTCGAACTTACGGAACCACGCGACGCACAGTCCATCCTCAACGCCATTCGCAGCGTGGCACCCGAAGGCTGGTACTTCCTTTACGTCTCCGTCATACCGATGAAGTGTTCCGCCGTTCCCCGTCGCATCGAATACGCGCTGGCGATACCGCACGATCGCATCGAGTGCGTTCGCGAACAACTCGCGGCGACCCTGTCGCAGAACGAAGTCTGGGTCGACCGCCTTCACCCCCGCCCCCGGCAGGTCGATATCCGACCCTACATCCGCGGACTT
Organism: Limnoglobus sp.; assembly: GCA_041742055.1. Taxonomy (GTDB): domain Bacteria; phylum Planctomycetota; class Planctomycetia; order Gemmatales; family Gemmataceae; genus Limnoglobus. The sequence goes on along the minus strand of JBGSJI010000138.1, from coordinate 22,881 downwards.
GCCATTGTGGACGATCGCCTCGTCATGGACCTCTGGGTCACTCCCACGGGGACCGCGCGAGCGGACGAGCTCCTGAAGCTGCTCAAGATCAATGACCTCGTCGAGTCCTACTCGATTCTGGAACGAATCGAACTCGAACTTGCTGACGAAACACCGTCGGACGCACCCGATGCCCCGCCCACTGGGCCGGCCATCACGCGCCGACTGGAACTGCCGTCGGGTGTGTATCCCGACGACGAAGACTCTTCGCCGAGCGCAACCTGGGGACTTTCTCCCAGCGGACCGATCGTCGAGTAAACCACCGGCCTGCGCATGCGGGTCACACGAAACGTGCTGCTTACGGCAGCTCACGGAATTGAGGATCGAATGAAGAAAGAAATGCTGATCAATGCGGCCCAGATGGAGGAATGCCGCATTGCCATACTCGAAGACGGCGTACTCGAAGAACTTTACGTCGAGCGTGCCAATCAGGAAACCTACGTCGGGAACATCTATAAGGGAAAGATCGTCAACATCGAACCGAGCATCCAGGCAGCCTTCGTCGATTTCGGCGGTGGACGCAACGGATTCCTCCATGTCTCGGATGTCGATCCCGCTTACTTCAAACACCTCCTGCCCAAGGATGTCGCTGCTCGGCTGGAGGCGGAGCAGGATGAAGAATATGGAGTTGATCGGCCGGAACGTCCGTCTCGGGATCGGGGCGAACGCAATGAGCGCGGCGGACGCGGCGGGCGGAGCCGTGAACCGCGCGAAAACCGCGAGCGCAGCACCGAGCGCGAACGACCACCGGTTGAGATTGCTCCTGAAGAACCCAAGCCGGAATTTCTGACGTCATGGCTCCCGCCTCAGGACGACGTTCCTCCTCCGCCCATTCCCGAATCGGTCGAGGTTGCGGACGAGAACGAAATCGATGGCGGATTCGGCATCGGGCTGATCGAAGAACTGGAATTTCCGCCGGTCGATCGCGATACGCCTGCCTCACAGCCGACCGAAACACCGAAACATTCGGTTCCGCCCGCCGTTCTGAAGCCGACCCGAACCCCGTCCATCAGGCCGGAACCGATTCGTACCGCGTCATTCGACGACGACGATGATTCATCCGCTTTCGGGGCGGGTCTTCTGGAAGAAATGGGGATCGAGCTTCCCAAGGCGCCACCGCCTGCGGAACCCGAGCCAATTGCCGAGCCTGAGGCCTTCCTTCCCGAACCGGCTGCGACGCCCACGGAAGATGAGCCGGTGATTGAACTCGAAGTCGCCAGCGAGACCGTATCCGTCGAAGTCGAAGAGCCGGAGGCGGACGAGAAAAAGCCGCGTGCCCGCACCCGCTCCCGAGCGAAACCCAAAACCGACGAATCGGCCGAAGGGGAAGAGCCTGGCAAGCGGCCGCGCGTCCGCCGCAAAAAGAAGGACGAAGCCGCGACCGACGAACCGCCTGCGCCACCAATGACATCGGCCGAACATCGCACCGAAGGCGAAGAAGAAACCGAGCCGGAGATCGTACCGTTCTTCGACGATTCCAACGACTTCGATCCGAACGCCCCGAACGATCGCTTCGCCGAAGTCTCCGCCAAACCAGAGTCCGACGCCTTGATCGGTTTCGAGACCGAAGAGGACGACGAAACTCCGCCCCCCCTTCCCGATCTGACGGATCCCGAATTGGTCATTGGCCGCGGATTCAACGATACGGATGAGGGCGAGTATCAGGGTATCGACGAACGCCGTGATCGCCGCGGTGGCGGCGGACGCGGACGCAGTGACCGTGGAGATCGTGGAGATCGCGGCGGCCGCAGTGATCGTGGTGATCGCGGAGACCGTGGTGACCGAGGTGACCGCCGCAGTTCCGGCGGACCCCGCTTTTCCGGGCCACGCCGCGAGCGGGAGTATCCCCGGCTACCGATTGAAAAGATCTTCAAACGCGGACAGGAAGTCATCGTTCAGGTGATCAAGGAAGGGATCGGCACGAAGGTTCCGACGCTCTCAACGAAGGTCAGCATCGCCGGCCGCTATCTCGTGCTGATGCCGAGCCTCGCCCGCGTCGGCGTATCGCGCAAAATCGAAGACCCGGATGCCCGCCGCCGCCTCCGCGACATCATGACGCAGCTCGAAACGCCCAAAGGTGTCGGCTTCATCGTCCGCACCGCCGCCATCGATCGCGATGCCGAAGAACTGCAGAGCGATCTCGTCTATCTCCTTCGCCTTTGGCAGGTCGTCGCCCGCCGCATCCGCAAGGTCGCCGCGCCGGTCGAAGCCTATCGCGAATCGGACATGATCACCCGGACCATCCGCGATATGTTCACCAAGGATGTCGATACCATCTGGGTCGACGATCCCACCGCTTACCAACACGCCAGCGAATTCCTGCAGATCGTCATGCCGAAATTCGCCAACCGCATCAAACTCCACGATGAGATCGTCCCGCTCTTCCACAAGTACAAGATCGAAGACGAGATCGTGAAGATCAACCAGAAGCGGATCGATCTTCCGCGCGGCGGATCGATCATCATCGAGCAGACCGAAGCGCTCGTCGCCATCGATGTGAACAGCGGAACCTTCCGGGCGGACAACAACGCCGAGGAGACCGCCTTCCAGATGAACATGATCGCCGCCAAGGAAATCGCACGGCAGCTCCGCCTGCGCGACCTCGGCGGAGTCATCGTCAACGACTTCATCGACATGCGAAGCGAATCACATCGCCGCAAAGTCGAAGACACGCTCCGCGATGCGCTGCTCCGGGATAAAGCACGCACCAAGATCCTCCGCATCTCGCAGTTCGGCATCATCGAGATGACCCGCCAGCGCCTGCGGCCGTCGCTCAAGAAACGCATCTATCACGATTGCCCGCACTGCAAGGGAACGGGGACCGTGAAGACCGGCGAGACGACCGGCATCGAAGTCATGCGGCTCCTGCATCTGGCGGTGCACCGGGCCGGTTCGAACGGGACGGGGCCGTCGAGCGTGCACGTGTCGGTCCATCCCGAAGCCGCATTCCAGCTTCTCAATAAGAAGCGGAAGGAAATCGCGATGCTCGAAGAGAAGGGCCGCACCGAGATCACGATCATCCCGGTCCCGAACGTCACACCGGATCATATGGAGATCAAGTGCCACGACGCCAATGGCAACGAAGTGCGTTTGCTTCCGCCGGCGGTGATTCCTCCGAAAATCGTGGGCAACCATCGGTCGTCCCGTGGCGACCGCGACAGAGACCGCGATCGTGACCGCGATCGTGACCGTGATAGAGACCGCGACCGCCGCTACCCTGCCCCTCTCGATTGAGTCGGCGGATCTCTCAAAGGGGACGTAGCTCGAGAAGGGGACCCAGCGAACTGCGTCCCCTTCTCGATTCCCATGAATTGAGCTTGAGCCAGCTTGCCGAGTTGCGCAACGAAATGCTTCCCTGACGTGGTCTATGGGCGAATCTGCGCCAATGTATCCGTCAACGTTGCGCTCGGTGTTGCATTACGATTTTTACAGGGTGTACAGGTTTGAACTGTTGCAGGTTGACGGCCGAGAGTTGGAGGATGGAACAGATTTCAAGAGGATCACGGCGTGCGAATGATACGGCTTGGGATTCGGTGAGAGTGCCGTTTCGGAATGCTGCGAGGAACGCGCGTTCGAGCATGGGCGTGTGTGCATCCTCGCTGGCGGCGGGGTGAACACGGTGGAAGTGTGAAAGCAAATCGAGACCGCAGGTTACAAAATTTTTTGAGATCGCAAACTCACAGGATCATCTCTCAAATGATAAGAACGATTTCGAGTCTGAAGACGTAACGATGAAAATCATCGCTTCAATCATGACAAAACTTTCAGCGGTATTGTCCCAGTGCGATTGTGTTGTGCTGTAGTCTGATCGAGACCGAATGGATAAAATGCCAAACTGCGAACGATCGGTTTCGCCCTCGTAGCTCAGGGGATAGAGCATCGGTTTCCTAAACCGAGGGTCGCAGGTTCGAATCCTGCCGGGGGCACTCTCTTCAAACTGCTCATTTTTCCCGAAAAACGGCATTTCCAAGTGGTTTTCGCTCGATTCTTGATCCGCTCCGATTATTCCGGCACCTGGCACGTCATTCAACGATCACACTCACAATGGATCGATATTCTCACAGCCAACTTTCCGATGCTGCCAATGCTCTCGACAAGATCTCCACTGGCACTATCACTGGCACAGATTTGGCACAAACTGCACGGGGTATCAGGGGACTGGTTGGGGCAGGGCATGACAACGCGAAAAGCGATGATTCACCAAATGGCATGGAATCCAAGGCTAAAAGGAGCTTGACGGGGCAGAATGGGACAGGACGTGAATTACACCCGATAGGATTCGAACCTATAACCTTCGGTTCCGTAGACCGATGCTCTATCCAGTTGAGCTACGGGTGCTTGGTCATAAAATCGTATGGCGCGCGGGTTGAAGTGTCAACGCAACTCCGCGCCGCACGCGCCTGAATCGTCAGTCGCAACTTTGTCATTCGCGAGAACAAGCCAGCATTTTCAGATCTGGGTTCCGTCGGGAATGATGGCGGCGCGGGGCACACAGACGATGCCGTCCCGGATGTAAAAGCGGCCGGAAGGATCGTCGAAATCCGCATCGCCATCGTGGTCTCGAATGATAACGTTCTCACCGATTCGCGAGTCTTTATCCAGGATGGCGCGTTCGATCCGGCATCCGGGACCGATGTTGAGATTCGGCCGGTTTTCGCGTTTGTTTGCTTCGATCTCAGCAGCGGTTTCGTAGCCGTCGCTTCCGATCATGACGACATTCTTGAGGTGGCAGTTGGCGGCGACCACGCTTCGGACACCGATGAGCGAGTGCGCGATCACGCTGTTCGCACCGATGATGCAGCCGTCGGCGACGGTGGCGTGGTCGAGCCGTGCACCGTTGATGCGGCTGGCGGGGAGGTTGCGCATGCGGGTGTAAATCACGCCGTCGGACTGATGGAAGTCGAACGGAGGATTGGGTTCGCCGAGCGCCAAACTGGTTTCGTGGTAGCTCCGGATGGTGCCGAGGTCTTCCCAGAATCCGTCGAAGAGGTGGGCATGGAGATGCCGGTCGGCGACGTGGTTGGGGAAGACGTTGGTTCCGAAATCGTGCGGGAGCAGCATCGCATTATGAAGTTTGTCGGGCACCGGCGTATTGAGCATCTCGATGAGTTTGTCGGTCTTGAAGATGTAGATGCCCATGTTGGCGAGGTAGTTTCGCCCCTGGCATTTGATGCCGCGGGCTTCGATCCAGTCGGTCGGCGTGTGGTAAGGCTTTCGCCCTTCAGCGGTTTTCGGTTTTTCGGCGAATCCGAGTACGCGACCGGAATCATCCATGCGCAGCAGACCGAAGGCGTGGGTCTGGTCTTCGCGGACGGGGATCGTGCCGATGGTAACTTCGGCTCCGCTGTCGCGATGCGTTTGGATGAGCTGCTGATAATCCATTCGATAAAGTTGATCACCGGAGAGGATGAGGACTTCATCCGGTTCTTCGCGGTTGATGTACGCGATGTTCTGGCGGACGGCGTCGGCGGTCCCCTGATACCATCCGATCTGATCGTCGTAGGCCTGCTGGGCGGCGAGAATTTCGACGAAGCCCTTGCTGAACATGTCGAACTTGTAGGTGTTGGCGATGTGCCGGTGCAGGCTGACGGAAAGGAATTGCGTCAGAACGTAAATCGAGTTGAGTTTGCTGTTGAGGCAATTGGAAATGGGAATATCGATCAGCCGGTATTTTCCACCGACGGGGACCGCAGGCTTGGCACGCTGTTTGGTGAGAGGGAAAAGGCGTGAACCGCGTCCGCCGCCAAGAATCAGGGAAAGTACTGTCGGCATGCCGATGCTCCGGTGACCGATGGAGAGAAGTTTTTGCCTATGCTATCATGCGTCGGGTGCGTGTGTAAGGGAGTGGTGCCTGAGGCGGGGCAAGTTTTTTGCAATTGATGTACGGCTTCAACGATTGGGATTCATGACAGCAGCGATCAATAATGTTTCAGATCATCTGAGGCTCAGGGCGGAGACCGAACCGGATCGCGTGGCGCTGATCCTCGCGCGGACCGGCGAAACCCGTTCCTTTCATTCGCTCGAGCAGGAAACGCAGGCTTATGTCTGCGGTTTTTCGTCAATCGGAATCGTCAAGGGAACGCGTGTCGCGCTGATGGTCCCGCCGTCGCGCGAGTTCTTCGCGCTCACCTTCGCGCTGCTCCGGGCCGGGGCCGTTCCCGTGATGATCGATCCGGGCATGGGAATCAAAAATCTCGGCGTCTGCCTGAACGAAGCCGAACCGGACGCCTTCATCGGCATCCCGAAAGCGCATCTGGCGCGGCGCATCCTCGGCTGGGGTCGCCGGACGATTCGTACAACGATCAACGTGGGCCGTGGCCGATTCTTCTGTACGTGTTCGACCCATGAACTCGCTTCAAGCACTTCCCTCGTAAATCCAACAACGGTCCACGCCGACGATCCCGCCGCCATTCTCTTCACCAGCGGCAGTACGGGCGTGGCAAAGGGGGCGGTTTATACGCATGGGATCTTCTCGGCGCAGGTCGAGATGCTCAAAGCGGAGTACGGAATCGCTCCCGGTGAGGTCGATTTGTGTACATTTCCTTTGTTCGCATTGTTCGGACCGGCTTTAGGGATGACCTGCGTGATTCCGGATATGAATGCTTCGAAACCGGCGACAATCAACCCGGACCGGACGATCGATGCAATCGAGCGCTATCGTGTTACGAATTTCTTCGGCAGCCCGGCCGTGATCCGGAAACTCGCGCACCATCACAGTCCGCACACGCTCTCCACTCTGCGGCGCGTCATCTCCGCCGGTGCGCCAGCGCGTCCGGACGATCTGGAAGCGTTCAAATATTCCTATCTTCCGGATGATGTTCAAATTTATACACCTTACGGTGCGACGGAAGCGCTGCCGGTGGCGAGTATCGGCAGTGAGGAAATCCTGAACGAAACGCGACACCTGACGGAGCTTGGCCATGGCGTCTGCGTCGGCCGGCCGTTCGCGGGGATGACGGTGCGGATCATTCGCATCAGCGATGAGCCGATCGCGGAGTGGGACGACTCGCTGTGCGTTCCCGACGGCGAGGTCGGCGAGATCGTCGTCCGCGGCCCGGTCGTGACGAAGCAGTATTTCCACCGCGATGCCGCCACCAAACTCGCGAAGATCCATGATTCGAAAACGGGCGAAACGCTGCACCGAATGGGGGATGTCGGCTACTTCGACGATCGCGGTCGTCTCTGGTTCTGCGGGCGGAAATCGCACCGCGTCGTCACACCACAAGGAACACTCTTCACGGACATGGTCGAGCCGATCTTTTCGAGTGTTCGCGGCGTGGCTCGCACGGCTCTGGTGGGAGTCAACCGGAACGGAGCGACCCACCCCGTCTTATGCATTGAGACCTTTGGTCGCCGTCAAAACCTCACTCAGAAAGTCGAATCCATCAATCGCCCGAAGATCGAGGAACTGGATGCGAACTTGAGAAGGCGTGCTGCTTTGTTCATAAAAACACGATCGATCCAAACCATCCTTTTTTTCCCGAAATTGTTCCCCGTCGACGTTCGCCACAACTCGAAGATCTTCCGCGAGAAGCTCGCCGTCTGGGCGGACAAGCAACTCGGCCCGAACTGGAACGGGGGCGGATCATGATCGCGCTCGTGACCGGCGGCGGCGGCTTTCTCGGCGGTGCGGTGGTGCGGCAGTTGAAGGCTCGCGGCGATAAGCCGATCTCGTACACACGTTCCCGAAATGCGTGGCTGGATGAGATTGGCGTCGAGCAGCGGTTAGGCGACCTCACGAATTTGGAAGCCTTGAAATCCGCGATGACCGGCTGCGATCTGGTGATCCATGTTGCCGCCAAGGCGGGCGTGTGGGGGCGCTATGCCGACTACGAAGCGACGAACATCACCGGCACGCAGAACGTGATTGAAGCCTGCAAAGCCAGCGGGATTCGCAAGCTCGTCTATACCAGCACGCCGAGTATCGTGCACACCGGTGGCGATCTCGAAGGCGTGGATGAATCGGCGCCGATCGCCAGCCATTCGGAATCGTACTATCCGCTCACGAAGGCGATCGCAGAGAAAGCCGTCATCGCCGCGAATGGTCCTGACCTCGCGACCGTGGCGCTGCGCCCGCATCTGATCTGGGGGCCTGGCGATCCGCATCTGATTCCGCGGTTGCTCTCGCGGGCACGGCTCGGCAAGCTCAAACGCATCGGCACCCGCGATGTCAAAGTCGATGTCACCTACATCGACAACGCCGCCGAAGCGCACCTGCTCGCCGCCGATCGAATCGACATCGGTTCACCCATCGCCGGAAAAGCGTACTTCATCAGCAATGGCGAACCGGTCGTGTTGTGGGATTTTCTGAATCGGATTCTGACCGATGCCGGCGTTCCGCCTGTCACCAAAACGGTCCCGGTCTGGCTCGCGCGAGCGGCGGGCTGGTATCTGGAAACGGTCTATCGCATGTTTCGTTTCGCGGGCGAACCGGTCATGACGCGATTCGTGGCAAATCAACTCTCGACCTCGCATTGGTACGACATCTCCGCCGCCCGCCGCGACCTGAACTACAACCCCCGCGTGAGCATCGAAGAAGGACTGAAGCGATTGGCGGCGAGTTTTGCGAAGTGAGTATCAACCGGCCCGACCGCACGAACCACAGCCCTCGCGAGTTGCTCACCGGCGAAGCCGACCCCCACTGGCTGGACCTCCTCGGCGACCAACGCTTCACGCGGAATTAAACCCATCCGCCCCGCGAGAAAAAAGGCCCATCCGATACTCGCGCCCAAGCCGAGGTCGAGGAAGGTGCGAAACCGCTACCCGAAAATGGCTAGTTTTGAACCAGGCCAAGATTTTTCTGTTGAGGAAGTCCCATAAAGAGTTACCATTCACGATTGCGTCTGAGATCCCCCTGCCGATGATCACACGAAATGCTGTTCAATGCTAAGGATGACCTCCCATGTCCGCTTTCTTGCCAATTCAGGATCCTGATCGACTATCACGAACCGAAACCCTTAAGGAAGCACAAATATTTTACAAGTACAATTATACACACGTTTCTCCGCTGGCTCTGCTTGACACGGTTCCAACTCAAGATGAATTCGCGGTCGAGTGGCTGATCCAGATGGGAAAGAAAGTGGCGGTTGCGTTCGAAAATGCTGAATCGCTGAATCTCAACATCGAAGTCGATATTCCTTCTGGTGGAATCTGGCACTTTCTGGAACGGATCGAATCCGACATTGAAAATGGTGTTCACGGGCTGAAAAAGGTGGTCTCGGATGCGCTGAACTTCAATATGGAGCTGATTGCTCCGGCTCGAGCCGCCGAGCGACTGGAGGACTTCGCGAAGTTGTTCCGCTCGATCGGGTTGCCTCCGATTGCGAAAAACTATTCGAAAGACGATTCCTTCGCCGGCATGCGCGTCATTGGTCCGAATCCGGTCATGATTCGAAGTCTGTCGAAACGTGACAGCCGTCTTCCGCTGTCCGACTCGGAATTTCGAACGATCGTGCCGAACGACTCCTTCGATGCCGCCCTGGCGGAGGGACGACTCTACCTGGCGGATTACAGTCTGCTTGAAGGAATCGAGTGCGGCACGTTTCCTAATGGACAAAAATACATCTACTCTCCGCTTGCACTCTTCGTTGTCAATCGCACCACCAAACGCCTCATGCCCGTTGCCATCCAGTGCAAGCAGCAACCGGGCCCCGAGAACCCTATCTTCACCCCGCTCGACGGCTATAATTGGCTGATTGCGAAGACGATCGTCGAAATCGCCGACGGGAGTATCCACGAAGCATCAACACATCTTGGACGCACACACCTGCTGATGGAACCATTCGTTGTCAGCACGTACCGGCAACTCGCGCCCAATCACCCACTATCGATCCTGCTCGTACCGCATTTCGCAGGAACACTGGCTATCAACGAGGCTGCATGGAAAGTTCTGATCGCTGAAAAGGGCGGAGTGGATCAACTTCTTGCGGGGTCGATCTCCGCCTCTCGGGGACTGGCGGCCGGTTCGGTCTGTCAGACGCAACTTCATGAGTTGTACCTTTTAAAATCTCTCACTGCTCGCGGAGTCGACAATCCCGATGTGTTGCCCGATTATCCTTACCGCGACGACGCACTCCTTTACGCCAACGCCATCAACGATTGGGTCCGCGTTTACCTCGGGCTTTATTATTCGAACAGTGCAGATCTGATCGCCGACGATGAACTTCAAGCCTGGGGTCGCGAAATCGCCTCCACCGACGGAGGGCGGATTGCAGGGATGCCGAACAGCGGTTCGTTCCGCACGATTGAGGAATTCTGCGAAGTCGTGAGTTTCGTCATCTTCACTTGCAGCGTGCAGCACGCCGCCGTGAATTTCCCGCAATACGACCTGATGAGCTACGTACCGAATATGCCGCTGGCAGGTTACCGTCCCGCACCAACGAGCAAAACGCCGGCGACCGAGCGCGACTACCTCGACATGCTCCCAACGCTCGATATGGCCGAACTCCAGATGAACCTCGGATACCTGTTAGGTTCACTGCACTATTCCCAACTCGGGCAATACCCATGTGATTGTTTTGACGATCCTCGGGTCGTACCTTTGCTAGGCAAGTTTCAACAACGACTCTGCGAGATCAACCGGATCATCAGCGAGAGAAATCAAACGCGACGGACATACGAAACGCTGAACGCGACCGGAATCCCTCAGAGTATCAATGTCTGAATCTTGGGATGGAATTCGTCCGCCGTATCGGTCGGTTAATCGGTCAAAATCGCCTTCGCAAAAAGGCCACGAATGGTGCTTCAGAATGTTGAAACTGCCCGAATCGCAACACGGTTTCCACAAAGTGAACAAATAGACAATCTATCTGTCCAGTCAAGAGGACTCCGCCAAGTGCATGAGCAGCAGGTGGCGGAGTACTCCTCATTGATTTGGCAGTTGTCAAACCGATTCGCTCAAATAACTCAAAGAAACCAGTTTTGACGAAGAATTGATAGCTTATGCGGTTGGCGTTTGGTTCACGACCACGCCGACGAGGATGTCGTAACCGGCATGAGCGCCGACGGCGATACCGAACCCGCGAGCGATGTAGATGACGGTGAAGAAGAGACCCGCCAGCGTGCGGAAGAGGAAGACCGGCGAATGGATCGGTTCGCCATAAGGCCCGACATGATGGGCGGCGGCGAAGACGAGGGCTGCAAACGCAGCCGCGAACGGAACCGCAAGCGGACCGGGGAACAGCACGCACTTCAGGACAAAGACACACAGCGAGAACAGGCCCAATCGGAACAGGACTTCCTCATAGATTCCCGCACCGATGAAGGTCACGAACTGACCCGCCGCCACCGTTTGAAACTGAATCTGATTGAGTGGAATACCCGCGAGCTCCATCAACTGGCGAAAGTTGCGGCTGATGACCCAAAGGAGGAAGGCGTAGCTGATGCTTTCGACGAGCATGCCGAGGATCGTGGAAAAGTATCGGGTGGGTCGGCCTTTGAGTTCGAAGAGACTGCGGATGAGAAAAAGTCCAAGGATCAGGATCGGCACCGCCCAGAGTTGGCCGAAGCCGTAGCGTTCAAGAACCCAGCGAAGCCAGATGTCGGCACCGTTTCTGAGATGTTCGGGGTTTGCTCCGCCGATCGAGAGGATTCCAAATTCGTAAATGGCGAACAGCGGCAACAGGAAGAGAAAACACGCCCAGGGGTGGCGCGTCGAGGCGTAGTAGCTGGGTTCTTTTCGAACAGGCTTATCCATCACGAAATAACCAGACGGCGTCGGTATCGAGTCATTCGCTCCGGACTCTTCGATCTTTGAGCGAAAAATCAGACGCACAAATCGGGATACCACGCACCGAGTTTTTCCTGGCGTTCGGAACGGGGAACGGAGCGCACGATGCTTCCGACTTCGCTCGCGGCCAGATCAACGAATTCCGGCCGTGGCAGGAACTCGCCGCGTGCGTTGGCGAGGACGGCAACGACGGGGCGAAGGGAAGCCCGCAGGTTCGTCCGGCTGTTGTGTGTGGCAGCGACCACTGCAAGGCGACCGTCCGTGAGTTCGACGACGGTACCGAGCGGATGGAATGACAGATTGAGCAGGTATTCGGCGTAATCGCGGTCCAGCCGACCCGCTTCCGCTTCGAGGAGCGTTTCGGTCAGGGCTGAGCGCGAATCGAGAGCGGGGCGATCGGGCCGATCGGTCTGACGGGCAGCGTAGACGTCGGCAACGGCGAGCAGACGGGGAAGCGTGGGAATTTCCTCTGCCTTCAATCCCTGCCCATAGCCGCTGCCATCTAATCGCTCGTGGTGCATCGCGATGAGATCGGCGAGCGGTCCCGTATCGGGCATCATGGTTCGCACGCATTCGGCGGACTGATGCGGGTGGCGCTCGATGAGCCGCCGTTCCTCGACGGAAAGCGGTTCGGATTTTGAGAGCACCTCCATCGGAACATCAAGCATTCCGACGTCCATCACGAGCGCTGCGACGATGGGCAGGCTGGGTTTCATGGCCCATTCGAAATCATGGGGTACGAGGCGAGCCAGCACATGTCCGACGGTGATTGCGTGGGCGGCCACGACGTACGGCAATCCGTCCGCTTCCAGAGATGCGGACAGGAATCGGAGCCGCTGGCCTTGCCGGGCATCATCGATGAGCACATCGGCGAGATCCAGAAAGTCGCTCGATGAGACGGGCTTGCGCTCGTGCATCCGGACTAACAAGTTGGCCAGGTGTTCGATTCGCGAGCGATCGGTCCGGCGCGTTCCAAGAGCGTGTTCCAATATGCCCAGACGATGACGAATGACCTGGAGCAGATGTTCGAAGCCGTCGCAAAGTCGCAATTGCGCTTCGGCTGATGTCGGGAACGTCTGCGCGAGCCGGATGGCGGAATCGGTGAGGCTGATTGTGCCCTTGTGATAGCGTGCGAGGGGATCACTTTCCGGCGAAGCGATCATCAGCGAATCGGACGTAATCGCTTTCTGCTGGTCAACCAGTTGTTTAGCTTCTGAAAGCAAGCGATAGGCACGGCCGGTTAATTGCGAAGGCTCGGAGATGCGGTCGTCACGAATCGAGGCCGCTGCCGCCACACTTCGTGAAGACTCCAGAGGAAGAATCCGTGGCATTTCTTCCAATCGCGTACGAAAGGCCGAAATTCGCTCCATGAGCTTGTGTGTATCGGACATTCGTCGCATCCCCCACTGGCACCATTCGTCACGCGCGGCCAGCCCCCGCCGAACCGCACGCAACGATCCCTATAGGCTTATCGTCTATTTCGAAGTGGGAACTTGAGGCGAATTTAACGATTCGAATGAGTCTACAAACCGCAAAATTGAAGATTTTACTGAACGGATTCAACATGAGTTCAGATCCATCAGGCTTTCGATCTGGCTTTGGGCCGTAAGCTTTTCGAATCAGGTCTTTTTCCTACCATGCCATGAACTTCTTCAAGGAAATCCCCGATGTTCACACTCTCCGCATTCGCTGACGAAATCTCACCTGATCCACGAGTCCAGATCGCCGTGCTGAAAGCGTCCAATATCCGACATATCGAGTTCCGCTCCATCCACAAAACCAATGTCCTCGCCCTCACCGACGAGCAAATCAGCGAGTTTCAAAAACTCATGGCCGACGAGGGGTTCAAACTCTCCGCCATCGGTTCACCCATCGGGAAAGTCCCCATTGACGCCCCATTCGAACCGCACCTGGACAAATTCAAGCGGGCCATCGAACTCTGCCATCGCCTCGGCACGCCGAATATCCGCGTGTTCAGCTACTATCCGCCGGCGGACAAACCCTTCGACGGCAACTGGGCGCCCTACCGGGACGAAGTCATCCGCCGCATGCGCGTCAAAGCCGAACTGGCCGCCAAAGAGAACCTGAAACTCTTCCATGAAAACGAGCACAAGATCTACGGCGACAAACCGGATCGCGTGAAAGACCTGATGCAATCCGTGAATCTGCCCTCATTGCGTGCCGCCTACGATGCCGCGAACTGGGTCTTCTGCGGCTACGATCCCAAGGAAGGCTGGGAACTCACCAAAGACTACACTGAACATCTTCACATCAAAGACTGGAAGGGGACCGGCGAGGAATCGCATACGGGGTGCCTGCCGGGCACGGGCGATGGCCAGATCGCCTGTAGCATCTACGATGCGGTGAAACGCGGCTACGACGGCTTCGCAGTCATGGAACCGCACCTGCGCGGCGGCGGCCCGACCGGCGGTATCACCGGTCCGGATCTCTTCCCCGTCGCGGTTCAGGCGTTCCGCAACATCATGGCCGTCTGCGGGGCCGTCGAGCGCTTTTAGACTGAATAATAAGTGAACAAATCATCAGATTCAGCTTGACTTTCTCAGTTCCCTCTCAAAGACTCCGCCACGTACTGAGCAGGCTCGTGGCGGCGTCATTCAAACACGGGCTCGTCTTTCCACCGACACTGCCACACCCTACCATGGAAAGACGCCAAAATTTCGGAAGCGCCTAGGCCCGGTAAGCACTTACGTCGATTTTCATCGCCAGAAAGAACATGCGTTCGGAAACACGATTCCGTTTGACTTTCGCCCGGCGTTCGCGAATAGTGTTCATAATAACACTATTCGTGGAGTCTGATATGGTGCCCTTCGAGCTGAGAACGATTCCGATCCACGAGCTCCGACTCGCACCGTACAACCCGAGACGGCCGCTCACCAAACCGGCCCGGCAGAAACTGCGAAAAAGCCTGCAGGAATTCGGCCTGGTCGAACCACTCGTCTGGAACGCACGCACGCAATTGCTGGTCGGCGGGCATGCCCGGCTTGAGATTCTCAAGGAACTCGGCTACACCGAAGTCCCCGTCTCGGTTGTGAATCTGGACGACGATCGCGAACGGGCCCTCAACATCATGCTCAACAATCTCGAGGCGCAGGGCCGCTACGATTCCGGCAAGCTCCTGCTCCTATTGAAGGAACTCGGCGATTCGTCCCCGCTGACCGGATTCGACGATTCGACAATCCGCTGCCTGCAGCTCGAACCGCATCCGGAGTTCTGCCAGCCCGTTGACAGTTCACACGTCGAAATCATACTTTCCGTGGAACGTGATCGTCTGGACGAAGTCTATTCCCGTCTGGAACCGCTCACTCGCGAATGGGATCTCGATGTTCACATTCGCGCATGTGGCGTCATCCGCTAGTGCCTCAACTGGGCTGATTTGACACGAACTGGATTATTGAGTGTCACCGTTTCGCATTTGATTGGGTGCCATACCCACCGCTTTGGGTGGGCATGCTCACGCAAAGCCGTGAGCATGGCACCCGAATCACCCAGATTCTGATTCGGCAAAAAGTACTGCTCGATCGAATCGCTTCCCAATCAGACGATCTCAACTGTCAATTGAGCCTTGTTGATGCACTAGCGGCTGAGTTTGTCCGCTCCGGGGGCCGGGGTCATCCCCACGGTCGCCAGCGCGGTACTGAGAAATTCCGTCGCGAGCTTCTGAATCGTTTGATCGACATTTGTACAAATCGTTTCCCATTCGCTTTGCGTCATCCCCACACGGAACGGCTCGCAACTCGTCTCGATGTACGCCTTCGCCTTCGGCTCGGTGCCGCTCGGCCGCAGGCAGACCTTGGCCGAAATTCCCTTCGTCGTCTGCAACCGGAAGATCAGGAAATTGCGCGCGGCTTTATCGGTTTCCCCCTTGTAAGGCCCCATGCGTCCGTTCTCATCGCGGAGATCCTCAAAACGCTCCACCGCCATTCCGCCGATCGATTTCGGTGGCTGGGATCGCAGCGCATCGAGCATCCGCGTCATGTTGATCTTCCCTTCCAGCCCTGTCATCACAATGTTCACCACTTCATTGCGGAAGTATCCGAATTGCCGATTGATCGCATTGAGATAATCGACGACCGTCTCGCCGTTGCGTTTCTGAAACAGCGCCAGTTCCGCGAGCATCAGGACGGCGCCGGCGGAGTCTTTGTCGCGGAGGTCCGCCGTCGTGATGATGCCGTGGCTCTCTTCCGTCGCGATGATGAAATCCCGAGTCGTCGCCTGCACATCGCAGAACTGGCCGCTCGACTCCAGATGATAAAGCACATCGGCATGGTATTTGAATCCGACGAGCAGATCGTTGATGATCTGTGCGCCGAAGTGCCGGGCGATTCGTGTTTGCTGGCCGGTGCTCACTTCCGTCGTGATGACGAGCGGCGAAGGCGGCAGATCACCCGCCGCCGCCAGCCGACTCAGTTTGAAATGGGCCAGCAGCGAGCAGATCTCGTTGCCGGTCAGATAGCGGAATGTCCCCGTTCCGTCGGGCTTCGTGTTCACCTTTCCGCCCAACCGGTCCGCATCGGGATCGGTCGCCAGAATGATATCCGCATGATTCGCAAGGCCGACCGCTTCCGCACGGTCGAGGCATTCGGGCACTTCCGGATTCGGCGTTTTGGTGACGTTGGGGAACTGACCGTTGGGTTCGTCCTGCTCCGGTACGCGGATGTACTTGAAGCCGGCGGCTTCGAGCGTTTCGCCAGCGCACATTCCCCCGACACCATGAAGCGGAGTGAACACCACGCGGATTTCGTTCGCACGCGGCGACGGGATCAGACTCTGCTTCCGACACAGTTCGATGTAGGCCCGGTGCGATTGCTCTTCGAGGAAATGGACCTTGCCCTGCTTGACCGCCTCAGCGAAGGGCATGAGTTTGATTGATGCCGCGCGATCGACGAATTCGCTCATCAGCTGATCTTCAGGCGGAACCGGCTGCGCTCCGCGTTCGTCGTAGAATTTGCTGCCGTTGTCGTCGGGCGGGTTGTGGCTGGCGGTCATGTTCAATCCGCCCTGCGCCTTGAGATAGCGGATGGAAAAGGACAGTTCGGGAGTGGACAGGTATCGTTTGCTGTCGGTTGGAAGGATGTGGGAGTGGATGCCATTGGCGGCGTAAACGCCGGCGGCATGCTGGCAGAAATCGCGGCTGGTGAGATGGATGACGGGGTTGGGCAGGCTGGGTTCATAAACGCCGCGTTTGTCCTCGAACTGCCGGACATCGAATGCGAGGACGACTTTCAATTGCGATTCGTCGGGAAATCGGGCCTTGAGGTAATCGCAGTGGCCCTGGACACTCGCACCAAGCGTCCAGAGGTTCATCCGGTTCGGACCGATTCCCACCGCTCCGCGTCGTCCGCCCGTGCCAAACGGCATGACCTGATAAAACGAGTCCAGCAGGATCGACCATTTCTCGAGCGCCATCAACTGACCGAGTTGAGGACGATAGGCCAGAAAATCATCGTGTGTGAGCCACTGGATCAGGTTGTCGCGAGCTTTGGCTTTGAGAGCGGCGTCGGCATCGATGGTGGAGAAGCCTGCGTCGATCGTGGCGATCAAGTCCATATCCGAAACCCCGGCGGAGAGACAAACGGTGAATGGGGTTAGTCTTATCCGAAGAGGGGCGAACCGTCAGATATTGATTGATAAGTTCTCGGCGGCGGTCGGCTCGCGCAGGCCTCGCATCATGTTCGAAAGGGAAATGATGCATCCTTTGAGCGAATCGACTCGGCGGTGGGGCCATGCGAGTGCGCGGAGGTACCAGCGGAGGGCGGTGCGCGGTTCTGAGCGGCGCAGGACCCATCCCATGGTGCGTGCGGTGGACGCGAATCCCTCCGCCACGGCGTGAGGGGAGATCGCATGCGCGTCGCGGGTCATGATGGAGTTCGCGATCGCAACTCGATCCGCGAGTTTCTGTGAAAGGTTCCCGTGGCCGGTGCGATAGCGAACCATGACTTCGGGCACGTATTGGAATTCGTAATGCTGCGCGATGCGCAGCCAGAAGTCGTAGTCGATGGCGAGATCGAGAAGCGGATTGAATCCGCCGACATGATCGTACACACTGCGGCGGATCATGGTGGACGAGAAGCAGACGAAGTTCTGCACGAACAATTGATCGAGCACCGTACCTGAGTACGGGGCGAGGGTATTGGGCCGATCGATGCGGTCGCCGTTGCCGTCCATGAATTCGCGGGCGCAATAGACCGCGCCGACATCCGGCGTCATGAGTTCGAGCTGGCGTTCGAGTTTGGTGGGGAACCAGGCGTCGTCCGCATCGAGGAACGCGAGTTTGTCCGCTCGGCTGAGGCGAACACCCAGATTCTTCGCACGCGTCTGGCCGAGGCGGTCCGAATGAATCACCCGAATGCGTGGGTCGGATTGATAAGCGCGGAGCACCTTCTGCGTATCATCGGTGGAGCCATCATCGACGATCACCAGTTCCCAGTCGGTGAACGTCTGTGCGCGTACGGACTCGATGGACACGGGCAGGTAGCGGGCATAGTTGTGCGTGGCCATCACGGCGGAAACGGCGGGTTTCATGTCAGTGCTCGTGCGGCTTGCGGTGCGACCTTGGAATAGCAGAACCGGTATTTTCCGCTCGGTTCCTGCGGGATGGTTTCGACGAGTTCGATCTCGTGCTTCATGCGCGGACCAAAGAGTTCATCGACGAGCGATTGAATCTGCTCGCGGCTGTCGCGGCCGAAGGATGGTGCGGGGACGATGCGGAGGCGAAGATGCGTGACTTCCTCCTGAACGATCTGAATTTGTGCGGTTCCACCGATGCGGCAGGCGAAATTCTCGGTGAGCGAGATGCCGGAAATCAGGCTGCCGGCGGGAGTGACAACGTAATCCGCATCGCGTCCCTGCACCGATTCGATCAGCGGCAGGCCGCGACCGCAGGTGCAGGTTCGAGTTGTGGTGGTGACGTGATCGCCGTTGCGGTAGCGGATGAGCGGCATGGCGAAATTGCAGAGATCGGTCACGAGCAGCGGGCCGGTGGTTTCATTTGTCTCGATCTCGGTGAAAACGGAATCGGCATTTACGTGCAGCCCGTTGTGAGCTTCGCACTCGGAGGCGATCAAGCTGACTTCCTCGCAGCCGTAGCGATCGGTGACGGGTGTTTGAAAAACCTGTTCGATCGTGGCTCGCTGCCAGGAGTGCAGTGGCATGGCGGTCGAGATGATGCCGTTGGGTTTGATGCCCATTCGGCCTTCGGCTTTGAGGGTATCCGCGAGCAGGTAGAGCGAGTGGGCGTGGCCGAAGAGCAATCCGGGTGGACGGCTCCGCAGCGCATCCGCGAATTCGTGTATGCGGTCTTGGGTCAGGTGGATGGTGTCGAGGTAGGTCGCGCGGTCGAGAAGGGCGTTGCGGATGCGGCCTTTCCAGCCGTGGTGCTTGTAGTCGGGATTGCCCCAGACCTTGGCGACGCGCTGTCCGAGACGCCAGCCGGACCACTCATCGCTTCGCAGGGTGCAGGCGTACTTCCATTGTTTGCCGGGTTCGTCGATCTGGATGGTGAGCGGTACGCCGGTCGATCCCGAGGTGCGTTTGGTGTAGAGCGCGCGACCGGTATACGCCGTGGATCGGAATTCGTCCGCACGCGTGCGAATGTCGGCTTTTGTGACGACGGGAAACGCGCGAAGATCGGCGAAGGAGCGGACGTCCTGCGGGTGTACGCCGGCGGCGCTCCAGATGCGCTGATAGAAGGGCACGGTGGCGAAGGCGTGCTTGAGGATGGTTTTTAGCGCGAGCAGTTGCCGGTGCCGGACGACGTCGGGCGGATCGAATTGCGTTTGCCGCAGCACGCGGAGATAGTGCAGGTGTTTGCTCCCCGCCTTCCGTGCGAAGAGGGGTTGCGTGACGTGGCGATTGATCCATTCGAGCATCCGTGCTCTCCCGCAAAAGTCATGTTTGTTCGAGAATCCGCCGTTGCCATTCGATTTGCTGGGCGAGTCCATCGTCCATGCTGGTGGTCGGTTTCCAGCCCACGTGTTTGGTGAGCTTGCTCACATCCGCACCGGTTGCGAACTGATCGCCTTTGCGCGGCGGATGGCGCTCGATGAGGGCGGGCTTGCCGCTGATCCGCTCGATCTTGCGGATCGATTCGATGACCGTCACCAGTTCGCCGCCGCCAAGATTGAAGATTTCGCCATTCATCGCCTGCGTGGAGCGAACCACCGCATCGACGCAATCGGAGACGAACGTGTTGCCGCGCACGTGAAGCCCGTCACCCGTGAGCTTGATCGGTTGGCCGGTGAGGACGGCGTGGATGAAATGATTCAGCCCCATATCGGGGCGCTGTCGCGGGCCGTAAACGCTGAAGAACCGCAGGATGGCGAACGGCAGGCCGAATTCGTCACCGTAAACGCGGCAGAGATGCTCGCCAGCGAGTTTCGTGATGCCGTAGGGGGAACTCGGCTTCGTGGGGATCGACTCGTCTCCGCTGGCGTACTTGCCATACACGCTGCTGGTGCTGGCGTACACGAACTTGGTGAGTGTTTGTGATCCCTTCACGCTTTCCAGCAGCCGATGCGTGGCGATCAGGTTGCAGCGATGATACGAATCGAAATGCGTCCAGCTCTTGTTGAGCCCGGGCATCGCCGCGAGATGGAACACCGTTTCGACGCCGTCGACAGCGCCAGCGGGCACGCCATCCGCCAGATCGAACTCGTGGTGCGTGTAGGATGGATGATCGCGGAATCCGGCGAGATTGCGCTCCTTGACCGGCCGGGCGTAGTAATCGGTGAAGCAATCGACTCCGCGAACCGTGTGGCCGTCCGCGAGGAGCCGTTCGCACAAGTGAGATCCGATGAATCCCGCGGAACCGGTAACAAGGCAGATCATAGTTTCACAAGTTTAAGGCAGAATTCGCGTGTGCCGCAATCCCAGCCGGTGGGATAGCGATTACAGTCGAGAACTGTAGCGGCGGCCCGATTTCCCGTAGACGGTCTTCTTGGGGGCCGCATTGGCGTCGTCCGCCGGCGCCGACTCGTTGGTCTCGACGCCGTCAACCGACAGCGTTTTGACTTTATCATCCGGCCGGGTGCGGGGCGTGTAGGCGTCGAACCCTTCGATGGTGTCGCGGTCGATCAGCTTATTGATGCTCATTTCGATATCGGTCAGCAGTCCGCCCTGTTCGGGCGTGACGAACGAGATCGCCACGCCGTCGCGCCCGATCCGGCCGGTTCGCCCGATCCGGTGAACGTAATTCTCGATATCCATCGGCAGGTCGTAGTTGATGACGTGCGAAATGCCTTCGACGTCGATCCCCCGGCTCATGACATCGGTGGCGATGAGATACTTGACGCGGCCGGAGCGGAACGCCGCCGTGATCTTCTCGCGCTGCGACTGCGGAAGATCGCCGTGAATGACCGCCACGCCGGGAACGACGTGTTTGAGGTGGCGGTACAGGCGGTCGGCCCAGCGCTTGCGCTCGACGAAGATCAGACACTGCCGCGGTTGCTCTCGCGCGACAACGAGTTTGAGCAAATCGAATTTCTTTTCCTCTTCCACCGTCATGTACTTCTGCTGAATCTTGTCTACGGTCAACACGCTCGGCGACATGTTGAGGTGCATGGGATTCCGCATGTAGCGATGCACGAGCTTCTTGATGGTGTCGGGTACGGTGGCGGACATGAGCAGCGTCTGGCGCTCGGCGGGGCAGCGCCTGAGGATCCGTTCGATATCGGGTCGGAAGCCGATATCGAGCATGCGGTCGGCTTCATCAAGAACCACGTATTTGACGTGTTCGAGCGAAAGCGAACCGCGGCGCAGGTGATCGATGATGCGGCCCGGCGTCCCGACGACGAGATCGCACCCCTTGGAAAGTCCCGCGAGTTGGGCGCCCATGCGGGCTCCGCCGTAGACGGGCACCGTGCGGAAGCGGCTGCTGGTGGCGAGTTTGATGGCTTCGCTGGCGACCTGCACCGCCAGTTCGCGCGTGGGGCACATCACCAGACCAATCGGTCCGCGCAGATTGTGCGGCCGCCAGCGGTTGAGAAACGGAATCAGGAACGCCGCCGTCTTCCCCGTACCCGTCTGTGCCTGCCCGATCACATCCTGCCCGCGCATCGCCGGTGGAATCACCGCACCCTGCACCGGAGTCGCAAATTTGTATCCCGCGTTCTCGATCGCATCGAACAACGGGCGGATCAGCTTGAAATCCGCGAAAGACAACAGCGGAGCGTCTTCCGCTTGAGTGATGATTTCCGGGGGCAGTGGCGGAGGTGTCTCGTCGTTCGCAGGTTCGTCAGACGTGGGTGAGTCGTCAGGTGGGAACGACAACAGTTCAGGTTCATCCTGAATTTCGGGTGGTAACGCGTCGGACTCCATCGTTCCTCAAACTCGTGATTGGCAGGGATTGGCAGGACAACTGATAAGATACGGTGTAACGTGGATGGGAACCAGAGAAAGAGAGAAAATCGGCAACTCAAATCGGATCATCGCCGTTGTCTCTCCACTGGCCGATTGCCATGCCTGCCTTGTAGCCTTTCAGATAACACGAACAAACTGTTGGGTGTCCTGTGGCCAAAAAGGATCTGCTTCAACCTCAGCGCTGTGCCGAGTTGCTCTCGGCGCTGGCGGCACCGGAACGGCTCAAAATCGTTCGATTGCTGACCGAGCGAGCGCACAACGTCACCGAAATCACGGATGCGATTTCCATTCCTCCGCTCAACGTTTCGCATCACCTCACCGTGCTCAAAAACGCCCAACTCATCAAGGGCGAGAAGCAGGGCCGATTCGTGATCTATTCACTTTGCGAAGGCGTTTTAAAAGAAATCACCGAGGCCGGCGTCCCGAAGGACGCCCTCAACCTCGGCTGTTGCCAGATCGTTTTGCCGTGTGAACAGTAGTGTTCGTCGAGGCATCGTGTGACTCACCACGAGTTCGAACAGACACGGTTTTTGTAGGGTGGCGCCGAGTCTTCGAGGCCCACCGTTTAGACTTCAACAAAAAACATGATAGCGTCATGGCCGGGTAGCCCCGAGCGGTTGCCCTCCCGAGGCTCCCACAGATCCGGACGTGCCCAATTCGGGCATCCGGCTCCTCGAGTCATCGGTTCGCTGCGATCCGGAACACGGAGTGGACCAACACCGGCGTCGGGAGCGGGA
>JBGSJI010000137.1:0-106048 GCA_041742055.1 Limnoglobus sp. | reverse complement strand
AAGGCTTTGGAAAAGACGATCCTGGAGTATTTGGAAAAACACAATCGCAATCCCAAACCATTCGTCTGGAACGCCACGGCCGATTTGATCCTGAGGAAGATCGAAGATGTTTGCAAACGAACTTGTAACTCAGGACACTAGCAAACTGCCTGCGAGGGACCTATCGTAACGATTGAGACAACCGGAACCGCACCATCATGCCAGACGCTTTGACTCTGATCATCCCGATCTCCAATCAATCAGATCGTGTCGGCGCATCTCTTTACCAGTGGTCGGAGTACCTGAGCCGTTCCCTGAAAATCCCGTTTGAAATTCTCGTCGTTGATGACGGTAGCACCGATGAGACTTCAACGGTCCTGTTGAAACTTCAGGAAGAACTCGATTCACTCCGAATTCTGAAACACGATCGCTTTCGGGGATTCGGTGCGTGTCTGAGAACCGCGATCGAACAATGCGCTCACCCGATTATCGCGACGTGCTCGCTGGATTATCCGTATGAACCGGCCGATCTTGCAAAGATGCTTGAAAAGCTTGGCGAAAAAGTGCCCATCTTCGATCGGGAACTCGTTGTCGAAGTCGTCAGCGGCTGCCGTGCGGGTTTACCAACACCGACTATCTGGAGCGTCGTCGGCCAAGCGACTCGACTCTTCCGTCGAATTGTTCTGGGCGTGAGCGGTGAACCGCAACCGGGTTGGCTCGGGTTCCGCGAGCATTTCCGATCGCTCCTGCTGTGGCATCTCATGGGCGCTCCGCTTCACGATCTGAATTCCACTTTCCGTGTCTACCGCCGTTCGCTCTTCGAACGACTGGTCATCCAATCCGATGGCGGTTTCGTTCAGGCGGAGATCATCTCGAAGCTCACGTTTCTGTCTGTTCTGATGAACGAGATCCCGCTTTCGCCCTCGCCAGCGCCGATTCCGCGAGCGGAGTGGAGCGACTTCTGGCGCGTCTTCACCGATGCCCGATTTCGCTCCAACCTGCCGGAACCGACCCAACCTCTGACGGCCTCCACGGTCTGAGATCATGTCGAACGCATGCCGCGAGCGAATTCTGTTTGTCACGGGTAAATTAGCCGAATCGTCGCTTCGTCGAATGCTGACTCAACTTCAACCGACGGCGACGTTCGATTTCGAAATCGCTGTCCTGCCCATCACCGTCGCTTCTTTGATGACGACGAAATGGATTGCGTCACACTTGAACTGCCCGCAGGATATTGATCGCATCATCCTGCCCGGGTTGGTCAAGGGTGATCTCGAACTTGTCCCCAACGCCTCGCGCGGCCCCAACGACTTACGCGACCTTCCAGAATTCTTCGGACAAAAATCTGTGCCAATCGATTACGGCAAACATGACATCGAGATCTTCGCCGAAATCAATCATGCTCCGCGGCTGACACTTCAAAACGTGATCTCGATCGCGGAGCATTATCGCGCAAGCGGTGCCGACTGGATCGATCTCGGATGCGATCCCGGTTCGACGTGGCTCGGTGTTGAGGACACGGTTCGGGCTTTGATTAACCAAGGATTCCGCGTTTCGATCGATTCGTTTGATCCAATGGAAGTGACTTCGGCTTTGACCGCGGGGGCGGAGATGGTCCTGAGTGTGAACAGTACCAATCTTTCCCAGGTTCCCCGCTGGCGCGATCACAGCTCGCAGTTCGAAGTCATCGCCATTCCGGATACGCCGGATGATCTCCACAGTCTTGAGCGGACCATCCAACAACTGGACGCCTGGTCTGTTTCCTATCGGATCGATCCAATCCTGGAACCGATCGGCCTGGGATTCGCTGCGTCTCTCGGTCGCGCGATCGAGATCCGCCGGAAATACCCCGATGCCGAACTCTTCCTCGGGATCGGCAACGTGACGGAACTCACGGATGGGGATTCGGCCGGGATCAATGTCGTGCTTGCGGGATTCTGTCAGGAATTGGGGATTCGCGGAGTCCTGACCACGGAAGTGATCAACTGGAGCCGGAGTTCCGTTCGGGAATTGTCGCTCGCGCGACGACTCGTTTACCATGCGGTGCGAAACAAAACGGTCCCCAAGCGATTGGAGCCGGATCTGGTGCTGTTGCGTGATCCCAAATTGCACATCCACGGCGAGGACGCGTTGCGCGATCTGGCTGAAAAAGTGACCGATCGCAATTATCGGATTTTTGCCGAACGCGGCGAACTCCACATCCTGAATGGATCAATCTATCTCCGCGGGACCGATCCCTTCGAACTGTTCGATCGACTGATGAACGAGGACGACCGTCTCGACATTTCTCATGCGTTCTATCTGGGTTACGAATTCGCCAAAGCGGTCACGGCTCTGACGCTCAGCAAGAATTATGAACAGGATCGCTCGCTCAGATGGGGATTCCTCACGGTCCCGGAAGTCAGCCACCGCAACACCCGACTATAATCGCCATATGGCTCTGGTAGTTCATTCTGATTTGTTGATTGAGGAACTCGTTCCCAGTCCGGAACCGTGGGAGGTGGCAAGACGGTTCGCGCACCGTCCTCACCTTCTGTTTCTGGATTCCTCCGAACACCACGCCACTCGCGGCCGCTATTCGTACGTCATGGCCGATCCGTCGGAATGGACCATGGACCCGGAGACCGTTTTTGCCCGCCTGCGTGATCCGTTCCCGGCCCGAGAGTCTCAGGAAACGGATGGATTACCCCCCTTTCGCGGTGGATATGCGGGGCATCTGAGTTTTGAACTCTTTCGTTGCTTTGAGCGCATTCCCGATCGCCGACGGAACGAATTTGAGATTCCGGAGATCTCTCTGGGACGATACGACTGGGTCGTTGCCTTTGATCATCAGGAACACCGTGCCTGGCTGTTCGCACACGGCTTATCAGGAGAACGAATCGATGCGATTCGTTCTATCCTGATCCAACCTCCTCAAGCGCTTTCGCGATCGCTGGCTCTCAGATCACGAACCGCAGATGAACTCTCACCACTCTTTGACACGCCATTCGAAGGTGTGCGGTCCAATTTCTCGAGAGACCAATTCATCTCAACGGTCCGGAAAGCCATCGACTACATCCACGCCGGCGATATCTTTCAGGTGAACCTGGCTCAGCGATTACTGGCACCACAGCGGCATCACGCTCTGGACATCTATGAGCGATTGCGCTCACGCTCTCCCTCGCCCTACGGGGGTTATTTCGATCTGGGAGAATTCCAGATTCTCAGCGCATCGCCCGAACAATTTCTGAAAGTGACGCAAGACGGCGAAGTGATCACCCGCCCGATCAAGGGAACTCGCCCGCGCGGCCGGAGTGAACGGGCGGATCAGGACTATCTCCACGATCTGATGACCAATCCGAAAGATCGTGCCGAGAATGTGATGATTGTGGATTTGCTCCGCAACGACCTCGGTCGCGTTTGCGAGTATGGCTCCGTTCGCGTTCCGGTAGTCTGCGCGCCTGAATCCTATAACTATGTCCACCATCTGGTTTCGGAAGTCCGGGGCCGCCTGCGGGACCGGCTTTCGCCGTACGATCTCATTCATGCGACATTTCCCGGTGGATCGATCACCGGTGCACCGAAGGTCCGAGCCATGGAGATCATCGCCGAACTCGAACCCACCGTCCGCGGACCGTATTGCGGAAATCTGTTCCTTCTCGATTTCGACGGATCGTTTGAGTCGAACATTCTGATTCGAACCATGACAGCGGGCCGCGGCTGGATTCAGTACCCTGTCGGTGCAGGGATCGTTGCGGACTCGATCGCCGAACGTGAATACGAAGAGACGCTGCACAAAGCCGCAGGACCGCTTCGAGCACTTACACCATGATTCTGGAAGGCATCGTCACGACGACCACACCCGACGGCACACCCCATCTTGCCCCCATGGGTCCGCGAATCAATGAAGCCGGACGACGGCTCCTGCTTCGCCCGTTTCCAAGTTCAAAAACGTTTCGGTATCTTAAACGGTTCCCGACCGGAGTCTTCCACCTGACGGATGATGTTCTGCTCCTCGCACGAGCGGCAGTGGGAAAAATCGGGCAACTCCCCGCCCTGCGGCCCGCGCTTACGGTACCCGGTTCCATTATCGTTGACGCCTGCCGGATAATAGAATTTCGCGTACTGACGATCGATGAACATGAGCCCCGCATCGCAATGGACTGCGAGATTGTCCGGACCGAATCGCTTCGCGATTTCATCGGGTTCAATCGCGCGAAGAATGCGGTGCTTGAGGCGGCGATCCTTGCCACGCGATTCTCGATCCTCGATCCTTCGGAAATCTCAAACGAATTCCGCAAACTCAGAATCATCGTGGACAAGACGGCAGGAGAGCGAGAACTCGAGGCGATGGCGTTTCTCGAAAACGAATGGAGCCTTTATCAGGGGAACCAACGGCCATGAGAACCATCGTCTCGGCACCCTGTCGGATCCACTTTGGACTGTTCCATGTTCCCTCGATGGATTCGAAATCCGAATCCGGAACGTTGAGAAAATTCGGCGGCCTCGGTTTGATGATTCAACAACCCCGAATTCACGTTGTCCATAAATGGAGCAACGTGTTTTCACTGAGCGGTTCGCTCAAGAATCGTACAGCGGAGTTTCTTGAACACACGTGTCCACTCGAACAGGTTGTGATCCAGGCAGACGGTCCGGAAGAACACACCGGGCTTGGAGTGGGGACCGCGCTGGGGCTGGCGGTGGCGACTGCGATGTGCCCGGACAAGACGGCGGATGAACTGGCGGTTCTGATCGGTCGGGGACAGCGATCGGGAATCGGCATTCACGGATTCCAGCATGGAGGATTCATCGTCGATGATGGAAAAATCCTTGACGAACCTCCACGAATCGCCGAACGTCTCGACTTCCCGGAATCCTGGCCCATTCTTTTGATTCGCCCACGACTTTCCGTCCGCTGGTATGGTGAAAACGAGCGATCGGTTTTTTCCCGACCACGACGATACCACGAGACGGAATCCATCACGAACCGGTTGCGGAAAATTGCGTTCGATGAGATCGTTCCATCTCTCAAACACGGAGATTATGACAGGTTCGCAGGATCATTGACCACCTTCAACCGGCTAGCTGGCACGCCATTTGAAGCCGATCAGAACGGCCCGTATGCGCATCCGTTTCTGACCGAGATCATCGAGCACATTCAGGAATGGGGCGGAAGCGGGATCGGACAATCATCGTGGGGACCGACACTGTTCCAGATCACGCGGGAACCGGATGAAGCCGAACATTTCAAGAGACTTCTGGAAACGACCTACGGTAACAAACTGGAAGTCACGATCACGCATGCTGATTGTCAAGGCGCGGTGATTTCAGCCGACGAGCCAGCGAATCAGTCCGACGCAAAAGACATCGGCCAGCAGCACGAGAAGTGAACAGGCGACCACGCTATCCGTTGCGGCAGTCCCTACTTCTTCCGAGCCTCCGCGAGCGGAAAGCCCAATCTGACAGGAGGTCACGCCGACAAGGAATCCGAAGAGGATCGTCTTCAAAAACGCCGGGACCACATCGAAGAGATAGAGTTCCCGCAGAACCGCCGATTGATATTTCAACCAGCTCGTCTGCCCCAGAACCATCTCAGCACAGTAGCCGGATCCGATAGCCAATACGGCAATGAGGATATGCAGCATCGGCACGGCGAGGCAGCAGGCGAGGACGCGCGGTCCGACCAGTCGCCGCAAGGGATTGATTCCCAGTAATTCCATCGCATCGATCTGCTCGCTCACCCGCAATGACGAAAGCTCCGCACCCAGACTCGCGCCGGTCCGGGCCGCGACGATCAACCCCGCACCGATCGGCGCTAGTTCCATCAGCACCGCCGCCGCGAGAAAGGTCGGAAGGAATTCCACCGCCCCGGTTCCCGTACGATCGAGCACGCTCCGGGTATGAACCCACACGACAATCCCCAAGGCGAGACCGGCTACAACTCCCAGCGGAATGCCGCCGACCAGAACCCGATAGAACGGGCGAATCCAGAGGCCGGGCCGGATCATTACGCCTGGCAGAATGATGAGTATCTCAAGTGCGAAGGAGGCCAGGCGGCCCAGTTTTTCGAGGCGATCAAGGAGCATGATTTCTTACAGCCAGTGTCCAGTGCCGATCCGTCGTCTGCTGAACCGAGTCCGGAGGAAAACCGAGTGAAGCAACCAACGCACGCATTTCATCCACCGTCAAAGCGGCGTGCAAGGATTGCGCGAAGAGCGTGCGCTGATGGGTATTCGCCCCGGCTGAGTACAAATTGACGAGACGATCCAATTCGGAGAGCGAATCCGGACGCAGGAGATCGCGGACGAAGATGCCGCCACCCGGACGGCAGAGGCGAACGATTTCCCGAAGGCAATCGATCGGATTCGGGATGTGGTGGATGATGCTGTTGGAAATCACCGATCCGAACTGCGCATCGCGATACGGGAGTTCCCGGGCATTCACACACTCCACGCGAATGCGATCGGTGAAGGACGCACGCTCGATGTTGGCTCGCGCACGAATCAGCATCTCTTCGGCCAGATCGATTCCCAGCAGTTCGATTCTCGATGACTGGCGGCACAGTTCGATCGGAATCAGTGCCGTGCCCGTTCCGACATCGAGAACGGTGTTTTGAAAATCGGGGAAGGCCGAAAGGAAATCCGCCGCGAAAACGTGATTGACTTGCGAGTGATCCATCTCATCATAATCGCGTGCCTCGTCGGGAGTATCCATCACTTCCGGTTCGAGGACACGCTCGATCATCTTGGTTCTTTCGGAATATAGACTAAGCCGAGCACAGTGAGAGATCGTCACACTGTTGAGATTCCGGCACCTGACAGGCCACGGTCTTCCGTCGTTCAAGTTCCGCACGCGTTTCCGCAATCAACTCGTGACGCAATTCCCAGTCATGAACGCCCATGCGATCCCAGGAAAGAATCATCGCAGAGGTCGCCGGGTTCAGGTGCGCAACCTTGGTCAGCCACACGACCCCCGCATCACACAGATCCGCAGTCACGGGATGATGCCATGCGAGATGAGTCGCCAGGCAACCCTGAGAATGGCAACGTGAGAACGAGCCGTAAATCAAAAGCGGGCTGGATTGTTCCAGGAGTTCGACGATACGCATCAACCCATCGGTGGTCGCGTGTGGTAGCCAATCGGATCGGAACTCCCTGATCGCCAGAGCGGTCGACATATGAGTCTCCTTCCACGAGAACGTGGATGAGTCGCCGCGGGCACGAACCACTCGAGCCCATTATTACATTCATAATTGTGTCCGATCGGGATCGGGCACAATACAGGGGAACTTCGTTCGCTGTGGTGGGACAGACGACCCGCTGAAGTGAGAACAAGCGGGGCACAGCGTCTTATTGAGCAACGGCATCTTATAAAGCCTTCCGTTATCCTGTCAAGGATCACGAAAGCGCCCTGATTTGGTACTGAAGAGACCGTCGGGCGGACGAAGTGACCGGGAAAGCACTTGCGCGGTTGGACCGCATGGAAAGAAAAATCGAAAATCTTTTTTTCGTTTTGCCACCGCAAGATGAACAAACAATTAAACACTCAATAGCACGAAGAATCATCATTCTATTTCGAGACAATCGCAGGATCGTTATTCATACGATAAATAAATACTTATAGCATCATGACCAATAAATCGAGCGGTCGATCATGATATCGATCGGCCGCTCGAATTGACTATCATATCCTTGAGACAGGATCACTGACGCTCAGGACGAAGACCCCGGACCACCGCACCTGCCTTCCACATCTCGCTCTCCGCGATCTCCTTCAACTCCTTCTCCAACTGCTGCCGATAATCCGGCTTGCTGTTCGACTCAAGCGTCCGCCGTGTTTCCTCGCCGCTCGCTACCGATTCATACAGCGACTCGAACACCGGCTTCGACGCATCGCGGAACTTCTTGAACCAGTCCAGCGCACCCCGCTGCGCCGTCGTCGAACAGTTGGCGTACATCCAGTCCATACCCCGCTCGCCGATCAGCGGATAAAGACTCTGCGTCGCCTCCTCGACCGTCTCATTGAACGCCTCGCTCGGACTGTGCCCGTGTGCACGAAGCACCTCATACTGCGCGAGCCACAATCCGTAGATCGCACCCATCAGTACACCACGCTCGCCGGTCAAGTCCGAAAAGACTTCCTTCTGGAAAGTCGTCTCGAACAAGTAACCGGAACCGATCGCGACACCCAGCGCCAGACAGCGCTCCCGTGCTCGACCCGTCGCATCCTGATGAATCGCAAAGCTGCTGTTGATCCCACGCCCTTCCAGGAACAGGCGCCGCACCGTTGTCCCGGACCCTTTTGGCGCAACCAGAATCACGTCGATATCCGGCGGAGGAATCACCCCGGTCTGATCCTTGTAAACGATCGAAAACCCATGGCTGAAATACAACGCCTTGCCGGCCGTCAGTAGCGGCTTGAGCCGGGGCCACATCTCCTTCTGCCCCGCATCGGAGAGCAGATATTGAATGATCGTGCCTTTCGCGGCCGCCTCTTCCGGATCGAAGAGCGTTTCGCCGGGCACCCATCCGTCTTCGAGACAAAGTTCGTAAGCCTTACCGCCCTTCCGCTGACCGACGATCACCTTGACACCGTTATCGCGCATGTTCAGCGACTGACCACGACCTTGGACGCCATAACCGAGAACAGCGACCGTTTCGTTGCCGAGAATCTGCTTGACCTTCTCAGGCGGATAATCCGAGCGCTCGATGGCCACTTCCTTGAATTCGTTCACAATCATATCTTTCATCGCCGTTGCCCTCGCAGGAGAGAATGAAACACTGAACCACTATATTAGCCGCATATATCTTAACGTCAAGAATCTTGACATCAAGATACTTGACGCTAAGTTAGTGATATGGGAGCGAAAACTGATCCGATCGACCGCGTGATTGACGACTGGAATCGAGCGAGACCCGATCTCGATCCGCATCCGCTCGGGATCATCGGTCGGATCCTGGTCCTGGCGCAGCACCTCGAGCGAAGCGTCGAATCCGCACTGCAACCGCACGGCCTCACTTTCGGCCAATTCGACATCCTCGCCACGCTCCGGCGCCACGAGTCCGAAGGCGGAATGAATCCCAAACAGCTCATCGCGAGTGTCGCGCTGAGCTCCGGCGGGATGACCTCGCGGCTGGATCGGCTGGAACAGGCGGGCTATCTGATCCGCAAGCCGGACCCGGACGATCGCCGGGGCGTGATGGTCCACCTCACCGCCCGCGGTCGCGAAGTGATTGACTCCGCAACGGAAACGCGCCTGGCGGAAGCTCGCGATTCGCTGCCGGCTTTCGACGATCGCGATCTGAGGAAACTGGAATCGCTTCTCCGTAAGTGGCTTCTGCAACTCGCGACCGATCAGCCATCGACCACTTCATCCAAGGCGGAGATGCCGACAACTTCCCGACGATGAATCAGTACTCGCTTTCGGTTGCGTTTGATGCCCGTCGCAGCAGATGACGCAATGTAATTCTCCCGCGTACTCTCCGTATCACGCAGATCGTGCATATCGCAGTTCCGCAGGTCCAGAAAGTGTTCATCGAATGCCTTGAGGACACCCAGACAGACAAAATGGCTCTGGCAATCGACGACAACTTTTTTGCCGATGTAGTCCTCAATCACGGCATGGACCTCCGGAGTGTCGCATCAACTTATCGTAGGAGAACAATGCCCATGCAAAGAGTTTGAATCGCACTTTAAGCCTTACTGAAGGTAAGCCCTTCGAGGAAGTGCCATCGTGGTAGCATCCCTTTCTCCGACCTACCTTGATTATTCGTTTCAGGTCTGGCCCGAATCAGTCTCGAAAGACGCGCTTCCAATCAACCACCCGCGAACAATCTGAATCGAAAATTGCTCGTTTTTCTAAAAGACCGTAATTTTTTCATGTTCTTTGTTGCATCATTATTTGAATCGCGATAAAGTTTCGACAGGAGCATTAACGTGAGGCTGACATGTCGTCTCCACGGACTTGCCAGGGCTGTCTCAAACCACTCCCCGAGCACGCTTCGGATGGGACGTGCCCCTCCTGCGGTCATGTAAATCCATTGGCAGGAGAGACACCTCGCGGGTCCGACACGCCGGATGAACGTGCGGAGCAGTTCGAAGTCGGCAGCGATCCGGATCTGACACCGCTCCACATTCCCGAGACGATCAAGAACGAACCGAAGTTTCCCAAATCGCTTCCGTTGTTCCCGGAGATCCCGAATTACTCGGACTTCGAGGTGATCGGCCGCGGCGGCATGGGCACGGTTTACCGAGCGATTCAACGGCCGACCGACCGCACGGTGGCCATCAAAGTGGTACGCCCGTTTGGCAACGAAGAGACCACGCTCGAACGATTCAAGAATGAAGTTCGTGCGCATGCCCGGATTCAACATACGGGAATCGTACCGATCTACGAAGTCGGCGAGTGCGGCCACGGACTCTACTTCACGATGGAGTATCAGAAGGGTGGCACGCTTTCGCAGCTGATGAAAGCGGGCAAGTTGGATGTCCGCAAAGCCGTTCAATGCATTGCCGATACCGCGAGAGCGGTGCACGCCGCCCATCAGAATGGCATCATTCACCGGGATCTGAAACCATCGAACATCTTGTTGGGTGAGGACGGCCGGATCAAGGTCAGCGACTTCGGGCTGGCCAAACACGAAACCAACACGTTGTTGACGAATTCGGGAACGATCGTCGGCACTCTGGCCTACATGAGCCCAGAACAGGCCCGTGGAGACATCCCCGCCATCAACAAACTCACGGATGTCTACAATCTGGGCGCAACACTCTTCCACCTTGTGACCGGCCAGGTTGCTCACCCTCAAGAAACCACTCAACTGGACACATTGAACAAGATCATCGAGAATCCCACGCCCGACCCCTTGAGCATCAACCCGAGCCTCTGCCCAAATCTCGCTTTTATCATTCAATCGAGCATGGCTGCAGTGCCCGCTGAGCGCTACGAATCGGCCGAGCAATTCGCCAACGATCTGACCCGCTGGCTTGCGGGTGAACCCAGTGACAAAATTCCGCCCACCCGCGTCCAGAAGCTGAAGCGTTTTGTGAAGCGGCGATCGAAAGTCCTGACCGCCCTGCTCTTCCTCGCCGCCATCCTGAGCATCGGCGCCATCGCGATCCGCGAATCGAATCCGCAGCGAAGGATTGAGCGAGCGCTGGCACGTGGGGAAAAAGTAACGCTGGTCGGGCCGACGGGAAAACCGTTGGTTCATGAATGGCTCATGGGTGAAGGATTTCTCAAACCATCGGAACTCTCGGATGGCACCTGGTGCATCGGGGGCGCGGGGCGAAACTTTTTGGGGTTGGTTCAGGATCCACTTTGCGACCGGTACCGCTTCAGTGCCGAAATTCGACAAATAAGTTCCAATACAGGACAGGGAAATCCTCCAAACGCTTCAATGAATAATTTTCGACGTATCGGCATCTTTTTCGGAATGCAGATTCCCGATTCGCCTCCCGCCATGAGACAATCCACGGCCGCGACCATCGAATTGATTGAATTCCCTCCCAATAAGCAAAATGTCAAATTCATTCCTCTTGTACGTTCTGAAGCATTTCCACCTGACCGTACACCATTGACTCCTACTCTCGGACTGTGCACCCCGGTCACACTACCCCGGAAAGCGGAATTCGCACCCGGACCGTGGCGAAAGCTGATTTTGGAAGTAGATCGCGATGCCGTGAGAGTCCATCAGGAATCAGATGCTGACGGACGTATTGAAGTGATGACACTGACGATGGATCTCTTTCAAAAACGATGGATGCAACAACGTGAGATCAACAATGAAATCTTTGGCGCGGACACGATTCATTTAGATCGCTGGTCTGCACGCCATCCACTCGGTTTGGTCTGTCTGAATTCCACGATGGCATTTCGGAATGTCGTTATGGAACCATTACCGTAACCCCTTTCAAGGAGATTCCATTGGCGTACGAAGTCGACATTTCATGGCCCCAGACAGGAAACGAAGTTGGGCGGTCTATTTCCATTACGGGAACCTGGACGGAATTGGATCGAATCCTTCCCACGAAAACAGGGAACGTCAAAATCAAATGCACAATGAGCAATTCGACGAATACTTATCAGAACAGCACAACCATTTCTTCAACGAGTTCTCAATGGACCGTCCCAATGCCACCTACTGGGAACATGGTGGACGGTACATACACGTTGACCGCGCAATTGTTCGTCCCGGATTCTTCGGTGAACCCGTCCGATAGCGACATCGAACTGGATATCGAAGTGAAACTCAACGGACCAACACACGAACCCGTTATCATCATCGTCGAGGAGGTCTAGCCGATGGCACAATATGTACAGGTGGACATCAATGCAAAAGCGACAAATGTAGTAACTGTTATTTTAACTACGTATCGCCGCGTGGAAGTTGAACATATGGGCAAGAAACGATTCAAATATCGACGTTTTGAATCCATATCACAGCCTGTTGCCCCCTCACGGACAAAACTCAAGCATCCAGGCAAAGGAGGGATCCTTTCCGCCATCGGAATCAATGGCCAAACGCGAGTCGTCTATTCGACGATTCGTAGATTGAGTCAAGATCGAACGTGATAACCCGTCTAACGAATTGCCCTTCACTAAAAAGTGGCGGGGGTTGTGTAAAAGTCAATTGAGTTCGAACTATTCAACTAATGAAATCAACTCGAACTCAGATTTGACAGCTCCTTGACCAAGCAATTCTGATGGGTTCGATCCTGGTTATTGTCTGTTGGACCAATAGTGCTTAACTTACGGGAGTCATCTACTTCCTCCCGTGATCGACTATGCTCCTCGCTCTCTCGCTCTACCATCACGATCCCGCCGGCAGGCTGGTCCTCCACGCCATGCCGGTCATGATCATCGCGCTCCTCGTGCTCGCGCTGGCGTATCGCTATTACTCCGCGTTCCTCGCCGCGAAAGTCGCCGTGCTTGACGACAGCCGCGCGACCCCCGCCACGCGACTCAACGACGGCCAGAACTATCACCCCACCAACAAGTGGGTCGCCTTCGGCCACCACTTCGCCGCCATTAGCGGCGCCGGCCCGCTCATCGGGCCCGTCCTCGCGATCCAGTACGGCTACATGCCCGGCCTCATTTGGCTGCTGGTCGGCGTCTGCCTGGCGGGGGCGGTGCAGGACATGCTCGTGATGGCCGCCAGCGTTCGCCGCGACGGCAAGAGCCTCGCGGAGATCGCACGCCACGAACTCGGCCCCACCGCGTCCATCATCGCTTCGCTCGCCATCCTCTTCATCATCGTGATCGCGCTCGCCGGCCTCGGCATGGTCGTGGTCAAAGCGCTCGGCGGCGAGGAGGTGAAACTGCCGGCGGGCATGCGGATCACGTCTCCGGGTCAAGCGGAAGTGGCGGGGGACCTCTGGAAGTTTCCGCCCGATTGCCGTGTCACCTACGCCGCAGACACACCGGAAACGCTGAGATCGGAAGCCTTCACGGTTCGCGCCAAGGACGCCCCGGAAACGCTCGCGGGCAAGGATGATCGCTTCATCTACACGCTCAAAGACGGCTGCACGCAGGTCATCCCCGGCTCGTCGTGGGGCACGTTCACTATCGCCTGCACCATCCCGATCGCCCTTCTCGTCGGCCTCTGGATGTACCGCATCCGCAAGGGACGCGTCGTCGAAGCTTCGCTCATCGGCGGTTTGCTCACGCTCGCTGCCGTGGTCGTCGGCGGGTCCGTACCCGGCTCCTCGCTCGAACCGATCTTCTCCTGGACCAAGAATGAAACCATCCTCGCGCTCGGCGGCTACGGCTTTATCGCCGCCGTTCTCCCCGTCTGGCTCCTACTCGGCCCGCGAGACTACCTCAGCAGCTTCCTCAAGATCGGCACGATCTTCCTCCTCGTCGGCAGCGTCATCGTCGCGAACCCTCCGCTCCGCGCACCGATGCTCAACAAGACGTTTATCAACGGCGGTCCGACCTTCCCCGGCAGCATCTTCCCCTTCGTCTTCATCTGCGTGATGTGCGGTGCCGTCAGCGGGTTCCACGCCCTCGTCTCTTCCGGCACTACGCCCAAGATGATCGAGAAAGAATCCCACATCCGCCCCATCGGCTACGGCGCCATGCTCATGGAAGGACTCGTCGGCATCACCGCCCTCATCGCAGCCGCATCGCTCCCCAACGACCTCTACTACGACATCAACATCGCCATCGACAAAGCACAGGTCTATCAGAAGGATCTCGCCGAAATGCAAAGCAAGTACGGCCACGACCCCGCTCTCGCCATCGGTGGCAACCTTCAGCATCTCGATCTCGGCAGCGTCGAGCAAAAGGTCGGCGGGGAATCGTTGCGCGGGCGCACCGGTGGCGCGGTCACGCTCGCGGTCGGCATGTCCGTCATCTTCGAAGACGCGTTCCGCTGGCTCGGTATCGCCGGCGAATCGGTGCTGAAATACTGGTACCACTTCGCCATCATGTTCGAAGCCCTCTTCATCCTCACGACGGTCGACGCCGGCACGCGGATCGGCCGCTTCCTCCTCCAGGAAACGCTCGGCCGTGCCGATCCGCGCTTCGCCCGGCCGGACTGGCTCCCCGGTGCGATGCTCGCAAGCGCCGTCATCACCACCGGTTGGTGCTGGCTCATCTACACCGGCAACATCAGCACCATCTGGTCCATGTTCGGCATCGCCAACCAGGCGCTCGCGATCCTCGCCTTATCCCTCGTGACAACATGGATCATCCGCGAAGGCCGCGGCCGATACGCATTCCTCACCATCATCCCCATGCTCTGGGTCTGCAGCACCACGCTCACGGCGGCGGGAATTCTCGTCACGCAACGCTTCCCGGACATGATCCGCAAAGGCGACGTGCTCACCGGTTCGCTCAACATGGCCATGACCATCTTCGTCGTCTGTTCCGTCGGTGCACTTGTGTTCATGTCGATGGCGAAATGGGTCTCCGCCGCCATGGCGCCCCGCCGGAGTTGATCATGGCCTGGGAACTGCCCGGCGATCACCGCTACATCCACCGCATGGCGGCCACGCCGCTCGTGCCCGTTCGTCTCACGCCCGATGAACCGGTGATCTGGTGCAAGCTCGAATTCCTGAATCCGAGCGGCTCCACGAAGGACCGCATCGCCCGCTACATCCTCGAGAAGGCGTGGCGGCAGGGCCGGCTGAAGGCGGGCGACCGCGTGGTCGAAGCGTCGAGCGGTTCGACGAGTATCGCGATGGCGCTCGCGAGTGCGCAGTTCGGCGTGCGCTTCTTGGCCGTGATGCCGGAGGGCGTGAGTAACGAGCGCGTGTTCCTGATTCGCGCGTACGGCGGCGAAGTCCGGTTCACGCCGAAGGCGGAGGGGATTCGCGGAGCGATTGCGGAGGTCGAACGCTTGGGCGGCGAACCGCGGACGTTCCTTCCGCGGCAGTTTTCGAACTTCGATAATGCCGATGCGCACCGCCTCATCACCGCCCGCGAGATTCTGGATCAGATTCCGGGCGGGCGTGTGAATGCGGTGGTGAGCGGCGTGGGAACCGGCGGAACGCTGGTCGGCCTCTATCGTGGATTTGCGGAGGGCGGGTGCGAGCTGGTGCCGGTCCATGCCCGGCCGGTGCAACTGTATCCGGAATCGGATCTGGAATGTTGCAGCTTCAGTGCGCGGATTCCCGGCGTGGCGGATCGCATTTCGGAGATCTTCCGCGAAGACGATCTCCCCGGCTTGCTCACGCTCGAAATCCGCGACGAAACCGCGATCTGCATTACGCGAGAACTGATGAAACTCGGCTTCCCGGTCGGCCCGAGTTCGGGCCTGAACTTCGCCGCCGCCCGCGAAACCCACAAGCGACTGAACAATCCGCACGCCCAAATCGTGACCGTCTTCCCCGACCGCATGGAACGCTACTTCACAACCGAAGTCTTTCAGCCGTACCGGGAATAGAAGGGGGTTGCGTACTCAAAGTCCTTTTTCAATCGTCAACGACTTCACCGCCGGCACGGCTTGCCAACGCCGGTAAGATTGAATCAGCGGAGTAGCTCAGAAAGCGAACACTACCATCAGCAAACGCGAAATTCGCTCCACCGCTATGCAAGCTCCAGAAATGAAACACATCGCAACTCCGGGACACCCGGCCCGCTTGATACGGCATTGGTTCTATCGGGCAATCCGGATACGTTTCATTCACCTCGCGCACTCCGAGGATCATTTCACCTGAACCCTCTTTCTTCTGCCCCCAACCCCGATACCACCATCCAAATCGAAAATCTTCATATGGAGGCCTTTCTCCCACCAAAATCGTGTTGCTGGACCCATCGGCGATATCAGACGCACGCACCTGAGAATCAGGAAAGAGCACTCCCCCGAGCAGAAACTGATTAAATCCCACCACGCCCAGATAACTCGTGTGCGAAACGCGAATTCCGCCTCTCACCGTCACGGGGCCCGGCAATCGATCATCCGCGGGGCAAGCAAACAACTTGATTGGCGTCGCCAAATTCTCCGCGTGTGGTTTATGACCATAAAATTGATTGAGATCGGGATCCGTCGCGAACGCCGATTGCACATTGCGCCAAACCGCGTCCTGCTCGATGAAAGGTAAAACGCGAGCATTCCAGCCAAGGAATGGGAATTTTCCCTGATCACTTTTAACACTGATTCCTGGCGGAAATGCGCCCACAGTGGCTTGCATCTGATGCAAGCCAAGGCCGAGTTGTTTGAGGTGATTCTGACAGGCGATACGTCCTGCCGCCGCACGACTGTTCTGAACGGCGGCGAGAAGCAAGCCAATCAGAATCGCAATTATTGCGATCACAACGAGTAGTTCGATGAGTGTGAACGCGGTGCGAGGTGAGTAAGAATGCGATACTGTTTGACGATGGAGGTGGACCTTTTCGGACGTGAAAAAGCAGACCACGCTCAGGAACAACCCGACTGAGGACGTGGTGATCGTTTTCCAACCGACCGGCGAGTAGGTGGCCCCAAAACACCCGCAGGATATCTCCATGCCCCGTTGCAAAACGGAAACCTGTGCCGCCACGTAGAGCGTGAACATCAATCCGGAAATCACCGCCGCCGTACGGCGCAGCGGAGACACAAGCACGATCGCCACACCTAGCACCCACTGCAAGACTGGCAGCACCGCCGCCGCGACCACGGCAACGGAATGAGGAAGAATGCGATACTTAAAGATAGTTTCATGGAAATGATACGAATTGGAAAGGTGAGCAATTGCGGACGAAATCAGCAAGATCGCGACGGCCAGCGATGACAACAAACATACGCCACGCCAAAAGACATCAGGACGCGATGATGGTGATTCCTGT
The DNA here is from genome assembly GCA_041742055.1 of Limnoglobus sp. Classification (GTDB taxonomy): domain Bacteria; phylum Planctomycetota; class Planctomycetia; order Gemmatales; family Gemmataceae; genus Limnoglobus. The sequence goes on along the minus strand of JBGSJI010000137.1, from coordinate 88,818 downwards.
TGCGGCGTCATGGTTCACTTCGATGTTTGTTTTTTCGCGAGCGAGTATCCGTGGATGCCGTCATCCAGCACGAAGATCGAGTGAAATCGCGAGAACAAGGCGGAACGAGCCATCTGCTCCGCCCATCCGCATTGGACGGATTGACAGTATAACACAAGCGGCCGATCCGATGGCAGATCCGCGCAACGCCTGCGATTGCGATGATACGAAGAATTGACAGGCAAGTTCAGCGAACCGGGGATCGTGTGCGACTGGTATTGGGCTTGGGTCCGGACATCGATGAGCGTGTAGCGGTCGGGATAGTCGAGGATTTCCTGAGGGGAGATCAGAGGTATGTCTCGGACTTCGTTTATGGAGACGGTTTGGTCCGTCACATTGCGGTTGTACAGGAAACTTGCGGGGTCAGTCATTTGCCACACCAACACGATCAAGAGTGTCGTCAAGAACAGTGCGACAACAGCTTGGGAATGGATCATTAAAACAAGCCTGAGGACACCGTACACGCCAACAGAGAAAAGAATGAAGATCAAGGCCTTGACAGAATGCCAGAGGGTAATGGTATCCTCATGGCGTTGAAGAAGGATGGTTGGCCCCGTCAGCAGTGTTTGAAATTCCGCGACAGGCACCCAATGCACGCCCACGCTCGGATCGTAGACCTTGACCGTATCGAGTTGTGACTTGAGAATCATCACCCAGTGATTTCCCGACAACGCATCAGGTGCGCTCTTGACCAGAACAATGGCGGGAATGTCGAGAAGGATATGGTCGTGATAGCTCGCCGAGGGAACGTAGTCGTTCCCGATATGGAATTCGTCCAACGTCGAAATGAGGTCTTGCACCGAACTGCCGAATTGGCCCGTGAGGCGTTTGGGCTGAATAAGTTCATCCAGCGGGATCGGCTTACCGACCATCTGCCCGGCCTGATAAACGCAATACAAACCGCAATAAACGTCGGTCGATTCCCCATCAGGATTCACATGGATCGGGTACTCGACCGCCCCGGATTCGGAACTGACTATAAGGAATATCATCGTAATCGAAACGAGCGATCTCATGCGGTGATCCCCCGGTTGGATCTCCATTTCCACACAAATCGATAACCAATCACACCTAACACAACAACACCAAACATACCGCCGATGAATTTCAAAATCTGCCACATCCTCTTGTTACTGTCGACCTCAACGGCGATTTGTTCGAGCGACGAACCATCGACCTCCAATACGATGCGACCATCACGATAGACCCAATTTAAGTGATCAAGATCTTGCGGCATATACACTTTGGCTCCTTCCATCCTGATCAGTATGTAACTTTGAAAATCCCGCTCAGATAATATCGGCATCTCGGATATAATCTGAAAACTCTCCTCACTCAAGCAACTCCCTGTATCGTACTTAAAGAGAGTTTTATATGTGTAATTATTTACTTTGTAAGAATTACCAATTAGTTGGTAATGAAATTTAATTGTCACATCCATGCTCTGGCAATTCTTGACTCCTGTTTGGTACGGTGTGTACTCAGTCAGTGGTATAGGATCTAAGGGATCCATCTTGTGATTTGACAACTTGCTGAGTTGGATTTGATCTAAAAGTCGATGTGATCCCATCTTGAGAATCCTTACCTTCAATACTCCATAATCGTTCATATCAAACGTATATATAGTAGAATTGCCGGCAGTTTGACCTTCTCGAAATGCTCGGCCATCTTGACGCATAGAAATCATTTTCTCGATTGTTTCTTCAAAACCATTAGGACGTGCAAAGACAAAATCCAAACATCTTTGTTCAAAACAACTCATTTTTGCCAACTCAACCGACACCATCGGATCACTATAAATTCCTGGAACAGTAAGGACTTTTTTCTTGCCCTCAAGATTGTAATTGAGTGCGATCCAATTATTATTTCCGGAGAAAACCTTTTGATTTCCTGAGATGAAGACTGGCCTTCGCTTTCCAGTCTTTGGATCGACTCGCTCTGGAAAAGTAAAAAGAGAATCGACAAATATCCAATCATTAAATACACCAACAACATATAAAGAATCAAATATTTTGGCACCCTCATAGTGCGGCGTATACTTACGCGTGCCTTTAACTTTCACTGCATTGCTGGAAAATTGGTTACGAATGGCTTCTAAAGCACTATGAATGTCACCCACGTCACCAAATGCACATGAAGGAAACGCACAAAAAAATACAAAAATGGTAATTTGCCTGAAGAAATTCATAGTTTGGTTCACAGTTCAATACATATCATAGAAACAAACTGCTTCTTCGAAGCAGATCTCAGCGAAAAAATAATGGCGACTCTACACCCACCTATAACTAAGAGCCATAGTTGATGTACAACAGTTCCAGCCATTTATTGAAACTTTAAACTACTCAGATTTAGTTGAACCGAGTTGAACCGTTTGCGTAAAAGCCGAGGCTTTGGCGCCGGCATTAAACGGATCTGAAATAACGCCTATGATTATGGGTCCATGAAATAGCCTGTTGATATAATTCAGTCCTCAGCTGGTGTGCAACCAACCTTCGCAGTAAACTCAACATCCTCTGTGCAATTTATCGGGTCTAAGCAAACATAAGCAGAAAAACGGAAGTGGGTCTTATCTTTGCTTGCAACTGTGGTATCCACTTTGAACCACCTTTCGGTACATTTGCTTCCTGAACATTTTTCTTCAACCGCTTTCCCTTCACAAACTGGATATACAGGATCACCACCGCTATGTGTGGCGTTGGCCATCGACCAGTTGTTAATCGTACCAATCTGGATCATCAAGGCGATCGCTCCAACTCCGAGCATTTGCAGAAGTGGCCTCATTCCTGACTCCTTTGAAGTGCTACATTCCCGCCCGTGTGGCACAGTACCAATAATTTCGGCCTTCAGCACGAAAGCACGAAAGCACGAAAGCACGAAAGCACGAAAGCACGAAAGCACGAAAGCACGAAAGCACGAAAGCATAGTAATCAATATGGATCGTCCGAGTCAATGGAAAAATAATTTTTTTTAAATCATTCCGCTCTTGCTGTCACCGCACAGACACCAATCACTCATCTGCCACATTCGAAGCACAAAGACGGTTGGAATCCAGCGGAGTGCCTTCCGTGAAGCGTACTCCTCAAGAGCGTTTTAACGGCCGTCAAACGATACTGTTCATCGTTTCACCAACAGTTCAAAATCGACGTAAACCCTTGCCGGGCATAGGCGCTTCCGAAATTTTGGCGTCTTTCCACGGTAGGGTGTGGCAGTGTCGGTGGAAAGACGAGTCAGTGCTTGAGCGTCTCAGCTCAGTGCATGAACAGCGGGTGGCGGAGTCCGCGTGATTGAAATGCGAAAAGTCAAATAAAAAACCGCCGGGAGGCCGGCGGCGCTGGAGAGAAACGCCCGAGACGGTTACATGGCATGACGGACGACAGGAGACGCATGGGCATCGCTGGTTCCGAGTTCGGCGAGGATGGTGGCGGCGCGGTTGCCGTCTTCGGCGGAGTCGAAGGTGACGTAGCCGATGAAGCGGCCCTGTAGCACGCTCATGACGAGGCCGTGCAGGTTGATGCCGGCCATTTCCCACGCCTGCGTGAGTTTGCCGCTGAGCCCGGCCCGGTCGTCGCCTTCGACTCGGAAGACGTAAGGCTCAGGCACTTCATGGAGGCCGGCAGCGCGAGCAGCCTTGAGTTCATTCGCACTCGTGAGCGGGGCGACGTAGAGTTCGCCGATGCCGGGTTTGCTGGCAGAGCGTTGGCTGTAGATGTACTCGAGGTGCGCCCCGGCTTCGGCAAGCGACTTCAACTTCGCGGCGATCCCGCCGGGCTTATCTTCCACCTCAGCGTGGTAGACGTGAACACGCTGCATTTTGAAACTCATGATGTGTACCTCCATTGGGGGACTGGTGCGAATCCATCGACAGGATACTACGACGCATCTTAACTCTGGCCACGGGGAAAGCAACGGCTTACCTTTTAAGAACAGGCCAGAGTTCCTCATTTGGACACACTATGTTCCGCATGACATTCGCGATTGTGTTACTCATTTCCTCTTCGCTCCAAGCCGCAGAACCGGTAACAGCGTTCATAAACGCCAGAATTTACCCGGTCAATCAGCCGCCTATTCCCGAAGGAATGCTTGTGATTCAGGGGCAAAAGATCGTGTCGGTAGGCCCGATGGCCGTACCACCCGATGGGGCCCGGGTGATTGATCTCAAGGGCGCAACGGTGATTCCGGGTATTGTGGATACGCATTCGCATGTCGGAATCTATCCGAAGCCAAATGTCCCGGCGCACGGGGACGGGAATGAGATGAGCGGACCGGTGCAGTCGATGGGGCGAGCGCTTGATGCGATTGACGCGAACGATCCGGGTATTCGCATGGCGCTTGCGGGCGGGATTACGACGGCGAACATTATGCCGGGCAGCGGGAATGTGATCGGCGGTCAAACGCTGTACGTCAAATATCGGGGGACAACGGTCGAGCAGATGCGAATCACCGGGAAGCGTGCGGATGGGGTGGAAGTGCTCGGCGGTTTGAAGATGGCAAATGGGGAGAATCCGAAGGGTTACGGGCGGCGCGGTCAAGCGCCGTTCACTCGCATGAAAATCGCGGCACTCCAGCGTGAACAATTCATCAAAGCCCGAGAGTACCAGGTGAAACTGAAGGGCGAGAAAAAGCCGGATCGCGACGTGAGCCTTGAGCCATTGGTTGAAGTGCTCGAGGGCAAGCGGACGGTGCACTTTCATTGCCATCGCGCCGACGACCTCATGACCGCGATCCGGATCTCGGAAGAGTTTGGTTTCGAACTCGTGTTACAGCATGCAACGGAGGGTTATCGAGTCGCGGATGAACTGGCGAAACGAAAGATTCCGGTATCGCTTACGTTGGTCGATAGTCCGGGTGGCAAAGCGGAAGTGATGGGTTTGCTCGAGGAGAACGCCGCGATTCTGGAAAAGGCTGGCGTACCGCTGTGCGTGAATACGGATGATTCGATCACGGAATCGCGATTTATTCTGGCGACGGGTGCGCTGGCGGTCCGCGGAGGACTGAGCGAGGACGCGGCGCTAAAGTCGATCACGCTGACGCCGGCGCGCATCATGCATCTCGATGATCGCGTTGGTTCGCTCGAAGCGGGGAAGGACGCGGACTTCGTTGTACTCAGCGGTAGCCCATTCAGTATTTACACAAAAGTTCAGGAGACTTGGATCGATGGCCAGAAGCGGTTTGATGCTCAAACGGACGCGGATCGTCGATATCGGGATGGTGGGCTTTGGCTTCCGGCCGACACACAGATTCCTATATGGAAAGCAGCACCACCAGCGAAGCCGGTGAATGTTCCAGACCAAAGACCTATGCCAAGAATCGCTCCGAAAAAAGGGTCCTTACTCGTTCATGCGGGACGAATTTATACTGGCGAAACAGTGATCGAAAACGGAATCGTTTATTCTCAGGATGGGCGAATCTCGTTTGTTGGTCCGCTCAAAGACTTCAAAGAGAACTATGTTGCTGAAAAAATGTTCCGCGTCCGTGAAGTGACACCGGGCCTCATCGATCCGCACACGGTCGCGGGTCTTAGCGGTGCGTGGAATATCCCGGCGGATCAGGATCAGGATGAACGCGGTGAACCGAACCAATCCGAGATTCGAGCTCTGGATGGCTACAACCCAACGGAACCACTGATGGAGTTCCTGCGAGCGAACGGGGTGACTATCATCCACGCCGCACCGGGTCGAGCGGCCGTGATCGCAGGTCAGAGCGGAGTATTTCGCACAGCGGGTCGTACTGTCGAGAGTGCCGCTTTGAAGCCCGTCTCCGGATTGCTGATCAATCTTGGTGAATCACCGAAGGAGGCATTCAAGGAGAAAGGACCGAAAACGCGTATGGGTGTCGCGGCGCTGGTTCGAAAGGCGTTTGCGGAGGCGCAAGCGTATCGGACGAAAAAGGCCGCGACCGATCCCGCGGCGTTCAGCACTTCATTGAAACACGAAGGATTGATACCCGCTCTTGAAGGCCGCGTGCCCGTCTACTTCGCTGCTCACCGCTCGGATGACTTACTCACGGCATTACGAATCTCGGATGAGTTCCAACTTAAGCCTGTCTTGGTACTCGCCACGGACGCTCATCTCATTACAGATGAATTGGTCCGACGAAAGGTGTCCGTGATCGTTCACCCCACGACCCAGCGCCCTGGTGGTTCGATGGAAACGCGGCACACTTTGCTCATGACTGCCGCTTATTTGAAATCGAAGGGAGTGCCGGTGACGATCTGCACCAGCTTCGAAGGTTATGTGCCGAAACAACGAAGTCTGCGCCACGAATCGGGGATGGCGGCCGCGAATGGTCTTGGTCAAGTTGATGCTTTGCAATCGATAACCATCGATGCCGCCAAGTTATTGGGGATCGATCAAGACTATGGCAGTTTGGCGGTCGGTAAAATTGCTGACATCGTGATGTATGATGGCGACCCGTTTGAACATTCGACTCACGTCACTCACACAATCATGGATGGTCAGGTCATTTTTGACAGAGCCGAATACTTGAAGTTACCGTTTGAACGCCGCATCCTCCCTATAATCAGTGGAGGGAGCGGCGCCGGTTGTTGTCTAGGCATTTGGTAAGAATCACCATCAAGCATCCGCGAGGGGAGGCCATTGGGCATCGATCCCCTCGCGTTCAATATTCTTGACCTGCTCTTCTGTGATTGAAAATTGACGTGCGGCGTCATTGCGAGACTTCGCTACGCTTGCGCCCGCATCCTGTGCTTCAATCAGAAACAGAAATACTGCCTGACGTTGTTCATCGGTGAGAGTCATCGATTCCATTTCGGTCGTCCAAGAGGAAGTTATCGAACTCTGAAATAGTCGGACAATTCAGAGCGGGCGTTGATCGGAAGTTGTTGATTTCTCCACTGGATTCAATTTCCAGTTGGATCTGGTCGATTGTTCGGGTTGAAGTATCATCGCATGAGAAATCTCGAATTTTTTGCAATTATCATTTCACTCGTTTCATGTCCGATTCGTTTACTGAGTCAATCATATTGTTTGTTCCGCCTATTACCACCAAAGGCTTAGATTTCGAAACCGGTTTGTCATCACGAATCCAGCAATTTGATACGCGAGATCGTGTCAGGTCTTTCAACAAAAGGCCGATTGGTTCGCAATCCAGAAGCATGCAATTCGTCAAAAGGAACCGATCACAGTGATCCAATACAATTCCGGCTTCTCCTGCGCGTGCACCCGATAATTGCAGACCATTGATCGAACAATCAGAACTGTTCCGAATCACGACATTATTGGCAGTTGTCGGTGATTCTTCCCGTGCATATCGTGGATTGCGGTCGAGGATGTTCGGGCCAAGAACGATATTCGAAGACTGTTCGATGAGAATGTTATGCGAATACGCCGTCCAGAGCGTATTCCCTGTCACTACGGCTGCTCGAACGTGATCAAAATGGATATTGACATGAACATCGCTGAGAATATTTCCGGTAATCGTGATATGTCCATCTCGAAGCTCTTCCGTGTGGGCACGCTTCAAGGATGGGCCTTTGATTCGAATATTGGCAGATCCATTCGCCTCGTGTGTGTGTTGAATTGTGTTTCCTGTGATGGCGACCTCGGCATGCGATCCGTTTGTGGAATCGACCAGGACGTTCGCCGTTGCGGGACGATCGACTCCGTGATTGGCTTCAATATCGCAACCTGAGATTTGGAGATTTCGCACCTCGCCTCCGCGAACCACAATCCCGCCGTCCGAGTTGTAACTCACATGCGAACCCGTGATATTGATCTGATGCAAATTGACTGCGTCGAGGAAAACGCCAATCCCTCTGTTTTTGTAAATGTGGCAATCCGAGATGATCACGTTCCGGTTTCGTTCGGTGAGTCGAATGCCGTGTCGGCACTCGCGAATGGCGACTCGCTGAATCGTCAGCATCATGGTGCCACTTGCGATGATCCCATCAGCCTCTTCGTGTTCACCGACGATTTCGAGCCCTTGAACAACCGGCATTCGCTCACGGTCCCAGACAACGGGCTTGACCGATTGGGGCGCTGCCGTGCCCGTGTGATGACCGATGATACGGATCGCAGGTCCTGGACCGGTCATCATAACGCGAGTGACATTCCCGCCATCGATCGCGGTGAAACCGGACTTCTCCAAGTCGATCGTCAACGGTTTGGTAATCCGAAAGGTCCGCGGTTCAAGTTTGATCGACCCTCCGCGATCGCAAAGTAATTGCAAGGCAGCGGTATCATCCTGGAGGGTTTCACCAACTGCATTCGATGGCGTTATGAAATGGCTCGAATACCAGAGACAAAGGCTCGCAAGGGGGATGATCATCACTGCGACAGTTCTGCGCATGGCATGGCTCTCGGAAGAGGTTGTATCAACGCTAAACGATTCAAGTCGTTGGGGAAAGTGCCTTTTCCGATACAAGGGGGAAACGCGGTAAAGCAAAACGGGAATCAGTCAGCAATTTGACGACATCACATGCGCGAAGAAATTCATAACGCTGAATGAGTCGTTCCAATCGTGACCAGCTACGTGAAATCCCGACGTAAGTCCGCCAGCGCGAGAGTCGTTTCAAAGGAAGCTTGGGCTGGTCCACATCGAATTCCCAAGGATGGAAGTACAGCATACCAACGGTTGGTTCCTGTGATTTCGCCAATTGAGCCAGCCCCGCCCGCATGATAGCTGGCGGAAACAGTCGGAAATATCCACCACCAGCGACAGGAAGATTCTGACCAAACAAGCGCCAAGTTGCGGGAGGAAGTTCGAGTATCTCACGTGTTTGGCCAACGGCCATGAAAGGTCTCCTTGGCGCATCGGGAACTCCATAGCGATCATGGCGAACCGGAAAAATCGAACTGTCGTATTGGTACCCTGTTTCAACTAGCACATCGATGGCCCATGCGGTTCTTTTCATCACACTGAATGTGGGTGCTCGAAAACCACGAACTTCCGCTCCACTTGCCTGCTCCAACCGATCTTTGCTCTGTCTGAGATCAAATGCCAAGGATTCGGGAGTCATGCGTCCCACGTTTTGATGCTGGTGGCTGTGCGAGCCGATCTCGTGACCCGCATTGGCAATATCGCGTACCAATTTCGGATGGGATTCAGCAATTTCGCCCACAATAAAAAATGTTGCCCGGACCTGATATTGGCTTAAAAGCTCGAGAATTTTTCGTGTTGTGCACTCCATTCGATGGGCATAGTTGTCTCGTTGATCGGACGAGCAATTAATACCGTGCGCTGCTTCGATCCGATGATGCTCTTCGATATCGAAACTCAGGACATTCGAACAAGACGATTGTTGATTCAAGTGATCACCCCTCGAAATTCAGACTCCACCTATTCACAATAGAGCATGAATTGGTGAGGTCGATGAGATCTCGCTTACGGAATGGTTCATGATGGTCTTATATTTGACCAGGAGAGAGTTGTGAGCCTTCTTCGCACAGGAAGACAGATGAGCCTGAAACGCGCAGTCGTGCTACTTGTTGTGATCCTGTCGCTTGGTGGAGCGACTGTTGCAGCCAACCGATACCAGGTTCGTCGCAACGCCAATCGGATGCTGGAATTGGCTCGCGAAGCGCGGATCCAGCAGAACCGGGCCGACGCACTTTCGCTCTACGAATCGTATTTGAATTTTCAGCCTCGCGATGTGGACGCGATCGTTGAATATACGGGAATGCTCGAAGAAGATACGAATCCCAAAGCGCGGCGAGCACAGATTGATGCATTTGAACGATTGCTTCGTGTGGCACCTCATCGCGCTGAAGAACGCGGTAAACTCGTCGCGTTGTACATGACCTACCAGATGTTCCCTTCCGCTAAACACCATCTGGAGTACTTGCTCGATCCGAATTCCGGTACGCCGGAGGATGCCGAGCGGTTAAATCAACTCGCCACGTGCGAATTTCGATTGGGACGGGTCAATGATGGAATCGCGATCCTAAAGAAACTGGTTGCGACGCGAAAGGCCGAACCTGTCGTTTATCAAAAATTGGCGGAGGCACTACGGAGCGAACGGACGGTCGCTAACGATCACGAATCGGAAGCTGTCATGGAGCAATTAACTCGCGATTTAGCCAACAATACCGAAGCTCGTGTTGTCAGAATTCGGTATCTGATTCAATCTCAGCGAGTCGAAGAGGCAAAAAAGGAGATCGCTTCTGCTGTCAAACAGGTCCAGAATCCTGAGAAAAGTCCGGAGTTTTCACTTCTTGCCGCTGAATACTTTGCAAATGAAAAGCAGTTTGATTCCGCACGGATCGTGCTGGCGCGTGCCATTTCCGAGAATCCCAAACATCCCCAACTCCGCATCGCAATCTACCAGATTCTTGATCAACTCCGGGATAAAGCAAAAGCCGACGAACAGTTGAAAATGGCCATCGAACTGTCAGAAAATAACAATCCCAACACGATCGATTTATTGGATCTGATGATCGACAAGCGCGATCTCGAACTTGCCCGTCGTGAAATTGATCGCCGTTACAAAGGCAAGGAAAGCTTTCGTCCTGTACATGACTATCTGGTCGGCCGGCTGGAACTCCAGGAAGGAAACTGGCCTGAAGCTCGCAAACGACTTGAGGGATGTCTGGAATTTTTTGAAAAACAGCCGGCCCATTTTTGCAAAGCCCAGACTGGTCTGGGGCAGTGTTTCATCATTGCTCAGAATCCCGAACGAGCTCTGGAAGCATTCTCTCGAGCATCGCTGGCATATCCGGCCTGGAATCAGGCCCAATTGGGACGAGCCGATGCGTTGATCCGTTTGAATCGTCTCAAAGAAGCCGAACCGATTCTTCGTGAATTTGCCGATGCGATTCCGGCCGCGCGATCCGTTCTGGCAGAAACCAAATACATCCAGCAAATGAGTCAACCTGCGGCACTCAGGGACTGGACTCAGGTTCATGCCGCGATCGGCAAACCGCCCTTTAGTGTCGGTTTGGAAGTCCTTCAGGCACGGATACTCGTTGCGCAGGGCAAAGCCGAAGACGCCGAGAAATCCTTACTCGCGTTAATCAAACGAGCCGGTGATGCCGCCGAAGCCCGCGTCGCACTTGCAGAACTCGTTGCTCGTCGGAGTACTGATGAAGCCCAGAGCATTCTACAGGCTGGTGAACAGGTGATTGGAGATCTCGTCGTTTTCCGCATCGCCAACGCGGCTCTGGCTGCGAAGGATGGTAATCTGGCAAAAGTCAAACGGCTTGCGGAAAATGCTGAGTTCTTTTCGCCTGATGATCGCATTACTCTCTACCGATCGCTGGCTGAACGACTCGCAGCACACCGGCAATACAACGATGCCATCGTTCTCGTGCAGCGTGTTGCAAGCGAGAGACCCTATGACCTCACCTCTCGCTTGCAACTCATCCAATTTCATCTCCAATCCCAGAAGTTCAAGGAAACGGCTCCGATCCTGAACGAACTGAAACACCTGGATGGCGAAAATGGACCGCTCTATCAATTCGCTCTCATCCTTACGGAACTGGCACAATTGAAAATGCTGGATCGTGAACAGGCGAATACCTTTGATCGCCGACTCGTATCGATCTCAAGTCAACGTGAAGCATGGACTCGGCCGTATGTGGTCCGTGGCGAACTCGCCCTTCGGATCGATGACTCGGACGCCGCACTCAACCACTTTCGCAAAGCCTATAGTCTGGGTGAACGGGACGAATACACATTTCGAACATTGGTTGAGCTACTCATCGAGCGCGGTCGCTATGATGAAGCGTTTGTCCTGCTCGATAACCGCGACAAGATCTCGGGCATACCCAACGACTTGATTCCCATGCATGCGATCCTTGAAGCCTCTCGCGGTGTGGAGAGCGCTCGGTCGATCGCGATTGTTAAACAGACAGAATCAACTACCAATCCCAGAATCCAACTGTTTCGAGGCCATTGGTTTCTGATCCGTGGAGAGTTACGTTCCGCAATATTAGCCTTTGAAAAAGCGAATAGCCTCGCCCCGGAACTGACCGAAGCCTGGCTGGCTCGCATTCGAATACTCAAGGCGACGGATCGTGATCACGTTGTTCGACTTGTTCAAGATCTCCCATCGGTTCTTGAAAAAGTACGGACCAAAATTCTGCCTCAGTCACGGATCGCGTTAACGTTGGGGCAGGCTCACGAATTAGTGGATGACAGTTCCGGAGCCGTTGCGATTTATCGGAAGGGACTGTTGACCGATCCCACTGATCGCGGACTGATGATTGCGTTGTCGGACCTCTTGCGACGTCAGGCTCAGCATTCTGAAGCGGATCAACTCTGCAAGATGCTCCTGGCACAAGACGACGATGATGCCCGACGCTGGGCACGCCGAGGGTTGGCACAAGGTGTCATTTCGAGGTCGCCGAGTCTCAAGAGCATCAACGAAGCGATCGAGTTGATCGAAACCAATTTGAAACCTGTTTCACATCGCGAAGATGTGCGTCTGAAAGCGTTCATCATGGCACGGGATCCCTTTCGAAGAATCGAAGCGCACAAACTGCTCGAAGAGTCCTCGATTCGCGATCCGCTCACGGTCGATGAGCGGGTTCAACGAGCCGCTTTGTTTCTGCAGGAAGGGCGATTGAACGAGGCCGAGGCCGACCTGCGTGAAGCGACCATTTACCCCATGAGTTCACCAGCACATTTGATCTCGCTCCATCAGATCCAGATTCAACAATCACGGTTTGAGGCTGCACGTACAACTCGTGATCGCTTGCAGAAGCTCATCCCCAATAGCTGGGAACTCATTCGCGAGACCGCACGAGCCCTGATCGCCCAGAAAAAAAAGTTTGAGGCATTAAAGATTCTGAAGGAGTATCCAGAATCGAAAAATCCCGATTTCTCCTTGCTTCAGATCGCTCCGTTCCTGTCTGAATCAGGATGCACCCAGGAAGCCGAAGCGATGATTCGCGATGAGTCTCAGAGATCCCGGCGACCGGATCGGAAAACGTATCTGGTGAGATTTCTGATCGAACACGGTCGGTCCCTCGAAGCAATCCGCACCATCTCAGAACTCACAAACGAGGACTGCCCCGCCCCGTACACACGATTCAACCTGATGAAGAACGCGATTGCGGTTCGCCCTCGTGAAGCAATCACGGAGAACGATCGTGCAGAGTGGGATCGACTTGTCGCTCACTTTGAGCAACAACTGAATACCGAACTACTCAAATCGCCGAAGGATGCCCATCTGATTTTTGCGAAAGCGGCGGTCTCCGATGCAAAGGGCGATATCGAGGGATCGATCAGAGAATACGAACGAGGGTTGGCGCTCGATCCACAGAATGTCATCTGCTTGAACAACTTAGCGACTCTCAAGACGATGAGTTCACCGGACGCGGCTCGTCACTCGCTCGAACTGATCAACCGTGCTTTGGATATCGCTGGGCCTCGCGGCCACTTGCTGGACTCCCGAGCAATGATCTACCTCTCAATGGCTAACACGACGGAAGCCTATGCGGATCTGACCGCCGCACGACTGACGGGACCAAGGGCCGTGTACGATTTCCACGCGGCTCTGGTTGCGGATTCTGAACATCAAATGGATCGCAGGAAAAACTTCGCCAACGCCGCAAAATCCAAGGGGCTCACGAAGTTCATGCTTCACCCCCGGGAATGGCAAGCCTACGAGCGAATCTACGGACCAGAGTGATCACACTTCACCTTGGTACCATTCGATTGTCCGCTTCAATCCCTCGTGAAAATCCACGACGGGCTGATATCCCAACTCGGCCTGGACACGACGAATATCCGCTCGCGAAAATCGAACATCGCCGGCACGAGTGGAGCCATGATTCGGAACGATTTTCGTGCCGAGAATGGAATTGAGAGCGTCAACGAGTTGCAAAAGCGAGATGCTCTGGCCAGTCCCGACATTGTAAACCCGCCCGGAAATTCCCGGTACTTCCGATGCAAGAATCAATGATCGCACAGCATTCGCTACGTAGGTGAAATCGCGGCTCTGTCCGCCATCTCCATGAATGCTCGGAACCCGACCGTCCAGAAACGCTCTTGCAAAAATCGCGATCACTCCGCTGTACGGGCTGTCGGCTCGCTGTCGCGGACCGAAGATATTGAAGAATCGCAAGCGCACGGTTTCGAGCCCATAACTGGTCGCATACGCTTCGAGAAAGAGCTCCCCGGCGAGTTTCGCGGCGGCGTAAGGAGAGAGCGTTTGAAGCGGTGTCGCCTCCGTCTGCCCCGCGGGATCGTCTGCCCCACCGTACGCACTCGAACTTGCAGAATAAACCACACGATTCACACCTTCAGCGCGAGCGGCTTCCAGTACATTGAGTGTTCCCGTCGTGCAGACAGCATGACATTCCAACGGAACTTCCAGACTCCGGGCAACCGAAGCCATCGCCCCAAGATGGAAAACAAACTTCGCCCCTTTGACCGCTTCACGCACGGCCTGTGCATCCGTCAGGTTCCCTTCAACGATCTCTGGCTGTCGGGCAAACGTTTTGAAATTCTCTCTTAAACCCGTGCTGAAATTGTCAAAGACTCGAACCTTCCGACCTTGTGCCAATAATTCCTCGACCAAATGCGAACCGACAAAGCCCGCACCGCCGGTCACAACGCACAGTTCAGACATACTGTCTCCCAATACCATCAAAGGGAGTGGTTGAACCACTCCCTTTGTTAAGTCTAAAAATTGATTACACAATTCTCATTTCGAATTCAATGGAACAATCAGTGTTGGTATCGCCACGCTGGGGATGGGCGGGAGAACCGGTGCGCTTTCGCCCGGAGAAACGAGTTCCGGAAGTTGGGGAACTTCTACTCGTACAACGTTGGCCGGTTCCGGTTTGATTAATTTCGGAAGTTCATTGATACCCGATCGAGCAGAGGGAGATTTGCTGGGATTCGTTTCTTCCTTTTTGGGCGGAACCGGCTGAATCGGTGGATTCACAGGAGTTGGAACGGCCATCGGTGTTTCAGACTTCGCTGCTGTTGGAGCAGCGTCGGATTTCTTGGGCATGACTTTGGGAGCCGGTGCCGGTTCAACGACGGGGTTCATCGGCTTGGCAACCGGTTGCTCGATCACGACCGGTTCACCACAGGCATCAGCCCAGGTCCGCCATTGTGTGTGGTGATAGCCGAAACAGGCATCGCATGCGACTCGCGGACCGGCAAATTGTTTGATGTACCTTTGTTCTAAAATCGGATAAGCTTTTGTCGCGTGCGGTGTCGCCGCTTTTTTCCCTGCAAAAAGGTCATTGACGTACGAGCGGACGATACCGTCGCCGCAGGATGCCATCGTACTGGCACTCAGTACAACCAGTCCGCTGGCCAGATAACGAATGAACATGGTTCGAGTCCTTTCTGATGAATGATCAAGTGATTCTTAACGTCGACCACCGAACGCTTGTACGCGTCCCATCGGCGATTGAACGGCCCCACCGCGATTGAGTGCAGTGACTGCGCCTCCGCCTCCTGCGAAGCCAGAGCCAAACGAAGCACCCGCACTGCCAATTCGACTTCCACCACCGCCCGTCAAGCCACCGACCGATGCCGGTGAATTGTTGTAATAGTGCGAGTAATAACCGAAGGTTGCACCGCGACCCGTGATCAGGGTATTGTTGATTCCGCCGAGTCCGCTCGACAGATTCTGATTTGTTTGATTCAATTGCTGCTGCAACAAACGTGTCTGTTGCTGAAGTTGCTGGCCCGGACGAATGATCCCGAAATAATTGATCGCGGGATTGTTTCCACGATTGACCAGATTCAAATACGGACTGAACGAGGGCGCACGAACTGGTCCGACTCCGGGTTGAGGCTGCGCCGAGAGTGAGTTGATCGATGTCAGGAAAAGAATTCCTGCGATCGAGACAGTTCGGAATTGGCTCTTCACGGTTGTACACCTTTCACGAGTGGAAACGTATTCCCGTTCTCGCGGTCAAGTTAGTCCCGATCGAGTCACAGTCAACTTAGTCGAGGACAACGGTCATCAAAATGATCGACGGCGGCGGACTCGCTGGTCGAGTCCGTCGCCGTCGTGTTGAAAAGTGTTGCAAGTGAAGACCGGCGTATCTGTCGCAATCGATACGACCGGTTTATCGCACGGTACCGAAGATTCCGTTCCCCTGAACCTGCTGAACCGCTGTGGCTCCCAACAATGTGAATCCGAACGCCCGTTCAACCGGCGCTAGGACACGGCCAAAGTACGTATCGAACTTCGTAAGTGGCTGACCCATCACATAGACGCGATCGCCCGGCAGAACTTGATAGTTGGTCGTTGTTTTCCCGCGGCGGGTGATCCCTTTCCAGTCCACGGGAAGGATCTGATCGTCAACGCCTGCGGGTGCGGGACGAGCGATCCAGATCTTTTTCGAAGAGACCGCGGAGAGCCCGCCGATCTGAGAAATCGCATCCAGAACGGTTTCATTTCCTGTGGATGGCAATCGCACCACTTGCTCGCCACTGCCCGCGAAATCGGTGATCACGTAATACCATTTACTGTTGTAGCTGTACACATCCACGCTGACCTCAGGCCGGTACAGATATTTCGAAAGGTGCGATTCAATTGCCGCTTTCGACTGCGAAAGGCTCATGCCCGCGACATAGACGCTCCCATAAACACCCAACCCGACCGTACCATCCGGACGAACAAGATGTTGACCGCTGATTTGCTGCACTCCGCGTCCGGATGACGCCAGCGTCACGACAAGTTCAAAATCGCGGATGATTTTGCGCAGTTCGACTGTGAGTTTCGCCTGCACCTCGGCTGATGTCAGATCGCCAACCTGATACGAACCGCCGTACGTGGCTCCGAGATTGATCGTTCCATCAGGCTCGACCGGATAAATCCCCTGAATCGGGTCTTCGTCGCCTTTGGTGGTGGGGCTGTAGAGGTAGAGTGCGTCGAGCGGCTGAATTTTGTAGGGCGGAAGCGGAATCGTTCGCGTGGATTCGATCAAAAGGATATCAGGCGATTCCACGGTGTAGGTCGGATGGGTAACCTTGTTCAGTTCCTTCGGAAGCTGAAAGTCGGGAATCGAATCCACTTTGCTCTTTTTTTGTGTTGAATGACAACCCGTAGCCAAGATGATGGTGAAGGCTGACAAGGCGAACGCGATTCTCGCACGATATCGAGACCGGAACATCCTACTTACCTCCACTGCCTTCGAACGCAAGCAATACGCGAACGGACAATCATGCTGTAACATCGCGCGTGTCCGTTTTATCGTCATTTCCGGACATTCGATGCAAAGAAACTCACCTGCTTTGCCGCTTCAAATTGAACTTACACAGAATTCCTCAGTTTCAGAAATGGATCGGATTCACTCATTGCTGAATAGTGAGCTAGACTTTGCAAAATGAATCGAGAAGATGACAAACTGAATGAAATCTTGACAAAACCTGATTCGAGAATGTGAAAACCACCTGAAAACTCCAAAAATTCGTTTTCAGGAACTCGTCCGACGATCAACGAGTTGCCATTACAATTATTGCGATTTTGAGTCTTGTGACAGATGGATCTTCGATAAACAATCGAATATTCGAATTCTGTTTTGGTAGCGGTATAAAATTTGCTCTCTGAACGGGATTACCTCATTTGGGTTAATGATCCAAGTTGTATTCCGAATCAGCGAGAGGCAAAAGATTCAATCAGTCATGGTTTGACTGGCAGGAGTTCTCAATGCGACGTTCCCCGGAGAGTGAATCGGTCGGCACAGGTGCGGCTCTCGCACCGTATGCGCCGCCCGGATACTCGTTCCAGAACGGTGCCTATTCGTCTGCATCGCCGACTTCCGGATACATGCCCCAGATGCCAGCAGCCCGAACGGTTCCGACGTTCATCGGCTTGATCAACGCCCTCAAACGTCGGTGGGTCCTGGCAGGATTTCTGGGACTGCTCGTAGCCGCCGCCGCCGCGGTTGGCCTCTGGATCGCGGCTCCGCAGGGCAAGCACCAGGTCAAGGCACTTCTCGAGATCACACCCGATCAGAAGAGCGTGATCCCAGGCGCGATTCAGCACAATGATAATCATGAAGCCTTCAAACAGAACCAGATGATCCTGATCAAAACACGGACGTTGCTGAACCGGGTGTCGCAACGACCCAAGGTGGCAAGTCTTTCCCTCATGGCGGATGCGGAAGACCCCCCGAAGATGATCGAAGAAATGACACGTTTGCGCTGGGAATCCCCGGATCTTATGTCCGTAGTCATGAACGGTGATAAACCTGAAGAACTCAAAGTTGTCCTCGATGAACTGATTAATCTCTATCAACTTGAATCCACTGAAAAGCTCCGGCAGGAGCGTCAGGAAGAAAAAGATCGACTCATCCTCATCCGCAACAAGTATCAGAAACAGATTGATGATCAGATCAACGAGGCCAAGGTCTTCAGTGATATCAAGATCGCGGTCACGCCGGATATCGCTCGGGCCATGGTCGAACAGACTAATGATCAGATTCGCTCCGATCGTGCCCAGATGAATCAGGCTGACTTGCGATTGAAAGCTGAAGAAAAAAGACTTGAATCGATTCGGCTCGAACTGGAATTGAACGCAAAGAAGACGTTTACAGACCAAGAGATTGAAACGGCTCTTCTTCAGGATAAAGATCCGCTCCTGGTCAACTTTCAATTTGAGATCGATGCGGCCAACGCCCGGTTGATCAATCTTCGCAACAAGTTTGTCGATCCGAACCACGCAAAAATCAAAGAGGCCGAGGCGGACCTCGCGGAGTTGAAAGAGAAGCGAGTTCAGATTACAAATCAGAGACGACAGGAAGTGGAAAAGAAGCTTCGCGCGGAAACGCGGGAAGAGCTCGAAGCGAAGGAGCAAAAATCTCGTGAAAATCGGGATCAGCTCAAATCGGAAATCGACACACTACGCGAACGACTCGTTCAATTCGAGATCTCACTCGAAAAACTGAACAACAACTCCATGCAGGTCGCAACGCGTTTTGAAAAGCTCAAGCCGCTATTCGATCATGTTCAAGATCTTGAACGTCAGATCAGCAATATTACTTTTTGGCTGGATTCGGGCGGGAGAATCAAGATCCGGGAATCGGCCGTGATCATGTACAACCATAATCAGCGACAGAAAATGCTCTACAGCGTCATGGTGGGCGCCGTGGCCTTCGTGGGTGTGCTCGCGTTAGTCGCATTTCTCGAATGGCGCTCGCGACGGGTCGATAGTGTGGATCAGGTCGTCAACGAGATCGGCATGCGTGTGATCGGGACGATCCCCGCGTTCCCCTCGCGCCAGTCCATCAAGACCGGTGAAGCGGACGCGAATCAGAATTGGCGCTTCATCCTTAACGAATCGGTCAACAGTACACGGACCATGCTCCTGCACTCGGCCAAAACGCACAACATGCAAGTGATCATGGTGTCGAGTGCGATGCAAGGTGAAGGGAAAACCTCACTATCCAGTCAACTGGCGACCAGCATGGCGACGGCGGGACTGCGAACGCTGATTATCGATTGCGACCTTCGCAATCCGTCGATGCATCGACTGTTCGATCTCGCACTCGCACCCGGATGCTCGGAAATCCTTCTTTCGGAACTCGATGTCAGCGATGCCGTGCAAGCGACGACCGTGCCCAACCTCTGGGTGATATCCGCAGGTCAATGTTCGAACCGCGTGATCTCCGCGCTGGCGCAGGGCCATCAACTCGAATCCGTCTTTAATCGCCTCCGCGGGCAGTTCGACTTCATCATTGTGGACTCCTGCCCTGTCCTGCCGGTCGCGGACTCGCTCCTGATCGGCCAGCATGTGGACGGTGTCGTGATCTCGATCCTCCAGGACATCAGCCAACTGCCAAAAGTCCTCAATGCTTCAGAACGTCTCGCGCAGTTGAACATTCCGGTCCTGGGAGCGGTGGTGAACGGCATCAAAACCGATATCCACGCTTACGGATACAATTACGTGAAGCAACTGCCGGCCTGAGGAGGATCCGATGCGTTCTGCGATATTCGGTATCGCCCTGATCCTGCTGATCGCGGCCGGGGCGTGGGAATTGTCGAATCGTACCGCCCGAGCCGACTCGCAGATCGTCAAAACGGTCCAATCGCGTCTCGACTCCATTCCGGAATCGATCGGTGAATGGAAAAGCGAAGATCAAACCTATGATGAGCGGCAGATGGAACGGACCGGTTCGTTCGCAGCGTTTCATCGACTCTATCGCAAAGCGAAATCGAATGAGACCATCTCCGTTCTGATCCTTGCTGGCCCTGCGCAGGAGATCGGCAGCCACGATCCCAACCGGTGCTATGTGGGAGCGGGTTATCGACCGGTCGGCACCGCCGTCAAAAAAATCCTTCCGGATCCGACACCGCTCGGCACCTGCAGTTACTGGACGGCACGATTTGATACCGACACCTTTCCTTCCGCCTCACTCCAGGTCTACTGGGCGTGGAGTCTGAATGGGCAATGGTCCGCATCGGAAAACGCCCGCTACGAATTCGTCCGAGAGCCTGTACTTTACAAGCTCTATCTTTCCCGACGGCTCTCCGCTTCCAATGACGAAACACTGCTTTCCACCGAGGAATTTCTGAACGAATTCGTTCCAGAAGTTCAAAAGTGTTTGTCTCCGAATTAATCTGATCCCGAAGATCTCAACGAGGAACGCCGTGGCACAGACGCCCACCAGCCACCCTATGACTCTCGCCGATCTGGAGAATCACTCGACACGATGGCCAACCCATGATGCATCTCATCCGGGCCAGCGAATCGAACTCTCACCAGCATCGAATTGGTACACTCGATCCAAGATGGCCTTTGATTGGCTGGCCGCACTCGCCCTCACGGTTCCTGCGTTACCACTGATCGGGATCTGTTGGCTCGCGATTCGATGCACGTCCCGTGGGCCCGGCTTCTATCTGCAATCGCGTCTCGGACGCGGCGGCAGGGACTATCGAATCATCAAGCTGCGCACCATGACTCACAATGCCGAGTTGAAAACGGGCGGTCCGAAATGGTCGACCCGGGGCGATTGCCGCATCACGAAAGTCGGCAAGTTCCTGCGCAAGACGCATCTCGATGAACTTCCGCAACTTTTCAATGTGCTCATGGGCCAGATGAGTCTCGTCGGCCCCCGCCCGGAACGGCAAAGTATCATTGAGAAGTTCGGGCTGGAAACCCAGGTTGCCGGATACTCTCACCGCCTGTGCGTCCGCCCCGGTGTGACCGGGCTCGCACAAGTTCAACTTCCGGCCGATGAAGATATTTCAAGCGTCCAACAAAAAGTGCTCTACGATCTCTACTACATTGAAACCGTCAACCTTTGGCTGGATCTCCGCATCATGGCGGCGACTGTTTTCAAAGCGATCGGGCTGAGACCCAACGGGATTCGGCGTCTCTTCCGGCTGCCAAGGCGCGAACTCATCGTGGAAATTCGTCAATCACAAATACCGGTTCCGGCTCTGTCCAGAAAACCTGTTCAAGCAGTCGAATCCCCGATCAACCTCTAAAGAGTATCATGCCATTTCGTGTATTGTACCTGACGCACCGAGTCCCATATCCGCCCGATAAAGGAGACCGGATCAGAAACTGGCATGTTCTTCGCCAACTGACCCAATCATTTCGAGTCAGCCTGGGATGTCTGGCGGACGAACCAACTCCCCAATCGACGATCCATAAACTCTCGGAGATTTGCAAGCAAGTCTCAATCGAACCCATCTCACGATTCGGACGACTCTCAAAAGCGGGCTTTTCATTCCTCAAAGGACGGAGCCTTTCGGAAGGTGCATTCTATTCCCGCAATCTCAGTCGCACGATCCGCCATTGGCATGCCGGGGAACCATTCGACGCCATCATCGTGTCGGCAACCAGTTTGACTCCCTATCAGCGGATGCCGGAATTCCGCACGGTTCCTGCATTCGTGGATGTCGTGGACGTGGACAGTCAGAAATGGTTCGACTTTGCTGAGGCGGTCCGTTTCCCCAAATCGTGGCTCTATCGCATTGAGGCGTGCAGAGTCCGAAAGATTGAACACTCCCTGCCGAGTTGGGCTCAGGCATCGGTATTAGTGAGTCGTGCGGAGGCGGAGGTCTTTGAATCGATTGCCGGACCGGGTTCGGCTTTGGTTGCAACGAACGGTGTCGATCTCGAGTATTTTCAACCCGGTGACTCCTCGACCATCACTTCGCCAATCGTGGCGTTTGTCGGTGCGCTCGATTATTTACCCAACATTGACGCAGCGGTCTGGTTTACGCAGCACGTTTGGCCTCGTATCAGGTCCGCAATCCCAGCTGCCGAATTCCGCCTGATCGGACGAAACCCCGCCCGTGCCGTTCAGGAACTCTCGAGCGTGCCGGGCGTCAATTTGATCGGCGGAGTTCCCGATGTGAGACCTTACCTGCAGGAAAGTGCGGTGGTTGTCGTTCCGATGCGATTATCTCGTGGGCTTCAGAATAAAGTCTTGGAAGCCTTGGCCATGGGAAAAGCGACGGTGGTCGCTCCACCTGCGCTTGCGGCTCTCGAGGCGAAACCCGGTGTCGATCTGGTGCGTGCGGAATCTCCTGACGAATGGTCGCGGGTTGTCATTGACTTGCTCAATAATCCGTTACGTTGTAACGAATTAGGTAGGAAGGGCCGTGAGTTTGTCGAATCGAAACATCACTGGGGCAGCTGTTTGAATCCGATGATTACCGCAATCACCCATGCTTGTTCCGCGAAACTGAACCGTCGCGAGGGAGATGTCGCCTCATGATCGCGACGCGGAATCAGTACGCACAATTCCCACCCGCTGCAGCTCCGAAGAGCATGCCCGTTGTCTTCGACACGCGTGTGGTCACGGGTTCCGGTGGCGGACCGGATAAAACGATCTTGAACTCGCCTCGCTATCTCGAACCGCTTGGTTACCGAATGTTATGCGGGTATCTTTACCCGCCGGACGATAAAGGTTACGCAGAAATTATTCGCAAGGCCGAGCGCTATCACGCGCCGCTGATCTCCATACCGGATCGCGGACCGACCGACTGGCGCGTGCTGAAACACCTTCTCACGATTTGCCGCCGCGAACGCGTCTCGATCTGGCACGGCCACGATTACAAGTCGAACGCGCTGGGACTCTTGCTCAAACAGTTCTGGCCCATGAAGCTGGTCACAACCGTTCATGGATGGGTTCACCACACAACGCGAACGCCGTTTTACTACCGTGTCGATCAGTTCTGCCTGCCCAAGTACTCCGCGGTCGTTTGCGTTTCCGAAGATCTCTATCACGAATGCCGTCGCTTCGGCGTACCGGCTCACAAATGTCTGCTGATTGATAATGCCATTGATGTTCAGGAGTACACGCGAAGCCTGGCGACCGATCAGGCGAAGGCGAAATTGCAATGGCCTGCGAACGGATTCGTCATTGGTGCCGTTGGCCGTCTCGAGCCTGAGAAAGGCTACGACCTTCTGATACGCGCGATCGCCAATCTCATCCGCCGCCAACACGATGTTCATCTGGTGATTGTCGGCGAAGGAAATGATCGACAGCGGCTCGAATCGCTCGCTGCAGAGTTGGGAGTCTCGGATCGCGTCCGGTTGGTGGGATGGCAGTCGGATGTTCGAAGTCACTTTGAAGCCATGGATCTCTTTGCATTGAGCAGCTACCGTGAAGGGCTGCCGAATGTTTTGCTCGAAGCGATGGCCTTACAGGTGCCGTGTGTCGCGACGCGGATCAACGGCATACCGCGATTGATCCAGGATGGACGGAACGGCTTACTGGTTCCTCCCGGCGATGTCACTGCCCTCGAAAACGCCTTGCTCATTCTGATTCAGAATGCGGATCTCCGTCAGGTCTTTCGCCACGCAGGCCGGCGAACGATCGAGAATCACTTTAGTTTTTCTGTACGCATCGAGAAGTTCAAAGCGATCTATGATTGCCTCTTGAATCGAAACCCACAACTGACAGGGATGTCACAAAGAAAAGCAACGAGTGACACCCGATGATCAGTTCACGCACTGCTCCGTTCACGATCTGGACACACACGGCCACGACCATCGGCAAGCGGTTACCGGCGATCGACCGGTTCCTTTCGCAACGCGGACCACGCTCGCTCAGCCGCGATCCCCGTTGGCTCGATGTCTTTCGCACCACGCTCCGCCACGATCCCTATCTGATCGAAGCGCAGACGATCACCGGTCAGACTTGTGGGCTTTTGCCGCTCTCGCTCGTCAGCAGCGCACTGTTTGGCCGGTTTCTCGTGAGTCTGCCGTATCTCAACACCGGCGGAGTGATCACCGATTCCTGCGATGTGGAACATGCACTCATCGAACGCGCCGTGCTGATGGCGGATGAATTCAACGTCCGGCATCTGGAATTGCGTCACGAATCGCCGATCAGTCACGAACGGTTGAATGGATCGATGACGTCCAAAGTCCACATGCGTATGCCCCTGCCGGAAAGTCCGGAGCAGCTGTGGAAACGGTTCGATGCGAAAGTTCGGAATCAGATCCGTAAAGGTGAAAAGCATGAACTCAGCGTGCAATGGGGCGGACGCGAGTTGCTCGACGATTTTTACTCCGTGATCGCTCATAACATGCGCGATCTTGGAACACCGGTTTACGCGCGTTCGTTCTTCGACGGGATCCAGTCCACGTTCCGCGACCGTGCGGAATTCTGCGTCGTTCGTCTGGAACAAAAACCCGTCGCGGCGGCCCTGCTGCTTCATGGACCGGGCATTACCGAAGTCCCGACGGCGTCATCCTTGCGAGAATACAATCCAACCTGTGCCAATATGTACATGTATGGCCAGCTGTTGAATCGCGCGATCGATCGTAAGCAATCCATTTTTGACTTCGGCCGTTCCACGCTCGACGGCCCGACGTTCAAATTCAAAAAGCAATGGGGTGCGGAGGCGGTCCCTGCTCATTGGCAGTATTACCTCCGTGACGGGAGCGTGTCGGACATGCGCCCTGATCATCCTCGTTATCGGCGAGCAATTCAGATCTGGCAAAAACTACCCATCAGTGTCACTCAATGGATTGGTCCGGAAATCGTTCGCGGAATCCCATGATTTTTGCACCCTCAAGAAATTGAGTTACGAGCACAATACAGCAACATGAAATCTATGGCCTGTAATGATTGTTCGGATTCTTTGGTGCGTTCGTTTGCACTCACGCCATTGGTGGCGTAAAGACTGTCAAGGACCGGATTCACCCCTCGTCGGCTTCACTGAAGCAACCGTCCCACCGGCCGCATTCGGCCAAAATGTTTTGGTTTGAATTCACAATCCGTTCCTGTTGGTAACTGAGGAGAGCCACGCATATGTCGTTTGCCCGACGGCTCGTGATTGTCGCATCGGATCACCGTTTCGGCCAGCACGTGCAAACTCATGTGCACAAAACCTTCCTTCTGACAGCTCCCGTTGTCCGATTCGAAGACCTCTCCGAACTCGTAACATCAGAAACCGACGGCCTTCTCCTGTTCCTCGCTTCCGAATCTGGCGACGCACGCAGGATCGATACCGCCATCCGCTCGCTCAAACTCCAGCAATTCTCCGCCAGGATCGGCGTGCTGCAATCCGAAGAATCCGCAGCCGTTCGCCGATGCGAACTCTCGCCATCGCTCGATGCCTCAGTCTGGCAATGGCCCGAGCATATCAAGGAAATGAACTTCTGGATCCGCCGGAACCTGACGGAAGGCGTACCGTTTACCGATTGGGTGAACGAAAAAACCCAGGACCGCATTCGCCGCCGATTGTCCGCCTGGACGCCCTCGCTCGAACCATTCGTCGAACAGCTGCTCATCGCCTCCGCACACGACGTCACCGTCCTGATCCAGGGCGAAACCGGAACAGGAAAGACTCACCTCGCACGACTCATCCACGACTGCTCAGACCGGCGCAACGAACGCTGCATGATCGTCGCGTGCGGTGCGCTCCCCGGCAACCTGATCGCCAGCGAATTCTTCGGCCACGTGAAAGGAGCGTTCACCGGCGCGGACAGCAACAAAGTCGGCAAATTTACCGCCGCCGGCCGGGGCACGCTCCTCCTTGATGAGATCGACACGCTCGGACTCGAACATCAGGCGAATCTCTTGCGCGTGATCGAAACCGGCGAGTTCGAGCCTGTGGGCAGTAACGAAACACAAATCTGCCACGCCCGCATCATCGCCGCCACCAACTGGAATTTGTCCGATGCCGTCGAGCGCGGAACCTTCCGGCGGGATCTCTATTACCGGCTTCATGTGATCACCTTCAATCTCCCGCCGCTGCGCGACCGCGTACGCGACATCGGACCGCTCGTCCGCGGAATGGTCGCACGTTACAACGCCAAGTACGGCAAATCGATCCTGTCCATCCACCCCGAAGCGATGATGATGATCGAGGCATTTCCCTGGCCGGGAAACATTCGACAACTGGAAAATGTCATCCAACAGGCGGTCCTGACCTGTCAGGGCGAAATCCTGAACGTCTCGCACCTCTCATCCGAGATCCGCCAGCCCGTGGGAACGACTGGTGAAACACCCGCAACACATTCCGCTGCCGGCTCGCTTGCGCAGAATCGCGAATCCACCGAACGCAACGTCATCGTTCGCGCACTGGAGAAATCATCCTACAGCCGAACTCGCGCTGCCCAACTTCTGGGTGTCAGCCGTGTCACTTTGTACAAGAAGATGAAAAAGTACGGTCTCCTCGCCAAATCTTCACCCATCCTCTCCGGCTCAGTTGATTTCCCGACGATTCGATCCGGTGGAATCTGACACGATTGCTCTTTTCCACAGCAAACACAAAAGTGTAAAACGGATGGGTTCCGTCGTTCTCCCCGACGGCATGGTTGCCACGCACTTGAGGTGGAGAATGCTCCCCGATACCGAACTCTATCTCTTCCACAAACCCACGAGCGCTCAGCCGCCCGATCACCTGTGTGAATTCCTCTCCATTCAGGAATTCCTCTCGGAAGAAAAAGCCTGCAAAGTCTTCTGGAATCTGATCACAGAACAGTTCCGCACCCGCAGCAAATTCCTCGCTGTCTGGCCCTGCGTCCGCCACGTCGCCGTCCACCGCGATGCCAACGGCGAAGCGAACGGATTCCTTCTCGTCTCATCTCCCATCAACTGGCAGATCGATTACGTCGTCGTCCACCCCGACGGCCGAGGGCAAGGCGTCGGCACTAAGCTCGTCCGCACCGCCCTGCACTACGCCTACCTCCACGCCGCACCGTACGTCATGCTCACGTGCCGCGAATCCCTTCGCCCCCTCTACGAATCATGCGGCTTCACCGTCGTCTGCGATCAGCGCAACCCGTCGCTTTCACCCGTCAACTAATCGAACCGATCATCAGGGAGTTTGATCATGTGCGGAATCTTTGGATTCACGGGACAGAGCGAAGCCGCCCCGCTGCTCATTGAAGGCCTCCGCCGCCTCGAATACCGCGGCTACGACAGCGCCGGCCTCGTCACCGGAACCGGCAACAGCCTCCACGCCCGCAAGCGCTCCGGACGCATCGCCGAACTCGCACGCGCCGTCCAAACCACACCCGCACCCGGCACTTTCGGCATCAGCCACACACGCTGGGCCACACACGGCGGAGCCACCGATCAGAACGCACACCCGCACTTCGACAGCTCCGGCTCCATCGCCATCGTTCACAACGGCGTCATCGAAAATCACATGGCCCTCAAGGAAAAACTGATCGAGAAGGGAATCACCTTCCATTCCGAAACCGATACCGAAGTCCTCGCCCACCTCGTCGGCCTGCACTACTCCGGCGACCTTCTCGATGCGGTCCGCCGCGCGCTCGAACACGTGAAGGGCACCTACGGCATCGCCGCCGTCGCCAAAGACGAACCCGGCGTCATCGTCGGCGCACGCCTCGGCAGCCCACTCGTCATCGGCATCGGCGCCGACGGCCATTACCTCTCCTCGGACGCCAACGCACTCGCCGGCTTCTCCGACAAAGTCGTCTTCCTCAACGATCGCCAGATCTGCCAGCTCGATCACGAATCCTGGGTCATCCGCAATCAGGATCTCGATACCGTTGACGCCGACGTTCTCGACCTCGCGCCCGAACTTGGCACCGGTGAAATCGATCTCGGTTCGTTTCCTCACCACATGCTCAAGGAAATCTACGAGCAACCGGAAACCATCGCCAACGCCATGCGCGGCCGACTCGACGAAGCCGACGCCACCGCCCACTTCGGTGGACTGAACCTCTCCGCTGGCCAACTTCGCTCCGTCGATCGCGTCGTCATGACCGCCTGCGGGACCAGCTATCACGCCGGCATGGTGGGCGAATATCTCTTCGAAGAACTCGCCCGCATGCCCGTCGAAGTCGAGTACGCCAGCGAACTCCGCTACCGCAACCCGCCGATGGACCGCAACACCATCGTCCTCGCGATCACGCAGTCGGGCGAAACCGCGGACACGCTGGCCGCGCTTCGCGAATCAAAGCGCATGGGTCACACCACGCTCGCCATCTGCAACACCGTTGGCAGCAGCATCGCCCGCGAAGCCGATGGCGGAGTTTACCTCCATGCCGGGCCGGAAATCGGCGTCGCCAGCACCAAGGCCTTCACCAGCCAGACGACCGTACTCGCCCTGCTCGCGCTCTATTTCGGCCGCATGCGCCACCTCTCGCACAGCCAGGGCTCACGCATCATCGAGGAACTCCACGCCCTTCCCGATGCGGTCCGCCGTGCGCTCGAGTGCCACGACCGCGTGAAGACCATCGCCGAACGCTACATGAACAGCCGCAACTGCCTTTACCTCGGCCGGCAGTATCTCTTCCCGGTCGCGCTCGAAGGGGCGCTGAAGCTCAAGGAAATCAGTTACATCCATGCGGAGGGCTACCCCGCCGCCGAGATGAAGCACGGGCCGATCGCGCTCGTCGATCCCGAAACGCCGAGCGTGTTCCTCGTCCCGCGCGGCAACGTCTTCGACAAGGTCATGTCCAACATGCAGGAAATCAAGGCCCGCGGCGGACCGGTGATTGCGATCTGCAGCGAGGGGGACCGCGAAGTACCGCAGATCGCGGACGACACGATCACGATCCCCGATGTGCCGGAATACCTGCAGCCAATCGTCGCCGCCATCCCGCTGCAACTCCTCGCCTACGAAATCGCCGTGCTTCGTGGATGTGACGTGGACAAACCCCGCAACCTCGCGAAGAGTGTGACGGTGGAGTGACAGTGCAACAAGCCCGCCGCGTCAGCAAGGGCACAGACCCGGCGAGCCAAGCCGCGTAAGCGGCCGGTTGCTTTCTGAACCGACTCCTTACGGAGCGCGGCTCACCGATCCAACTCCCGACCGAGCCGCCGCCACGACCGCAGGTCTCCTCTTCTTCCACAAGCCCGAAGCGTCAGCAAGGGCACGCGCGCTCGGCTCCGGTCTCCCGACCGAGCCGCCGCCACGACCGCAGGTCTCCTCTTCTTCTTCCACAAGCCCGAAGCGTCAGCAAGGGCCACCCCCTCGTCAATTAGCCCGCGCTCGTCGCGGGCCTCCGATCCTGACGAAATCTCGGACCGCAGGTCTCCACATTACTTGACTTGCGCCAGCAAGGACCCACCACTGGCGAGCCGCGCCGCGTAAGCGGCCGGTTCATTTCTCACAAGCAACCGGCCGCTTACGCGGCGCGGCTCGCCGCCACTACTCCCGCCCCGCCCGACTCAAATTCAACTCCAGCAGCTTCGCCAACAACTCATCATCCGTCAGCCCCGGCGACCAGCCATACGCCGCGAACACCGCCTCATCCAACTTGCGATGCACATTCGCCAGCCAGGTCGGCCGCTCGTTGTAAAGGTTCGTGAGCGTCCGCTTCTTGAGCGCCGCGGCCGACGCCCCATCCTTCGGCACCAGTCGCGGATACTACACCGTGCCGATCCCCTTCTCATTCGGCTCCACAACATATCGCTTCCACGGCCCATCGACGGAACCGGGAAACTCAAGAACTTCAGTCTTGGTCCACTCAGGCAGCTTGAGCCAGTTGTTGCGAAGTGTACAAAAGAGGTCGAAGAAGCCACGCTCGAATAGATCCGTAGAGAGACTTGGGATCATGCCCACTTTCATCGACGAACGCGGCGACACAGGCTCAAAGCCGGACAGCGACCCCTACTTTCAACTTGCGGCCGTTTGGCTACCCGATCAAGAGTTGGTTGAGGGCTTTCGAACAGGGATGAGGTTGCTACGTCAAGAATTACGACTTCCGCAAGACTACGAGTTCAAGTTCGCAAAGACCTGGTCGCATTCCGCGAGACGCGAGGCATTCTTTCGATTGGCGCTGGAGTTTCCTTTTCGGTTCGCTTTCGCTTCGCTCGACAAGAGTCTTCCAGTATGCATGGGTTGGAACCACGTGCAAATCCATCAAGCCGTTGTGACCGAATTGGCGGCGAGCCTTCGCTCGCTGTATTTGTCTCAACTGCGTCTTTCCGGCCGGAAAAGGCTCGGAGAACCGGTCACGGTCGATGACAACCAGGATGCGAATTTCTTGCGAATCATCAAGGAAACGTTTCGAGGAATAGGAAAGGGTGAAACGCCACCCGCGGATTTGATCGGGAAAGTTCGGTTCCGAGAATCGGGAGCGGAAGATTTGCTGCAATTAGCCGACATGGTTGCGGGTGCGAATGGTGCTAACGTGGATGGGAATTCAGTTTGGTATCGAATGATTTCGGATCGCGATGTCGGTCGAGAATCGTTCACCTGACGAGAACAAAAAAAGCGAACCACACCAAAGTGGCTCGCCTTAGTAGTTTATGCACAAAGCCCGGAGTTACCCGAACCCTGTCCGAAACAGGTCAATTCAGAGTTCTTAGCCGGATGGTTGTAACCCCGGCACCTGCCCGTAAGTGCTAATATACTGTAAACTCCAAAGTCAAAAGAGTCAATGGAACCCTGTCAGAATTTTGACACGGAACAACAACTTAACAGCTGCCTGGATGTTTGTTCTTGGATTCGTATTTTTTGACACCGTCAAGTTTTTGCCAAGGCGTAGCGGAGTTTGTTCGGGTCGTCGAGGTGCCGGTGAAGTTGGTGTGGATTTCGAAGCGGTTGAGATCGCAGACGATGAGCAGCGGCGGATTGGCGAGCGCTTCGCGGTATTGCAGAAGTTGCTGATAGGCTTTGCCGAGGTCTTTGTGCTAGCCCTTGTATTCCCAGCCGAAGAAGCCGCGCCGCCAGACGTCCGCGAAGCCCTGCCCGCCCGCTTCCTTGTTCACGCCCTTCTCAAAGGTGTACCACTCGCCTTTCGGGTCCGCATCCGCTGGAGTCGGCTGGCCGAGCAGCGCACAGATGTTCAAAAAGTGTTCCTGACAGGCGGCGTGCTCCTTGAGTTCGGCGGCCTTCCATTTGTCGATGAATTGTTGGGGCGTCATGGCGTACAGTGTACCGGTTCCGGGAATCTTCGCCAAGATTCGATACCTGTACAATTAGATACTATATCGATTTGTCAAGAATGATCCGCACAATCAATTTCGTCCGCATGGCGTATTTGACGTAAACCCTTATGGCGCTTAGGCGCTTCCGAAATTTTGGCGTCTTTCCACCGTAGGGTGTGGCAGTGTCGGTGGAAAGACGAGTCAGGGTTTGAATGTTCTCGCCGAGTGCAAGAGCGGCACGTGGCGGAGTCGGCGTGAAGATTTCAAGAGTCGCTATTTTGACTGCTGTTTTGCCTCGACGTGTTTGACGAAGCGGTCGAGGATCGCCTGCCAGCCGGCCCGCTGCATTTCGATGGGGTGGGTTTCTTCGGCGTCGAAGGTCTCGCGCACGGTGACACCGCCGGCAGCCTGGATGAATTCGACCACGAGCACGCGATCGCCGAAGGTGCACTCGATGCGCTCGTGCGGGACGATCTTCGTGTAGGTGCCGGCGAAGTCGAAGCCCATGCTGCCGTCCTTCGCCTCCATCCGCGAGGAGAACGCCCCGCCCTCGCGCAGGTCGACGGTTGCGGCAGTGGTGTGCCAGTCGTCCGAGGCGGCGTTCCACTGGATGATGTCGGCGGGGGTGGTCCACGCCTGCCAGACGGCGGAGACGGGTGCGGCGACGGCGGCTTCGACGGTGATCTTCATATGATCGCGCTCCCTTGGTGCCTGATGAGTTATTTCACAAGTTGCATAATGCGATTGTTGTAGCTGTCGGTGATGTAGAGTGTTTTGGTTTTGGGGTTAATCGTCACGCCGTGGGGCTGGCTGAGTTCGCATTTGGTGGGATTCTCGTCGAACTTCGCGCCTTTTGATCCGGTTCCGGCGACGAGTTCGAGTGTTTTCGTTTTCGGCTGATAGCGAACGATGCGATGATTCTCCGTATCCGCGATGATGACCGAATCGTCGGTATCGATGCAGAGGTGCTTCGGACCGTTCATGTTGGCCTGTAGGGCGGGCCCACCGATGCCGTCCTTGCCGGCTTTGCCGGTTCCCGCAACGGTACGAATAGCGCCGGATGGCTCGACAACACGAAGCGCATGTCCACCACGCTCGAGGATGTACAAGTTTCCTTTGGTGTCGATGGCGGCGGCACGCGGATCGACGAGCGGTTGATCGGTCGCGCGAGCGCCGTCGTTCGGCTTGCCTTTCTCGCCGTTGCCGGCGACGGTGGTGACGGCGCGCTTTTTGATTTCGATCTTGCGAATCCGACGATTGTCGAGATCGGTGACGTAGAGATTTTCCTTTCTGCGATCGAAGGCGATGCAAAACACGCCGCCGAACTTCGCGTCTTCGGCCGGACTACCGTCTCCTGCGAAGCCTTTCTCGCCAGTACCAGCAAATTTAGCGACGATGCCGGTTTTCGGATCGAACGTGCGAATACGATTGTTCCAAGTATCAGCGATGTACACTATTCCTTCCGGTCCGACTGCGAGGCTGTGCATGCCGTTGAATTTTGCAAGAAGCCCTTTCTCACCATCGCCGGTATTTCCTTTGTCCTTACTTCCAGCGATCGTGATGACTTTGCCATCATCGATTCTCCGCAGGCGCTCACCTTTGGCCATTTCTACTAAGTAAAGTGAATTTTCCGCACCAAAATCGACACCAAACGGCGTGACGAGTTTTTCGCTCGGATTGTGTACCAGAACAAGCTTTTGTGCGTTAATGGATTGGGCCGATATTATGCTGAATACGGCAGCGAGCAAGAGTGAAATGCGTAGCATAAAGAGCTCGTACGGTAAGTGTCGTCGTATCTGAACTTATTTTATTGCCCGTTCATCTCAACTCCAAAAGGATTCGGGAGCTCGAAAGCAACTCGAAGGCGATGTTCTCCTTTCATAAGATCGAAACCAAGTGATATCTCTCCTGAAGAATCGACATTATGGACATTCCAGCCAAGAAAATGCTGCGACTTCTTTCCGAGCACTCCACAACGGAACAGCGAGCTGCGACGTTGATCGTTGTCGGCGAACTGGGAATCAAAGATACGGAAATTTCAAGCGAGGTCATCAAGCTTCTAACCGACAGCGACAACGATGTGCGAATGAACGCAATCGTAGCATGCGGACAATTGAAACTGGACAAGGCCCTTCCACAGTTGTTGGAGCGGATCGGTCATGGCGGGCACGAGGCGGCATTGGCAGCCGATGCGGCTGTGAAGATGGGAACGAAAGGGATACATGGCCTTCAGGAACTGATGCACAAAGTTGTACCAGGTGTACGCAAATATATTGCCGCCGCGCTCACTTCCGCTGTGTCGCATGGTGGAGACGAGGCGGGTCTGGCAGTGCTACTTGACCGCGATCCGCAGGTGGCCGCGTCAGCGTCGACCGCGATTATTGCTAAAATTCCTACCTTCGATGCCGATCGCAAAAAGACCCTCGCGAAGGAGCTGGCCGCACTCGCCAAGAATAAGAAAAAGCCGATTCCGGCCAC
Organism: Limnoglobus sp.; assembly: GCA_041742055.1. Taxonomy (GTDB): domain Bacteria; phylum Planctomycetota; class Planctomycetia; order Gemmatales; family Gemmataceae; genus Limnoglobus. The sequence goes on along the minus strand of JBGSJI010000137.1, from coordinate 55,105 downwards.
GTCTGAAGTTCCCGTTCTTCGTGTTCTCGTGGCGCTCGGCGAACCGGTTGCGGCAGAAGCATGCTGGGATCGCGTCCTGCTCCCCTTCCCTCCGGAAGTCCGCATGACCGCTCTTCAGGCGGTGGGCGGTTGGACGCCGAATCCGAATGCGGAACAGCTCAAGAAGCTTTTTCGATGTGCGAGCGAACCGGATTTCCGCATCGCCGCACCCGCTCTCGCCGTACTCAACAAGCTCAAAGTCAACGAGAAGACGGCGCCCCAATGGATCGAACTGCTCCACGCTCCCGACATCGCCGCCCGGCGGATGGCCATGGAGAAGATCGGCGATCGCGATACGGCCGAAGTGGCGGAAGCAATGATGCTGCAGCTTCATCACACGGATCGCGGTGTGCGCGAAGATGCGAATGCTCGGCTCAAGAAACTCAAGACCGGTCGCAAGCTGCTTGTGAATGCGCTACTCGAGACCGAAGGTCATGATAATGCCTGGCAGCTTTCGCGTACCGTTCTCAGCTTCAAAGACGAACTGACGCCGGCGAATCGCGAGGCGATCTTCGCCACCGCCTGCCAGTATCTCGAGAAAAACGATCACCGCACGGACGCATTCCTCTTTCTGCTGCGTGAGATCGATGCGACCAAACTGCAGGCCAATCTGGTCGCTCGCGCGGTCGAACTGCGCAAGAAAAAGAAGTATCACGAAGCCATGACCTACCTCAAAGCCGTCGCCCGCGATCCGTCGGTCGGCTTCGATGTCCGGCTCGAGATCGCAATGACCGGCCTGAAAGTCTCCCTCAAAGAAATGGACCCACACGATCGTGAAAACGATCCCTGCCTGCGCAGTTTCGATACGCTCTTTCAACTGGATTCCGATCGACTCCTGAAGGAACTCGACAAGGCGAAGTTCCTCGATGCGGAGGACCTCTTTTACGTCGGCTTCCACTTCGCCGAGCAGATCGGCCGTCCCCGTCAGATGGGTATCGAAGTGCTCAAGCTCGTCGTGAAGCGCGATCCGAAAGGGACAGCGGGCAAGTCGGCGAAGAACAAACTGAAAAATGTCGGTGCGTAGCTGCCCACTTCAATCATGAAGGCAACCTTATAACCATCGCTCGTCTTTCCACCGACACTGCCACACCCTACCGTGGAAAGACGCCAAAATTTCGGAAGCGCCTATGCGCCATAAGCACTTACGTCAAAATCAACGGTAGCCATATGCGTTCAGTCGACACTGTTTTTCGATCCTCATTCCGCGATTCGAATCAAGTCCGCTTGACTGGACATCTATAATGAACAGATGTTTACAATAACGGACTCTCTTAACCTTTCCGTACAATCTCCGAACCCGTGAGAGAATGATTCTCTCCGTTCACAATCCCGCACCGCCCCTGCCACGGGCGTTGCCTCTGGAGTTTTTCGATGCCGACGAAGATCGACATGGCCAAGTTCGCCAAGTTCTGCAAAGACACCGGATTCATCTTCCAATCGAGTGAAATCTACGGTGGGATCAACGGGTTCTGGGATTACGGACCGCTCGGCGTCGAACTGAAGAAGAACATCAAGGACGCCTGGTGGCAGGACATGGTGCGCAATCCGCCACCGGGCCCGGACGGACAGGAAATCCGCATGGTCGGGCTGGACTGCAGCATCATCATGAACCCGCAGGTGTGGGTCGCAAGCGGACATGCAGGTGGATTCGCGGACCCGATGGTAGATTGCAAGGAAACAAAGGCGAGATACAGAGCGGATCACCTTGTCACTTTCCAAATCGGCATTCGCAATGGAAGTGAACATGAATATCTCACCGACTACTATTTTGCCACCGTCGGAAATCATAACGACCCGGATCAGGTTTTATTGGAACCTCACAAGGATCGAATCAAGGCAGCTCTAAAGGCACAAAACAAACAGATCAAACTCAACGAAATAGTCGTCACCCGGCAAATGGGATTCGACTCCAAACCTCCGCTCTACGACGACTTGATTCGTCTAAGAACTTTTGCACCCGGTGCGGAACATGCAGGTAGCCTAACCGAACCCCGTGCCTTCAACCTCATGTTCGAGTCCCACGCAGGGCCGATTGCATCGGAGGAGAACAAAGTCTACCTCCGCCCTGAGACAGCGCAGGGGATTTTCGTCAACTACCGCAACGTGCTCAACAGTACACGTCTCAAGCTGCCGTTCGGGATCGCGCAAGTCGGAAAGGCGTTCCGCAACGAGATCAATCCGCGGAACTTCACCTTCCGTTCGCGCGAATTCGAGCAGATGGAAATCGAGTTCTTCTGCCATCCCAACGAGAGCATGAAGTGGTACGAGTACTGGCGCGATCTGCGCAAGAAATGGTACAGCACGCTGGGAATCCAGAGCGATAACCTTCGGCCGCGCGAACAGGGCAAGGAAGAACTCGCCCACTACAGCATCGGGACCACTGATATCGAGTACATGTTCCCGTTTTCGGATGAACCGCAGGAACTCGAAGGGGTGGCCCACCGCGGATCATTCGATCTGGAAGCACACGCCAAGCACAGCGGGAAGGCGGATGATCTGGCGTACTTCGATGAAGAACTCTGGAACAACGATTCGCAGACCATGGCGACGCGGTCGTTCAAGGAGTGGCTCAAGTCCAACCCGACGCCGGAACAGATCGCGAAGTACAAGTTCACTCCGCACGTGATCGAGCCAAGCGCCGGGGCGGATCGCTTCACGCTTGCGGTGCTGACGGAAGCGTACACGGAAGAGGAACTGACGGATGCGAAAGGGCAGAAGGATACGCGGATCGTCATGCGGTTCCACCCGCGCCTTGCGCCGATCAAGTGCGCGATCTTCCCGCTCGTGAACAAGGACGGGATGCCTGAAAAGGCGATGACGCTCTATCGCGAACTGAAGGCGCACTTCAACGTGATGTATGACGACAAAGGTGCGGTCGGCCGGCGCTATCGACGGCAGGATGAGGTCGGTACGCCGTTCTGTGTGACGATCGACGGCGATACGCTCAAGGACGACACGGTGACGATCCGCGAGCGGGACAGCATGCAGCAGCGGCGCGTGCCGATGAGCGAGGTGAAGATGGAAATCCTGAAGATGCTGATGGGATAATGTATGGTTAACACAAAAGCCCGCAGATGTTCATCTGCGGGCTTCATCTGTCATCTGTGGGTTTCATCTGTATAGTGGATGTCCACTCTCTGATGCATCAATGCTACTGTTCCTTTGGTTCTTCCGTTTCCTGCAGTGGTCGGCCGAACTGATCCAGTCCGTAACTCGCGAAGATCTCTTCCGGTGTCAGCCAGACGACTTTGCCGTCTCGTGCCTCACAGACGGATTCCCCCATTCGTGCGTGAGTGAGGCGGGCTTTGCGATTCGCGCGTTCATGCGCCGCCGCGATGGCGGGCTGGAGAGCCATCATCCGCTCATAGATTTCGCTTTCGGTATTCATGGTCGATCTGCGCTTCGCAGGAATACGTTCCAGTCTTCAGCCGTTGAACAAATGAGATTGGCATTGTCACCGATTCCAATCAACTCCCGAAGACTGTTGGAATTATCAAACACTTCCCACCAGTCCGCAAGTGGACAGTACAGATCGAGAAAGTTCCGAATACTTCGCGCATAGCGCCTACGAATGTCATCTTCCGGTATGGCATGTCCGCCACTCTTCACACGCTGTTGAACTCGTGCGATCGCCAAATCTGGGGAAGAAAGCCAGTAATAGTAGATGTGAATTTCAAAACCCGATTGTTTGAGCGACTGCAACCATTTGGCATAAGACTTTGAGGCCAGAGTTGTTTCAAAAGCGAAATCATTTCCTGATTCCGCCAGTGACGCCAGTCTCTGCAGCATGATTTGGCCGGCTTGCATCGAGACCGATTCCGGATGGAGTCCGTTCAGCCCGCGGGCGATCGCATCGGCATTCACGAAGGTCGGGATCTTCAGAACATCGGTCAGCAAATCAGGAGCGGCCGTTGTCTTGCCGGAACCGTTGACACCACCAAGCACGACGACACGAGGCATGGCTCCCTTCCCTGACTCCTACAAGAGTCACACCAACTTCCCGCACTTCGCACGCATCAGGTGGTCTACCAGCACAAGCGCCATCATCGCTTCGCCCATCGGGACGAAGCGGGGGAGCAAGCAGGGATCATGGCGGCCGCGGACGAGGATTTCCGTCGGTTCGCCCGAACGCGTGACCGTCTTTTGGCTGCGAGGGATGCTGCTGGTCGGTTTGATGGCGACGCGGCAGATGATCGGCATGCCGGATGATATTCCGCCGAGCATTCCGCCGTGCCGATTCGTGGAAGTATGAATCGGATTCGGTTCGAAGAGATCGTTGTTCTCGCTGCCTTTCATTCGCGCGACCGCGAAGCCCGCTCCGTATTCGAAGCCGAGCACCGCCGGCAACGACAGCAGCGCCTTGCCCAGATCGGCTTTCAGTTTGTCAAAGACCGGTTCGCCCAATCCGGGTGGAACCCCCGTCGCGACGAGTTCGCACGCGCCGCCGATGCTGTCGCGATCCTTGCGAACGGAATCGATCAGTTCCTCCATCTGTACGGCCGTTTCCGGGATCGGGCAACGCGTCGGAGACAACTCAACTTGTTCGAGCGTGATCGATGTTGGGTCCGGGATTTCCGCGATGAGATCGCCGACCTGCTTCACATAGCCGAGGACTCGGATTCCGTGCCGGGCGAGGAGTTTTTTGGCGACGGCGCCGGCGGCAACGCGGCAGATGGTTTCGCGGGCGCTTGTGCGGCCACCGCCGCGGTAATCGCGGAAGCCGTATTTGGCATCGAAGGTAAAGTCCGCATGGCCGGGGCGGTATTTGTCTTTGATGTCGCCGTAGTCGGCGCTGCGTTGATCGCCGTTGCGGAATGAGATGCCGATGGGCGTGCCGTCGGTTTTCCCTTCGAAGACGCCGGACCAGATTTCGGGAAGATCGGCCTCGTCACGCTGTGTCGTGAGTTTGGATTGACCGGGCTTGCGGCGTGCGAGATCGGGGAGCAAATCGTCGACGCTCAGTTCCAGCCCGGCCGGACAGCCATCGATGATGCAGAGGTACCCCGGGCCGTGCGAAACGCCGGCGGTGGTGACGCGGAACAGTTTGCCGAATGTATTTCCTGCCATGTTGCGGATTATACCGACCTGCCAAGTGAGACGTTCGCCGCAAACAAAAAAGTTCATTTTCCGATGAGCAAAACCGGTGTATCCTGCGAGGAACGGACGAAAGTACTTCTGAAGTGGTGCACCGCGATCGGAGTCGAAGATGCGTATTTTATCTGCCGTGTCGATCCTGCTTGTTACACCGCTTTTATCGTTCGCTCAGAATGTGGAACTCAAGGTCCCTGCCCGTTACGGGATCATGCTCAATACCCGGACCTATCAGCAATTCACTCCAGAGCAGACACTGACGGCCACGATCCGGGCCATCGAGGCGAATCGTTACGATGTGCTCGTCGCGCACTTGATTGATGATAAGGTCACGGAGCAGAAAGCGGACGAAAAGGCTCGGTTGCTGGAGAGCGATGCAGAAGACGATCTGCGGCTCCTTCGCGAAAAGCAGCGTTCGAATCCGGCCGGTGTGACAGCGGAAGAGAAGCTGCCGTACGAGCCGGTTGCGTTTCAGCAGATCGTCAAGGCGGAGGCGAAAGTCCGTGCGTTCAAGGCGATCATTGAGGATGTCCAGAAGAAATTCCTCGCCGATGTCAACATTGTCAAGGAGATGAAACGCTTTCTTCGCGATGGTACGTTTGATGTCACGGGCGACACGGCCAAGGTGACACTGCGCGACGTGAAGGGGAAAGCGATTTATTTCGTGAAAGTCAACAACCGCTGGTTCATTCAGGATCGCCAATAATCCCCCTGGGGAACAGGCGATGATTTCACTTTCCGCACTATCATGAATGAATCACCGTATCGGATTCATTCATGATTGATCTGCGCAGCGACACCGTGACCATACCGACCACCGAGATGCTCGCCGCCATGATGGCGGCTCCGGTTGGTGATGATGTTTACGGTGAAGATCCGACGGTCAATCAGCTTGAAGAGCATGTCGCCCGCTACTTCGGACACGAAGCGGCGGTGTTTTTTCCCACGGGAACGATGGCGAATCAGGTGGCGATCCGGCTGCATTGTTCGCCGGGCGATGAACTGCTGACGGATGCGACGAGTCATATTGTGTTGTGGGAAGCGGGCGGCGCGGCGGTGCATTCCGGGGTGACATGCCGGACATTTCCGGGAACGTGGGGTTTGCTTTCGGTCTCGCAGCTCGAGGGCGCGATTCGGCCGAACGACATGCACAGCGTGCGGACGCGGCTGGTGGCGCTGGAGAACACGCACAATCGCGGCGGCGGCACGGTCTATTCGCTCGAAAGTGTGACGGCGATCAGCCGCTGGGCACGGAGCCACGGGCTTCTGATGCATCTTGATGGCGCCCGGATCTGGAATGCGATCGTGGCGAGCGGTGTGAGCGGCCGGGAGTGGGGCTCGCAGTTCGACACGGTGATGGTGGCGTTCAGCAAGGGACTGGGTGCGCCGGCGGGTTCGGCGTTGGTGGGCAGCGTGGAGCGGATGCGCGAGGCGCGGCGCTTGCGCAAACTGTTCGGCGGGGCGATGCGTCAGATTGGATATGTCGCCGCCGCATGCCGCTATGGGATGGACCACCACCTCGCGGGTCTGGCGAAGGACCACGCCAACGCACGTTTGATCGCGGACGCGGTGAAGAGCATTGCGTGTTTCCGCCTCACGCCTCCTGAAGTGCAGACCAATCTCGTGTGGTTCGAGGTGGATCCAAACGCTGTATCCGCACCGCGAGTGGTGGAACAGCTTCGTGAGAAGAGAATTCGCGTCTCGGCGTTGGATGGGCAGACCATCAGGATCTGCACTCACAGAAATGTCAGCCAAAGTGAGTGCGAACAAACGGCCGGTGTGCTAAAAAAACTCTATCAATAATTGATCATTCGAAATAAGAAGGATCTTCCATGACGTTCTTTCGCGCACTTCTATTGCTGCTGTTCGCCGCGGGTTCGGTTTCGGCTCAGAACCCGGAAGCTCAACTCGCGAATACCGCCAACAAACTGCTGAAATCCATTCGCACGCACACGCTGCCGAACGGCCTGCGAGTGTACCTGCTTCCTGTTTCCACTTCGCCCGTCGTCACGACGATGATGGCGTACAAAGTCGGCGCCTGCGACGAAGACAAGGATCAGACGGGCCTTTCGCATTACCTCGAGCATCTGCTGTTCAAGGGAACGGACAAGCTGAAGCCCGGAGACGTGGACCGGGCCACGCAACGCAACGGCGGCGGGAACAACGCCTATACCAGCGAAGATATGACGGTCTACCACTTCGATTTCGCTGCCGACCGGTGGACGATTGCGCTGGAGATTGAAGCGGACCGCATGCGGAATACGCGGATCGACACCAAGCACGAATTCGAGCAGGAGAAGGGCGCCGTGATCGCGGAACTCAAGGGCGGTGAGGATCGCCCTTGGGATCTGGAGTACAAGGCGATCCTTCCGCTCCTGTATCCGAAGATGAACCCGTATTCGCATCCGGTGATCGGTGAGGAAGCGCATGTCCGCGGCGCAACCGCCGAAACCATTACGCGCTACTACGACAAGTGGTACCACTCCAACAACGCATCGCTGATCGTCGTGGGCGGATTCGATCCGGACGAAGCCCTGAAAACGATCACCAAACTCTTCAGTCCCATCCCGAAAGGCGAACTTCCGCCCCGCAAAGACGCACCGCAATACCCGCCGCGCAAAACCATCACACGAAAAGAATTCCCCTCCAAGTTCGATGTGCCCCGCATGATGATGGGATTCAACACGGTCAAAGTCGGAACGAAAGAAGACTACGCCTTCGACCTCATGAGTCTGGTGTTGTCTTCAGGGAAAACGTCGCGTCTGTATCGAAAGCTGGTCGAAGGCGAACGCATCGCGTCGAGCGTAGACACTTCGAACAACGCAGGCCGCTACCCCGGCTGGTTCGGTATTGATGTCGAATCACTGCAAGGCAAAGATCGCGCAAAGATCGAACAACTCGTCTTTGACGAACTCCGCCGCCTCGTCAGCGAACCGATCACGGAAGCCGAACTCGCCCGCGCACGGCGTACGCTGCTGGCGTCGTTCATCTACGGCAGCGAATCGGTCCACGGTCTCGCGGACCGCATTTCCCGCGCAGTCACTCATTCCGACCTCGACTACCTTACCACCTACCTCGACCGCATGTTGGCCGTGACACCCGCCGAAATCCAGCGGGTTGCAAAGGAATACCTCAAGAGCGATTCGGCCGTCATCGTGTGGTCGGTGCCTCCTGAAGAAAAGGCCTTTGCGGCACCGGTTCAATCTGACAATCCAAGAAAGTCAGCACGAATGCGGCATGAGAACGCGGGCGCTGGCGCCGGCGCGTTCTCTCTCAAGCAGGCGAAGAGAGTCGTACTCGACAACGGATTGGTTCTGCTCCTTCTGGAAAATCGCAATCTGCCCGTTGTCGTCGCACGAGCCTCAGTTGCCGATGTCCGACTTCTGGAACCGGCCAACCAATCCGGCATTGCGAATCTCGTCGGCGATCTCCTCGAAGAAGGCACAAAGCATCACAGCGGGCCGGAAATCGCAACGCTCATGGAAGACCGCGGAGCTTCGCTTTCGCTGTCATCAAGTGGAGGATCGCTCAAGGTTCTCACGCCCGATACGGAACTCGGACTCGGGCTTCTCTTCGAATGCCTCATCGAACCCACCTTCCCCGCCCAGGCATTCGAGACCAAACGCGAACAACTCGTCGCCACGATCGCGGACATCGAAACACGACCGAATGCCAGAGCGATGTTCCAATTTCGTTCACTCGTTTACGGGAACCATCCGTATGGCCGCCCCTCAATGGGCAACAAGGAGATCGTCGCCAAACTGACTCAACAAGACTGTGAATCCTTCCATAAGTCGGTCTTCCTCCCGAATCGAACAACCGTTGTGATCGTGGGCGACTTTGACTCAAATGAAATGATCGAACGAGTCACGAAAATGACCGTCAACTGGAAGAAAGCACCGCTCCCGGAACTCAAGCCCGCAGCTCCGCCGAAAATCACCGCGCTCACTCAACAGATCATCAGTGATCCCACCGCCGCTCAAACCCATGTCTACATCGGGCATCTTGGTATCAAACGAAATGACCCGGACTATTACAAACTGCTTGTCATGGATAACGTTTTGGGAACCGGACCCGGCTTTACTGATCGGCTCTCCGCCAATCTTCGCGACCGGCAGGGGCTTGCTTATACCGTCCGGGCAACCATTTGCGACTCCGCATCCGATCAACCCGGAACTTTCACCGGATACATTGGTACGTTTCCTGATAAATTGAATTGGGTCAAGGATGGGTTTCTCAACGAATTCAAACGGATTCGGGACGAAGTAGCGACGGATGCAGAGGTCGAAAGCGCGAAACAGTATCTGCTCGGCAGCATGGCGTTCCGACTGACGACCAATGATCAGATCGCAAGTGAACTTCTTGTGGCGGAGCGATACGGATTAGGTCTTGATGTCCTGGAAAACTTCCGAACAGGAGTTTCCAGTGTCACGGCAAAGGATGTTCAGGCAGTGGCCCGCAAGCACCTCAATCCAAAGGGAATCGTGATTGTTGCCTGCGGACCAATTGATCAGAAGGGGCAACCGTTGACCAGGAAAAATGAAAAAAAGGGCGACGAATAATGCGTCAAGATATTGATAGCGCCCTCAAGGGCTGGGAACACAAACCGAATATTCTTCAGGCACGGATCGTGACGGCTCGTGACGGCCGGGACGTGCTTCAGATGCGTCTGGACCTTGGCATCCTTCAGATGGAACTGACGGATCGACCAGACGGATCTCGCCCGCACGGCTTCCCAACGTACTTTGATTTCCTCAAATCCAAATCCAAGGCGTCGAAACTCGCGGGTCGGGAATTCAAAATCAACGAAGATCAGGCTCAGGAAGCTGATCGTGAATTCATGCAGTTTTACCAGAGGCGGATCTGCTGGCTTGCGCTTGCGGAATATGGCCGGGCGGTGACCGACGCGGATCACACGCTCGCGTTTATGGATTTCGTCCGTGATCATTCGCCGTCCGAATCGTACACACAGGCGCACGAGCAGTATCGAGGGTTCGTGTTGTTTCACCGGGCGCAGGCGGAAGCCGCTGCACTGGCTCAGGAGGACGATCCGGAAGGCGCCGTCAATGCTTTGCGTCGGGGTGCGGAGAAAATTCGTGCGTTTCTCAGTACGCAGGACGATGAGGAAGGCGAAATCGAAGACGAAGACAACCCGATGCTGACGCAACTCGCGGTCCTGGAAACCGAGATCCGCGAACGCCACGGAGTGAAGGAAACGCTTGAAGAACAACTCGCAAAAGCGGTCGAACAGGAAGACTATGAAAAGGCAGCCCGGTTGCGCGATTCCATTCGTCAACAGGTCGAACGTCGAACCGAACCTTCCGGCGGGGCGTAATATCGTTACCGCGCCCATGGACCCGGTACCGGGAAACTCAACATGAATTCCACTCTCAAGACCGCGCTTCCCATCGGGCTCGTGGTCCTCATGGTTTTTGGCATCACGTTCATGTCCCAGTTTACTCCGCAATCGGGTCCCGTCGCGGAACAGAACGAAGTCGAAACCATTCCTCCATTGATCGTGGGAAGTGCGGAAATACTTTATGATCCGTCACCGGGCGCACCTGCCCACCATCGATTTTTTCCCGGTAATTTCGAAGTCGGAACCGGAGATTCGGTCAACCGTGTCGGGTTCATCATCCGTAATGCCCGACCTGAGAGCGTATTCCTCGCGGCGCTCACCCCCAGCTGCACGTTGTGTACGTCCGCTCGCGCAGCCGCGATTCCCGCACCTGAACTCAAGAATTATTTTCAGCATGTCTCAGCTGGTTCGTTGTTTCTGACCACTGGCGGAATGGATCTTGTCAGTGCCGTGGCCTGGGCCGAGACCCATCCGAAACTGAAATGGCATACGTTCGCTTTCAACGATACCCGAAACAAGTTCGAATTGCCTGGCGCGACGGCGGAATACGGAGAATCCTGGGGCATCATCGAACTCGGTTTCAAGATGGCGAATGTGGGGGCACCGCTTCCAAAATACGCCGCTTTCGATCTTTACGATGCCAACAATAACAAGCTCTCCGCTCAGCCGTTCCCGTTCTCCGTCACCGTTGGCGGTCGGGCACCGCAGGAAATCAACACCTCGGAAGTTTCGATCCCCGAACTCTCGGAAACCGTCAGCGAGCATCCGTTCGAAGTCTTTTGTCTCTCGACCACGCGTCAGATACTGCCAATGCCGGTGGTCAGCGTCGGAGGGAACGATCCGCACGTGATGATCGCCAAGCCGGTGCCGATGAACGAAGTGGAACTGGAACGTTTTTCCCTTTCCGCATCGAGTCTGCCTGGGCCTGAGGGTCGGCCAACAACGGTGAATTTTCTGAGCGGCTATCGGATCACAGGATTCGTCAAGCGAGATGCCAACGGGAAGTCGATTGATCTGGGACCCTATCAGAAAGAAATCTATATCGGAGGCGGCCCGGGCGTTGTACTTGAAAAGCCGTCTCGGGTCCAATTAACCGGTAACGTTGTCGGCGCGATCCGGCTCGAACGAACCGACAAGATCGAGTTTGGTTCTTACGATGGAAACTTCCTTCAGAAGAAGGAAATCCGGCTTTGGACGGAACGTAAGAATATGGATCTGGAAGTCGTTACCGAATTGTGCGACCCCAGTTTTCTCAAGCCCTCTCTGAGTGCTCCCAGTCAGGAAGCCGATCGAACGTATTGGACGTTGAACGTGCAGATTCCTGCCCGTGAAGGCCGAAGGCCGCCTTGGCAGGGTTTCATTTACCTCCGGTCCAAAGGCGACAAATCGCTCACGATACGAATTCAGGTATCCGGCCACGGCCGCTGATCATTTTCTGACCAATGGCCTTTACTGAACCGGTCGAGTTGGAATAAGCTAATTCCGACCAACTGGAGAGAACACCCATGAACGGGAACGATACCCGCAATCGGTTTTCATTGCGCTGGATCCTGTTAATCGGACTTGCATTGACTTTGCCGACAGGATACTGGGTTGCCCGCTGCATGATGCCCGATCCCAAGCCGCAAACTCCACAAAAAACCACGACAACGGTCGGCGGTGTACCGCTCTTCGCCACCTGGCCCGCCGATCAGAAACCCGAAGTGGCTATCGTCGTTACGGGACAAACGTTCGGTTATCTTTCCCCCTGCGGATGTAGCCGTCCGCAGAAAGGCGGACTCGAACGTCGGGCCAATTTCATCAAAATCCTGAGAGATAAGGGTTGGCCGGTCCTTGCAGTGGATCTGGGTGACATTTCGCCTCCGAAAAAAATCCAGGAACAGGATCATCTGAAATACGAATACACGATGAAAGCCATGGCTGAGATGGGCTATTCGGCCGTCGGTCTTGGGATTCAGGATTTCGATCAGCAGCTTTATTACCTGCTTGCCCGATATACGCTTCAAAAAACGGACGAACCACCGTTCATTCTCTCCGCCAACCTGTTGGCGAAAGATGAAACGGGGATGTTTTCCCGCAAAGCCTTCGACGTTCCCGGCGGACGCCCCATGATTGGCAGTCAGGAAATCGTGCAAGCGGATCGAAAGGCCAACGGCAAACCCATGCAACATGTTCCTGTCGGCATCATCGGTCTGATGGGGCCATCGCTTGTTGGTCGGCTTACGGAGATTGACAAATCGTTCGGGATCGGCAAACCAGAGGATTACCTTAAGACGAGCATGATGAATCTGAAAGCGGCACAGCCGAAACCGGCAATCAACGTCTTGCTTTTCGCCGGCGCCAAGGAGATGGCGATCAAAATGGCCGAGGCGAATCCGGACTTAAATGTGGTCGTCTGCCAGAGCGAAGAATCCGAACCGCCTCAGTTCCCGACACTGGTGAACAACGATCGCACCTTCGTATTGCAGGTGGGTCACAAAGGACAAAACCTTGGTGTTGTCGGCGTTTTCAAAACGGCGACCGGCTATGAGTTGAAATATCAGCTCGTTCCTCTTGGCGAGGAATTCCTGACTCCTCCGGGCGAAGAGGCCGCCAAGGCGAATCAGGTACTCCAATTGCTCGAGGAATACACCACTAAAGTAAAGAAGGAAAATCTCGTGGCGAAATACACCGAGAAACTGCTCCCTCATGAAGCGCAGATCGAGAACCCTGATGCGAAGTTGAGTTTCGTCGGCTCGGACAAGTGTCAGGCCTGTCATCCCAATGAATTTAAGATCTGGAAGGAAAGCAAACACAGTCACGCGATGGAAGCGCTGGAGAAGTACGCCGTTCGACCCAGCCTGCGGCAGTTTGACGGTGATTGCGTTCAGTGTCACACCATCGGATTCCGGTTTCAAACGGGATATCGCAACGAAACCGATACACCCAACCTGAAAAATGTCGGCTGCGAAAGCTGCCACGGTCCCGGAAGTGGGCATATCCAAAACCCTTCCAAGAAAGAATTCCTGGCGAGCTTGAGCAAATGGAAATCTACACCGGATGAGCATCTTCCAGACAAGAAGATTCTCGAGAAGTTAGCGACAGCGAAACCCGGTGAAACGTTACCGGTCGAACTGAAACCTCAGGAGCAGCGATTGATGAGCGCCGTCTCTGCACGCTGTATGAGTTGTCATGATCACGAGAACGATCCGAAGTTCGACCTGACCAAATACATGCCCCAGATCTGGCACTCCGGATTCAAGCCTGGAAACAAAAGCGGTCTTCCTGACCAGGCGAAATGACCGTCAGATTAAAAGCGGGTTGGCACGAAGAATCGCGCCGACCCGCTTCCCCTTCTGAAATCACTTAATCAGTTTCTCGGCGGCGTCCAATACCGTTTTGAATTCGTCACGTTCGAGTACCGCTTTGAGATCCGGATCGGCGTGGACATTCGCGAAGTGCGAGTACCCTTCGCGGAAGCATTTGCGGAAGTAGTCCAGCGCTTTCGCGCGATCGGCGGGTACCTTGGCGGATGTGAGAGCATACACGCACGCCGCCTGATAGTAGAGTTCGGCGTCACCGGAGATCGCCAGCGCCTTTTCGATCTCCTGGATTGCGAGTTCCCGTCGGTGCAGGCGAGCGTAGAGGATGGCCAATCCACCCCGACTCGGAGCGAAGCTTGGCGCGATCGCGACCGCGCTTTTCATCGCCTCTAACGCCAGATCCCATTCGCTGAGCTTTTCAGATAGCACGTAGGCCTTGTTGTGCCAGGCAGAGAGGAAATACGGATTGAGCTGGAGTGCTTTGCTGTAAAGTTTGATCGATTCGGACGGATTCTTCTCGTGAAGTTGAGCTGCACGGACACTGTAATCTTCAGCCGTAGTCGGTTCCAGATTTTTGGCGATCTCCAGATCCGCCTGCGCTTCCTCGTTGCGCCCCGCATGTCTGTGGGCCTGACTACGGTAGTAATACAGCGGAATCGAGGGACCGCCTGCTTCCAGTGCTTTCGTGAAATCGGCAATCGCTTCAGTGTACTTCCGCTCACGCATAAGGGTGATACCCCGCTGCATCAGTGTGGGAGCATGATCCGGGTGAGTACTCAAAACCGATGCAAAAGCACTTTCCGCATCTTCAAACTTCCCAATGTAGTAATGAAGGAGTCCGATATGGTAACCAGGACGGGGATCATCCTTTGCCAACGGCTTCGCAACCTGCAATCGCTCCAACGCCCGATGCGGCTGACCGGTGGCCTGATATGTCAGGCCGAGCATCAGTTGGGCGGCGTAGTGGTTCGGCTGGACATCCGTAAGTTTTTTGAGAAGCTTTATCGCCGACGCCATTCGTCCTTCACCGATATCCTGAGCCGCCTGTAGATAGAGATCCGTGTTCGTGCTCTTTTTCAAATCCAAATCGGTCACTTCGGCGTCTTTAGTCTCGCCTTTCAAGTTGAGGAGTACTCTGCGTTGCGTAAGAAGAGTGCTGACGGGTTCGGACCCGTAACACTCCTCCGCCAAACGATTCCATTTCATTGCTCGTTCGAGATGCGTTTGCCTCTCGGTGTCGGATTGAGCACGCGATTCCATCATTTCCGCATGCGCGAGTAGTAGTGCGGACTCGCCCAGCGAACTCAGGAGTAGATCTCTTCGTTCGGGTTGAAGAGATTGGATTTTTTTCGACTGAGTCCAGTTCGCAGTCTGACCGGCGCCAAAATGATCCATCCAGCGAGTTGCCGTTTCGATACCCAGTTGTCGTGATTTGATATCCGTCGGGACCGTCAGCTGGCTTCGAGCAATTTCATAATCGGAGAGAAACATCCCTACTTCGTGATGCGTCCGCTCGATGGCACGTTGGCGTAACACATCCCACAGCATAAAGCTTCCGACCGTCAGTCCAATAATCGCAACGGCACCGGTTGCACGTGAGATGAAGAGCGGATTACGCTTTTGCCATTTTTGAAACCGCTCGAACAAATCTCGATCCGGGGCATGTGAGAGCGGTCGATTCTCAAATTGTCTTTGAAGGTCCTCCCGCAATTCATCCGCTGAGTGATATCGATTCCGGGGTTCGGGATCGGTCAGTTTTCGAATGATCGCTTCGACGGCGGAGGGGACTTCCGGATTGTAATCACGAATCGAAGGAATCCCTCGCTCGCGCTCAGCAAGAGCGTTCGCCAGGTCCTCTGGAACCCTGCGGATCGGCGAGAACGGCAGCTGACAGGTCAGGAGTTCGAAATACAGGATTCCGAGCGCGTACAGGTCGGTCTGCTCAGTCGGTTCATCATGAGAGATTTTGGCAAAATCCCGAATGATCTCGGGAGCCATATAGGGCCAGGTACCACCCACGCGACGACGATCGCGTCGTGTGCGATCCTGTGACAGATTGAAATCCAAGAGCATCGGCTGACCGTCATCATTCAGCAGAACGTTTTGAGGCTTCAGGTCCAAGTGAAGGATGCCTCGATTGTGCGCATGCGCAAGTCCCTCAGCCATCCTGCGTATGATCAGAAGCACTGCTTCTGAGTAAGGCATTCCTGAGAATAGATTTCTCAGCGATGAATTGACTTGCGTTTCGAACGCCCCTTCATGCAACTCATATTCAGATCGGGATGGCGGATCATGTGAAAGGACTCCCGAGTCGCTCTTGGAGGAATTCGCTTTGGTATCGCGATGAGTAGAAACCTTGGCGACCGTTGTAAAAACTTCGCCGCCAACCTTGGGGAATCCCGTTTCCGTGCGAATGTATTCGATAACATCAGCTAGTGTTTGCTTGCCGAAATACGGCATCTGAATGATGTAATAAGGTCCTTTTCGATACGCATCCTGGATCGGGACGATATTCGTATGCTGAAGGCGTGCGAGTCGAAGTTGCTCGTTATTGGCCTTAAGTGCAATTTTCAGCACCACAGGTCGATCGGCCAGCTTTCGTTCCCGAGCCAAAAAGACGCGACCGAACGCACCGCGACCCAGTTCTTCAACCAGTTCAAAACCGTAAAACTCGTCACCTGGCTTGGGAAACGGATCTTCGGTTGAGTCCGCGTTCGGTTCGGCGCGGAAAATATTGACTTCAGATTGAACCGTTCCGATCACCTGAACCGGTAACGGAGTTCGAGTCAAATCAAGAACCGGTTCAATGGAAGCACATTGAATGGGCATTTCTGCAGTCTTGAACATAATCGATATTTCGACTCGAGTCTCACAAATGACACAATTCGCATACCATCCTGGCATGCGATCGGCTAAGGAATAGGGGGTGGGACGCCGGAGTGCCGTTCATCGGGTAATGTATACTTGGCATTCTCAATCGACGTTGCAATGGTGCGGAAGCTGAGAATTGCCAAGTATTTTCAGCTCTGGAAAGAGATTTTGGAACCCATGACAATAACGCTCACTTTTGTTAGCATTCCTGAACATTTCTTGTGTTCACCCAGATTCCGTTCCCTATGGGCATCCTGAGACTTGCGAATGGGATGCAAATTGAGGACAATGAAACGATCCGAAATCCTACCGGTTGATGTCATGTTTCGATCAGTGCTGGTAAGCCTCGTTTTCTTCGCGACAGTAAAAGCCTTCGCCACCGAACCCGGTGTCGATTTCGCAAGAGATATCCGTCCGGTCCTTTCGAATAAATGCTTCAAATGCCACGGACCGGCCACACAAAAAGCCAAATTGCGACTGGATGATCGTGCAGCAGCGATCAAAAGCGAAGCCATCGTTCCCGGTAAACCCGCCGAGAGCTTGCTCATCGAACGAATCGCGGCGCATGACGAATCGCGCATGCCACCTGAAGACGTCGGTGATCCACTCACACCCGAACAGATCCGTCTGATCACCAAGTGGATTGCGGAAGGTGCCGAGTATCCGCCGCACTGGGCTTTCGTAAAACCTGCTCAGAAACCCTCTCCGAAAACAGCTACACCAACCAGCAATCCGATTGATGCCTTCATACTCGGCAAACTGGAACAGATGAAGATTCGGCCTTCTGCGGAAGCTGACCGTTTGACATTGATCCGACGCGTGACTCTCGACCTCATCGGACTGTTACCCACACCTCAGGAAGTCGAAGACTTCGTCTCGGATAACTCACCGAATGCCTACGAGAAACTGGTCGATCGGTTGCTGAAATCTCCCCATTACGGCGAACGTCAGGCGCGATACTGGCTTGATCTTGCCCGGTACGCGGACAGCAACGGCTACACGATCGATGGAGCACGGATGATCTGGCCCTGGCGGGATTGGGTGATCGAAGCCTTCAACAAGGACATGCCGTTCGATCAATTCACAGTCGAACAACTGGCAGGTGATTTGCTGCCCAAAGCAACTCAGGAACAGCGGATCGCCACCGGTTTTCATCGAAACACCGCGTTCAACGAGGAAGGTGGAACGGACGCCGAGCAGTTCCGCGTCGAGCGTGTCATCGATCGGACTAACACCACGGCAGCGGTGTGGCTGGGTCTGACCATGGGTTGTGCCCAATGTCACGACCATAAATTCGACCCTGTTTCGCAAAAAGATTACTACCGGCTTTATGCTTACTTTAATAGTTGCGATGAACCCACGATCACTATTGGCGGTTCGCCGGATCTCGAGAAAAAAATTGCGGAATTGAACACTAAAATCGCCAAGCTTCAGAAAGTGGGCGATCAGCCGGGCGTGAACAAGACGAAGGCGGAAATCAAAAAGCTCCAGGGCAAAATCCCATCAACACTTATCATGAGAGAGCGTGCCAAGCCACGTGAATCGTTCATCCAGATTCGCGGTGATTTCCTCCGAAAAGGAGAGATCGTCAATCCGGGAACACCGAGCGTTCTGCCTGCGGCGACCGGATCTTCGCGACTGGATCTGGCACGGTGGCTCGTTTCCGATGCGAATCCGCTTACATCTCGCGTCGTGGTCAATCGCTATTGGCAGCAATTCTTCGGTCGCGGGCTTGTTGAAACCGAAAACGACTTTGGCATTCAGGGAAATCTGCCCACTCATCCGGAACTGCTGGACTGGCTGGCCTTGGAATTCATGAAACCGAAATCCGGTACGCCTTGGTCGACGAAGCGGATCCACAAAACCATTGTCATGTCTGAAACCTATCGCCGGTCGTCCCATTCGCGATCCGATCTCAATGAACGTGATCCTCGCAACTTGTATCTCGCTCGCCAGAACCGTCTCCGGCTGGAAGCGGAGGGTATTCGTGATGCGGCGCTCTCCGCATCGGGTTTGCTGACCC
Source organism: Limnoglobus sp. (assembly GCA_041742055.1). Taxonomy (GTDB): domain Bacteria; phylum Planctomycetota; class Planctomycetia; order Gemmatales; family Gemmataceae; genus Limnoglobus. Next base: position 36,420 of record JBGSJI010000137.1, on the reverse strand, counting down.
CGAAGGTGGGTGGACCGCCGGTCTACCCACCACAGCCGGCCGAAGTCTTCAGTTTCACTCAAAGCAGACACCCTTGGCCTGAAAGCAAAGGCCCTGACCGCTACCGACGCGGTCTTTACACATATATCTGGAGGCAGAGTCAGCATCCGCTACTCACGACGTTCGACGGAGCTGACGCTCAAACCGCCTGCACCAAGCGAAACCGGAGCAATACCCCGCTCCAGGCGCTCCACCTTGCGAACGACCCTGCGTTTTATGAATTCGCCACCGCTCTCGGTAAACGCATCGTCGCGGAAGCCCCGACCGATGACCCCGGTCGAGTTCAGAAAGCGTATCGTCTCTGTTTCGGCCGACAGCCCACTGAAGCGGAAAGTGAACGGTTACTTTCCTACGCCAAGGATCTTCCCGAAGCTGATCGATGGACAGCAGTCGCTCGCGTGCTCATGAATCTCGATGAGTTCATTACAAGGGAATAGTCATGCTTCACTCAGAATCCACTCGTCGAGATTTCCTGAATGCATCGGGTCTCGGAATCGGATCGATGGCTTTGTCCTCCTTGCTAGCGCGAGACGGCCATGCTGCAGAACGCAACGATCCGCTTGCGCCCAAAAAGCCGCACTTCGCACCCCGTGCCAAGGCGGTCATTTTCCTGTTCATGGCGGGCGGTCCCTCCAATCTCGAACTCTTCGATCACAAACCGGAGTTGAACAAACTGACCGGACAAAAAGTTCCGGAGTCATTCACTCAGGGCAAACGCTTTGCTTTTATCAAAGGCGATGCCAAGATCCTCGGCTGCGCCAGAAAATTTTCTCGCTACGGTAAGTGCGGAATGGACCTGAGCGAGTTGCTCCCGCACCATCGCGACATCGTTGACGACGTCTGTTGGCTGAGAGGCATGAAAACGGATGTCTTTAATCATGGACCGGCCAAAGTCTTTCTGAGCACGGGTTCCCCGCAGTTCGGACGACCCGGGATGGGAGCCTGGGTGACCTACGGACTCGGATCGGAAGCCGACAACTTGCCCGGGTACGTGGTCCTGCAATCCGGACCTCGCGGACCCCGGGGCGGAGCCGCTATCTGGTCGAATGGATTTTTGCCCAGTACCTATCAGGGCGTTCCCTTCCTAAAAGGCGAGAACCCGATCCTCGATTTATCTTCGCCTCCGGGTGTCGATCGGAACCAGCAACGCGAGTTCGTCGATGCCGTGGGAGATCTGAATCGACTGCGAAAACAAACCGTGGGCGATCCGGAAATCGAAACCCGAATCGCCGCTTACGAAATGGCGTTCCGCATGCAAACGGCCGCACCCGAACTCATGGACCTCAAGAAAGAATCCGCCGAAACACTCAAACTTTACGGAGCAGTGCCGGGCAAGAGCAGCTTCGCCAACAACTGCCTCCTCGCCCGGCGGCTCGTCGAACGCGGTACGCGATTCATTCAGTTGATTCACACCGACTGGGACCATCATGGAGGCTCACTCGATCTCGGAAAATCGCTCGATAATATCTGCAAAGAAGTGGATCAACCGAGTGCGGCACTGATCAAGGATCTCAAGCGGACCGGGCTATTGGATGATACTCTCGTGATCTGGGGCGGAGAATTCGGCCGCACACCCATGGGTGAAACGCGTGAGACGATCGGCCGCGACCACCACATCGATAGCTACACGATGTGGATGGCCGGCGGTGGCGTGAAACCGGGGTATCTTCACGGCAAGAGCGACGAAATCGGTTACAACGTCATTGAAGATCAGGTTCACGTCCACGACCTTCAGGCGACGATTCTGAATCAACTCGGCCTCGATCACACGAAACTGACCTTCCGCTTCCAAGGCCGCGACTTCCGGCTCACGGATGTCCATGGAAATGTGGTCCGGGAGATTCTTGCCTGACCTGTTCCAAATAGTGAGAGCATGTGATGCATTGTCTATTCTGAACAAATGTATAGAAAAGATTTGACATTTCTCAAATCACTTCGGAGGACTCCGCCACCGGTTGCCATGGACTTGGCGGAGTCCTCCACTGATCACCTATTCATCGTGCAAACGATTCCGATGCAGACAAGTTCACCGCGAACTTCGCGTCAGTAACTTCGCGTGACGAATCGCCTGCAGGCCAGGCCAAGAACAAATACGATGAACGCCGTCGTAACTCCTAGGATCTCGGCCCAACTCGTGGTCATCGGCTTCTTGGCCTCTGCTTCGTCCAACTCGTGCTCTGGTAAGATTCCCCGCGCTATCAATCGGTCGAGGTATTTGTCGATTTGAAAAGTACGGGGAGAAACGAAATGGATTGCTTTCAAGGTACCGAATAGTGATTTCGGTATCACACCCCAGAGCGGAGCATCAGGATCGATCTTGCTGATCATCCCGTCGAGATCCGGCGCCTCGCCCGATTTGGGCAACGCCGGCCCCGCGTCCGGATTCGCCAGTTGCTCCGCAACGGACGCCTCACGTTCCTCGATCTTTCGATTCACGTACCCAATTCCGAATAAGAGTGCCCAAGCCATCAGAGTGGCGAGGATCGCTACGATCATGCTCCGCGTGAGCACGGCCGTCAGCGTCGATACCGCGTAGAGTATGGAAAAGTAGGCCACGACTAGCGGGATCGCTACCAGGAAGTTATTGTTCCACATCCCGGTGCGCAGTCCGATAACGAGCCACGAGCCCCCAACCGTGAACGCGGTCAGCAATCCCGTGAAGATCAACCCGCCAATGTATTTGTAAATCAACAGCCGCGACCGGCCGATCGGCTTCGAGATAGCGAGATCGACCGCCCCCTTTTGAAGCAAGTTCGGAATGAAGCCCGACGTGATAATAACGCTGATGAAAAGGATGATCCACGCGCCGGCTCCACCGACGATGTAGTTCTCGATCAGATAGACGCCGCTCCGCAGCGACATGATGAAGAATGGGGTCTCGATGGCGAACAGAACCTTCGGCACGTGTGGCCAGGCGGTCACGTCCTTGACTTTCGTGCCCTTTGTGGTCACATGGAACCGCACCTCGGAATCGACCTCGGACTTCACCGTCTCGACATTTAGGTCATTCAGGGAACTGAGCGTCTGCTTGAGGAACCTCTCGACGCGTGCCCGGCTGACCGGCAGGCCCCGTTGTTCATCAATCTTCTTCAGTTGTTCCGCGCTCTGCGCCCGGACCACGAAATCAAATTCGTAGTCGGAATTCCACGGTTCGCCCGGATTGCTCTCACGATAGTTGTCGACTTCCAGCTTTGTTCCGGTAAATGCGGGATTGTTCCGAAAGCTCCAATTCATCAACCCGAGTGGCACTTCGATACTGCGCTGCACCGTCGTCGGCGTGAACGAAATACTCGCCACGAACAGGACGAGAATCGTCGAAAGCACGAGCATTGCTTGCAACACCCAACCGTTGCGGGCCTCGCGGAAGGAGTCCTTCAAGAATGCCATGAATTGCATTATCCCACCCTCCGCGTTTTCTTGACTCGGCTGTCTGTTCCTGGGTCGGCCTGATCGACCTCGCTGACGAATACTTCTTCGAGCGATTGTTTCTTCTCGACCAAATGTCGTAGCTTGAGCCCGCGCTCGTGGACGAGTGAGAGCACGGGGTCGATGCTCAACGTGTCGCCGACGATGACTTCCCACCGATCGGCCGCCTTCTCGCACCGATATCCCATCTTGACGATCTCGTCGATCGGGAGCGATTCGCCTGCGTCGAGTCCGATGACGTAACGACCTTCTTGCCGTGTCAGGTCAGCCACGGTGCCGATTCGGGCCAGTTCGCCACGCTGGAGGATCGCCACGCGGCTACAGATGAGTTCGACTTCACCCAACAGGTGCGAGTTCACGAAAACCGTTTTACCTTCGTCTCGCAAAGTCTCAAACAGCTCGCGGAGTTCCTTGCGGCCCACGGGATCGACGCCATCCGTCGGTTCGTCCAGAAAAATCACGTCCGGATTGTGGAAGATCGCCTGCGCGATTCCCAACCGCTGTTTCATCCCTTTCGAGTAGGTCCGCAGCTTATAATCCATCCGTTTCAGGATTCCCACGGTCTCAAGGACTTCCGGAATTTTCTTTCGCCGCTCCGCACGGCTCATACCGTAGAGCTGGCCGTAAAAGTGCAACAGGCTCGCGCCCGTGTGATACTGCGGAAACTGGTGATCTTCCGGCAGATAGCCGACACGCTTGCGGATCTCGGCCCGCCCGGCGGGTTCGCCCAGCAGATTCGCCTCGCCATCCGTTTTACGAACGATGCCGAGCAGGATTTTGATCAGCGTGGATTTACCCGCCCCATTCTGACCCAGGAGGCCAAAAATTTCGCCGCGATCGACGGAGAGCGATACACCTTTGAGGGCCTGGACTGCGCCATAAGTCTTGCACAGCCCGCCTGTGACGATGACTGATTGATCACTCGACACGAAATGATCTCCGACTGAAAGTTGCCACGGTTGTGATAGAACATTCGCCCGGAACGCCTACAAATTGAATAGTGATTCTCTTTTTCTTTTCCGAGGCGAAGAAATGCCCGTATTGACAGTCGAAGGAACCGGAACTTTTGAGGTTCCTGCCGGCAAACGACTTATCCTGGCACTGACCGACGACGCGAAGGTGGACCAACTCCACGCCTGCGGAGGAAATGCCCGCTGCACGACCTGCCGTGTGGAATTCGTTTCCGGGGAACCGAAGGAAATCACGGAAGCAGAAAAATCGGTGCTCGCCGCGAAGGGGATTTCGAATCTCCGGCTGAGCTGTCAGATCGCCTGCCATGACGACATGACGGTTCGAATCGTCAGTCGTCTCGAGGGAAGCGGCCGAGCAGATGCCGGGAAGCGGCCCACGGATGAGATCGCTCCACCGCCGAACTGGACAACCGTGTGAAATTGAGCCGTCGAACTTCCATTGCTTTCACCGAGTGGCGACGTGATTCCCGAACGCATCCGGTTGTCCGGGTTTCTTTCCTACAGGGACGAGCAGGAGATCGATTTTTCCGGTCGATCATTCTGGATGCTGTTCGGCGACAACGGATCGGGCAAGTCTACGGTCCTCGACGCAATCACCTATGCACTCTATGGTCATCATCGCGGTGGCACACAGAATGCTTCGGAACTGATCAATAAGGAATGCTCATCGCTGTCTGTCGAACTGGAATTCCAGATATGCGATCGTTCCTTTCAGGTCCGCCGTTCGCTCAAAAGGACAAAATCTGCTTCGGTTTCCGGTACCCAACTGATCCTCAGAACTCTCGATGGAACCATATGGGAACCCATCGAAGAGACACATCGAAAAAGTGATTTCGATCAGTGGATACAGAAAGAAATCGGGCTCAATTACGAGACCTTCACCTCGTCGGTCATGCTCCTTCAGGGCAAAGCGGAAAAGTTATTGGACAGTAAGCCGAGTGGGCGAGCCGAAGTCTTGGCCAACATTGTGGATCTTGCTCGCTACCAGAATCTCCACGAGCGAGCGAACCAGAAAAAGCTCATTCTGAAAGCTCAAGTCGAGTCGTTGCAGATCCAGAGCGAGTCGATTCCTGACGTGACGGATGCCGAATACGCTCAAGCGCAGGAATTGCTGGAGTTGTCCGACAATAACCGACGTCGAGCACAGGATAGGTTAAATGAACTCCTCAGTTTTCAACGAATGCATCTACTATGGAACGAAGCGGAGTCTCGGCTGAGAGAAGCACGCGAGCGGCTGCGTAGTGCCAATGATCTGATCCGATCTGCTCCGGCGATCGAGAGAGACCACACTCGCTGGCTGGACCTCCACAGCGCCCTCCCCGCTGCTCACGCTGTGATCACCACGCGCATCAGGCTGGTTGAGTCAGAACAACGCACGAACAGGCTCCAACGGCAACAGAACGAAGCGCATTCCTTGCGTCAGCAGATCGCGATGGAACTTGATCAACTGCAAAGACAGCACGATGTGATCCGCTCACAAATCGAAAAATTCCAAAAAGAGACACAGACAACCGCAGATCGCCTCCGGGAAATGAATGGGCAGTTGAAAATGGTCCATCTCATCCGGGAACACCATAACCAACTGGACATTCTTGAAAATGAACTCCGATTGGTTCCTGGAGATCCTGCTGAGGACTGGAAACAATCTCAAAAGCAACGAGAAGAGTGGGAGTTTCTCGAACGGATCCGCCCGATTCTCGAACGGTTTCATCAGGAACGCGAAGAGTATAGCCAGATACAAACCCGGCTTGCATCACTCACAGACACGATCACCAAGGTTCGGCAACAGGGCGAGTTGCAAAAAGATCATGTTGAAGACCAGCAACGAATCCAACAGCAGGCCGTTCGCGAACGGGAACAAGCCGAGCAACAACTCGCTCTGGCACTCGATCAATTCAAACAGAAACAAACGGCACTGCACGAGATGGAATCGGTTTCCGGCGAATCGAAATGTCGCTATTGCGGGCAGCCTTTGACACCCGAGCATCTGAGTGCGGAACGCGAACGACGAGTGCAAGATCTCGATCATGCACAGAAAGTTCTCGCACAACGGCAACAGCACTTTGAGTATTCCCAACAGGAGGAAACACGGCTAACCGAACACCTACAGAACCAGTCGCTCAAACTCGAGCAACTCCGTGAAAATTACAAGGATATCGATCATGAACGAAGAGCTTGCTCCAATCAAATCGCGAAACTGAAACAGTCGCTCGTAATCGCGTACCGCGAACTCCCCGGTGACTTTTCAAAGCGGATTTCGACTTCGATCCCGACAGATTGGAACGAGACGATTTATCCCAATGCCGATGCAATTCAGGAATTGAGCAAACTTGCAAGTCAGAAAGACCAGATTATGGATCAGTACCGGGAGACCCAGAAACGATACGAGCGCTGGTCGATTCTCAAGGCGAACATCAGGACTTTACGGGATTCAATCGATCGGTTTACCAAAACGACTGCATTCGAAGAACAGGAAATACTCAATCAGGAATACCATTTACTTTTGTCACAAGAGATCAGTCTTCAGCAGTCTTCGAAAATCGCCCAAAATCACAGGGAATCGATTGAGGATCAAATCGAACGGACCAAACGCACTGACCACGAGGCGTCAACGAACCAGACAGCCCTGGTGGGTAAACTTCAAACCGAGGAAATGACCAGACTGCACTGTCAGGAACTCATCGATCGCGAGATGACCCGGCTCCAGGAAAACTGGAAAGAACAGGTGCGAGTTGCGGGGATGAGTGAATACCACGAATGGAAGACGGAATACGACGTATTGGAATCCCGCGAGATCGCCACTCTTTACCGTAAGCTCGAACTCTCTCGAAGTCAGATATTGAGTATCGAGCAGGACGTGGCACGGCTTGAACAGGAGCGGGAGAAATTTCCCGAAGACGCACGACTTCCCGACTCCGTTCGTTCCGTTCAGATCGCGGATGCACAGGTGATTCTCGAACAGCGCGAGCGGGAATGGTCACTGGCTAAAAATCAGCTGGCGACCTTTGATCATCATCGAGAAAACCGGCGAATGCTTGACGACAAAACCCGACTGATTGAACGCGACTTCCGTCGCCACAAAACGCTGACCGAACTTCTGGGTCGTGATCGACTCCAACGGCATCTTGTCCGTCAGGCTGAAACCCAAATTGTGGACCTTGCGAATGAATTCCTTGGCAGACTCTCGAACAATCAGCTTGTGATGTTCCTCAATGACACCCAGGATAGTTTCGATCGAGCATTTGATCTGTTCTGCATCAATCGCTCGCTCGCGGAAACCCCGATCCCGGTTCCGTTTCTTTCCGGGAGTCAGAAATTCCGCATCGCCCTCAGCCTCGCGCTGGGCATCGGGCAGTACGCAAGCGAGCATTCCCGACCGATCGAATGCATCATGATCGACGAAGGATTCAGCAGCCTCGATCAGAACGGCCGTTCGTTCATGATCGAGGAACTGCAAAAACTCTCGGGGTCGCTACGACGAGTCATCCTCGTGAGTCATGACGATCTTCTGGAAAGCGATCCGCACGACTCGTATCGCTTCGAACTGCAGAATGGCTCCACACGCGTGACGCGAACCACCGCACCGAGAATAATGCCATGAACTACTGGGAACGCACGCTCTCCAGCCCGCGCTGGCAATGGCTCAATCGAATCGTCGGACCTTGGGTCTGGTCGGGACACGCACACAATCAATGGATGCGCGTCGTCATGAATCGTGAGTTGGATCGGATCATCAGCGAACTCACGCCATCGAATCTCAAGACCTGTGAAATCTCAGGTCGATACTGGGAGCGATCAAATTTTTTCGGTTCGTACATCGTCCTCGAGTATCCCGATTTCGATCTTTGTGAAGGCCCGCATCCCGAAACGTTTGACTTGATCATCGCCGAGCAGGTCTTTGAACATTTGCTCTGGCCGTATCGTGCCGGCCGCAACGTTCATACCATGCTGAATCCCGGTGGGTGGTTCCTGATCACCACACCGTTCCTGGTTAAGCATCACCCCTACCCTGTCGATTGCTCGCGCTGGACCGAACTGGGCTTGAAGCATCTCCTGGCGGAATGCGGATTCGATCTTCACCAGATTCAAACCGGTTCGTGGGGCAATCGCGCGTGCGTGCAATCGAATTTCGGCTCGCGCTGGACCATCTATCAGAAATGGCGTCACTCACTCAAAAACGATCCCGAATTCCCTATTGTGGTCTGGGCACTCGCCCGAAAACAATCATGATGAACCGACGGACTTTTCTCCTTGCCGCGCCCTGTATCTTCCACGGATGTGGACCATCACGCTCCACCACGCCTTCCGCCGATCAGATTGAACGCGAGCGCCATCTTGCTGAACTTGCGGAGTGTTTCGTTCGCCCCGGATCGATTCGTACAACTCCACCGCGTGACTCCGCTCTTCTCGATGCGATTCCCGAGCTTAAACCGCTCGTCCGCGTTGCGCTGCGCCTCCATCCCCGCTCAAGCGACGAACCCGCGATCTCCGAATCCAAACTCGGCGGTTCGTTCCTCTGGCCCGCCGATCAAGCCTGGCCCCAATGCCCCGAATTCCGCATCCCGATGGCCGCGGTCCTGCAATTAACCGGCGATCACATCCCTCCGCAGTTTCCCATGCGGCCGGGTTGCGATCTCTTTCAGCTCTTCTGGACTCCGCGAGCGACCAAAGCCGGCCCACCGCATCTCGTTGGCGCATGGACGAATCGAAACACGCTGACGGATCTTGCCAAAAACCCGCCTCTCGAACGCCCGGATCTCGGGTTCGTCCCCGTGCCTTGTCGCCCCTTTCCCGAGCGCATCGCGGAGTATCCTCCGCTCCCGTTCATGCCCAAAATCATGCGCGACCGCATCCGTGATCGCAAGGACAAGAACTTGGAGCAGCAACTCGCCTCGCCTCGCGGATGCCAGGCCGGAGGTTGGCCGCGCGTCCCCACTGACGCCCCCAAATGCCACATCTGCATTCATCCCATGGACTACCTTCTCACCATCGATTCCGTCGAATGGACCGCAGACAATGCTGAACGCTGGAAGCCAGCGGAGGACCAGAACCGCGACGGTTATCGCCGGGCCGCAGGCTTCCAGTTCGGATCGGAAGCGCGTGCCATTCAAGTCTATCTCTGCAAACGATGTGAGAATTGGCCCCTTCGAGCGATTTTTGTTTGAGCAGAAGATTCAGGTCTCCGCTGCCGGCAGCGCATGCGTTGGGCGGAGTTTTCTGATCGGATTCGAGAAAATCTGCAACTTTTTATTTGTTCACCTGTTTTTCCGTTCACATGCATTTTCTCGGCACTTTTCGCTTTGCCTGCCAATCTGGCAGGCGAGTTCGCCAACTTCGCCAACTCAGACACGCACCCCTTGGCGAAGAGACACTTGACGCGCCGATATAATGTTCAATTGTTCACATTTCAAGAGACTTCCGAGGTCCGATCTCGGACGTCCCATCTGACATGTTGGGACAACGCGAGCCCGTGCCGACTTGTGTGGACAAAAAAACACCCCGTGAAAGCATCACGGAGTGTCTCGGATGAACCAGATCGAATCGAACTTATTTCCGAACTGCGTTCGGTGGCAGGTCGGCCAACTCCACCGATACCGGAGCGTAGTGGCTGAACTCCATGCTGAAGCTCGCCTGCCCCTTCGTGGCACTCCGCAAGTCGCTGGTATAACCGAAGAGGTTCGCGAGCGGGATCTTGGCCATCACGGAAGCAACGCCCTTCTCTTCGCTCGTCTCTTCGATAATCCCACGTTTACTGCTGATATTACCCGTGATCTGTCCTTGATAGTCTTTGGGTGAAATCACAACGACCTTCATGATCGGCTCGAGCAGCGTAATGCCAGCCTTGCTTTCGGCTTCTCGGAACGCTTCCAACGCACAAAGATAGAACGCGTCCTGCGATGAGTCCACATCGTGGTACTTCCCGAAGTGCAAGGTGAACTCCAGATCCACGAACGGGAACGGATACTTGTACCCCTTCTTCGCCGCTTCACGCAGACCTTCCTCAACACTCGGAATGTATTCCTTCGGAATCGAGCCCTGAGTAATTGCATTCACGAAGTAAACGTTATTCGGGTCCGGCTTGACCTTCGGATCGTTCAGTTCCTCGATCTCGGCGATCTTCTCGGCAACCGATTCCGGCGTCAGCGGGGTGTATTTCACCACGATAACGGCGAACTTACCGCGGCCACCCGTCTGCTTGACGAACTTGTATTCGAAGTCCACCATCCTGCTGAAGCACTGACGGTAAGCCACGCGCGGACGGCCGAGCTTGATCAATTCCATATTTTCCTGGGGAACACCGATCGCCCGTTTGAGCTTCTCGATCGAAATTTCCAGGTGCAACTCACCCATACCGGAAAGAATCGTTTCCTTGGTTTCTTCATCGGTGTGGGTTTTCAAAGTCGGGTCGTCACGCACCAACCGGTTGAGCGCTTCGCCGACCTTGCCCGCATCCAGCTGTTTACTGAAAGAAAGCGATTGCGCGATCACGGGTTTCGGGAACTGAATCGCTTCGAGCGCCACCGGTTGATCCGGATCGCACAGCGTATTTCCGGTGAATGTATCCGCCAGCCCCATGGCCGCGACGATTTCGCCCGGACCCGCCTTTTCGAGGCTGATCCGCTTGTCACCCATCATGCGGTAGAAGCGGGCGATCCGCTCGCGCTTACCGGTCGTGGTATTCAGGTACGATTCGCCCGGCTTCAACTCGCCGGAATACACCCGAATGTAAACCAAGTCGCCGTTCGTTTCCGCAACCGTCTTGAACGCGAGCGCGCTCAAGGGCTCGGACGCTTCGGGCTTGCGCTTGTGAGCTTCCTTGGTCTTGGGGTGAATTCCATCCACCGGCGGACGGTCGAGCGGGCTCGGCAGACAATCCACGACCAGGTCCAGCAGTTGCTGAACGCCATGGAACATCTTGCTGCTCCCGCAGTGGACCGGCGTGAAGATATTTTCGAGCGTGCCTTTGCGCAGCGCGGCGAGAATCTGCTTCTCGGTGACTTCTTTTCCTTCAAGCACGGCTTCCATGACCTCGTCGGACGCCGTGGATACGCCATCGAGCATTTGCTCGCGGCGCTTGGCGGCCTCTTCGGCGTACTTTTCAGGAACATCCGTTACGTTGAATTTCCGGTGGGTTTTGTCCGAGAGATCACGGGTGATCAGTTTCATTCGGATCAGGTCGATGATCCCTTCGAGGGCTTCATCCTGACCGGCCGGAATCGTGACGACCACGGGATTGGCCTGCAGCTTGGTCTTCATCTGTGCAACGCAAGCCCAGAAATCCGCGCCCATCCGGTCCAGCTTGTTGACGTAAGCCAGGCGGGGAACCTTGTACTTGGTGGCCTGTCGCCACACGGTTTCGGACTGAACTTCGACACCACCTTTGGCGCAGAAGACACCGACCGCGCCGTCAAGGACGCGCAGCGAACGTTCGACCTCGGCGGTGAAGTCCACGTGGCCGGGAGTATCGATGATGTTGATGGCGATGTCGTTGCCATCGTGATCCTGCCAGTCGATGGAGACTGCGGCCGAATTGATCGTGATCCCTTTTTGGCGCTCGAGGGGGTCGAAGTCGGTCGTGGTATCGCCGTCGTCGACGTCGCCGACCTTGTGTTTGGTGCCGCTATAGTACAGGATTCGCTCGGTCGTTGTGGTTTTACCTGCGTCCACGTGAGCCATGATTCCGATATTGCGTACTTTATCGAGCATCGTCGTCGGCCGGTCGTCCGTGAGGACCGGCTCCCTTCAAGAGGAGGAAACGGAAATCCGTCGGAATCGCGCGATTCCGAATCGGCAGGGTTGCTGACGCTCTGCCTAGGAACGACGTCGGATCAGAACAGAGGTTCACCGACGCTTTCACTGGATCTACAAGTAAATCGTATTGTTGCGAGAACGAAAGTCCACGATCGACGGAGAAGGAATGATGAAGTCTCTCCACCGCACGGTCAAACGATCTTCTTCAACCTCTTCTATGCGATGAGTTTTTTATCCTGCAGATAATTCATGATCATCGCGATGCCTTCCTCGACACTTTGGGTCGCGGCGTCGAAGGTCAGCTCCGGATTGAGCGGTGGTTCATAGGGATCGTCAACTCCGGTGAAGCCCATCCCCTTGCCGCTTGCGACGGCGGCGCGGGCCTGTTTGTACAAGCCTTTCGGATCGCGCTGTTCGCAGGTCTCAATCGCCGTGTTGACGTACACCTCGATGAACGGCAATGCACCCAACTTGTTTTCGGTGTGGATCTTCCTCGCTGCATCGCGATCTTTGCGGTAGGGGCTGATGAAACTCGTCAGCGCAAAAACGCCCGCATCAGTGAACAATTTCGCGACTTCGCCGATCCGCCGGATGTTCTCTTCGCGATCTTCCGCAGAGAATCCGAGACCGAAGCGCTTGGCGGTCGCTTCCGAAACGCCACGCGTTTCCATCAGGATTTTCGGTCCGGCATTCAAGCCAAATCGGATATTATCACCGTCGAGCGTGTAGGCCGAATACCCGCGCTGAATGAGCACCTGTTCGAGCGCAACCGCCAGCGTGCTCTTCCCGGAACCGGAAAGCCCGGTGAACCAAATGGTTGCGCCGGTTTGCTTCAGCAATTTCTGGCGTTCGTCCCGTGTAACAGTACCTTCATGGTAAAAAATCTGCGTAGGCTTAATGTCTGACATGGGATCCTCGATCGATATTTTCCAGACCAAATGAAAGGATATGAGTTTTTTCTCTGTCTTGAATCGGTTCGTTCTCTCATTTCTTTTGTAGGGGCTCTGGATTAAACTGATTGCATACAGGAAGATCGCATGCACACGACAACCGAACGTGATCCCCTCGACCTGATTGCGGAGGAGTTTGCCGCGCGGTGCCGGCGCGGCGAAATGCCTTCGGTCACGGATTTTGCATCGAAATACCCGCATCTCGCAGAGGATTTGAAGGAACTGCTGCCGGCCGTCGCCCAGATGGAATTGTTGAAGAAACATCGGCAGCCCTCACTGCCCGTGGTCCAGCCTCATACGTCCGACTGGCCGGCAAAGATGGGGGATTATCGTATCGTGCGTGAGTTAGGTCGCGGTGGAATGGGCGTGGTCGTGGAGGCGGAGCAGGAATCGCTGGGGCGGCGCGTCGCGCTGAAGATTCTTCCGCTGCCGGGTCGGAATGACGCCGTCCGTCGCGAGCGGTTTCTGCGTGAAGCGCAGGTCGCGGCGAAACTGCACCATACGAATATTGTCCCTGTCTTTGGTGTTGGCGAAGAAAACGGGATTCCCTACTTCGTGATGCAATTCATTCCCGGATGTGGGCTGAACGATATCATCGCCCACTGGAAAGAGAATCAATCGTCCGAAACGGCGTTATCAAAGGTTCTGGTTCAACCGAATGATTGGCGACGGATTGCGCAGATCGGCAGCGCGGCCGCGCAAGCGCTGGAATACGCTCATGGGCAAGGCGTGTTGCATCGCGATGTGAAACCGGGGAATCTTCTGCTCGACCATCATGGCACGATCTGGGTCGCGGATTTTGGTCTCGCAAAGTTCACCGACCATCAAACGCTCACGGCGACCGGCGATTTGCTGGGCACGATTCCGTACATGGCACCGGAAGCCTTGCAGGGCCACAGTGATGTGCGGACGGACATTTACGGCTTGGGGATGACGCTTTACGAACTGGCGACGGGAACGATGCCGTTCGATCAATCGAATCCGGCGATGCTGATTCGGGAGATCAGCGAGAAGACTCCTCCGCATCCGCGCTCCATTAATCCGAAGATTCCCCGCGATCTCGAAACGATCATCCTCAAAGCCATCTCACGCGAACCGGATCATCGTTACCTCCACGCCGCGGAACTGGCGGAGGATCTGGACGCATTCCTGAACGATCAGCCGATTCGCGCGCGGCGATCGTCGGTTATTCTTCGCGGGTGGCTGTGGGCGAAACGGAATCCGTTTCTGGCGATGCTTTCGACCATTACGGCTGGGGCATTGTTTTTCGCCGGTGTTGTCGGATGGGTCAGCTACAGCCAGACGAGCGCCGCTTTGGCGAGCGAACGCAAACTTCTTCAGGACACCGAAGAAGCGAACCGGAAACTTCTCGACAATTTGAATCTCTCCCTGACTGCGTTTGAAGCGGTCTTCGAGGCGGCAAGCGGACCGGAACCATTTGGCCCGGGTGGCCCTCCGCCCTTTCGCGGCGAAGGCGACAATCCGCGGGGTGGCCGAGGTGAGGGGGACGGGCCGCGAGGTGGTCGAGGCGAGGGCGATGGGCAAAGGGGGCCGCGACCGAATCCGGGCCAAAATGGTCCGCGATCCGCCATGGATCCCACGGCGATGCTCGAGGCGGTGCTGAACTTTTATGAAAAGTTCGCCGAACAGAACGCCACGAATCCGAAGCTGCAACTCGAGAGCGTCACCAATTTCAACCTTCGGCTGAACGCCGCTAAAGCTTACCGGAAGGTCGGTCAGGTGAATAGCTTTCTGGGGCGGACGGAAAAATCGACAGCGGCGATCCGGCGTTCGATCGAAATGCTGAACGAATTGCTGAAGCAATATCCGCAACGCATCGATGTGCAGCGGGAATTTGTTTACAGCGTGGCGGCGGTTGGGTTCACGCCAGCAACGTTTCTCGCGACCGGGGAACGCCTCGCGCTGATCGAGCGTGCCGTTCACTTTGTCGAATCGGAACTCTCGATTCCGCAGAGAATCCTTTACCAGCTCAGGACTATGGCCCTCGCCCCCGAAGGGAACGCGGAGCTTGCCGAAAAGCTGAGACTCCGCCTGGGTGATTACCAGCCGGGTTTCCGCCCCGGTGGCGAACGACCTCAGGGCCGACCGGGAGAACCTGGCGGCCGCCGTCCATAACATAGGTTGTGTGAATCCTTCATCCTTCTATTCCGTACCGAATCTCCTCTCTCTTTCGCGGATCCCGCTCGGGATCGGCGTGTTCGCTTGCATAGCGACAGGTGCGTGGGCGCTGGCGCTGGCGCTCTTCACAATCGCGACGATCACGGACTGGCTCGATGGCTGGTGGGCGAGGCGGTACCAGCAGACGTCCGTCGTGGGGCGAAGTCTCGACCCGCTGACGGACAAATTCCTGATCTGCGGCACGTTCATTTATCTGCAGTCAGCCAGCGTGGGCATACTGCCGTGGATGGTTACGCTCATTGTCGGTCGCGAGATCCTGATCACGGGAATTCGCGGAATCGTCGAAGCCACGGGGCAAAAGTTCGGGGCGGATTGGTTTGGTAAACTCAAAACGGTCCTTCAATGCATCGCCATCTTGATGATCCTGAGCCTCAAGACCATTGGAGACCATGACTCGTCGGCTCTCAAGATCACGGAAGTCAGCGTGATTTATGCGATGCTCGTCGCAACTCTGGGGAGCGGTTTGCAATACCTTTACAAAGCCTCCAAACTCCTGAACAAAATCAGCGATTGAGGATTGAATATGGCGGGTGTTCATGGTGAACGGTTGTACGGATATGTCGATCGTGTGCCGGGTCTGTTCTTCGTGGCGTCCAAGTTTTTCCATTTCAATTTCGTGCCAATCTTTCCCCTGGGTTCTTTTCTCGTTCTCGAAAAATCCCTGCAGAACGGACCGAAGACTGAAATCCGGATCCCGATGAGCTGGAAATCGGTTTTTGTCGGCTACTTCCGGGGTTGGGTCGGGTTGATCACGTTCATTCTGTTCATCATCGCCGGCGGGGAAATTCACGGGCTGATCAAGAGCGAAAAACCGCCTCAAGGGATACTGGTTCTCGTGTTCGTCTGCGCCGCGATCATCGGTTTGTCGATCTTCTGGACCGTGATCGGTTGGAATCGCACCTGGATCATCACCTGGGGGATCGTGCTCGCCGCCAGCGGGGCATACTTGTACTGGGAATCCACGCTTCCGCCTCCGCCGAAACAGGCGAATCCGTTCAAGCCCGAACCACGCGGCGGACTCCGCCAGCGCGAAAAAGCGAATCAGTTCGTCCTCACCGCCAACGCCTGCCTGCTCGCGCTGTCGGTGCTCCGACAATTGGACCGGGCCAGCTTGAGACGGACTCGCGAACTCTGCGAGCGACTCGGATGGGAGAGCGAGCAGATCGACGCACTGATGGACCACCTTGCGGGAGCCAGCAACACTGACGACATGTTCGACCAGAATTGGGAATCCCATGAACGTTGAATACTGTCTCACACCGGAAGCGGGAGGGCGCATCCTCACCAATACCGGGGTCTGGTCGCCCGACAGCCAGTGGATCGTTTACGACACGCGATCCGATGCCGCTGGCGAAGTCTTTGAAGGCAGTCAAATCGAAGCCGTCCATGTGAAGACCAAAGAAAAACGGGTGCTCTATCAATCCCAAAACGGTGCACATTGCGGTGTGGTCACCTGGCATCCGAAGGAACCCAAAGTCATTTTCATACTGGGTCCGGAACAACCCACCGCCGACTGGAACTACGGTGCGGCACGCAGGCGAGGAGTGATTGTCGATTTTCAAAAGCCCGGACACACCACCGCCTTCGACGGGCGCGATCTCGTTCCGCCGTTCACGCCCGGCGCACTCCGCGGCGGATCGCATGTTCATGTGTTTTCTCCCGACGGATCGAAAATCAGCTTCACCTACGAAGATCAATGGTTTTCGACAGCAAAAACGAAATTCCCCAATGCCGAACCCAATCAGCGGAATGTCGGTATCGGCGTGCCGTCCGGGACGATTCGTGTCGGAAAAGGCCATCCGCGCAATCAGGACGGCAACTACTTTTGTGTTCTCATCACTCGAACGACTTCTGACCCAAAGCCAGGTTCGGATGAAATCTCCAAAGCCTTCGAGGAGGGTTGGATCGGGTCGAATTCGCTGGCGTTTCAGGGACATGTCAGAACGGAAAACGCTGAGACGATCTCTGAAGTCTTTATCGTGCATCTTCCCGATGATGTGCGATCACCTGGCGATGGCCCCTTGCAGGGAACGGAAACTCAGGCCCCCTTCCCGCCCAAAGGAACGATCCAGCGCCGGCTGACATTCACTTCGAAACGGAAATATCCGGGAATTCAAGGACCAAGGCACTGGCTTCGCGCCGCGCCCGATGGCAAACGGATCGCGTTTCTGATGAAAGATAACGATGGGCTTCCACAACTCTGGACGATCTCTCCCAACGGCGGAGAGCCGAAACAGCTTTCAAATACACCGGAAGGGATCGCGTCGGCGTTCAGTTGGAGTCAGGACGGCGAACGCATCGCCTGCGTCAGCGGTGGGCGAATCGTGACAATCAATGCGAACAGCGGTGCTGTTCGGCATCACACGGATCGCGGGGTTGAATCCGAGCAACCGCGACCGGAGGCGTGTGTCTTTTCGCCCGATGGAACGAAAATCACCTACGTACGACGGAAGCTGATCGGCGCGAAGGAATCGAATCAGATCTTCGTTGCGGAGTGCTAAGGCGATTTCAATTCGAAGGACAACGAGGGTTATCCCCAGAGAATGGGAAGCAGTGATCGTTCGTCGCTCATCAGGACTTCGCAGATAAGGAAAGACGTGCAATTCTCCGCTCTCCATCCATTCGATGTTCTGGCTTTGAGTGCGATCAATGCTCTGCACCGACCAAAAGTGTTTCCATCGCGCGATCCGCCAGTTGCAGCGTTTCATTCACATTGAGTGTGCCGTTGGTGATGTGTGCGGAGTTGACGATATACAACCCGGGTATCGATGTGGTCATGGGAGGAAGGTTTTCCGAGTAATTCAATGTTGAAATCGCAAGCACATTCCGGGCACGTGATACGCGAAACGCCAGCAGGTCTTCGGGATCGAACTGCGGATGAATCACTTTAAGCCCGGCCAGAAATTCGTCACGAATTTTGTGATCGGGTTGTTCGAACAGCGGATCGTCCGGTGAGACATACTTGGGAAGATAGACCAGATGCCGACCGCCGAATTCGTCGGGATTGACCAGCGCAGTCATTTCGATGATGGCGGTGAACGGTGCCGGATCGGTGATGTTCGTGACGAAGTAATGGGCAAGTGGTTTTCTGAGCAAGAGCGATGCGCAGATGATTCCCTGATAGCGAATCGCGTTCCATTTCAGTTTTTCTTCAACGGTCAGATCGGTGCAGATTCGTGTCGCAAGCGGAGCCGCGGTGGTTACGACGACCTGATCGAACGATTCCAGGCTCCCATCCTCGTAATCGATATCGAAACCATATTCGACGCTGCGAATCTGCGACACGCGTGACGCTTCACGGACCGTTACGCCAAGACCGATTAAGTCTTCGGTTGCCCGTTCAAGAATTCGCCCGTACCCGCCACGGACATAGCCGAAGAGTTCCTTTTTCAAACCGGTTCGACGGGCGGCGTACATGCGTGCGATCACGGCCCAGATGAAAGCGGCTGAAGCATACCGATAGTTTTCGCCGAGCTTCGCACGCAAAAGCGGGAGCCAGATTTTTTCCGTCGTGTGCCGACCAGACCATTGCCTGAGCCAATCGACGACGGGTATCGATTCGAGGGCTTTCCCGTTTTTCAACCGCGACGCATGGAGGATCGTCAACGCGAACCGGAACTTGCTCAACAGTCCCAGGGGAGGAAATCTCAGGAACTCCAGAGAATTCGACAGGGAGAAGAGTTGGCCGTCGGTGAAGAATCCCGATCGGGTTTCGTTCCAGCGGAGTTCGGAGGAAAGATCGAGTTCGTCGAGGAACTGCCTCAATCGAGTATCAGAGAGCAGTGTGACGTGATAGTGGCGGTCCCAGACGATCGTTACGAGTTGCCACATATCCGCCAGACCACCGAGATGCGGAGCGGATTCGATGAGCGTGACGAAATGCCCGGCGGCCCGAAGTTTGCGGGCAATTTCAATTCCCAGCAACCCGCCACCGACAACCCCCCATCGCGATCCGCGGTAAAGTTCCCGGTGTTTTTCAGCGTTGATCGTCAGCGGTTGCATCGCTCGCTCGACTGAATAGCGCGGTTCTGCGCCCGCGGAAATGTGTCAGGTTTTTCGAAAGGTAGCACGCAACCAACCCGGCCGCCGACGCAAAATCCCTGATCTCATCATTTGAGGGACGATACAACGGCTGTTCGCGTGCGGTTGTCGCATAGCGCTTTCGTTCTGCCAGCATATTCCTTTCGCATGAGAGAAATCCTTTCGTTATCAGTGAATCCTGCGAGAGCAAAATCATGAAAGCTCGATGTGAACAATGTCACATCGAGCTTTCCGAGAATTGAGAAATCATGAACCGGGAGTTCAGGAGCCTGCTTTCTTCTGCTGAAGCAACGCCAGATATTTCGCCGCTTTGCCCTTCATCGAAAGCCGTACCGTTAACTGATTTCCACCAGTCACAGTCAATGTGAAAGTATCCTTTCCTGCGAACGTCTCACTCTGGAAGACGTCCTGATTCAGGCTTTTGAAAATCGCGGGATTGGTTTTCGGTTCGACGATCGGCATCAGTTGAGCCACGCTCACTGAGACGGAAACGATCGGTGCGGGAGCGGCAGCGAAGGCGGCGACTTTCTTGACTGAGTCACTCGTGGGTGAAAGTCCCGCTACGATGAGATCATCTGACGTCGTCAGCCATACGCTGCTCTTGCCGAACAGTTTCTCGACCTGATCGTTGGCTGGTGGTATCACCTGATGAAGCAATGCGCTGCCCAGTTTCTCGACGTCGAAGTTCACCTTGGCCTGCCCTTCCGGAATGAAGGGAGCGAATTCCTTCGCCAGTTTTTCGATCTCCTTGCCGGAGGCAACTTTCAACGCCATCAGGAACTCGTGCTGATCTTTTCCAGCCGCACTCAGAGACAGCCCGAGCTGAAACACACCGGCTTTCATGGTTGGTTCGAGCGCTTCGAAGAATCGCTTCGCGACATCGCGATCGTTCCCCTGCGCTTTTTCCAGCGCTTCCGCAATTACGAGATCCATAATCTCGCCATAGTTCTTCTTCATCGTTTCAGGAACTTGCACATTCACTGCCACGGAAACGATGGCATCTTTCACGGCCGCAAGAGGAGCGACGGATTTTCGCGTAACAGCCGAGTTCAATAACGCATTCAGATCCGTCCCGCTCGTCGCATTGAGGTCGAATTCCAAACCGATGTCATCGGTCTTCGGGTCGATCTGCAACTTCAGGCTCGCTGTCTTTCCTTCGTCCATGAGTTTCTTGATGCCGTTGAGCATCCCGTCCATTACGAATGCCTTGGCCTTTTCCTCAGCCGGCGAACCCGCGGGCTTGGCTTTCTCATCCGCCAGTTTAAGCTCCAACTGACCAAGAAACGTTTTCCGGACATCGGCGGGAATGCGATTGAAGTGAACGGACAACGCAAGGACCGCATCTTCTTTTTTCTCGAAGAACTTCGTCGGATCGAGCAATTGATCCTCGCTCAATGCCGATTTGTTGTGCACCGCGACACAGGCATAACCATTGAAAAACTTGAAGTAGACCGTGGGTGGCACACCCGGGATATTCAGCGAATAAATGTCGCCATCGCCCTTTTCCGGACTCAGGTTGATTTTGCCTTTGAGAAGGTTCAAGAATGCTGTTTCGTCACCAACGGGAACGAACGCAACGATCGGGCTGTCGATGACGTTGGGCGTCATCGAGGCATAAAGCCCGATCGGCTTGGTGATATCGATCCCTTCGATGATACCCTTCTTGCCCGCCATTGCCTCAACAAACTTGACACCCTGTTCCGCCTGTTCTGCCTGACCAGCAAAGTCCGCCAAATACGGCGCCAGCGGAAGAAGATCTTTCACCGCCTTCACTCGCAATTCGATGGTCGGCTCGGCTGCCGGGATCATTCCCACGCAGCACCACATCATCAGGGTGCCTGCCAGGAGAGAAAAGCACTTTTTCATTCTGAACATTCCTCTTTGAGAAGTAGTCTCCAACCATACCTGACCGAAACCGGGAAAGTGTCAGGATTCCTGAAAATTCAACGATCCAGAACTATTCGCCGGAGGTTCCGCCGATCCGTACACCAACGTGTAACGAGCAACTAGGAAACACTCATGAGCCAGAAGACCTGGGGTGGACGATTCGACGGAACGACGGATTCTCGCGTGGAAACATTTACGGAATCCATTTCTTTCGACAAACGGCTATACAACCATGACATCCGCGGCAGTCAGGCTCATGCCGCCATGCTGGCTGAAGTGGGATTATTGACCGCGGAAGAAGCGAAGCAGATCTCGCAGGCGTTGGTTCAGATTGGTCAGGTGATCGAATCCGGGAAGATGGAGTATTCGGTTTCGCTGGAAGACATTCACACTCACATCGAACATGCTCTGATTGCCAAACTGGGCGATTTGGGTCGTAAGCTTCACACAGCCCGCAGTCGAAACGATCAGATCGTGACCGATGTGAAACTCTGGATCCGCGACGCGATTGATCATCTGGACAACCAGTTGAAAGACCTTCAAACGGCATTCGTCGGATGCGCAATCCGGGATCGCGATGTGGTCCTGCCCGGTTACACACACCTGCAGCGTGCTCAGCCAGTTCTCGCCGGTCATTATTTCCTGGCCTATGCTGAAAAGTTCCAGCGTGATCGCGAGCGCCTAGCGGATACGCGAAAACGTGTCAACGTCTTACCGCTCGGTGCGGCCGCGCTTGCGGGTACGACTTTGCCAATCAATCGCGAGTCCGTGAAAGACAAACTCGGTTTTGACTCCGTGGCCCGCAACAGTCTTGACGTGTCAAGCGATCGTGACTTCCTGATCGAATTCGTTTTCGATCTTTCGCTGATCGCAACGCATCTTTCCGGTTGGGCGGAGGAGTGGATCATCTGGAGTACGACGGAATTTCATTTTCTGGAATTGCCGGATGAGTTCTGCACCGGTTCCAGCATTATGCCGCACAAGAAGAATCCCGATGTGCTGGAGTTGACGAGAGGGAAATCCGCACGAGTGATCGGATGCCTGCAGCAGTTGTTTGTCCTGTTGAAGGCCTTGCCACTTGCTTACAATCGGGACCTGCAGGAAGACAAAACGGCCCTGTTCGACTCCGTCGATACCGTCGTCGGAATGCTTTCAGTCGCGGCACCTCTCGTGGCGCAAACCAAATTGCGACGCGAAACCATCGCCCGCCGGATCGAAGAAGGATTTCTCGATGCCACGACGGTCATGGAGTTCTTCATCGCCCGTGGCATTCCTATGCGGTCCGCTCATGAGGCGGTCGGCAAACTGGTGCGACGCTGCGAGCAGGAGGGTTGCCGGCTGATCGACCTGCCTGCCAAAGTCTTCGATGAGGCCTGCCCGGGAATCGGCATCGAAGTTCAATCCGTTCTAGGAGTCGACAACGCACTCAAAGCCTTCCAGAGTTACGGTTCAACTGCGCCAGCCGAGGTGGAAAAACAGATTCAGTGGTGGAAAGCTCAACTGGGAATTTCATGAGGTTCAAATGGATCATTTTGTCTATCGTCATCGATCACTTTACTGTGAAGAAGTGCCTGTCGCGGAACTCGCGCACGAATATGGCACACCGCTCTACGTCTACAGCGAGGCGACTCTGCTGCATCACCTGAAGCAGATCCAAACCGCCTTTGCCGAAGTGAAACCGATCATCTGCTACAGCGTCAAGGCAAACGGGAATCTGAGCATTGCCCGATTGATGGGTCAACATGGTGCCGGCTTCGATGTGACGTCCGGCGGTGAATTCTTCCGTGCGCAGAAAGCAGGCCCGGACGATGCGAAGATTGTTTTCGCGGGCGTGGGAAAAACCGATCAGGAAATCCAGTACGCTCTTGAGAACAACGTCTACCTCTTCGATGTCGAGAGCGAGGACGAACTTCACGCTATCGGCCGCGTGGCTGCCAAACTCGGAGTGGTGGCGAATGTCGCTCTTCGAGTCAACCCGGACCTTCCCCCCAAGACACACGTCAAAACCGATACATCCGTTAAAGGTGTCAAATTCGGGCTGGATATCGAAACCGTTCTCGATGTTGCCAAGAGCATTCTTGGCCACAAGAATCTGAAGGTCGCAGGCCTTCATATGCACCTGGGTTCGCCCATACTTTCCCCAGAACCGTATAAGCAGGGTTGCGAGAAAGCGGTCCGATTGATCGGCCAATTGCGCCAACAAGGGCACGAAATCACCGTTCTCAACATGGGCGGCGGTTTTGGAATTCATTACCGGAAACAGGAAGCTTTGCCCGCGAGTGAGTTTGCGAAGGTGATCGTTCCCGCAGTCATAGAGACGGGCTGTCAGTTGGTTCTCGAGCCAGGCCGATTCATCACCGGGAATGCGGGCATTCTTGTCTCCAGCGTGCTTTACAACAAGGAAACGGGCGGAAAACGGTACATCATTCAGGATGCCGCGATGAATGATTTGATTCGCCCGACGCTCTACGATTCATTCCATCGAATCTGGCCAGTCACTCCGAAAGAGCATGTACCGGAGCGACCTGACGATTTCGAAGCGTCGATTCCGGGGACGGTCATTCAGGATGTGGTCGGTCCGGTTTGCGAATCGGGGGACTTTCTGGCGAAAGGGAGGAATCTTCCGGAGATGAATCGAGGAGATTTGCTGGCGGTTTTCAGCGCTGGCGCCTACGGCATGTCGATGTCTTCGAACTACAATGCCCGCTGCCGCGCGGCCGAAGTTCTCGTTACAGGTCATACACACCGACTCATCCGTCGTCGGGAAACATACAGCGACCTGGTTGCTTGCGAACTTGATTGCTTAAAGTAGCGTCTGCGCGCACAATGCACGAATACCCCTCGCAGCTTTCCGCGCAGACGGTATGTCATGATCGGAGGATTACCCGGTGCGAATTCGTGTTTCCCTGCTCGCACTCGTCCTGATTCCGATGGTCGCCGATACGGCTCTGGCTCAGGCAGCCCCGCAACGCCCCATCGATGTCTTTCGGACCGCTCGCGATTATCTTCAGGTCGGCAGTCTCGAACTGGCCGCTCAAACCTTCAAAGATTTCGCAGATCTGAAACCAACTGATCAGGATTATTTGGATATCGAATCCAAGTATGGTGTGAACGTTTTTCAAAACCTCCGAAACGTTCCACGCTGGATTCCCGATGCGAAAAAAGACGACGATTTCAAGAAAACCGTGATCGAAGGAATCATCGAAAGTTCGATCAAAGCCAACGAGAAACTCACCCGGGATCCGATCCGCCTTCAGCGGTTCGCAGCGAATCTGGGAGAGTCGAAGGAAGAGCGTGATTTCGCGATTGTGGAACTGAATCGCGCGGGCGCAGCCGCAGTGCCGTTCATCGTCGATAATCTCCGCATCAACAATACGCCGGAATACCGCTCCGGTGCCTTCACGGCCATTGAGCGACTTTCGATCGATGCCATTCCCGGCTTTGTTGTCGCTGCCGAGAATCTTCCCGCCGAGCTGAAAGTCGGCATCATCTATTCCCTCGCACGCCGGGGAGATATCCTCAGACTTCTTGGAAAAGCTGATACCAATTTCGTTCCCTATCTCTGGTACCTTTCGTCATCCGACAACGATGACACCCTCAAGAAGACCGCATCCCAGATCCTGAGAACCTTATCTGGCGACCTGAGTGATCGTCAGTCCGTTGATGCGGAACTGGTCAAATACGCCGAGCCGATGTACCTCCGCAAAGGCGAATTCTACGGTTGGGATTCAGTCAGCAATCGCGTTCAGCTCTCAACCTGGGACAAAGCCAAGAACACACTCGTCCTGGTCAATACGACGAAAGCACTGGCGGAAGAACAATACGGGCTGAAATATCTCCAGTGGGCTATTGAACGGAAGCCGACATCACGTGCGGTGCAGGAAATGTTCATTGCGATGGCTGTCGATCGCGCGGTCGAACGTTCGAGTTTCGGCGACCTGTCCGCGAGCGAACCTGGCTTATCGCAGTTGCTGGCCGCAGCGCCTGTAGGAATGCTCATCGACCTTCTCGACCAAGCCATCGTGGAGGAAAAAACCACGCTCGTCTTTGGCCTGGTCCAAACGCTGGGTGCACGTTCCGAGAAAGCGGCGGCGGTCTCAACGGCGACCAAACCCGCCACGCTGGTGAAAGCGCTGAATTACCCCGACCCTCGAGTTCAATTGGCGGCGGCAACGGCCATCCTGAATATCCCATCTGCCCAGCACGGTGCTCATTCCCGGATCGTTGATATCCTGACGCGAGCCGCTAACAACTCCGTGATGACGAATGCCGGATCAGTTGGAACGGCTCTGGTCGCGGATCCGATCGGGCGACGCGGGGAGCAAGTTGCGGCATTGGTCCGTGGGTTGGGTTACGATGTCGAACAATTCGGAACCGGACGCGACCTTCTGAAGCGAATCAACAGTTCGTCTGACTTCGATCTGATTATGATCGATCGTCACATCGTCGATCCGGAACTGAGTGATGTACTTTCACGATTGTCGTCCAATGTGAATTCCGGCCATCGCCCTGTGCTGGTGGTCGCTTCTTCGGATGAAGTCGCGGCACCGAAAGTGGAATCGCTATTGCTTCGTCTCGCGGTGTTGCTCGCGGTCACCGAAACAACCGAAATCATTATCCCTCCGCCGTACGAGAATGATCGACGAAAACCGAAAGAGGAAAATGATGACAACCGAAAACTCAATATCGAAGAACGCGATGGTCGTTTTGTCCAGATTGCCAATGGACGTCTGGCTCGCGCACAGCGGATCGTTGAAGCTGCGAATATCGGTTCATCGCAAATCATTCAATCGCGACTCAATCTGCGGCTACCGCAACTTATATACGCCGTCCTGATCTCAGAATACGAAACAACCGAAGAATACGCTCCGACCTCGTATCGCAATGTGAAGAATTACACGACTCTCCTGGTCCGGCAGAAAAATCTCGATCAAGCGATCGACGAAGCACCATCTGCTGAGCTTCTTAAGCTGATCGCGCATTTGGAGACGGTGCTAACACCCGCCATGCGCCAGCGATTCGAGCAGATTCGGGTCAAGCTTGATCTCGATGAACTGGCCCTTCCCCGTGCTCCCGCAATTGACCCCATCACGGAAGCGAAGCTCAAACGTCTGACTCAATCCTACAGGAATGTGGCAGTGATCCCCGAACCGTACACTCTGGGTTCGACCAAGGGGAACGTGAAATACGGTCTGGCCTACGACATCCAGGCCACGATCACAGACCCGGCCCAGCGCCCTCGCGATCCGAGCGAGAAATCAGCATCCGTGAAACTCGCGATTGATTGGCTGAATAAACTCGCACAAGGTGCGCGATCCGGTTATGACCTCAAATCGGCAGTCCCTGCACTGCGCAACTCACTGGATAACGATCAAGTCGCCTCCTTGGCCATTTCCGCGCTCTCGCGAATTCCTTCTGACGAAGCCCAGCAGGATCTGATCCGTTACGCCTGCAAAGGATCGTACACTGTTCCCTTACGGATCGAGGCAGTCGATGCGGCTATACGGCACGTTCAGACTTATGGGAAAATGACGAAGCCGGAACTCGATCAAATGGCCGCCATGGCCATCGTCGGCGAAAAAAGCAACGAACTGGTTTCCAAGATCACCATTCTCTCGGAATCACTCTCCGGCAAACCAACGGACCTCTCGAATCGCATCAAGAGCTACACGATTCCGGTGCCACCTCCTGCGGCCGTTCCAGCCCCGAAGAATGCCGAACCGAAAGCACCCGAAGCCAAACAATAGATTGATTAGTTAGCGAATTGAACCGACCGTCAAAAGAGAACACCGTGCATCATTCTCAGTCCACGAATGATGCACGGTTCTTTTTTAGAGTTTGCAAATCTTACTCCGGCTTTTTATCTTCCATCGGCTTTTCCGGCGGCTTTTCAATGTTGCGGATCGCAAGGGCGGCCGCCTGACGAACTTTCAGCTGAGAATCCCGCCGTGCCTCCCGAAGTGCGGGAATCGCGTCTTTCCCGTTTGCTCCGAAACTTCCCAGCACTTCCGCGATGGCGATTCGGACTTCAAAATCCGGATCCTTTTTCAACCGAACGCAGAGTGCCGGAATAATGGGTTTGGGATCCATCGAATAGGACAGTGCCAAAGCGTGCAATGCATTAGCCCTGACGGTCTTGTCTTCATCCGATTCAAACGCCTTCATGATTTCGGCACTGGCAGCTCGGTTCATGGCTCCAAACTGACGCAACGTCCGCGAAGAGAGACGGCGAAGCTCAACCTCCGGTGCCACCATATGCCTTGCAACCGCTTGAACCACTGCGGTGGTTTTTTCTCCCAGCAATCCCAGGGAAACGATGATTTCACTGATCATCTCAACATCACGCGGTCCGTTTTCGGGCTTGGCGATTTTGGCGAATTCCTTTTCCAGTGCCTGTACCAGCAGATTTGCCGCCGTCTCCATGTCATCCGGATCGACACGACCGACCGCGAAAATCGCCGCTCGTCGAACCTCGCGATCCTTGTCATTGACCAAGGCGAAAAGACTACCCGCCGATCGTCGGGCTTCTTTTCCGATCCGGCCCAGAGCGGTTGCCGCTGCTGCACGCGTGGTGGAATTGTCATCCTTCAAGACATCCATCAAGGGCAATACAGCGGAAGAGGATAATCGTCCCAACCGACCCACCGCCGTCGCTAATTCCTTCCGTACGGTCGAGTCTTTTTCCGCACGCAAAGCTTCAGCGAGATCGCCTATGAATAGCGGCGCTGCTTCATCGGGCAAAGTCCCAAGCAGAACCGCTACCTGCGCACGAATGCCGGGATTCGAATCGGCCTTGAGCGCCTTGGCGATCACCGGAACAGCTTTTTTCTGTGCGTCCGCGTCGTTCGGGATCATCTGACCCAAGGAGATCAGCGCCGCACGGCGCTTGCGAACAAGTGGATCATCTTTCAGAATCGCGGTCCATTCACTCAACGTCCGCCCATTGAATGTGGGATCCTCCGCATGGCAGAACGGCGAAGTCCACCCCAACGAGATGACAAGGATCAGTGAGAACAAGCGGCTTTTCATGTTGACGATACCATGACCGAATAGGAGCTGTGAACCTATTTTACGACGAATCAGAGCAAGCATGCAAACACCAATTCTGTCAGACCTGGTTCGAAGTTTTTTCGTTCGTTCCTCATGGACAGGGATATTCGCAGACGACTTTCTGACTCGTCAGAGATATCGTGCGGGTCGGTTTTTTTCCATGCCTCAGTGGATCAGAAAACACAGGATCACTATTCTGGATTACTCAGTCGATCGAGTCTCGCCGTTCAATTCAGTGTCGGACCATTCTTGGGCTCTCGGATCGAATTTCCTAAGATATCAGAGATAATCACTAGCCCCTTGAGACGACTATGAATTCGGAATCCTTGCAGCCCATTTATCGTCGAGTGCTGCTGAAATTGAGTGGTGAGGCGTTCGGACATGGAGGCAAAAGTAATGGGATCAGTCTCGACGAAACACTGCATCTCGCTCAGCAGCTGAAAGTAATTGCTGATCGTGGAGTTCAGCTGGCGGTTGTGGTTGGCGGCGGCAATCTGCTCCGCGGTGCTCAATTCTCAGCCGGACTTGATACCATTAAGCCCTCCACCGCCGACTACATGGGTATGATCGCAACGGTCATGAATGGGCTTGCACTTCAGGACACATTGGAAAGCTTGGGTATTCAAACACGCCTGATGTCAGCGGTGCCGATGGATACCGTCTGCGAGCCGTACATCCGGAGAAGAGCCATCCGTCACCTCGAGAACGGTCGGATCGTGATACTCTCAGGCGGAACCGGCAATCCGCATGTTACGACCGACACGGCCGCCGCGCTGCGTGGTCGTGAACTGGAAGCGGAAATTCTTCTCAAGGCCACCAAAGTCGACGGCGTGTATTCGGCGGACCCCGAACTGGATCCCTATGCCGAACGGTACGACAAACTCACTTACGCCAAGGTGCTTCAGGATCGGCTCAAGGTCATGGATCTGGGAGCGTTTGAGCACTGTCAGGAAGCCAAATTGAAGATTTTTGTATTCAATTACAAGAAGGACAAAGCGATTGAACGTGCGGTAGCCGGTAAAGCGACCGGCACTCTGATCAGCGAATCCCTCACCTAATCGAGAGTGATATGAACGGACCTGAAATTCTCAAAGACTCCGAAGCTCGAATGGAAAAGGCCCTGGACGTGCTTCGAAATGATCTCAAAGGACTCCGTACGGGCCGCGCGACCCCTGCGCTCCTCGACACCCTGCGGGTGGACTATTACGGTTCATCGACACCGGTTAAGGAAGTGGCGAACATTTCCTGCCCCGACCCGACCTCCATCGTCATCAAGCCGTTCACGGCGGAAACGCTCAAGGACATTGAAAAAGCGATTCGCTCGAGCAATCTCGGGCTGGCACCGAACAACGATGGCAAAGTGATCCGTCTGACGCTGCCTCCTATGAGCGGCGATCAGCGTAAGAAACTCGTCGCTGAAATCAAGAAGAAGGCGGAGGACGCGAAAGTGTCCTGCCGGAATATCCGCCGGGATGGCAATAAACATTTTGACGATGGCGAAAAAGCAAAAATCATGACCGAAGACGAACGGGACAAAGGCAAAATCAAGATGCAGGATCTATTGAAATCCTTTGAATCCAAAATTGATGAAGCCGCCGATAAAAAGTCCAAGGAAGTGCTTGAAGGTTGATCCGTTCCGATTCCGTATCCGAGCACCCGCTCCGCGGGTGTTTTTTTTTCTCCTGAAGATCTTTACCGAATGCGCTCACTTCGCTCCATCAATGAGATCTTTCCCCACGCAGCGAGAAACGGGCTCAGTGCTGACGATATCCAGGAAAGCGCGAGCCGTTTCGGTGTCAACAAACTCACGCCCTTGCCCCGCGATCCTGCCTGGCGGAAATTACTGGGCAAATTTGACGAACCGATCATTCTGATTTTGCTGGCCGCTTCAATTCTCAAACTTGTTGTTGATCTCTTCCAGGTTTCTGCCGGCGCCGGACTCTTCAGTTTGTTCCTGACGATCCTTGTTCTCGGTCTCCGGTTCATTCCCCGAATGGTCCGCTGGATTCCCGCGATCCTTTTTCTGGAGGCTTTTGGTCTCGTCATTGCCAGTGTGCTGCTTGATCATCCGTCGTATGAAGGACTCGCCGTCATGATCGCGGTGGCGCTCGCGACAGGCGTAGCGTTCCTCAGTGAGTATCGAAGCGATAAGGAATTCGAGACACTGAACGCCCAAAAAGATGCCATCCGCTCACGCGTCATTCGAGAAGGTCAAGTCAGGATCGTCACACTGGAAGACTTGGTTGTCGGCGATTTGATTGTATTGGAAGCAGGCGATGAAATTCCGGCGGATGGGCGACCTCTCACGGCCAACCAACTCTCGGTCGATCAGGCGCTGATGACCGGCGAATCCGAGCCTGTGCTGAAAATACCCGCACCCGAGACGAGTGAAGCCGAGGGCGCTTCCGATGAAACATGTCTTTATCGGGGAACGCTTGTGGTTGCGGGGACGGGTCGAATGCTGGTGACGAATGTCGGGGATGATACCATGCTGGGCCAAATCGCTCGGCGCCTTGGGGGAAATGACGCGCAGCATAATCAGCAAGCCGATCGAATCCAGCAAAAGCTCACAATGGGGCAGGAAACGACTCCACTCCAGGAAAAATTAACTCAGCTTGCCCGATGGATCAGCCAGATCGGCTATACCGCAGCCATTCTGATCTTTCTTGCGCTGCTGGCACGCGGAATCATTGCGGGCAACCTCCGTTGGCCGGGTGCGGATGAGCCCTTCGGCCGCGTACTCTTCGCCAACCTCCAGGTGATACTATCCTATTTCGTCTACATGGTGATCATCATCGTGGTGGCCGTACCGGAAGGCTTGCCCATGAGCGTGACGGTTTCGCTCGCACTCGCCATGAGAAAAATGACGCGATCCAATTCGCTGGTACGTCAACTCGTCGCCTGCGAGACGATCGGTTCCGCAACCGTGATCTGCACGGACAAGACCGGTACGCTGACGCGCAACCAGATGACTGTCGAACGTGTGGAATATGACACTACCATGCTCCGCTTGAATGTTGCCGTCAATGTCACTGCGCAGGAAAGTCAAAACGGCGATCAAAAAGTCTTCGTGGGAAATACGACCGAGCGGGCCTTGCTCACCTGGCTGAAAGAGAATCATCCCGATGAGATGAACCATCTGCACGCAAAACTACCCGTTCGATTTCAATCCGTTTTTTCTTCGGCACGAAAGCGAATGACGACGGTGATTGAGCGTGATGGCAAACTTCTCGTTCTCGTTAAAGGCGCTACAGAAAATGTCCTGCAGGATTGTACTCTAAACGAAACACGGAAACGGGAAATCGATGATTCACTTCACGAAACCGCGCGATCGGCCATGAGAACGCTGGGGTTCGCGCACAAAGAACTTCCGCTGGAGACCACGAGCGACGAACTCAAACGCGCTTACGATGATGGCTCGCTGGAACAGGGATTGACCTTCGACGGATTCGTCGGAATCCGCGATCCGATTCGCGATGATGTACCCGACGCCATCCGGGAATGCCAGCGTGCCGGAATCGCCATCATCATGATCACGGGCGACAATCCGGAGACTGCACGCAGCATCGCACGCGACCTTGGCATTCTGAACGATCAGCGAAATCTGGTTCTTACAAGCAGTGAACTGCAAAAATTGAGCGACGAGGAACTCTCCGACCGCCTGCCCCGGCTGGGAATCATCGCGCGGGCGCAGCCGCTGGACAAACTACGGCTGGTTGAACTGTTGCAGAAAGCCGGACATGTCGTTGCAATGACCGGCGACGGGACCAACGATGCGCCGTCGCTTCGCCGTGCGGATGTCGGCCTCGCCATGGGAATCACAGGCACGGAAGTGGCCAAGGAAGCGAGCAAGATCGTCCTGCTTGACGACAGCTTTACGACGATCGCACGCGCCGTGCGCTGGGGTCGTGCGCTTTACGAGAACATCCAGAAATTCGTTCAGTTCCAGCTGACCATCAACGTCTCCGCTCTGACGATCGCGCTCCTCGGCCTCTTCATGGGCTTCCGCCCGCCGTTCACGGTTCTGCAGTTGCTCTGGATCAATGTGATCATGGACACGTTCGCCGCCATCGCACTCTGCTCCGAACCGCCACGCAAAGAACTCATGGATCTTCCGCCCAAACGGCGAAACGAGCGCATTCTCACGCGATCGATGCTGATCACCATCGGCATCACTTCGCTCTTCTTTGTCATCGTCATGTTGTCGCTTTTGCTGGGGATGGAAAACCAATCGTGGTTTGCCGGAACTGGTGATCCATCAAAAGAATTCTCACCGCTCACCACGCGGCAGGTGACAATCTTTTTCACCGTCTACGTTCTGTTCCAGGTGTGGAACCAGATTAATTGCCGTTCGCTCAATCCGAAAATTTCCGGTTGGTCGGGCCTTCTCAAGAATCCGACATTCCTTGGCATCGCAGTCTTGTCGCTTCTGGGTCAGATTCTCATCGTGAATTTCGGCGGCAAAATCTTCCACGTCGAACCGCTCTCGCTTGCGGACTGGCTCATCATCACGCTCGCCACGTCCTCTGTTCTCATCTTCGCGGAACTCGTCCGCCGCATCCGCTCCCGGGTGACATCATGAATCCGCTGGAACCGCTTGCGAAGCTCGCCGATAAACTCCTGATCGGCCACTACACCCGGCACGTCTTCCTCTGCATCGGCGATGCCTGTTGTACTGCTGAAGACGGAGCGAACGCATGGGAAGTGCTGAAGGACGAATTGAAGCGCAGAAACCTCAGCCTCGCCACCGGGCCGAACGCCTGCTACCGCACCAAGGTCGGCTGCCTGCGAGTCTGCGCTGGCGGGCCAATCCTCGTCGTCTACCCTGAAGGCACATACTACGCCGGAATGACCGCCGATCGCATTCCCGAATTCGTCGAACGGCATTTGGTGAAAGGTCAACCAATCGAGGAGTGGATCTTCGCCCGCAATCCGCTCCCCGCCCAACAGTCGCAAGTCTAGACTTTGAAAATCTCGCGCACGTTGTCGCGCAGCAGACGCTGCCCGAGCGCTACCGCTTCCGTCTCGTTCAGATAACCCGGCCGCACGAATTCATCCGCAATCACCTGCGCGAGAATCCGCCGGTACATCCCGTACTTCGGCAACACGAACTCCAGCTTGTAGGCGTCGCTGTAATAGCCCACGAGTTTCGTCTTCGGTACACCCTGAAGGCGCTCGCGAAGGTCCGCCGTGATATACGCCGGGATATTCGAATACCACCAGTGCCCATTAGGCACCACGTTCGGGAAGATCCACGAATACGCCACCAGTTCCTGATTCTGCCCGCTCGTCAGCACCGAAATCGGGAACGTCACCTCCGGGAACGCATTGAACAATACCCGATACTGAATCAATGAACACCTGCGGTCGAACAGGTCCTGCCCCTGATACACGCCTTTCTCGTACACCCGCCGGTTCACGCCGATCATCAGATCGAACGGCAGGCCGAATTCCCGGCAATTCTCCGCCAGCGTCCAGAAGATGCTGTTGCCGGTCTGCGGGTCCGGGTTGGGCGTGAAGTCCGGCGGAAGCGAAATCGCGCACGCCTTCGCCCCATTCGCCACGAACCGCTCGAACAGCGCGCGAATCGCCTTCTTCAACGTCGCCTGATCGCCTACTTCCACGCCAGTCACCTTCGCCAACCGTTCGCGAACCCCCGGTTCCTTGAACTTGAACACGAGCGTATCGGTCCGCAGACACGGCACGAAACGATTCGTGTCGAACCCGTCGAGGTTGTCGTCGAACTCATTTGTCAGAAAGATCTTCTTGAGTTTCGTCTTCGTGAAAACCTGCTCGTCCCAGTCCTTCGCAGCAAACACCCGCACGCTCGTATCGAACAGAGTATCCGCATCGCTCGCCGTCACCCGATCGCCCGCGAAGCCCAGGAACTTCTGGCAGATCTCCACGAACCAGCGATACTGGGCGGTATTGTCGTACCGGCTCATGTGGAGAATGATTTCGCGGCAACGCTCTTTCGGATCCGCGTCCTTCCCCAAGAGCGCCTGCGACATCCCGGCCGAGTGCGCCAATTCCGTGTAGTAGTGGTAGCTCAGAATGTCGTCGAGCGACCGCGAGACTGGCGTCAGAGGTTCGATATGCGAATGCGGATCGATGAGCGGAAGTGCATCCAGTGCCGAAGTCAGAGATTGAACAAGTCCGTCGGCAATCATGACCGATTTCCTTTGGAGTTTGTCGATTTTACCGATGGTGTGTCTTACGCGGGCGGGAAAAAATTACAATTCATCCTGGCTAAAACATCAATTTCCCATGATTTCCAGCACTTTCGGATTTCTTTCGCTATTGGCACGGTGGCTGCATTATTACTCTCGTCCGCCCGGTTCCCCCAACATGGGACGGACGGTGCGAGAGACGCGATCAGCGAATCCTTCCCCCAAGGTTCGCTTTCCCCCAACCATCGCGATTCCCGCACCCGAACACACCAGCGAGTCCCCCACTCGCTGCATATCGAAGGACACGTCAACTATCCCCCTGCAACTCCGCCGTTCCCCCAACGGCGGAGTTGGTCTTTTTATGGGGTGACTCTCTCAAACTCGTGACTGCGTTCCGGATCACTTACTCCAAATGAAATTGACCTCCGAAGTCGTGTAGCATGTAGCGATGATCGCTATATGCTACACGGAATATGGGATACTCCTTTAGATATGAGCTGAAATTTAAGATGCTGAGATGATTTTATTGCACGAAATATCGAGTTCGCCAACTTCGCCAACTCAAAACACACGCCTCTTGGCGAAGAGACACTTAGTATTTGGGAATCGATCAAAATAGCCGCATCTAACTATACAAATATTCAGAATGGAATCGTACCAGAATCAGGGGGCATGGTAGTCGGTAGTCCTGATGTGGACATCCTAAGTCCGATCTCGGATGCCCACTATTACAACATGACTTTGAATCCCGTACTTTACTTCTTCTCATCCTTGCCTTTCGTCGCGTTTTGGAAGCGCGTGCGGGCATCGCCGTAACCCTGTGGGGCATTGCTGACACCAGCGGAGGTAGTCGTGGTCTTGCTGCCGTCGTTGCGCGTCTCCAGCTTGCGAGCGCTCTCGACGCGGGTCTTGGGAGTAGTCGGTTCGCTCTTCGGTTGCTCGGTTTCCTTCAGTGGACTGGCCTCGGGTGCTTCCTTTACCATCTTTTCGTAGCCTTCGAGGAACCGTTTGTACTCTTCCTCGGTGTAACCGAGTTTCTTCAACAGTTCCTTATTGGCTTCGGCTTTCTTGAGCGTTTCCAGTTGAAGCTGACCAGCCTGTTTCGAGAAGTCCTGATTCGCCTCCAGAGGCTTACTAGTCTGGTCGGTCGTGCTGCCGATGCCGCCGTCACGACGCGGATCGCGATCGTTGTTATTGGCTCCGCGTCCGGGTTGATTCTTCGCGAGTTCCTCCATGGCTTTTTTCGCGGCTTCCATCTGTTCGGGCGTCGGCTCGGGAGCGTTCTTGAGCATATCCTGCAACTGCTGGCGGCCTTTCTCACCCAGTTCCTTGTCCAACTTGTCCTCGGCGGCTTTCTTCTTGTCCGCATCGGGCGAATTCAGATCCTTTGCGGCCTGCGCGAGCTTCTCGATCTCCTCGGGTGAAAGTGGCTTTTCAGACTTTTCACTCGGCTGCTGCTGATCGTTCTTCGCCATCTGCTCGGCTTCCTTTTGGAGTTTCTTCAACTCCTCCATGGCGGCTTCCTGACGTTTGGGATCGCCGGACTTCAGATCCTTTGCCATTTGCTCCGCCTTCTGGACCGCATCCTTACCGTACTTTTCCTCCAACTTTTTGCGTGCGGCGTCCTGCTTGGCCTTATCTTCGGACATGAGATCCTTGGCGGCCTGTTCGGTCTCTTTACGATCCTTCTCGGCGGCGGCTTTCTGCAGTTCGTCCTGCTGCATCTTCTTGGCGAGTTCTTCGCCTTGTTTCTGTTCGGCTTCGTTTTTGGACTGCAGCTTCTCTGCCGCTTCTTTGCGGTCGTTCAGGTTCTTTTCGAGCTCTTCGCGTTTCTCTTTTCCGAGTTCCTTATCGAGGGTTTCGCGTGCGGCCTGTTTCTTGGCCTCATCGTTTCCGGCAAGGTCTTGTGCGGCCTTCTTGAGTTGTTCGTCCTTG
>JBGSJI010000136.1:0-137665 GCA_041742055.1 Limnoglobus sp. | reverse complement strand
GAGGCCCTGTTCGGCAAGTTCGGCCAGTGGCTGCAATCCTTCTCGTTCGGCCGCGACCAGTTGATCAAGATGGACGATCCGGAATTCGAAAAGCTGTTCGTCGTGTACGGCACAGACCAGATCGAATCCCGCTACATCCTTTCGCCGGCCCTGATGCAGCGGATCGTCGAATTCAAGACCAAGAGGCAAAAACCGATCTATCTGTCGTTCATCGGGTCCAGTATTTTCGTCGCCCTGTCGGAAACCCGTCCCCTGTTTGAGCCGAAAATCTTCAGCTCGATTCTGGACTTTGAGACTGTTTGCGAGTATTTTGAAGATCTGCGGGTGGCCGTGGAGATTGTCGAGGATTTGAATCTCAACACCCGCATCTGGAGCAAAGCGTAAATCCATCCCAACCTGATTGATAAGGAATCCAAGATGAACAAAGCTCGTATCGTTCTGGCCGGACTCGTTGTTGCCGTCTGTGGCAGCGCGGTCCCGGCCGCCTATCAGCCCGTCGAAGGCAAGATCATGACCCGCTGGGCCAAAGAGGTCTCGCCGACCAACGCCCTGCCCGACTATCCCCGGCCCCAGATGGTCCGTAAGGACTGGAAGAACCTCAACGGCCTGTGGGACTACGCCATCCGCACCAAGGATCAGGTCCGCCCCGAATCCTTCGACGGCCAGATCCTGGTTCCCTATCCCGTCGAGTCGGCCCTGTCCGGCGTGAAGAAGACCGTCACCCCCAATGACAAACTCTGGTATCGCCTGTCGTTTGAGGTCCCCGGCAACTGGCCCAAAGGCAAGCTTCTGCTGCACTTCGGCGCCGTGGACTTTTCGACCGAGGTCTGGGTTAACGGCACCAAGCTCGGCGACCATGTCGGCGGGTACGACCCCTTCTCCTTCGATATCTCCAACGCCGTCAAGTCATCCGGCCCGCAGGAACTTGTCGTCGCCGTCACCGATCCGACCGATCGCGGCACCCAGCCCCGGGGTAAGCAGGTCCTCCGCCCCGGCGGCATCATGTACACCGCCGTCACCGGAATCTGGCAGACTGTCTGGCTTGAGCCGGTACCGTCGGCCTACATCCGCGGCATTAAAGTAACCCCGGATCTCGACAATCAGAAACTCACCGTCGTCGTGGATGCTCAGGGCGACGCCGCCTCGCTCTCATTTACCGCCGACGCCAAGGGCTTCGGTCTTTCGGCCTCCGCATCTTCCTCCAAGAACACCCTGACACTGACCATCAACAATCCCAAGCTCTGGTCCCCGGACGCGCCGAACCTATATGATCTGACCGTCCGGTTGACGGACAAGGATAAGACGGTCGATTCCATCCAGAGCTATTTCGGCATGCGCAAGATCGCCCTCGGCAAGGACGAGCAGGGGATCACGCGAATGATGCTCAACAACAAACCCCTCTTCCAGTACGGCCCGCTCGATCAGGGCTGGTGGCCGGACGGGCTGCTCACGCCGCCGTCGGAAGAGGCGATGCGCTACGATCTCGAAGTGCTGAAAAAGATCGGCATGAACATGGTCCGCAAGCACATCAAGGTCGAGCCGGCCCGCTACTACTACGACTGCGACCGGATGGGACTGCTCGTCTGGCAGGACATGCCGAGCGCGATCAACCGTACCAAGAAGCACTTCATCCGACCTGGACAGATGACCGATGCCGACGATCAGTTCACCGATGCCGAGAAGAAGCAGTTCCGCACGGAACTCAAAGCGATGATCGATCACCTCAAGTTCTTTCCCTGCATTTATTGCTGGGTGCCCTTCAACGAAGGCTGGGGCCAGCACGACACGAACGCCATCCTGAAGTGGACAAAAGAATACGATCCGACGCGGCTCGTCAACGGCCCCTCCGGTTGGGAGGACCGCGGTTACGGCGACATGAAGGATGCGCACATTTATCCCGGCCCCGGCATGTTCCCCGTGATGAAGGACCGCGTGAGCGTGCTGGGCGAATTCGGCGGACTCGGCCTGCCGGTGAAGAATCATCTTTGGAAGGATCAGGGGAATTGGGGCTATCGAACTTACAAGACGGAAGAGGAACTGCGCACGAATTACCATGCCCTGATGCGAAGGTTGCATGTGCTGATCGGCAAGGGGTTGGCGGCGGCGGTGTATACGCAGACGACTGATGTGGAAATTGAGGTCAACGGCCTGATGACCTACGACCGCGAGGTGATGAAGTTCGATATCGAGGAGATGGCGAAGTGGCACAAAGCGCTGTTCGGACCGCCGCCGGAGGTGAAGGAGCTGGTGCCGACGAGCGAGAAGTCGGCGAAGACGTGGAAGCACACGCTGTACGCACCTTCAGAGAAATGGATAAAGCCGGACTTCGATGATTCGAAATGGAAGGATGCGAAGGGCGGATTTGGCGCGAAGGGAACGCCGGGGTCGGTGATCGGCACCGAGTGGACGAGCAAAGAGATCTGGCTTCGCCGGACATTCGAGTTGAAGGAAC
The DNA here is from genome assembly GCA_041742055.1 of Limnoglobus sp. Taxonomy (GTDB): domain Bacteria; phylum Planctomycetota; class Planctomycetia; order Gemmatales; family Gemmataceae; genus Limnoglobus. Next base: position 135,213 of record JBGSJI010000136.1, on the reverse strand, counting down.
TGCCGAAGGGCGAGGTGCTGGTGCGGTTCCATTGCGATGAGGACGGCGAAGTGTTCATCAATGGTGAGAAGGCGGCGAGTCTGCCGGGTTACACGACGAATTATGTGGAGGTGCCGATCCTGCCGGCGGCATTGAAAAGCTTAAAAGTCGGTACGAATACGTTTGCGGTGCGGGCGAAGAACGCCGGCGGTGGGCAGTACATTGATGTGGGATTGTCTGAGGAAGTGAAGAAGTAGCGGACGGATGTACAAATGTGATGGCGATCTTTCGGGCGGATTTGAGGGATCGTGTTCATTCCGCGGAAGTCTCAAAATCGACGTAAACCCTTGCGGCGCATAGGCGCTTCCGAAATTTTTGTGTCTTTCCACCGTAGGGTGTGGCAGTGGTGGTGGAACCGTTTACTGTCCCACATGAATGCGATTGGGGGCACGGTTGGCTAGTTCTTTGCCTTCCGTTCATTGAGGTAGGCGGCGAGTGCGTCCTTCCAGTGCCGCGGCTCGGCCACGCCTGCGCTTGCGAGTTTCGCGGTTGAGAGCACGCTGTACGGGGGGCGCCGTGCGGGGTCGTTGCGTTCGCTGGTGGGGATGGGTGTGAGGTCGGCCTTCACACCGCTCAAGCGGAACGCTTCGGCTGCCAGTTCGTACCAGGTGGTTGCACCGGCGTTGGTGACGTGGAAGAGGCCGTTCGCATCCGTATTCAGCAGCGCGAAGATGGTGGCGGCGACGTCTTTGGTGTAGCTGGGCGTGCAGTGCTGATCGTTCACGACGCGCAACGGCTTTCCCATACCGGCGACGCGGAGCATGGTTTCGACGAAGTTTCCGCCTTTGCCTCCGCTGCCCCACACGCCATAAAGCCCACAGGTGCGGATCACGAGATGGCGGGGCGCGATGGAGCGCACGAAATATTCGCCCATCAGTTTGCTGCCACCGTACACGCTTACGGGGCCGGGCGGATCATCTTCCGTCAGGGGGGCCGTTCGTCGGTCATCCAGTCCGAAAACGTAATCGGTACTGATTTGCACAAGACGGGCGCCGATCTGCCGGCAGGCTTGTGCGAGTTCACGGACACCCCAGGTGTTCACGGCGAATGCGGTTTCGGGTTCGCTCTCCGCTTTGTCAACGAGGTTGTAGGCGGCGCAGTTGATGACCATTGAGGGTTTGTGTCGTTCGAGGAGTTGCGTGAGGCTGCCGCGCTGTTCAAAGTCCGCATCCGCACGCGCAGCAGCGATGATGTCGCCGGTGAGGAGGGGAACGAGATCGCGACCGAGTTGACCTGCGGAACCGAGAACAAGGGTTTTCATATCCAGTGCTCCTTCAACAAAAAAAACCGGCGGATGAATCCGCCGGTTCACAACACGACAACTCGTTTTACTTCTTTTCGATAAAGCTCTTATCTTCCGTCTTCACGGTCGTCACCTGTTCCTGATAGAGATCGATTGTGGTATCGGTACCGCCGATCGTGACGTTGATCTTGCCCACGAGTTTCACAGAAAGGGTCGATTCCTTGATCCGTCCGGCCTTGGCATCGTAAAGGATCACATTGGCTTTTTCGCCTGCTTTGTAAGGCTCGGTCTTGAGTTCGCCGCCCTTGATCTTGAAGAGCAAACCTTCACCCTGATCGGCAGTGGGTGCCTTGTAAGTCATGATGGTAGCGACTTCAATCTTCTCGAGTTCTTTCTCAGCGGCATTCGGGGCGGTTGTGTTCTTGCCAACATAGGTGTACGTGTTCACCATGTCGTAGGAGCCGATCGGGCCTAGATTCATGACCGACTTTTTCTCCCACTTGCCGCCGACCGCAATATCCTTGTCGGCAGTCAGGCCGAATGACGGATCGGTCATCTGCTTGAGGGCTTCGTCGGTGAGCATCTTCTTGAGAAGCGATTCGATCTGCTGATTAACGCCGCCGAGTTTCTTCAGGAACTCGTCTTTCCCGTCGACTTTTTCTACCACCATTCCCTTGCCGTAGGTGATGGTGAATTCCGTGCCGACGAGTTTGGAGAAGAAGTCAGCAAGGCCGGGGTTACCAGCGGCACCGGTTGCGTTGGTGTTCGTCGAATCGTATTCGACTTTGTTACCGGCGATGTCAATTGACATCTTTACGCCTTCGATCGTTTGCTTGACGGTCCACTTGTCACCAGCGAAGTTTGTGGGCAGCCACTTAAAGTAAAAGGTCTGTTTGTGAGTCTGGACCAGATCCGCTCCGCCTTGGACCTTGATGGTCTGAAGGACAGTGGTTTCCATTTCCTGATAGAAGGGTTTGTCTTTTTCCAACTTGGTTTCGAAGCGGGCAGTATTGGCTGCCGGTGTCGCAGGCGCCGGTGGAGTTGGTGTTCCTTTTTCGTCCTTCTTCTCATCCTTCTTTTCGTCAGGCTTTTTCTCGGCCGGTTTTTTCTCTTCGGTCTTGGCAGGTTCTGCTTTCTTCTCTCCAGCAGGAGGCGTTTGAGCAGCTACGATGGTCGCTCCCACGGCAAACAGGATCGTTAATAAGACGCGGTGTCTGAACACAGTCGATACTCCACTCGTGCGGCCGGTCGCCCGGCGGAATCAGATGAATAACTTTTTTTACCCCTTTCCGGATCGGAAACAAGGTGTGGAAGTGATGCAACTGTCGGGATTTTCGTATCCCGTCCTGGGTTCCATGGAATAGACTAAAAGTGTTTGCAGATCGCTTGCGGAGTCGAATTGTGCGTATCGTTCTTTCAATTGTCGTGTTGATGAGCCTTCCGATCCTAGCTTCGACAGCGCCGCCACGGGAGAGGATGGACGATGCGATTGATCGCGGGTTGATCTACCTGCGAAACACTCAAGCGAATGACGGGAGTTGGGCCGGCGGAGGTGGGGGTATTTTTGCGATGGGTTCAGGCCGCGGTGATATGGCGGTCACAGCACTTTCCGTCATGGCTTTTCTTTCCGCAGGGCATGTTCCCGGAGAGGGCAAACACGGCGCTGCGATCGAAAAAGGAATCCGTCATGTGATGGGACTTCAGCAGCGTAATGGACTGTTTGCGGGTGGGGGAGGATTTGGCGGCGGGCAGGAGATGTACACGCACGGAATCTGCACGCTCATGCTGGCTGAAGCAGCGGGAATGACTGACGGAAAGATCGCGGAGGAACTGAAGACTCGTCTGGAGGCCGCAGTCACATGCGTACTGGCGGGTCAACGGCGGATCGGTGGACCGGACGCAGGCGGTTGGCGCTATCGGATGATGGGTACAGATGCGGATTTGAGTGTGACCGGCTGGCAACTCATGGCGTTGCGCGGTGCACGCAACCTCGGATGTGATATTCCCGCCGATCGCATCAAGGCGGCGGTCGATTATGTGCGACGCTGCCACGATCCGATTACTGGTGGATTCCGCTACACGACACGCCATCAACTCACGGTCCCATGTACGGGCACGGGGATTCTGGCGATGGAGTTATGTGGCAAAGAGTATCATCGCTCGGCAGAAGTTCTCAAAGCTGGAGCCTATATCCTCCGCAATAATTTAAATCCTGCCCAAGCTCACTTCTTTTACGGAATCTATTACACATCACAAGGCATGTTTCAGCTGGGTGGAAACGAGTGGAAGGCGTATCGCCCGCGATTGCATGATTTGCTCCTTCAGCGCAATCAACCACGAGCCGATGGATCATGGCACGCTGGTGGTCAGAGCGCTTACGATGATTTGCAGCAAGGCCCGAACTATTGCACCGCCATGGCGATTCTGGCACTTACCGTTGAGTATCGTTTTCTACCAATTTATCAGCGATTTGAAGAACCGATCGAACGTGATGTCAACGATCCATGATCGTGAATCAAGATTCTTCTTTGGCAGTGGGACGGGGCTGATCGTAGTCTTTGTTCTTACCTTTGTCCGTACGTGATGTGCAGCCAACTAGAACGAATGTGAGCAAAAGGATTGAGAAAATTAACGAGATGGTTCTCACAGGTATTCCCTTGAAATGAAAGATGCCGACCGGAATCCCGATCGGCATTTTTGGTTTCCGACCAGTACTACGGCTTCTTCTCTTCGGGCTTCTTTTCGGCTGGCTTGGGAGCGGCAGCAGGGCTGCTGCTTCCGCTGCAACCAACGGTGGCGCTCAGCGCGAACGCTGCAACAAGCAAAGCGAGGAACTTCTTCATGAAAATCTCCGGTTAAATTGTTGATGGAGTTAGGGGGATTTACCACGTTCATGATGAAACGTGGTAATATAGGGTTGAAAGCAAGTTTAGAAGATCTTCGTTTTGAAGATCGAGCTTACTTCTTAGGCTCTTCCTTCTTGGGTTCTTCCTTCTTAGGCTCTTCCTTCTTGGGTGCCGGCTTCGGAGCTGCGGCTGGGCTGCTGCTTCCGCTGCAACCGATGGTGGTGCCGAGAACGAATGCTACGACGAGCATGGCGAGAATCTTCTTCATCATGAACTCCTGGTGAGAAACGGAACGTGATCTGGAGGTGCTGCCAACAGTCCGCATTCCCTTTGAAAACGGGCTGGCAGGCGATCACTCGAGCTCCTTCATCCGAGTATTTCATACCTAGGAATCGGTTTGTCGGTGATCGTCTCCACTTACACGACACAAACTTGAGTGATTTATTCCCAAAAATTTTCTTTTCTGGGAATCGAATCATTGTTGGGTCATGAATTCGGCATTTTTTTGGCGTTCCCATTCATTCTTCGAGAACGTGGGAATAAATTGGTCCGAATCGCATCCTAACTTCACTGAGGGGACCACATGCCGTCGCCGATCGATGCCAACGCGTTGATCGACACGCATTATCGATCCCTCTACCGGTATGCGTATCGGTTATCGGGTTCAGCGGCCGATGCGGACGATCTGGTACAGGAGACATTCAGCAAGGCCCTTCCGCGACTCGCAACACTGCGGGAGGTTGAGCGTGCGAAAGCTTGGCTCTTTCGCATTTTGCGGAATGCCTATTTGTACCGAATCCGCAACGAAAAGCGGGACCGCTACATCCCGGTTGAGAATCTCGACGAGTTCTCTGTTCCGGAGTCGACTGTACCTGCCGTGGATTCGGCGGTATTGCAAGAGGCTCTGAACGAATTGGATGAATCGTTTCGAACGCCGTTGATCTTGTTCTATTTTGAGGAATTTAGTTATCGTGATATCGCGGATCAGATGGATTTGCCGATTGGAACCGTGATGTCCCGTCTGGCGCGAGCCAAGAATTTTCTTCGTTCCAAGCTCGCACCCGGAATTGAAAACGATGGACTGCCGCCACGCTAACTTGCTGCTCCTGTTCTATCGCCCCGGTTCGACTTCGGAACTCTCGGCGGAAGATACGTCTGCGCTCGAATCGCACCTCGCTGCCTGCACCGCTTGCGCTGCTCGCCTCAAGAATCAGCAAGCCATCGACACCACCATCGCCACCGCGATCAACGACGTTCCAGTCCCGGGTTCGCTGGCGGATCGCTTGAAGACGCAAGTCGCCGTCTACCGAAAGCTGATGGTTCGCTTGCGCGTTGTCCGCTTTGCAATGGCCGCTTCCGTGCTCGTGCTGCTCTACGGCGCCTACATCGCCGTCACGCGGCCCGTGCTCGATATTCCCGGCCTTGCCGACGACCAAGACCGCTACTGGCAGGCGCCAGCGCATACGGCAGCGGACTGGCTCGTCACGAACGGCCTCTCAGACACGCTGCCCGAACCGTTCGATCTCCAACTCGTCACCTTCGCCGGCCGTCGCGATCTCCAGGGCGTATCAACGCAGGCAATGCGCCTCGAAGGGACCGGCCGTCAATCCGCCTGGGTCTATTTTCTGCGACCCGGCGATTTTCACCTTCGCGATGCCGAGACCGGCCAATACACCAGCAATGTCGCGGTGCGCGTCTACCGCGACCTGCCGGGAGGCTGGATCGTCGTTGTCGCCTACACCGGCAACAACTTCAACGCCTTCCTTCGCGGCCCCGGTGCAGACGCCTAACCGGACGAGCCTTTTCATGACACCTCCCGACTTTCCCTTCGGCAACTACCAGCCCAACGCCAACCCCTCGCCCGACCAGCGAAAAGCGGCGATCGAAGAAATCGGGATGCTCCCCGGCAAGCTGCAATCCGTACTCGAAAGCCTCGAAGACACCGAGATCAACGAAACGAAATACAAGAACTGGACCATCCGCCAGATCGTCAACCACCTCGCCGACAGCCACGCCAACGCACTCCTGCGCATCAAACTCGCGCTCACCGCCGACTCCCCACGCGTCTTCGCCTACGATCCCGGAGCCTTCGTCGCACTCGCCGACTCCGCCGAACTCCCCGTCGAAGTCAGCCTCGCCCAGCTCGACGCCATGCACATCCGCCTCACCTATCTCCTCAACTCCCTGTCAGACAACGACTTCGATAAAGGCTACCTCCACCCGGAACAAAACCGCGTCGTCCCCATCAAGGAAGCCATCGGCCTCTACGCCTGGCACGGCCAGCACCACGCCGCCCAGATCCAGTGGATCCGCACCAACCGCCTCGAGCGGCTGTAACCATGAGAACGACTCCGCCACCACTCTTGCACCTGTTGGAGACGTTCTGACACTGACTCGTCTTTCCACCGACACTGCCACACCCTACCGTGGAAAGACGCCAAAATTTCGGAAGCGCCTTGGCGCCATAAGGGTTTACGTCAATTCTGAACAGTTACTGAAACGAAGAACACGATCCACAAATCGACGAATTTCATGCCGATGTTGATTATCGCGAGAGCATAAAATCGCTCGTCGCTGGTCTCTTTTTCTTCAATCCGCAATCCGCAATCCGAAATCAAAAATGGTCTCCCGACCCCGACGAAATCGACGACCGAAGGTCTCCCAGTATTCGCCCGCATTCCATCCGGAAACGTGGCGGAAATGGCGCCGGAAACGACCCAAACTCGGCGAAAATCGGTCGGGAATGGGTTCGAAATGGGTCAAAGTTCGTCCGAAACCGTCCTCGAATCGGACATTTTGCCGCCACGACCGTGCTCGATCCGCCCAATGGGAACGTCTTCTGCTCAGGGTGATATGCGGCAGAATACAACCATGAAACCGCTGCCAACCGCACCATTGAAGCATGGCTTTGATTGAGATCGCCGCTGGTCCGACGGTGTCTATTTCAGAAGTGGCGGACTACGAAGTGGGGCAAATCGGAAGTATAGCCATTTATACCCGTTTATACATGAAATCGTGTATAAACGGGTATAAATGGCTATAAATCGAATGCAGGTGCATGTGTCGCACCGATAATGGCAAGCTGAACTCGAACTTAACATCAACTGATGTAATGAGTTAAGTCAAATAACCTGAGCTATTGTGTTCTGCTGATCACTAGTTCGATTGAGCCGTTCGATGGGTGTCGTGGCTACCTTCCGGTAGCTTTCCCGGCGCCGAGCAAGAAAGTTAAGTAATGAATGTCGAATCCGGTAAAATGCTCTATAAGATTTCGAAGTCGCATCCCCAACGAGAACAAACGATGAACGAAACACCCAAGCCTCTTGGCGAAGATGCCCAATGGGAAGCCCAGAAGAAGAATATGGACGAATTGGGCAAAAGCATCGACAAAGGGCTACACGACGTAAGATGTCAACAAGGTCGGTGTGAAGCTGAAAAAGATGGAGCTACTTTCGATTCTGAAAGCCAAACCTATACGGACTCGCAAGGGCGCAAACGGAATGAATATTTTGAATTGAATTAGACCGATAATGTAAATATGTTTAGGTGCCTTCTCGCTTTGCATGCGAGAGAATTCCAATAACAGATTTCGAAAGACTGTGCTTGTCCATTCGATAATGCACGTAATCTTTTAAAGCAGTGCCTGCACCACCAGCAAGCCCTGCTAGACCAGGAACGAATCCTAACAACCCGGCAAGCCACGGCGATAGTGCAACACCGCCCGTCAGAACAATGCCACCTCCAAGTACGAGTTTCTTTTTGTAATCGAACCAGAGTTTGTCGGCTTCTCTGCTGTGTTCTGCAAGAAGGGCTGCAATGCCACGAGCAACATCCGCAGCCACACGATTCATATTGGTTTCATCTACATTGTTAAGCCCCTTTAATTGGTCGGCGAGCGACCTTCGGAACTTTTCATTGGCATTCGCCTCGCGAAGACGAACGAGGTCGGACATCCCTACGTTCCCTAGCCAGGCGAGAGATGGTTGGTTCAGTGCGGCAAGAAGCGTCACCGTCTTGTTGTCAATGATTCTGTCCTTTTCAAGCAACTGGTTCGTCGCGGTCGCACAGAGGTTGAAGTAGTGGAAGTGCGCCGGGTTCCAGAGCAAAGGCTGAGCGTTCATCGCAATAGCGTTGTCACGGATGTGAAACTGAGGCGCGAGACGCTCCATTATGAGTAGCCAGGCTACTGATTCAGGCGGTTGACTTAGTAAAGTTTGAAATGCAGTTGGTGTGCGGAATTTCTGAACATATTCGAGATAGGTTTTCACCCCGTCATCGACATTCATCGGCCCGTTGGAGCCGGGTGGTACCAGAAGACCGTAACAGTTTACTGCACGGCGGAAGTTTGCCTTGCCATCACCAAGGACGTAATCGATTACCTCAGATTCATCATCGAAATGAGCGTCCAGGAAATGGTTAAAGAAACTCAGTACCAAATTGCCAATGCCGTCTTTGGTCACCTCATCATTGGCCTCTAGTGACTTCTCCCAACTCGGGAAGACGATCACAGCCGGGTAGGGCAGTTTCGCGTCTGCAAGGGGACGAAGTTTCAAAATATCATGACATGCTTGTAGCATCCTAACGAGTTTAAAACCTTCGTGCTCTCGATCGTTTTCAATCCAGGGAAGGACCGGATCAGGGACGAACACCGTGTCGGCGTAGAGTGCCATTTTCCGATAACCGTTGAATGCGGAATCAGGGAAGTTGCTCGCGCCGCCGATGACTGCATTCACCCCGGAATAGAGTTTGCCTGCCCCAAGTAATTTCCTTCCGTGATTGCCGTAAAACTCCATCAATTTCGGGACATGGCTCTTCATAGCCTTTTCGAAGCGAGGTGCGATTATCGCTGCTTCAGTCCTGATCTTGTCTCCAAAGGTGATTTTCTCCTCGAACCGAGATGCTGGAGTGCCGGTTGCGGTTTGGAAAAAATCATCCAAGAGCCGGAAATACTCCCGTTGTGCTTCTTCAACTTGCTTTGGTGTTATGTTCTCAGGTGTTTCCGGTGGTGTTTGGGGATCGATTTTGCTTAGTGTATCTGTTGCATTGACAAATAACCTGCTCATCTGACGCACTAGTGGCGTACAGGACGCTATATCGATATCCCCGTCTGAAAAACGCTTAACTTTTTCGAGGTCGACAACTAATTCTTTCAGTGTTGGATCGTCTTGGTTTAGAATGACTACGCCGGACTCAATGGCCTTGATGAATTGTTCAATTCTCCGACCAAGCACTCCTATGCCCATCTTTTCGGCCTCCAACACGTATATAGTCTACAGATAGTCTTACACCTAATATTCGTGGAGAGTGTTAATGCATTTTGCCAAAAGCGTTGTGAACAGTAAAAGGGGCGCTATTAATGCGCCCCTTTTACTGTTCAATCATTTCTTAGAATGAGCTGTGTCCCCTTTGTTTTCGTTTCCCTTTTTTCGCGGAATAAAAATTCCGCCAATCAAAAAGGTGTCAGTCCCCTTTCTTCAATTCACTTCTTGACCAGCCAGATGTTGCGGTATTGCACCGGGTGGCCGTGGTCCTGCAGAAGGATCGGGCCGGGGGTGCTCGGGTCGCCGCCGGCGCCCGCACGCGTATTGTCCACAGTCACCTTCACATCATCATGCACCTTCACGCCGTTGTGATACACCGTCACGTGCACCGGCTCGACCTTCTTCTTGCCTTCGAATTTCGGTGACGAAAACTCAATGTCGTAGCTCTGCCACACGGTCGGCGCCTTGCAGACGTTCTTCAGCGGGGCCGCCACTTCGTAAATGGCGGCGCAGTCGTTGTTCTTGCTTTCGATCCCGTAGCTGTCGAGCACCTGCACTTCGTACCGGCCCTGAATGTAGATTCCGCTGTTGCCGCGGCCCTGGCCTTGTTTCAGCATCGGCTCATAGGGGATGCGGAACTCGACATGCAGCTTGAAATCCCCGCCGAACTTTTCCTTGGTCACGATATCGCCGTGACCCTTGAACCCTTCCATCGCCCCATCGGTGATCTTCCATTCCACTTTTTTGCCGTCTCGCTTGGTCCAGTTGTCGGTCGATTTGCCATCGAACAGGACGATCGCGCCGGAGGGTGCGGGGGTGGAGGCGACGTCCTTCAGGTCTTCGGGCTTGTTCGCCTTGAAGGTGTCGTCGAGTTTCCATTGTGCGACGGCGGAGCCGGAGAGGATGAGCGTGATCGCAAGAGCGAAGCATCGCATGGGAGAGCCTTTCGTTAAGGTGAGAGATCGGGTTGAGTGAGCGTTTCCGCCCGGCCCTGCGATTTCAAAACGGCCTCGGCGGCGAGGTATCCGCTTCGCACGGCTCCTTCCATTGTCGCGGGCCAGCCGGTCTGCGTCCAATCCCCCGCCAGAAACAATCCGGCAATCGGCGTGGATTGTGTTGGGCGCAAGGCGTCGACGCCGGGCACGGCAGCGAAGGTGGCGGAGTGTTCGGTGACGACTTTGGCACGGACGAGCTTCGCCTGATGAGGAAACAGCCGGGCCAGCTCCGCCACGATCGCGTCCTGAATGGCGTCGCGGCCGAGGGTCTTGAGATCGCGCGACGCACTCACGACCACTTGGACGTATCCGCCTCCGCGATGGAACACCCACTGGCCGAGGCAATCCACGAGCACCACGTGCGGAAGCGTCATGATCGGCTGATCGTACCAGAGGTGGACGCTGGTGATCGGGGACGGTTTCAATTCCTGAATGCGTTCAAAGAAGGGATCGGCCGAAGCGGAGGCGGGGAGCAGATCGCGCACGCGATCGAACGGCACCGCCAGCACGACGGCGTCGGCGGAGAGCCGCGAGCCATCGCGAAGTTCGATTGAGTACCTGCTCGAATCGTCATGATCCCGATTCTGTTCGATCGTCCGCACTCCGCAATTTTCGCGGACTTCGACCTGATGATTCGACAGCCAGTTGCGCAGCTCGTCGCCGTAGAAGCGTCCGAGAGGCACACTCGGCACGTGGACGGTGAAGCCGTCGCGGTGGCGCATGAAGCCATCGACGAAGACTTTGCGGGCGTACTTCAAGCCGATGCGATCGACGGTTTCATTGAGCGCACTCGTGAGCACGATGCCCCAGAAGCGGTCGATCGTGCGCTGGGTTTGCCGGTTGGCGAGGAACCATTCGCGTGCGGGCGGATCGGCTTCCGGTGAGGTGCGCAGGAGTTGGAGAAGCCCCCAGCCGATGCGGAGTTTTTCGCTTGGCGTGAGGTAATGCGCACCCGCGAGCGCACGGCCGAGGTGGAACGGCGCGGGCCACGGGTCGGCGCGGAAGCGGCTGATGCGGCGGTCCGGAGTCTGGAACCAGAGTGTCGGTTGCGGTTCGAGAAACGATTCGATGCCGATGGTGCGGCAGAAGTGGGCGAAGTTGGTGCAGCAGCCCATGCTGACGTGCTGGCAGGCGTCGATGAGTTGGCCGGTGGCGGGGTCGGTGAAGGAGGACGCGCGGCCTCCGAGGCGCGGCCGGGATTCGAGGAGCGTGACGCGGAATCCGCGCGGCGCGAGCGCCGTGGCGGCCGCCAGCCCCGCCAATCCACCGCCGACGATCACGATAGAGGAAGTCTTCACTGAGAAATCTTAGTCCAGTCGATCTTCTCTTTTTCCAGCATCGGCAACGTGAAGGGCAGCGCTTCCAGATATTTCGGTGCCGCTCCGGTGTTGAAGACGACGACGGATTCATCGGGCGTGACGGAGCCGCTCGCGATGAGCTGCTCCAGCACTTCGAAGCAGACCGCCGTTTCGGGGCAGATCGAAATCCCCTCAGCGGCGCTGCCGCGGACCATCCACGGTGCGATCTTCGCCTCGGAGCCCGCCATCGCTTTCCCGCCGCTCGCGCGGATGGCGTCGAGCATGAGGAAGTCGCCGACCGCCACGGGCACGCGCAGCCCGCTGGCGACCGTGTGCGCATTCGGGAACAGCTCTGCAAAGCGCTCGCCTTTCTCGAACGCGCGAACGATCGGCGCACACCCCTCCGCCTGGCACGAGATCAGCCGCGGCATTTTGTCCGATTTCAGCCAGCCGAGTTCGCGCAGTTCCTGGAATGCCTTCCACATGCCGATCAGCCCCGTGCCTCCGCCGGTCGGATACAGGATCACGTCCGGCAGTTGCCAGCCCATCTGTTCGGCCAGCTCCAGGCCCATCGTCTTCTTGCCTTCGAGTCGGTACGGTTCCTTGAGCGTGGACAGATCGAACCAGCCCATGGCGTCGAGTCCGTCTTTCACGATCTTGCCGCAGTCGTTGATCAGGCCGTTCACGCGGTACGCCTTCGCGCCATAGAGATGCGGTTCGAACTGATTGACGATCGGCGTATCCTGCGGCATGAAAACGAAGCACTCGATACCCGCCCGCGCCGCATACGCGGCCGCGGCTCCGCCGGCGTTCCCGGCCGTCGGCAGCGCGACGCGCTTTACGCCCAGCCACTTCGCCATGCTGAGCGCCGCCGTCATCCCGCGGCTTTTGAAGCTTCCCGTCGGCAGTTGCGATTCATCCTTCACGAAGAGCTTGGTGAGTCCGAGTTGCTCGCCGAGTCGCGGGCACGGCAGCAGCGGGGACATCCCTTCGCCAAGCGTGACCGGCTCGACGTCGAGCGGCAGCGGCAGCAGTTCGCGGTAGCGCCACAGCGAGGGCGGGCGCTTGATCAGCTCTTCCGGCGTGAGCGTCTTGCGGATCGCTTCGAGGTTGTAGCGGACGACGATCGGCCGGCCGGCGTGCAGATTCTGCAAGCTGCCGTACTCGATGCGTGTGCCGTCGATGGCGCCTTCCAGATGCGAAACAAAGTGTGTCATCAAGAAATGGTATGAACCGCGGCGAGTTCATGTCTGCTGGAGTCGCGAAAACGAGCAACGGGAGGCGATGGGCCTCCCGCTGCTGATGTTGCTCATTCACCTGGATTTACACGTTCGCGAACTCGAAATCGTTGATGCGCACGCGGCTCTTGGAGCGGTTGGAGTCGGAGTGCTTGATGGGCGGATCGACTGGCGGAGTTTTGACGATCTCGCCGTCGGCCATGCGGATGATGCGGTCGGCGTAGTCTTCGAGGCGGTGGTCGTGCGCGACCACGAGGACGGTTGCGCCACGAACGGTGGCACATTCCTTAAGAAGGTTCATCACCTGTTTACCGTTGTCCCAGTCGAGAGCGCTGGTCGGTTCGTCGGCGAAGATGAAGGAGGGATTCTTGACGAGCGCCCGCGCGATGGCGACGCGCTGCTTTTCTCCGCCGGAGAGAGCCGCCGGCCGCAGGTGAGCGCGATTGGTCAGCCCGAGTTGGCCGAGCACGTGATCGGCACGCTTGCGGGCTTCGCGTTTGCTCATCCCCTCGCCCCATTGCAACACGACTTCGAGCTGCTGGAGGGCGGTGAAGGCGGGGAACAGGTTGTAACCCTGGAAGATGTAGCTGCAGTGCTTGAGGCGGAACTCTTCCATCTGGGAATTATTCATGCTCCAGATGTCTTTGCCGAGTGCGGTGACGCGACCGGAGTCCGGACGCAGCAGCGCGGAAAGGGTGGCGAGCAAGGTGCTCTTGCCGCTGCCGCTCGGGCCCATGAGCAGGTTGAGTTCACCGCGGTTGAGGGCGATGGACACATCCTTGAGGGCGTACATTTTGGTTTCGCCGGTGCCGAAACTGCGGGTTAGCCCTTCAGCTGTCAGGACCGGTGCTTTGGTGGTGATGGTAGGCAAGCGATCAGACTCTTTAGCGGAGAAAATCGATGGGAACCAGCGTCCCAGGAAGGCAGGCGTTTTCAACATTGTCCTCATCCTCCGTGCGAAGAGCTCGAGTGGGGTGTCCGCCCCATATCAACCGTTCCGTGGATCGCCTCGCGCTTCGCCTTCAGGGAGGGAATACGAATGGTCGCGTTTCTTGCGCGACAAAACGAGAGACAAGTTGATCTTAGTTAAGATAGAGAAGAAAAACGGTCTGTCGAGGCGCGTGTAAAGATTTCAACGACATTTTCAATCGGCAGAATTGGAAAATTTTAACATTTTTTGGGGCGGAAAATCGCTGCAAGGATCACAAACCGAATAACTTGCGCCCTCGCACCCGCAGAATTGTCGAACACGATTGTAAAAATGACCGGATCAAAATGTCCGCCAGCGGGCACATACTCGTACCGAAACAATCCCGATCCGAACCTCAAAATCGGAACAATCGACACCGATGACACGTGTTCACGACGCACTTCAAGCCCTGATTCCGCCGGCGGAACCCGGCACGGATGCGGAATGTCTGAACCGCTTCCGCGCTCAGCAGGACGAAATCGCATTCGCCGAGTTGGTCCGCCGGCACGGTCCGCTGGTCAACGGCGTCTGCCGACGAATCCTGCTGAACGGCGCCGACGCAGACGACGCCTTTCAGGCGACCTTTTTCATTCTGGCCCGGAAGGCGGAGACGATCCGCGGTTCCGTCGGTTCGTGGTTGTACGGAGTCGCGGTGCGAGTGGCGCAGAAGGCGCGAGCGCAGGCGATCAAGCGGAGGGTCCGACAGATGGCCGCTGCCCGACCGGAGGAAGTTTCACCCTCGATTCCTGACAGTGAACTCCGGGTCGTGATCGATGACGAACTGTCTCGCCTCCCGACGGAGCTGCGCCAGGTTCTGCTCGCCTGCGACGTGAACGGATTATCACGTTCACTCGCAGCGAAAGAGCTGGGCTGGCCGGAAGGCACGGTTGCCCGGCGGCTCGTGCGGGCGCGTGAACTACTCGGCCGGCAACTGACGCGCCGCGGCATCGCGCTGAGCGCAACGGCGCTGCCGCTCTGGCTGGCGGACCACGCCACCGCTTCCGTTCCGCTTCCGCTCATCAACGAGACCATCCGGCAGGCGCTGCATCTCACCCTCGGCAACCCCGCCCTTTCCCCCGCCCGAACTCTTGCGGAGTCCGTCATGCGTTCCATGTCCCGCAGTGTGATTCAATCGTGGCTCCTCGCCGGCATCGCACTGTTCGCGCTGGCCGGCGGTGGATGGATGCTGGCGAATGGTCCTGAGGAAAAGCCCGCACCGAATCGCAAAGTGGCGAACACGGCCCGACTGGATGAGCCGGGTACGATGTGGAAGGAACGATTCACGGTGCGGTATCCGGGGACGCTACCGGTTTCTGTGATCTACTCTCCGGATGGCAAAACGCTTTACACCGGCGACACGGCCGGCGAAGTGATGGCGTTGAATCTGAGCGGGAATGAGGCCTCGTATCGTTGGAAGACCAAAGTGGATGGTTCCCATGCGGCTGTGGCTGTCACGAGCGACGGGAAGAGTATCTACGCGACGACCAAAAACGGCGTTTGCATTCTGGAACCGACGAAAGGTGTCGGCGAATCACTTCTGGAAGCCAAGGACAGCAACCCCGTTTCGATCGGTGTCTTCCCCGATAAGCTCATCGCCAAGACCTATACACGACGTCAGATTGTCTTTGGCAATGCGAGCGGCTACTTCGTGAAATCATGGGCCGAGGGGAAACTTCCGGATTCGGTTGGCACGATCGAGACGAGCACAGTCGCGAAAGGTGCCAAGCCCGCGGACGATTCAGCAGTTCCGCTCGCCGTCGATCCCAAAGGCCGAAGTGCGATCATGACCGGGCCGCTCGATGGAGGAAAGTTTCGAGGGAGCCGGACCAAAAACGTCTTGTGGGCCTACGTGTGTGGCAACTACGACGAAGGCAGCCCCGGCAACCGCGTGATGGTCGGCCACGACGCGACCGTCGTTTCGGCGGCCTGGTCGAAAGAAGGCGGTACGGCAGTCACGGGTGATACCGAAGGCCGCGTGATATTCTGGGATGCGAAGACGATGAAGGAAACACGCCGAGTCGAGTTCAAGGGCCGGATCGCCGCGCTAGCCATTTCGAATGACGGAAAACACACGGCTGCGTACGTGCTTGGGAAGACCGGCGAAGTATTCGTCTGGGAAACGGCCAAGCCGGCGAACGATCTCAAGACGATTCATACCGACTTGACCAACTTTGAAGGGGCAACGAGTTTTGCGAGTCTGGCGTTCTCACCGGATGGGAAGCAACTGGCGGGGTGCGGAATCGACAAGCGATGGCTGAATCGACTGGGCGAACTCGTCGGCAAGGTCCGCATCTGGGAACTGACCAACGAACCCAAGGCTCAGATTCCGCCGAGACATCTGTACACGCATCCTCTGGAAAAGCGGTCGTCCACTCAACTGGCCTTCATCAATAATCACACGTTCCTTTTGCCCTCAGGCAAGGACGGCGCGATCGATTATCGCGATCCGACCGATGGCTCGATCTACTCTCGAATCACATTTGGCAAGTTCACGGTCGGCGGAATCACGCTGTCCACCGATCGAAACTGGCTGGCGATGGAACAGCATGAACCATTCGATCCCAGCGCCACCGGAGCCCCCAAGCGGACGTTCGATCTGAGCGTCACGAATCTCAGTGATTTCAAACGGCAGTCGATATCGAATTGCAGTCGGTTTCTTGATGTCGCTTCCGGTGGTGTGGCCGTCGCAGTCGTTCGTGATCATGAGATCGAGTTGTGGAACAGTTCTCAGGCGACTCTCGTGAAAAAAGCACCGTTCAAATTCACGGAAATCAACGCGAGCTGTTTCTCGCCCGACGGCAAGGTCCTCGCCGTAGCGGACCGCAGTGAACTCGTCCTCTGGCAGTGGCTGGAGAACACGCACGAGCGTTTCAAACTCGCGCACACCGTAAAATCCCTGGCGTTCTCGCCGGATGGCAAGTTCCTCGCCGAAGGGCCCGTGTCCGGAAAAACGATTCCGATCCGTGATCTCGCGACAAATAAGATCGTCAAGGAACTAAGTACTGGTGCACAGACGTCCATGACAGTTTCCCGAATGCTCTACGCACAAGGCGGACGGGTTTTGATCGCGACTGATACAAGTGTTCACGCCAAGGACGTTGAAGTGCCGAGCCGCGTCAACCTCTGGGACACGGAAACGGGGCAGATCGCGCACCGGATCGCGATCGCATCAGGCATTCCGCAAGCGATCGACATCGCTCCGAACGGCCGATATCTGCTTGCGACAATCGAAGACGGCGACGATATCAAGCTGAGCGCGTGGGAGATTGGCGAATCGAAGGAACGCGATCCCAACGAAGCGGCACCAAAAAAAGGCGGACCGCCGGCGGCCATTCGTCCGGAAGAATAGAAGAGCTTGATCGTCACCAGTGCATGACGAACCCACCGTCAACATTGATCGTCTGACCCGTGACATGAGCCGCACGCGCTGACGACAGAAACACGATCATGTCCGCAATCGCGTCCGGCGTCTGCCATTTCCCAAGCGGCACCACGCTGCGGATCTTTCGCCCCGCCCATTCGTCGTAGCTCAATCGCTCTTCGGGCTTCGCCTGATCGTGCCACGCCTGCCAGACCGAGCGGTTGAGCGGTGTTTGCACCATCCCCGGACAGATTGTGTTCACGCGTACACTGTGAGGTGCCAGATCCTTGGCGAGGCACTGGGCAAAGTTGATGTTGGCCGCCTTCGAGGCGCTGTACGGCGGATCGGTCTGCGAGCCGATCTGACCCGCCACTGAAGCGAGAAAGATCATCGTTCCCGATTTTCGTTCCATGAAGTGCGGCGCGACCGCATGCGCGACGTTCGTCATTCCCATGATGTTCACCTGCAGCACGCGCGGCCAGTCGTCCGGCGAGAGGTTCGTGAACGGGAATCCGAACTTGCCGGACCCGATCGCCGCCGCATGCACCAGATGATCCACGTGGCCGAACTTCGAGAGCGTACGCTCCATCGCCGTATGAATGGTTGACAGCTCGACGGTATCCATAACCACGCTGAACTGGTCCGGGGATTCGACCCGGTCCCAGATCGCGACCTTCGCCCCTTCCGCCGCGAACGCTCGCGCTGTCGCCTGACCGATGCCGCTGGCGCCACCCGTGATCACCACCACATGTTCCGTCAATTCCAGATTCATCCTTGTGGCTCCGATACGACTGGCGAAGTGGGTTCCGGGACTATTTCCCGCACCCGACCGTCCAGAATGCAGCTGACATTCACATCGCCCAGCACATTGATTGTGGTGCGACAGCGATCGAGGAACCAGTCGACCGTGAGCAGCAGGCCGATGTATTCGATCGGCAGACCGACCGCCGTGAAGACGAGCGTCATGGTGACAAGCCCCGCCTCCGGAATGCCGGCGGCGCCGACCGAGGCGATGATCGAAGTGATCACGATAAGCAACTGCTGGGATAATGTCAGGTTCTGGCCCAGCAGCTGCGCGACGAACAGCGCCGCCATCGCTTCGTAGAGGGCGGTGCCGTCGTTGTTGAAGTTGGCGCCGACCAGCGCACCCATGCTGGCGGATTCTTCGCGCAGCCCCACGTTCTCCTTGAGACAGGTGTACGTGACCGGCATCGTGGCGGTGGAACTGCTGGTAGAGAACGCCATCACCAGCGCATCGCGCATGCCGCGCAGCACGTACAACGGGCGTGCCCACGAAAACAGCCGAATGCGCACCAGATACCAGGTGGTTTGCAGAAGCAGCGCGAGAATGACCACGAGAACGAACGCGCCCATCGCCTTGAACGGTTCGAATCCCTCCACGCCCACGACGCGCGCGACGATGGCGAAGACGCCCAAGGGCACCAGATGGATGATCCAGTGCAGCACCTTGAGAAGTACCTCGTATGCCGCCTCGACCAGATCCTGGATGGTGTTCACCGGTTTTTGCTTGATGCCGCGCATCGCCAGACCGAAGGAGATCGCAATCAGGATCACGCCAATGATATTCTGCCGATCGCCGAGCGGGCCAAGGATGCTCCGCGGAACGTTCTGGATCAGCAGTTCCACGGGAGTCTTTTTCGCGCTCGCTTTTTCGATCTCCTGAGGTGGTTCGAATTCGCTCCAGGTTCCGGGCTTGAGCAGGTTCGCCACGGTCAGCCCGAGGAAAATCGCGACCACCGTATTCAGAAGCAGCAGGCCCACGAGGCGGGCCGCCATTTTGCCGCGGATCTCCGTGGTCATGAGCACGTGCGTGACCGCGATGAGAATCAGCGGCGGCGCCAGCGCACCGAGCAGTTGCAGAATGATTCGGCTGGGATACTCGAACACTTCTGCGTGTTTCCCAAGAATCAGCCCCGCCAGAATGCCGGTCAACATCGCGATCAGAATGCGCAGGTAGAGCGGAATGGCATTCCACTTTTGGAGGAGTCCGCGAGGGGCGGTGGGCGTGGACGGTTCACTCATCGTATGGTCTCCTCATGCGGACGCGGGCCGAAGAACCATGGTAAAAGTGTGTGTGCTATTGAATGGGATTCCGGGAATATGCCAACACGCAAACGGGAACAGGAGCACGTTGAATCTCGAATTTCCACCTCTCGACGCGATCGGACTTTCTGATCGGTTACAGTCACCTGTTTGGCGGAGGATTCCTCCGCGATACGACGGGCCCGAACGCGGCGGTCAATACCCGTCTGATGTTCGCGATGAACAGTAGGCGGTATTGAGTTCAATAGACGTCGCGTTGGTATCGCTTCGATTTGCCGAGTTCCTTGACGTACTCGTTGGCTTGATCTTTGGACAAGCCGCCCTGTTTCTCCACGATGGAATGCAGAGCGCGATCGACGTCGAGAGCCATGCGACGTGCGTCTCCGCAGACGTAGAAGTGTGCGCCGTCTTGAAGCCATCGCCACAATTCGGCGGCGTTTTCCTCCATTTTGTGTTGGACATAGATCTTCTCGGCCTGATCGCGTGAGAACGCGAGATCGAGGCGATTGAGGACGCCGGAACGCTGATAGGCCTCGATTTCGTAGCGATAGAGAAAATCGTGATCGTGTGTCTGGTCGCCGAAGAACAGCCAGTTCTGGCCAGTCGCACCGGTGGCGATTCGTTCTTCAAGAAACGCACGAAACGGGGCGATACCCGTGCCCGGACCGACCATGATGATCGGTGTGTTCCCATCGCTCGGGACTCGGAATCCCGGCGAGGTGTGGATGAAGACACCGGCTTTCTGCCGGGTGCGGAGGATTTCGGTGACGAAGTTCGACGCGACTCCTTTCCGCATGCGTCCGCCTTGCTGATAGCGGACCACACCGACGGTGAGATGTACTTCGTCCGGGTGAGCCTTGAGCGATGAGGAGATCGAGTAGAGTCGCGGTTGAAGCGGAGGGAGGGCAGCAATCACCTGATCGATCGAAACCCGCGCGGACGGGAATTGTCCGAGCAGATCGAGCAGATCCCATGTTTCGGGGATTCCTTCGACATCGTCGTTCACGAGAGTTTGCAAGGTGCTCGCTTCCGAGGGGTTGCTCGCATTGGCGGCGAGCAGCGCGGCGATGGCGTCCCCGACTTTGGTGATGACGCAGTTCCGGGCCAGCGCATCAAAGGAATGAAGGCTCTGCCCGCCGGCTGTCGTGACCAATTCATCGCCGCGAGCACCGAGCGCGTGAAGCACGGCCTCGACAAGCACGGGATCGTTTTCGGGCATGAGCCCGAGCGCATCGCCGACTTCGTACTTCAAGCCGCTTCCCCTCAGAGAAAACGAGACAAAGCGGACATCCTTCTGCGATTGGGCCGAGGTGAGCGGACGCGACTCGAGTAGTGGGGCCGGAAAGGGATTCCTGCGATCGAACGGGCCGAGGGAACCGGACTTCGGGACGCCGTTCTGCCCCGCATGGCCGTTGGCTTCCACTTTGGGAAGGGCCTTGCGGCCGGCGACGATCTCCTTGATTTTCCTGGCCGTCTCTTTTCCTCCCGGTGAACATTTTGTCAGATCAGATTCTTCGCCGGACGCGATCGCTTCCGAGTAAGTCTTGCAGACATATCCGCACGCGCCGCAATCGAGTTGGGCCATCGCGGCCATGAGGACACGTTCTGTGGGCTTGCCCTCGGCCAATTTCAGGCGTTCGTCGATCTTGAGATTCGGATCGTGCCAGGGGAACTCTTCTTCCGTGACGGCTGGTGCGGATGCGGAACCGCCGGCTCCGGGTGCGGCTGCGGGTGATCCGTTGCGATCCATCCCGAGGAGGCCGGCGAAGAAACCGTTCAACCAGGATCGCTGGGCGGGTGTAAACGGCGCGGATGGGGGAAGCACTGGGATCGCGGTCATGGAAAACTCGCTATGCAGTGACCGGCATTGCCGAGTCGAAGAGTGATTTCAGTTGGTCGGTTGTGAGTTTTCGAACAAAGTCGTTGAAGGAATCATCCGGCGAGGCACGATGATCGAGGTACGCGCGGAGCATGCCTTCGAGAACCATGGGAGCGTCGGTTGCCGGCACGCTCCTGAACACTTCGCGCCCGATGTTCTGTTCCACACCGTATCCGCCGCCAACGAATATGTGATACCCTTCGACCATGTCTTCCCCTGCAGGGACGCCCGTGCCGAGCAAACCGATGTCTCCGAGATAATGCTGGGCGCAGGAATTGGGACACCCGGTGACATGGATGTTGACCGGGTGATCGAGTGTGATTCGCGGTTCGAGGGCGTTGGCGATTTCCAGGGCGTGTTTCTTGGTATTCGCGGCGGCGAATTTGCATCCGGCGTTTCCCGTGCAGGCAACGAGTGCTCCGCGGATGTTCGATGCGTCCCAGTGGAGGCCGAGCGCTTCGATCCGGCGTTTGACCTCAGGAATATCTTCGCCCCGGATGTCGGAGATCAGCAGATTCTGCCAGACCGTGAGCCGGATCGTTCCGCTGCCGAAGGCGTCGGCGATGTCGGCGAGTCCGCGGATCTGATCGGTCTGGAGCCGGCCGACGGGTAGCAGCACGCCGACATAGAAAAGCCCCTTCTGCTTTTGAGGATGAACACCAAGGTGCCCGTGTTTGAGCACGCCGGGTCGGGGTTCGCAGTCCGCAAGCGGGAATCTCGTGAGTTTGGAACCGAGTTTCGATTCGGTCTCTTCGAGGAATTTTTCGTGTCCCCAACGGTCGAGAACGTATTTCAATCGCGCTTTCTTGCGGTCGGTCCGGTCGCCGTTTTCGATGAACACTTTGACGATGGCGTCCGCGACGGGAACGCACTGTTCGGGCGTGAGGAGTACGCCTTCGTCTTGCGCAAAATCCTTGTGGCCGCTGATGCCTCCGAGTTGCAGCCGGAAGTACACCCCCGCAGCGACCGATTTGCCATCACCGACACGGACGGCGCTGAAGCCGATATCGTTCGTGTCCTCGAGTGCGCTGATCGTACCTCCGCCATCGAAGGCGATATTGAACTTGCGTGGCAATCCGTACATTTCGCGGTGATGCAGAATGTGGTAATGCATGGCACGGGCGAGTGGGCGCGTGTCGATCAGTTCGTACGGATCGATGCCGGCGGTCGCGCTGCCGGTGACGTTGCGGATATTGTCCGCCCCCGAACCTCGGATGATGATCCCGAGATCCTGCAATCCTGTGACGACGTCGGTACCGTGTGCGGCTGCGATTTCCCGGATCTGAAGGTTCGCCCGCGTCGTGACGTCGGCGTAACCGCCTCCCCAATCGTCGGCGATTTTCGCGATTCCGCGAAACTGATGCGCCGTGAGAATGCCGCCCGGCATCCGTAACCGGCACATGTACGATTCCTGCGCCGGCGCGACAAAAAACAGCCCGTGGTACTTGAATCCCAGGACATCTTCGCCCTTGGGGAATTGGGATTCGCGGGAATGGCGGGCAATATCATCCCACAGATCCAGCGGATGCCGTTTCCGTTTGAACTCTTCCTGAGGTGTCAGTTTTTTACCATCGGCAAGAGTTCGATTCTGAGCAAGGTGATGGATCGCATCCGGTCCCGTCGGTAGTGATTCGCCGGTCGAAGGCGCTTCCGGCAGCCCGAGCGTGGCCGCAAACGTCGGCAAACTTTGCGACGCGCGTGACAATTCGGCACCGCGGACAAAACCCTCGAGATAATTCTTCTGCTCGTCAGTGAAGTCGCTCACAGCGCACCTCCAAACTTTAAGAACCAATCGGATTCGATTCCGCCATCACCACGCCCGTCGTTGCCGCGAACTCGGAATCCGCCTCGGCAAAAGGCTTTTCAAATCGACTCAGAAGGAACCAGCCGGTACTGATCGCCGTCAGCAAAAAGAGCACGGCGAAGGTCACGTGAGGCATGCCGGTCCATTCCAGCAGATACGCCCAGACGGGCGGCAGCACGAATCCTCCGAGCGCGCCGAGCATTCCGACAAGACCACCCACAGCGCCGACATCCCGCGGGAAGTGTTCGGGTATGAGCTTGTACACAGCGGCTTTGCCGATTCCCATTCCGCACCCGAGCAGGAACACGAGCGAAGTGAAAACCCAAACGCCCAGCCCGAGTGGGATCGCCAATATGAGGCTGGAAATCAGCATGATTCCGAACACGCCCCAAAGGACGCCGACCGCCCCCCACTTGTCCGAGAGCCAACCGCCCAAAGGTCGAAGCAAACTTGCGGGGAAAATGAAGAGCGTGGTCAGCAGACTGGCGACCCGCAATACGGATGTGGTACCTTCCGCTCCTTCGGGGATGACGAAGAACAGGCGGAGTTCGTTCCCGTAGACGCTGACATAATACTTCGGCAGCGCCAGCGACAACGCCACATACGCCCCGAAAACGACGACATATTGCAGACTGTATTCCCAGACCCGTGCGAACTTCAGCGGTGAAAGAATGGAGTGATACGATCGACCTTTTGCGGGTGTGTGATCCGGGCTGGGAGCCAGAAACCAGACGATCGCAGCCATGCCGAGCAGAAGAACAGAATAAAGGACCGGGTAGAACCGCCATACGCCGGGAAGCCAACCGCCGAACAACCCGCTGGCGGGGATCGCGGCGAGAAGCGTGGCGCCGAATAAGCCGAAGATCAGTTTCGTCACCGAAGCGCCGACATTGCCCGCACCGAAGATCCCGAGAGCGAGCCCTTGCTGTTGTTTGGGAAACCAGGCCGCGTTCCAGGCAATCCCGGCTGTAAAGGAATTCCCCGCCAAACCAAAGAGAACGGCACAGATCAGCAGTTCCTCATAACTCGTTGCACGACTCACGAAGTACGTGGGAATCGCGATGAACAACAGGAGAAACGTGGTGACCTTTCGACCGCCGATCTGGTCGGCCCAAATCCCGAAATTCAACCGCGGCAACGAGCCCGCGAGAATGGCGAGCGCACCAAGCCAACCAATCTGAACATTTGTTAATCTCAATTCCGCCTGAATCGGCACGCCAAGAACGCCAAACATCAGCCACACCGCGAACATAAGTGTGAATGAAACGGTCGAGAGAACAACCACGCGAATGCGTTTGGAGCGTTCCGACTGCATGATTATCCCCTGGCCGCACCGGCGACGCCGTGCGTGTGTTGGAGGATCAAATGAGCCAGCTGACCGCGGCACGATCCGCAACCGGTCCCGGCAGATGTCAACTCGGAGAGTTTGGGAAGCGTGTCGCAACCGCCCTGAATAGCGGCTTGTAAAGCGGATTTCCTCACACGATGGCAGTTGCAGATCTCCGGATCGCTGCCGACTCCCGCAAGCGCATCGCCGGATGCGAGCAGATCCAGTCGATTCGCGGGCAGGACGACTCGACGCTCAAGAAGTTGAACGAGTTCCGCCGCCGCCGTCGAATCGCCGACCAGTACAGCCCCGGCCAGCCGGTCGTTCTCGATCACGAGCTTCCGATAAACACCTCGACGCTCCTCGACGATCTGCACAATTTCATCACTCTCATAACGGGCCTCGATCCGTCCCATGCTGGCCACGTCAACACCCGCGACCTTAAGCTTCGTGTAGACCTTCGAACCGAGATATCGCGCGTCCGGATTCGCTCCCGTCAGGACATCCGCCAGAACGGAACACTGCTCGTAGATCGGCATGACCGTGCCGTGCACGGCCTCCCGATGCTCAGCGCACTCCCCCACCGCATAGATACCGGCTAGCCCCGACTGAAGCGTATCATCCACCAGGATCGCGGCATTGGTCGGAATGTCTGAATCAATCGCAAGTTCGATTCGTGGTGCGATTCCACTGGAAAACACAACCATATCGCACAAAAGACGACCTTCTCCGCCGAAAACCAACGCCTCGACCCGGTTCTCGCCAACGATCGCCTTTGTCGAGGTCGAGGTCAGCACTTTGATCCCCAGGCTCTCAATCGCACGCCTGAGAAACTGCCCACCTACTGCATCGACCTGACGATTCATCAACGTGTCGAAGAGATGAACAACCGTGACATCGGCACCAAGATCGGTGAGACCTTTCGCGGCCTCGAGACCGAGCAAACCACCGCCTACGACGGCAACCGGCAGACCCGGCCGTACACGCGCTCTCATCGATTCAACGTCGGCAACCGTTCGGTAGACGAACACACCGTCTTTGAGCGACCCGTCGCCGCGATGAATTCCCTCCACGAACGGGATCCGTGCCTTGCTCCCGGTCGCGAAGACGGCGAGGTCGAACCGATGCTCGGCGCGATCGCCGGTCCATAACCGTTTCGCCGCGTGCGAGAGTCGGGTGACGGTTTTGCCCGGATGAAATTGCACGCCCTTCGCGGCATACCATGAGTGCGGCTTCAGGGTGATCTCATCGACACTGCCCCTCTGAAGAACCGTGTTCAGAAGTATCCGGTTGTATCCACCGTGCGGTTCTTCTCCGTAGACGGAGACTTGAAATTGTCCAAGCCCTCCCCGGCGATCCAGCTCATCGAGCAGTCGGCAGGTCGCCATACCGTTTCCGATGATCGCGAGATTCGGGCGGTTCATGGCGCACGACCCTCGGGCGGGCGAACACCGGCGATGCGCACCGCCGCCACTTTGAACTCGGGCATGCGGCTGGTTGGGTCGAGAGCGGGATTGGTCAACCGATTCACGGCGTGCCGTCCGCCCCAGTGGAAGGGGACGAAAACCGTGTCCGTGCGAATGTCGTGAGTCACCTCCGCGGAGAATTCGGCACGGCCGCGGCGAGTCTCCAGAGTCAGGCGCCATCCCGAGGAC
The DNA here is from genome assembly GCA_041742055.1 of Limnoglobus sp. Lineage (GTDB taxonomy): Bacteria > Planctomycetota > Planctomycetia > Gemmatales > Gemmataceae > Limnoglobus. The sequence continues at coordinate 109,233 of JBGSJI010000136.1, read as the reverse complement.
GCACCGAGTTTCTTGGCCAGATGAGGATGAATCTGCGCCAGCGGCATCGGCCGCGTTGCGTTCAGAGGTCCGACCAACCGGGTCTGCGCTCCCGAGTTGTAATGTTCCTTGTACCGGCCGGTTGTGAGATAGAGCGGAAATGCGTCGTCGGGTTGCTCGCCAGCCGGACGATAATGAACTGCGTGAAAACGTGCCTTGCCGTCCGCATGGCCGAAGCGCTCTGCGAACAGCCGCGGCGTACCCGGATGATCTTCGGAAGTGCACGGCCAGAAAACGCCATCCTCCGAGTCGATTCGTTCGTACGTGATCCCGCTATAATCGGCAATTCCGCCGGCCGTTGCACGGCGAAACTCTTCGAACACCTCCTGGGTCGATTGGAAACCGAATTTGTCGCCGGAGCCGAGGCGCTTCGCCAGTTCGCACAGAATGTCAATGTCTCCACGAGGACCGGTCGGCGCTTGCTTGACTCGGCGGCGCCGGATCACTCGGCCCTCCAGATTTGTCATCGTGCCTTCTTCCTCCGCCCATTGAAGAGTGGGAAGAATCACATGGGCAGACTCTGATGTCTCATGCAAAAACGAATCGCAAACCACCAGAAAATCCAGTGACTTCAATCGCTCTTCAATCCGGCCCGCATCGGGTGATGCGACAGCGACATTCGAACCCATCACCAGAAGTCCGCGAATTCCTCCGTCCGGCCCCAGCGAATTCAGCAACTCGAAGGCGCTCTTCCCTTTTCGTGGCAGATGAGTCGGATCGATGCCCCAGACCTTGGCGACCGAGATGCGATCGGACTCCACCTCGATCAGTCGATAACCGGGAAGTTGGTCCGCCTTTTGACCATGCTCGCGACCGCCCTGACCGTTTCCCTGACCGGTCAGACAGCCATAGCCGCTCGCGGGTTGGCCAACGCGTCCGAGTGCGAGCATCAGGTTGATGAATCCGAGTACGCCATCAACGCCTTTACTCTGTTGCTCGGGTCCCCGACCGGTCAATAGCATCGAGGACGAGGCGCTGGCCAGCCAGCGGACCGTTGTTCGAAGGGAAGCTTCCGATAGTCCCGTCAAGCGTTCGACAACGATCGGCGGATACGCCAGCGCCGCATTTCGGGCCGCTTCAAAACCCACCGTCCGCTCTGCGATGAAGTTCTTGTCGATCACCTTCTCGTCGAGAGCGAGGAACAGCAAACCGTTGGCGAATGCAACGTCCGAACCGGGAATCAATGGCAGATGAAGATCGGCGGTCCGGGCCGTCGCCGTTCGCCGCGGATCCGCCACGATCAATCGCCCACCGGCTTCTTTCTGCTTTTCAAACCATTGCATGATCGGTGGCAGCGTATCGGCGACATTGGCCCCAACAAGAAGAATGGTGCTTGCGCGTGCGATATCGCTGACGGGAAACGGCAGCCCGCGATCGATCCCGAAGGCTTTATTCGAACCGGCAGCCGCACTCGACATGCAATAGCGGCCGTTGTAGTCGATATTCGCGGTCCGAAGTGCCACACGCGCGAATTTTCCCAGCAAGTAGGCTTTCTCGTTCGTCAGTGCTCCGGAACCGAACACCCCAAACGAATCGGAACCATAGCGGGTTTGCAGAGACTGCATTCGGTCCGCGATGACACCGAGCGCTTCGTCCCAATTCGTCGGCGCGAGTTGGCCCGATTTCGTACGGATCAACGGGGTGGTCAATCGGGTCGAATGACCGAGCAGTTCTCCCGAGGTCCAACCTTTGATGCAAAGTTGGCCATTATTGACAGGAAACGCGGAGTCACCAACGACAGCGTTCTCGTCACCAGACGGCATCAGAATGCCGCACTGATAAGCACAATAGGGACAATGCGTCTTGACTGTCTGAGCGTTCCGGTCGCTCATGTTCAGAATCGGAATCGGCACATTCACGTAACAGTCTCAAGGAGTCGCTTCGAATCCATGCGGCGATGCGTTCGGGACTAACGGGTTCTGCAAGTAAACGCCTGATAATGAATGAATGTTGCTTTCAAACTGAGCAGTTGCACGTGATATGCCATGAAGACGAGAAATTCCCGAACTCTGAAAAACTCTTGCCATTTGTGATGGTGACAGTCAGACCTTGTGAACCATTCCGAATTCAGAACAATCTGCCGTATGAAAAAATCGTGCCGCGCCATGGGGCATGCGTCGCTAAGAGTTTGGGCAATGTGTGACATGAGGCTTGTTAAGAAAACATCTGTTTTGCACAACGAGCAACCGCTCCCGTTACGAGCGTTGTGGAGCGGACAGCGAATCCCAAAATCATCCGGAACGATTCGAATTCCTGGAGGCACGAATTGTCACGAACGGTTACAATGTTTTCACGAAGTACCGCTTGAACTTCCCCACCGCCTCCTTCCGGAGAACGAGCGTGACACCGGTTGTCGCCGATCGAACAGTCGGTAGCTCGTGGAACATAACGTGACGTTTGTCGAATTGGTCCCCGCCGGTTCTCACGCCACTGCTCGTGTCTGTCACCCGTACCATCGAAGTTGGACAGCAAGCATGAAGCCATCACGCCTCATCCCGAATCTGAGTAAGTCGCTCGCGGCGCTGGCCTTCGCTTGGTTGTTTTCTTCGGTTTCGCCTTGCTGGGCTCAGCCCGGCAGTGACGGCGCGGATCTGGTAGCGCTGCGCGACGATGCCAGAAAAACATTCAAAGAAAAGGTCGAACCCTTCGTCAATAAGTACTGCGTGCGGTGTCACGGTCCGCGTCCCAAGGGGGGAATCAACCTCCAATCGGCGCTGAAAAGCCCCGGCAGCGCCGCCTCGTTCCTGCACTGGAAGAAGGCGGTCGCGAACGTCAAAGTGCACGACATGCCGCCGGCGAGTGTGTCCTCGATTCCGACCGATGAAGAACGCCGACAGTTCATCCAATGGATCGGCAAGCTCAAATACCTTGCCCCGCCCGATCCGGGGCTATTCGTGATCCGCCGGCTCACTAAAGTGGAATACGCGAACACGCTCCACGCGCTCTACGGCGTCGATCGGTCGATCGCCGACAGCCTGCCCGAGGAAGTCGTCGGGGCGGGGTTTCTCAACTCGATCTCGCCGCTCCAGTCAGAACTCTTCCTCGAAATTGCCAACAAGGTGATCGCTCAGGTCGTGGCACCGGAAGGAAAAGAGCCGACCGCGGTCCAGAAGCGACACTTTGGCAAAGCGCCACCCCCAAGCGCCGATCTCCGCAACGAGGCGCGCCGGGTCGCGCTTTCCCTCGCCCGCGAGGCCTACCGCCGGCCGCCAACCGAAAAGGAACTGGACGTACTCGTGGGCGTCTTCGACCTCGCCCGCGAGAACAAACTCAGTTACACCGCATCGCTCCGCCTGATGTGGAAAGCGATCCTCGTCTCTCCGCAGTTCCTCTTCATCACACCGGCGGAAGCGGTCGACTCGAAGAATCCTATTGTGCCGCTCGACGACTATCAATTAGCCTCTCGACTTTCCTACATGCTGTGGTCCGCTCCGCCCGATGCCGAGCTGTCTGCTCTCGCCGACAAAGGCGAACTCCACAAGCACGAGGTCCTGCGGGCACAGGTGACGCGGATGCTGAATCACGACCGCGCACGAGCCCTGTTCGACGGCTTCGGCGCTCAATGGTTGGGCGTGGGCGGATTGGATCGGCAGGTCTTCGACCCGGACCTGTTTCCTCAGATGACGCCAACGCTCCGCAAGGCAATGCTCGACGAAGCCCGGCTATTTTTCGAAAGCATCGTGCGCGAGAACCAGAGCGTGGCCCGGTTCGTGGACAGCGATTACACGTTCCTCAACGAACCGCTCGCCAATCTGTACGGCCTCGATCGAACCGTCAAAGGCCTGGAAATGCGCCGGGTCAAGCTGTCGGACCCCAACCGCGGCGGACTCCTCGGCATGCCCGCCATGCTGGCGACCACGTCGTTCCCCAATCGGACCAGCCCCGTTCGCCGCGGCGTCTGGGTGCTCGAACAAATTCTCGGAGAGCGGATCCCGCCACCTCCGCCCGACGTTCCCGAACTCGCGGATCAAGACGCCAAGAAAGTAAAAGGATTGACACTGCGACAGCGGACCGAACTGCATCGAACCGATCCGACCTGCGCCAACTGTCACAAAGTTCTCGACCCGATCGGCTTCGGGTTGGAGAATTTCGACGCCATCGGCCGCTGGCGCGTGAAGGATGACGTAGGCATCGCGATCGACTCGGTAGGAAAACTTCCCGATGGAAACGACTTCTCCACACCTGCCGATTTGAAGCGGCTCCTGGCCAAACGGGAGGCCGAACTCGCCCGAAACCTGACCGAAAGACTGATGGCCTACTCGCTGGGACGACAACTGGAAGGATACGATGAGATCGTGGTCGACCAGCTCATGGTGAAGATCGCCAAAGACAACTACCGAGTGCGGACGATCATGACCGAAGTCATCACCAGTTACTTGTTTACCCACCGCCGAGTCAAAGGATAAAAGACATGAACATTTGTACCAAGGTTGACCGTCGGACCCTGCTCAAAGGAGTCGGCGTTTCCCTCGCGCTGCCCTTCATGGATTCGCTGGCATCGGCGGACGGCGGCAAGAACGGCAAGGGCGCCCACGCCTCCAAGCCGCCAGTACGCCTCGGGTTCATGTACATGCCGCACGGCGTCATCATGGATCAGTTCTGGCCCAAAAGCCCAGACACGTTCCTCAAGTCGCCTCCGCCAGCGCTCGAATCACTGCGGCCCGTTCTGGACCAGTGTCTGATGATCAAGGGCATTTCCGGTGTTCCCATCGCGCCCTTCAACGGCGCACCGCACGCGCTCGAGCTCTCCACCTGGCTCACCGCGACCCTTCCCGACGCCGACAAACGGGACAAAGTGAACATTGCGATTTCCGCCGACCAGATCATGGCCAACTACGTGGGTTCGCACACGCTCCTGCCCTCGCTCGAACTGGCGACCATGCCCCAGACGCACAAGGAAAATCAGGAGGGTCTGAACGAAGCCTATTACTCGCACTGCAGCTACCGCTCGCCCACGCAGGCCGTGCCCGCGGAGATCGATCCGCGGCGAGTGCTGGACCGCCTGTTCGGAAAAACCGATCAGCCCGGCAAGACGAAGTCCGCCGATCCCCTCGACCGAAAAATGCTCGACCTCGTGCTCGGCGGTGCCAAGGATCTCCGCCGCAAACTTCCCCAATCCGACCAGCACAAGCTCGACGAATATCTCGACAGTGTGCGATCCGTCGAACGGCGCATCGCCGCCATCGAAGATCGGCAGAAACAGGCCGCGCTGGAGAAAGCGGGCGCCAGCACCAGCAAACGCAACGCTTCCGATTCGCCACCCATCGAGATCAAGATCCCCGTCGGAGACAAACGCAGCGAATACATGCAGGTGATGTGCGATCTCAACGTGCTCGCCTTCCAGACCGACACAACGAGAGTAAGCACTTACATCGGGTCCACACCGAACGGCGTATCGTATCCGGAACTCGGCTTCCGGGACCAGCACCACTCCCAGACGCACCACAACAACCAGAAGGAAATGGTGCGGAAGGTCGCCGCGATCACCAAGTTCAACATCGATCAGTTCGCGTACATGGTGAACAAGATGGCCAACCTGCGCGAAGGGGAAGGCACGCTGCTCGACAACTGCATCATGATGTGGGGTTCCGGCCTCGAAGACGGCAACAAGCATTCGCGTGCGAATCTCCCGTTCATCATCGCCGGAAAGGGCGGAGGTTCGATCCGGACCGGCCGCTACCTCTCTACGACCAAAGGTAATCTGGGCGACTTGCTCACGACGATCCTCGCCTGCGCCGGCGTGCCACTGGACCGGCCGATCGGCATCGCCACCAAACAGATCACCGAGATGAAGGCCTGAGAACGTTCCGACGGCGGCAGCCCGCAGACGCGCACGCACAACAAGCAGAACGAGATCACGGCCGTGTCCGGGGCGACATCACCCCGCATTCTGTCCGCGTGCTCATCGCAGGTCTCCCAACGATTCCCGACCCGACGTCTGTGTGACCGAAGGTCTCCCTCTTCAAGATGTATGTATTCAAAAGTCCATGCATCGACATTTGTTTACATCACCTAGGAGGCCTCAAGGGGGAGGTCGCTGCGCAGCAGGTTACTCAACTCTTGACAGCATCTCACTCTTCACTGACTCCGGCGACGTCAATTCAGCCAATCGAAACCCCCGAAGCTGTCGCCCAAACGCCCGATCAGATCGTGTTCGCCTGTCGGGGTTCCAGTGTGGACGTTCGAGAGCCAGCCGGGGCTGAACCTGAACCGGATGACCATATTCGCCCGGAATTGTGGTCGATTTTTTAATTGAAGAAGGACATTTTCGGGTGAATTTCGACCCATTCCGGTCGGTTTCGGCGTCATTTCCGCCACGTTTCCGGATGGAAAGTTGAATCCGGGGAGACCTGCGGTCGCAGATTACGTCGGGGTCGGGAGACGTCGGGAGACCCGCGACGAGCGCGGGGAGACCTTCGCTGAGAGCGGGGGATGCGTAGCGCGTGGTTGAATTTTTACCTCGCTCCCGTTTACGGGGGAGAGGTCGACGAGCGGCGCAGCCGACCGTCGGGTGAGGGGGTTTCAGATCTGTGATTCATACTCGTAAATAATGTTAATATGTTCATTATTTGAGAAGGTGCCCCCTCACCCGGATCGTTCGCTTCGCTTCCGATCCGACCTCTCCCCCGAAAACGGGGGCGAGGTGAGAAAACCGCGTTCGTTGATTGCAAAGGTGGAGATCTTCGGTCCGATTGCGTCGGGGTCAGGAGACCCGCGACGAGCGCGGGGGCTGCGGGCTTGTGACAACGGACAGCTCATCAAGAACAAATGTCCATTATATCGGCTCGTCAATGTCTCTTCGCCAAGGGGTGTGTGTTTTGAGTTGGCGAAGTTGGCGAACTCGCCTGCCAGATTGGCAGCGGAAGTGAAAAAGGCTTTAAAATGAACACATTTTCAGAAACTGAACATTTTAGCACAAAAATAGATTTTTGAGTGCTGCGGTTCAGTCACGAGGGCTCCGCCACGAGCGAGCGCAGCCGGTGGCGGAATCGTCCACACGGAACTGGGGAAAGTCAAAAAATCGTGAATGAACTTGATGTTCTGAGATCATGCGATGAACGGCGGTGGTCAGATTCCGATGTCAGCGGACTTTTTCGCAGGTCACTTCGCTGACGTTCCGCGGTCCGATATCCGGGAGTTCTTTGGGCATGCCGAAGATCCGGTAGGCGAACAGCCGGGCTTTTTTGGCGATGTCCGCCTTGGCACGGATGTAATTGAGCGAGTTGTAATCGTGGATCGAGGTGGCCGGGATCAGATCGACTGAACTGGGATGATTCCGCAGTGAGAAGTACATCCACAGGCTTTCCTCGTAGCTGAGCATGCGGTCGATGGTGACGTGTGCGAGATCGATCCAGGGATGCGTTTCTTCGTCCCACATTTTGTTGCTGCAGTAGATGACCTCGCAGTCGTGGTCGGACGCTTCGTGGAGTTGGAGTTGAAGCATGTACTCGATGGGTCCGTTTTTGAGGCGCTCGGCGTATTCGTGTTTGAGGTAGTTTCGGTTTCGCGGGTCGTCGGGCAGCATCCGCTGATCGCCGAAGAACATGCCGATCTGATCGACGCGATTGACCAGCGCTTCGATCTGGCGATCGGCGGGGATGAGACGGAAGTTGACGTATCGCCGCTTGCCATCTTTGGCGTTGAAGAGGAACGGGCACTGGCTGCGATAGTCGAGATGCGAATAGGATTTGGGATCGCGTGTGACGCTTTCCTGACCGGCGTCGCGACCGGCGGGGTATTTGCGATAGAAGGATTCGTATTGAATGCCACCGTGTTCGTGTTTGTTTCGTGCGAAGGCGAAGAAGTTTGCAACGGACCAGAAGAGCGAGCGGCCGTTGTTCATTTCGATGTCGAAGGGGCTGTCGACGGCGGCGTCGGCGAATTTGATGGAAGCGGATCGTACGGTCAGCATGGCGTCGTCCATGAAGGAGACGTTGGCGTGGCGGATGCGGCAGGGGAACTCGCGACCGGGTTCGAAGAATTCGGCATCGGGGAATTTCGGGTTGTCGACGATGCGTAATTTGCCGGCGGCGGCGAGGCCTTTATTGTGGGACATTTTGCGACGGCGAATCAGCGATTGCACGATCACGAGCGCCCAGCAGAAGAAGACGGAGTAAGCCCACAGGATGAATTTGTCGTAGAGTCGCCGCATAATAAATCCTTGTTTTTAAGGCATTTTTTTGAAGTTCGAGTCTGCAGTTGGCATCGAACGCTAATGATCTGACTTCGACCATCGAGCCCGCGTTTCTTCGATTCGGGCGATCCAGGATTGAGCGTTCTGGCTGGTGGCGCTTCGCAGTGCGGTTTCGAGGCTTTGATTGGCAGCGGCCCGGTCTCCGCGTGCGCGGTGGAGTTCGGCCTGAAGTCGATGGAGTTCGGCATCGCAATAGCACTCGCCCGACGTCACCTGATGTTGGAATGCGGTGTCGAGTTCCGCCTGCGCTTCGTCCCAGCGGCCCAGCCTGAACTGGGCGATGGCAAAGAAGGAATGATGGTGCGAAAGCTGGACACGACCGCCGGTTGCCAGGTACATCTGGAACGCCGGGCGCACGGCCTGGAGGCCCGCTTCGATCTGCTCGGGCGTGGAAGTGGGATCGAGCATCGGTATGTAGGCAAGATTGATGGTCTGCATGATCTCGTAGAAATCGAACGAGAGTTCGCGGCAGAGCGCTTTCCCTTCCTGTGCCATGGTTTTGGTTTCGTCAAAGAGTCCGCACCAGAGCCGCAACCAGGCGCCGTGATAGGCGACCATGGACATGCTAAACGGATCGTTGGTGCGGCGTGACAGGTCGATCGCATCCTGAGACATGGCGACGGCGGCGACGGGATCGCCGGCACAGAAGAGCGAATTGGCGCCGTATCCACGAGCACAAACGGCAGCGCTTTGACCGGTGACCGCGGCGAACGGTCTGCAGCAATCGGGATGTTCGGTGTGGATGGCGATGGTTCTTCGAGCGGCTTCGATCGATTCGGCAAAACGTCCCAAGTAGAACAGCGAGCACGATAAGGTCCAACCGGCTTCAACTCGTACACCATTGTCGTCGAGTTGCTCGCCGAGTTTCTGGAGTTCGGTGGCGAGTTGAAGAGCGTCGGCGTGTTCGGCACGGACGAGTCGCCAGGCCCAGATTCCGGCGAGTACGAAGGTCAACATTTTCTGCTGGCCCAGTTGTTCGCAGATTTCGCGGGCGCGTGCGAAGGCGGCACCGGCTTCCGGGGCGGCGTAGCCTTTTGTCTGAACGAGCATCGCGCCGAGCGGCATCTGGTACTGCAACTCCCGTGCGTCCCGTTCGGGCGAAGGTGGGAGCGAAAGCACGAGTTCCAGTCCGCGTGAGAACTGTTGCAGCGCTTCGCGGACGGCGTTGGCGGCCTGCGATTTCTTGCCGGCTTTCAGCCAGTAGTCGATCGCCTTGTCTAAAATGCCAGCTTCAGTGAAGTGGTGAGCGAGGAGTGCGGGTTCGGTCGTAATGGTCTCGGGGAACCGCTGTTCGAGGACCATAGCGATGCGTTGATGAAACTCGGTTCGGTTCTTCTTCAAGAGTGACCCGTAAGCAGCATCCTGGATCAGAGCGTGCTTGAACGTATACATCGCACGCGGTGGCGTGCCGTCCTGAAATAGGATTTCCGCACCGACGAGCTTATCGAGTTCGGATTGCAGCGAGTGTTCGTCCAGTTGTGAGACCGCGTGGATCAGTTCATATGGGAAACGCCGGCCGATCGTCGCACCGAGCTGCGCGACGTCCTGGACACTTTTCAGTCGATCGAGTCGGGAGATCAGGAGATCCTGAAGTGTCGCAGGGATCGCCTGCAGGTCGAAGCCGTCTTTCAGTTTGATTCTTCCGCCTACCTCACTGAGTGCGTTGGATTCCGTGATGAGGTTGGAATATTCTTCGATGAACAGTGGTACGCCTTCGGTGCGTTCGATGATCTGCGTGATCACTTCGGCGGGGATGCGTGTCAGGCCGGTGCGCTTGAGAATCATTTCTTCGATTTGAGCCTTTGTCAGCCGGTTGAGTGCGAGTTGTGTCTGATTCGCTCGGCTTCCCCAAGGTGTTTCAAATTCCGGACGGAACGTGAAAAGCGTCAGCAACCGGTCATTCAGTCCCTGATTGACAAGTCGGGTGAGAAGCTCAAGCGCAGTCGGATCGATCCAATGCAGGTCTTCGACGACAAAGAGTAGGGGAGATCGTGTACTGTATTTCCGGAGGAGGTGGAGGAGTGCGTCGAGCGTTTTCTCCATCATCTTCATGGGGCTGAGTGCCAGCGGTGGATAGCGGCCTTCGGTCGGAATCGACAGCAGCAATGCGAAGAGCGAAATGGACTCGTTCGAGCTGACACCGTTGTCCGCGAGATGCTGGACCAGACGGTCGAGTCGTTCGGAAGACGAATTCACACGATCGAATTCCAGTGTGCGGTTCAACCATTCGGTGACGGGATACAAACCGGAACTCGTGAAGAGCGATGACGCCCGCCACTCGATCACTTGCCCACCACGGCTCTGGATGACATGTTCGGAAATTTCACGGATCAGACGGGACTTGCCCAAACCCGCTTCCCCGATGATGCAGATGATCTGACCTGATCCTTCGTTGGCCTGCTCCCAGAGATCTTTGAGAATTTCGACTTCCGTATCGCGGCCGACCAGCGGCGTTAGGCCCGTCGATTCAACGACATCCATTCGACTGCGTGCAGTGCCGCGACCGGTTACGCGGAGCAGTTCTTTGGGCCGTGACGATCCGACGATGCGCAGCGTTTTCAGTGGTGTGCATTCAAAGTAGCCAGCGAGAAAACGTGCGGTTTCGCCCGTTACTGTCAGCGTGAAATGATCGGTGGATGATGTGAGGTGGTTGGCGATGTGCAGCGCTTCGCCCATCAGCAGCAGTCCGGACTGAGACTCGCGCAGGTGTTCCTGAACCACAACGCTGCCAGTGTGAATTCCGGCCCGAGCAGTCAACTTCACGCCGTGATCGGCTACGAGCCGCTCGGAAAAAATCATCAGCTGTTGAAGAAGGGTCAGACCGCTACCGGCCGCCCGCCGCGCCGCATCTTCAAATCCCACCGGGTAACCGAAACAGACGACCACCCGCTCACCCGAAAACTGCACGATGCGTCCGTTATTCTCGCGTATGGCTTCTTCACAGAGTTTCTGAAATTCGATCAAAATATCGTACTGTTCTTCGGGCTCGAGCCGCTCCGTGAATTCGATCGAATCAAACAGTTCGTACCGTAATGATAAGACCGTGACCTGACGACGGACCGCATCGCGAGAATGCTCCCACTCGTTCGCAGTGCCAGCGTGTTTATTTGCATACCGGGCGGCGACATCGCGAAGCGCCGCAGCGAAATCGCCCGCCGTCGTGTAGCGGTCAGCGATCTGCTTGCTCATCGCGGTGAGGCAGATTTTTTCCAGTTCCCGCGGAATGGTGCGATTGTGGAGCCGGGGCGGAATTGGCTCTTCTTCCGCAACTTTTCTCAATAACTGCAAGACGTTCGGTGCCGTGAACGGAAGAACACCACAAAGCATGCGGTACAAGATGACACCGAGCGCGTAGATATCCGTACGTCCGTCGATTCTGTGTCCTTCACCCCGCGCCTGTTCCGGCGACATGTAATTCGGCGTTCCCGCAATAAGACCGCGTTGCGAACTCTGTGATACGGATTCACTGATCGCCAATCCGAAATCCACAATCACCGGGTGCAATTCATCCGCTCTCGCAACCAGTATGATGTTGCCCGGCTTCAGGTCCCGATGGACCGTGCTCTGCGAATGAGCATACGCCAGCGCATCCGCGATCGAGCTGACGAGTCGAACCGATTCCTGCCACGGAATGACGCGATCCTTCATCCATTGTTTGAGATTCGGCCCGTCAAGGAATTCTGAAACGATGAGGCAATCATCCTCGTGCACATTGACGTCGAGCACCGTGACGATTCCCGGGTGCTTGAGTACTGCGAGCTTTCTTGCTTCCTGAAGAAATGCGTCGATGATCTGACGCGTGCTGTCGGGCGTACCCGAGGGATTGCCGGGGTCGGAAGTGCCGTCCTTCGAAGTCGTGGATCGCCGGATTCTTGGAACCTTGATCGCGACCGGTCGATCGAGTTGCGAATCGTGACCGCGAAAGACACGCCCATACGCGCCTCGGCCGATTTCGGTCACGATATCATATTTGCCGAGCCTGTTCGGTTGATCGGACGCGGGCACGGCTTCATGGATTTCGTTCGCTTCACTTTCCGGCGCAAGCGTCGTTTCGCCAAAAGCGTTCGTCTTGGCGCATACGCCTTCCCCAACCGCATAATCAACCGTCATGTATTCTTGTGGGGTCTCGTCTTCTGGAATCTCATTTGGCTTGGACATGGATTCGTCTTTCGTTGTCGAAAGGCATGAGGTCTGGTTATCGTGGAACTTCCGAAACCAGGTGTTACTTCCAGGCCTTTGCGAATCCTTCGATGAATAACGGGATCCCGTCACTGAATTCCATGAGTCGTTCCAGTTCAGACGGTGAGGGATCCGTTGTGTGAGCGGTGGTTGCGAAGATAGACGCCGTATGGCGCTTTGTCAAACGATTTAAGGCAATTTGTGTTTGATGCGGGCGGCTGCCCCAGGGCGTTTCGAATTCCGGACGGCACGTGAGGATCGTGAGAATACGATCGTGAAGTTCAAGATCCACCAGTTTCTGCTGGAACGCCAGCGTATCGGGATCAACCCACTGGAGATCTTCGACGACAAAGACGACCGGCGATTCCGAAGCCATCCGTTTCAACCACTTGATCAACGCCTGCTGCCAGCGGTCGCGTGGTTGTAGTGTGACGAGTTCATTACGCTCCTCTTTGCTCATGCTCAGATTCGATTCATCGGATGATTCCTGAAAGTACGCGACGGCCGGATTCGGATTCGGTCCGAATGTTACCTGTCGGCAATTCCAGATTACCCAGGACGATTCGTGAACTGAATCGATGAGACAGCTTTGGAGCTCTTGAATCAACCGTGTCTTTCCCAGGCCCTCTTCGCCGATTAGCACGACGATCTGCCCCTTCCCCTCGAGCGACTGAACCCATCGTGATTTGAGAAGAGCCAATTGTGCCGATCGACCCACAAATGTGGGTCGGGACGCGGAACCGTAATCGTTATCCTCGCCGCAAACCGAGAACCGGAGTTGAACGTCTGGCTCCGTTGTGACTTCAAACTGCTGATCGGATTGCTCCGCCAGTTCCTTGCACGGCAACCAGCGTCGAATCACCTCCAGCGACTGACGTGTCACTTCCAGTCCTCGTGCGGTGATTCGACCGCTCAATCGCCGTGCGCGGCGCTTCAAGTCGGCTGTCACGGCGCTATCAATTGAAAATTCAATCTCTGAAACGTCTTTTCGCAGCCCAACCAATACCATCAACGCATGATGCAGAAACGTCGGCATTCCCGCCGGAAGATTGCGGATACGGGCCAAGTGCGCAACGGTCACTGATTCCGTTTGCCGTACAAGTTGTCCGTGCTGTTGCTCGATCCGCTCGCAGAATAGTTGTTGAAACTGCGGAAGCGGCTGTGTTGAACACCACGTAAAGACCAGATGGAGTTGGTTCTCGTTCGTTGCCAAAGTCAAACCACCGAGCCTTGTAGTCGTTCCATGCGTTTCTGTTGTTTCGAGAACATGTCGCAGTGCCCGAGCGAGTTCCGTTCCGTGAGACGGACGCAACGCTGGATCTTTGGCAAGCATCCGTAAGCACAATCGCTCCAGTTCCAGTGGAATGCCGGGGACGATTTGGCGGGGCGGTTGCGGAGCATCTTCAACGATCTCACGCTGCAATTCTTCGCGATCGAGTGATCGAAACGGATACCGATGACAAAGCAGCCAATACAGTACGATCCCCAAAGAATACACATTGCATTGCGGATCGGACGTTCGATCGGTCGCCAGCAGTTCCGGTGCGCGACAACGGTCTTCACCAGTCACCACTTCATTCGAAGCACTTTGTTTCGGGCCCGCACCCGCCAGAATCCATTTCCCATGAGCTGTGGGTTCATTGGCGCTTGAAATGAGGCGAATAGTCTCAGGGCAGATCGTTCCCTGACAACCAGGAGTGTCGTGTGTCGTTGAGAGTTGATCCGCCAATTCCGCCACGACTTCGACCGCCTGGTCCCACGAAAGCCTTTTGGACCGGATACGAACCCAATCATCCAATGAAATGTCTGTCGGTATAGCCTTTGATCGTTCTTCTTCGATCAGACGGGGTGTTCGTTCGAGTGTCATCGGTCACCTCGCACGAGTTCATTTTCAGTGTTCAAATGCCAATCACCGATGATGTCAGCGAACACTTGCAGCAGAAGATTCCAGGTTCAAAGCCGGTAAACAAACGCCACAGCAGGAGATCGACGTTGGGTCATTGTCCATTGACTGCATGGAAATTGCAACGCGGGACCCGGTTGTTGAACGATGTTCCTTTCGCACACGACCGAACATTCCGATTTTCGGCGATCAGATAAGAGTCTGATTTGATCGAAGTCGATCGGATCGTTGATCTCATAGTGACAGGACTCGCCATCTTAAGATTTCGACCTGGTTCAAAACCGGATAGGACTTTCGCCCGCTTCTCGGATCGCCGCTCAGTTTGTGGTTCCCCCGACTCTGGCCCGCGAGGTCTTGTATCAGATTGCGACCAATCCCAATCGCCCCGACTCCCTTGCGCCGCGAGGCCGATCTCCACCGGCGATCCCACGGACGCCTGCACGGGTTGCGAAGGGCGATCGAGCCGCTCGGCCAACGCACGGTGCGGGCGAACCGGTCATGACGCGATTCGTGGCGAATCAGCTCTCGACCTCGCACTGGTACGACATCTCCGCCGCCCGCCGCGATCTGAACTACAACCCCGCGTGAGCATCGAAGAAGGACTGAAGCGATTGGCGGCGAGCTTCGCGAAGTGAGTCAGCCGGGCCGACCGTTATTCCAGTACGACTTCAGGCACTGGGAAATCTCCCGGGCCGGCCGATGATACCGGTCCTTGATGACGATGTACGCCCCTTCAACTTGAATGCCGATCCCGTGCCGGCTGTTCGCCGTCTGTGCCGTACCCATGCGTTTGACTGGCGGATGCTCGATCGCCTGAACTTCATCCCAGCGAAGTTTCCCCTGGATATCATCCTGCGCGAGCGCAAGCCCGGTGGGAGCGATGACCAACCCCGAGGGATTCGACTTCTGCGAAGAGGACGCCATTCTCGCGAAAAACAGGATCAGGGCTATGAACAAACCGAAGAAGAACGCGCCTGTGCTGCCCTCAATCCAACCCGCCTTGGAGTCGACAAAGGAATGTCCGGCGATGCCCATCGGAATCGCGGCCAGAGAGAAGCCGATCATGGCGCCGATGCCACGATACGATCGCGGTTCGATGTTGGGTGGCCCGCCGACAAACGAAAAGACGCGTTCCTCGCCGAATTTGGCGATCTGTTCATCACGAAAGGAAACCAGACTCTTGGGGACGGCACTCGTATCCGGAGGCGGTGCGCTGGTGATCAGAAATTCGTAAAGATCGTTCGAAGTTACGGACAATTTTGAGGGAAGGATCGTGGTTCCGCCCGTATGATGCAAGGTCATCGGGAAGGGCCCACGCTTGACGTGCGCGGAGACCCAGCGAATGGCATCGTAATCCAGTGGAAAGGGATGAGGTTCTTCAAATTCCAATCCGCGTGATTCCACCCGAAACACCACACGCGATTCTCTGCCAAGCCAAATCCCTGCAGCGATCCCCAAGGGTAGAAACGCGATGGGCCAGGCGTCCTTTTTGGGCGCGAGCAGTAACAACGCACCCAGAGCGATACCCAGGACCAGAAACACGATCGCCCAAACCGAGCCGCGGGGATACGATTCGACGCGTTCACCGATCACGCTTCCGCCTCCCAGATTGTCACGATCAGGTTATGAACGAAATGCATGCCTATCGGCAATATCAGTGTACGAGAGAAATAACGGGCATATCCCAGCACCACACCCACGAAGAACAGATACGGCATGCTGAGTAAGGCATGCACGTGGCAGATCGTGAACATGGCGGAACTGACCAGGATCGTGGCATGGATACCGCAATGCTGTCGCAAGACACCAAACACGATGTACCGGAAGAAGACTTCTTCAACGATCGCCGGTTGCAGACAGTGCGTCAGAAGTGTGAAACGTGTCAGACCTTCTTCGTCCGGCATCTGCAACCAATCCAACTTCAGATAATCCCTGACCCAGGCATGGTACACAAAATTGAGCACCAGCAGGACGGACAGCACCGGCAGAGAAAGAATCCAGACTCCCAGGCGACGATCGGAACAATACGGAATGCGATGCACGAATCCGATGCGCAAAGCTAGAATCAGAACGATGGCAGTGTCCAGCAACTCGCAGATGACCAGTGCGTGATCGTGTGCCTCCTGATTGTTCGGCGATTGAGACATCACAATGGCCTGAACCATCGAGATCACCATCAACAGGAAAAACGCTCGAAGCACTGAGAAGAGATGTGCGGTGCTGTCTCGGGGTGTTCTCGACGGGTTGACGGCATCTTCAGCCGGATGATTCGTCGTGAACAACAATGCGGCACAGTGTCTGCAACGGGATGACTCTAGTGACACGGCCAAGCCGCATCGCCAGCAAGCGATCATCGATGGCATCGGATCCGGGGAATCATCCCCTGACGATTCCCCGTCTGACGAACTTTGGGAAGGATCCATCAGATATCTTCCAATTGCCTGTCGTCTTCCGGTTCCTGCTTAAGAGATTCCTGTTCCCGTTGATAAGCCTTGGCAGATTGAATGGCTTTGACAAGGACCACAATAATGATGATCTTGATGAAAATCCCGCGACCGATGGCTTTCCCGACTTCCTCGGCTTCCCCGTCTGCGGCAACGATCGCAACCGTCGCGATCCAACCGCCGATGAAGAGCACGAGCGCGGTGACCGTGCACGGAACCGGCGCTTTGTAGATCGCCAAACCCAATGCGATAAAGATCACACCCATCCCGGCGAAGATGTATCCGCTGAATTGGGTCGATTGAATGGCTGTTTCGCGAATCTGATTCAGTTTGGCCTGATCAAACACCATTCCTGAACGCTGGAGATCGGCCACTTCTTTGTCCAGTTGAGCATTCACCATCTTTTCGGCCGTGAGAGCAAAGAACAAATTCACAGCCAGAGTGATGACGCCAACAAAGAACATTGCGATCCGTGCCGAACGCAGACTGGTTTTCCTCGCCTTCTGCGACAGACTTCCCAATTCATCAGCCATAGTTTTCTCGCAAGAAAGATGAGATGAGGAAGAGACTGAATGATTATCGAATCGATAATGATCGTGTCAAACTGAAAATGCGAAAATTTTCAGCGTGCCTGAGATCAGCGGCGGCATAATCATGTTGCGACATGAGATATTAGGTATCTTTTGTTCAATATTGGCACAGGACTCCGTCAGGAGCGTGAGCAGTAGGTGGCGGAGTTCTCGTGAGCGTTTATGGGTTTGTCAAGTTAATAATGGAACATATTTTCACTTACTGTTCAAAATTTGACGTAAGTCTTTGTGGCGCATAGGCGCTTCCGAAATTTTGGCGTCTTTCCACGGTAGGGTGTGGCAGTGTCGGTGGAAAGACGAGCCGGCGTTTGAGCGATCACCCGACGTAGATGCCGTCAGCGATGGGGCTGAAGCCGAACGGCTCCGAGTAGGTTCCGATGCCGGGTGCGCCACCGGTCCAGATGCTCGCTGCGGCAGAGTAGATGCGAAGCGCTGCGGGGACGCGCTCGCCGCTCGCGATCACCAGATCCGGTCGACCATCGCGATCCACGTCCTTGATTGTTGGGCGAACACCGCCACGTTCCGACTCGCCAAATGCGTAGAAGTTCGCGAGGAGCGTGGCCTGTCCGCGGGCAAGGTCCTGACCGTCCAGTACGAGCACACGCGGTCCGCCGCCTGGTCCGCCGCCGAAGACGAGTTCGGCCCGACCATCGCCGTTCAAGTCGCCGGCGGCGACGTAGATTCCGTTGCGCAGTCCTGAGACATCCGATCCGCCGAACGCATAAAAATCGCTGACGAGTTTGCGCGGTGTGCCCGTTGTGAGCGTGGCACCGTCGAAGATCGCAACCCGGGGTCCGCCGCCAAAGCCCGCACCAACGATGATCTCGGGCTTGCCATCGCCATCGACATCCGCCGCCGCGACTCGAGCCCCGCCACGGAAGTTGGCATCTTCGATGCCGAAGAAGTTGGCGATGACCTGCGGTCTTCCGTTGACGAAGCTGTAGGCGGTTACGCGACCGCCGCCGCCACGATCGGCGCTGACAATCACATCCGACCGGCCATCGCCATCGATGTCCGCCGCCGCGACAAACAATCCACCTGTATAGCCCGGCTCGAAGGCGGAGAACGTTCCGCCGATTTCCGCGCCGGATTTGCCGTCGATTGCCCGGATCAGCGACCCGGCACCGGCTCCGGCAGCGAATACGAGATCGGGTGTGTCATCTCCATTCAGATCGGCGATGACCGTACGAACCGATCCACCGTATCCGCCGAAGGGATAGTAAGCGGCGCCGACGGGTACGCTCTGACCATCCGCAGCCTGACGATACAACTGCACCGAACCATCGGGTTTGCTGACCGCGAGCAGATCGCTGGTGATTGCGGACTGGCCCGTGGGGATGGATGGCACGGCAGGCGGAACGACGGGTGATGCCGCGGGAGGAACCCCAGGCACTGTGGGGACAGTATGAACCACTGGGGGCGTGAGCGGAATCGCGGGTATCGGTTCCGAGACGATCGGAGCTGTTCCGAGATCGGGTCCGTTTGCTTGAGAGAGGACGGTCCAGCCGATGTCTTTCAGGACAGCATAATCCAACTCCGAGAAGCCGTAGCGCTGACCGGACACGAGCATCGGCTGCAACGAGGCTTCGTGATCATCATGATCCGTGCCCTGAGCCCAGTGAGCGCGATCGGCGGAGACTCGCGGGGGAATACCGCCGTTTGCGGCGACGGCGTTGGCGCCGGTGAAGTAGCCGTTCGAGATCAGACGGTAGTACTCATCTGCGGTACCGAAACCCAGCAAGTGCCCGAGTTCATGAGTGGCGACCGTGTAGAAATCGGTCTGGCCAAGTGCAGGAGGATTGGAAGTGAAGTTCCAGTTTTGATCGATATCGAAGGCCAGTGATCCACCCCAGAGCGAGAAGCCGGTACGACCCCGGGTTTGAATTGTGTTGAGCCAGAAGGAGTCACCGCTGGCCCGGTAACCGCCGAATCCACCTTCACCGGCTTCTGCACCGCCGAGGTCATAAGCGCCTGCGTAAATGCGGATCGTATCAGCCGGGATACTGGGATTCGCTACTTCGACCTGCTGGCCGGATGAAGGACTGTTCAGCAAGAGTCCCCAGGAATTTCCCAGATGGGGAACGATCGGATCGAAGTTAGCATCCAAACGTGACACCAGATCCGAGGCCGCCTGCTCGAGCGCAGCTCTGTGCAAAGGATCGTTGAAGAATCCGAAGGAGTCGAACGAATAATCGAATTGGATCGCGAGTGCGGGCACGATGCGAAGATCGAGCGATTCCAGTTTAAGCGACGATCGCGAAACATTTCTCATGTTGCAAAACCTTCGATAGACTCACGAACTTCCGGGCAGTCGGCGCAAAGCGCGTGAGTGCGTGCAGACCACAAGCAATGAGTGGTCATCAGTTCAAGGGGAACCCAAGACGGTCAGTCGCGCGCATCGGGTGCGCGTTGAGCCGGGAATTCAGACAGCGGGGGAAATCGGCCGAGCGGCGAGGGTGATCCGCACGAGGGGGAGTCACGTTAGGACCGGAGCGATTACACGCTGAGTGATCGTTACACGGTTTACAGTGACCGTTCCGATTATTACTGCAATAAGACCTAGCACGAGATTTCGGCGGAATCCAATTCCTCGGTCTTAAAGGATGGCAAATGCGCGCCGGAAACTGAGACTGAGAAATGCGAGGAAACATTTTCGCGGTGAGACATGAGAAAGCCGATGTCAGATGGGATTGCTTCCCGGAGAATGAAGCCGTGTCCAGCCATCGATTGGAACAAAATGCCGGTCAATGATGGAAATTGGCAAGAGTAGGCCGCAAACTATCCATGAGGTCGAACCGTCGATCTGATGTGGGGCCAAAATATTCTTCGCGCGAAGGTATCGGCCGCTAGAACCAGACCGCACAGCCGAGGTCGTTATGCCGTTCGTGTCGATCGCCAGCCTGTTTCGTCCTGGTCGTTCCCGCAAATCCGCCCCAAAGCGGAACACGGGACTCCAACTCCAGCATCTGGAAGATCGCAGCGTTCCTGCGGCTTCTCTGGTCGATCGCAATGCGACGTTGCTGGGGTCCGGCAACGCTCCGGCCACAGTTCTGGACATGAGTGACGATGGCCGTTACGCCATCTTCGCCTCCGCTGCCACAGATCTCGTGCAGGGTCAGGTTGATATTCCGGGAACAGATGATCTTTTCTGGACCGACCTCCTGACGAATGAAGTCAAACTGGTCACCAATCTGCCCACGGTCCTGATCGATTCGCAGACGAATATCACACGATATAATTTCGATGGCAAAACAACCTACAGTATCGCAATTCCCGGTGTGGCTTCGTTCAGCGAGGCAAAAATCAGTGGCGACGGGAAATTCGTCGCGTTCAATACGAAACTTGACGCCGCATTGATCGACAGTCTTTACATCACAAAATCGATTTCCCCCAATTCAACCGACATCACGCGCACAAGCGCTCCGGACCGCGGAAACTCCACGCTGGACATGTTCCGCTGGGCGTCGCAGACCGGCGACACCAAGCTCGTCTCACGAAACTTCTTCGACGGTACCAATGCCAGCGCACCCAATGAGGCGTTCGGTCTCCGTACGGATTCGCGAAATCCCTCGATTTCCACCGATGGTAGCCGCGTCGGATTCATCTCCAGTTACAACGCTCAGCGTGCCCTGCCCCAACGTGTCTTCCCCGCACCGGGTGCGGGGCTTGTTCGCGTCACCAACGGTGGCGAGTTTCTAGCATTCGACAATGGCGATACGACCGACGATCTCTTCATGACCGATCTTTCACAGATTGGACTTCCGACCTTCGTCCCTACTACGGAAAGCACTACCAATTTCTTCACCACGGTGATGTCGAAAATTTTCAGTGGTGATGTCCTTGTGTTAGACGTGGACCCAGCCATATTCGGAAAATCAACAGTCATCGCCCGAGTCCCCGGGTTCTCGACCTTTGGTTCACTCAGTACGACCCAGGTTCAATTCGATCCTGCCGGTCGCTACCTCAGCGGAGACGGACTGACTGCAACATTCGTGAGCAATGTGGATGCTGCGACGCTGAACCTGCGCAGTCAGGTCGGAGGTACTCAAACCAAGCGAACATACACTCCGTCCACGCAGGAAAACGCCTGGTGGACACAATTTGGTTCCACAACGGATCTGGCTAACCTGGTACGGCTTGTCACAATCGGATCCGACACGACCACAACCGGTATCGTCAATTCCTCAGGAGCGGGTGGCGGACGCGCTCAGAACTCGATTCTAGCAGGGAACGACTCGTCTGCCGTATTGTTCACGACCTCAGTCGGCAATACCGCAGGCAGTCAGATCGTTTCCGGTTTCGGCGGTGATCCGAGTCTGCAGGAACTCTATTTCCGACGGGTGAATGGCGAAATCGCCGACACCGCCACGCTCGTGACCGCGATCAGCGGCAGCACAACAACACCCGGAAACGGCGTGCTCCCGATCGGAAACGTCGTGAACAATCGTGTCGATCCGCTGTCCTATCAGATTGCAGCCGGAGCCGGTGCGGTAGTGTTCACCAGCACGTCGTCGAACATGCTACCGGCAGCAACGGTCAAGGATACGAACAACGCGAACGATATCTTCATCAAGGATTTGACCAACAATACGGTATCGATCGCCAGCGTCGCGAGCAACGGCAAACAGACCGGTGCGCAGGCTGCAACGCGACCGTTTATCGGACCCGATGGCCGGTATGTGACCTTCGAGAGCGTAGGGACAGATTACGTCGCTTCGACAACCACAGCCGATACGAATAATGCGTCCGACGTACTCCTAGTGGACCGAAGCGCGAACATAACATCGTACATCAGCACCATCGCGAACGGATCCGCTACTGGGAACGGTGCGTCGTTTGGTGCATTCGTTGGAAACATTGGACAGAATGGTCGAGTGGTCTTCACCAGTGCCGCGACCAATCTGGATACTTTGTTCCCGATCACCCTGAACAACACCGATGTCTACGTCACGACGCTTCCGCTTGCGGGAGTCGGTAGCGGCGATCCGCCGCTCAAAGCCTCACGAATCGGGGCGGCCTCCGGTGGATCTCAGGCTTCAGCATCTTACGTCACCTTCGGAAGTTCGAACGAAATCGTTCTGGGATCACGTTTCAGCCCCTTCCCCGGCTTCACAGGCGAACTCCGCATCGCGACCGCCGATGTGAACGGAGACGGCAACGCCCAACCTGATCTGCTCATCGCTCCCGGACCCGGACTGGCACCGCGTGTTGTCGTCATCGATGGAGCATCCGGAAAGGTCATCCGCGATATCACCGTGTTCGAACCAACCTTTACCGGTGGTCTCAACGTGACCTCCGCCGACCTCGATCTCGACGGTTTCTCCGATATCATCGTTGCTGCTGACGTTGGTGGTGGACCACGTGTGAAGATCATCAGCGGTCAGACGGGCGCAACACTCGCGGACTTTTTCATCTTCGAACCCGCGTTCCGTGGTGGAGTTCGTCTGGCGACGGGCTTCATCGGTTCGATCACGGCAAGCGGTGCCGGTTCATCGACCGATGATGGCGTGCCCGACATTGTTGCCGGTGCGGGGATCGGAGGTGGACCGCGGATCAGCGTGCTTGACGGCGTTGCAGCGGCCAACAATCAGATTGCACGAATTGTGGATTTCTTCGCATTCGAACTGACACTTCGAAATGGCGTGTATGTGAGTGCGGGTGACTTCAATCGCGATGCCTTAGACGATATCGTCGCGGGGGGCGGACCGGGGGGCGGA
This sequence comes from Limnoglobus sp., assembly GCA_041742055.1. Classification (GTDB taxonomy): domain Bacteria; phylum Planctomycetota; class Planctomycetia; order Gemmatales; family Gemmataceae; genus Limnoglobus. The sequence continues at coordinate 86,167 of JBGSJI010000136.1, read as the reverse complement.
CCACGTGTACAAGTCTTTGAAGCGAAATCGACGATCCGCACTCCGACAGCTCCGACCACACTCGTGAACTTCTTCGCTTTTGATTCAACATCGCGCAATGGCGTGCGGGTCGCGGTGAAGAATATCGATGGTGATTCAACCGCGGATCTGCTGGTTGGTGAAGGCGCCGGCAATATCTCTCGTGTCCGGTCCTTCTCGGGCGGGAAACTGAACTCCAGCAACATGCCCAATCTCATCGACGATGTGGTCCTTTACAACGACTTTGCCAGCCTGAACGGAGCCTGGGTCGGATAAAATGAATTGAGAGTCATGAGATCGAAAAAGCCAGCGGTTCCGATTCGAGTCGGGACCGTTGGCTTTTGTCGTTCCGGTTCATCATTGCATGAGATAGGAACGAAACTTGTGAAAGATCTCCGAACACCGCTCGCGCCAGGCGGTCTCGTTCATTAATTGCGGTGAATTCGGACGAAAATTTGCACGGATACTCAGTCGATTCGGTTCGTTGTTCGGGTCATTGATCCGCAGAGCAACCGTGATTTCGGTTGGTCCATCCGGTTTCCGGCCCAGACCGAGCCAGGCGAATTTCCCGCTTTTTGTAGCGCGTACGCCGATCTTGTTCAAGCGAATCCGGATCATGCCGGGCATGTTCGCAAGGATATCGGCTTTCAAATCCGAAATGAAACCCCGGATTTTCATCACGGCGATCGCCTGCGGCATCCACACGTCCAGATCGAACGGTAGACCATTCTCCTGCGGTATCGGGGTAAAGTGTGTGGAGGTCGATTCCGCACTCGGGGCAGGTGTCTGATTGAGCGGAATCAGATTCGGCGCCGCCCGAACTGCGGAAGCGGGAGTCGCCTGCCGAATGTTCGTTTGCCGTAGAACGCTGACCGGCGACGATGTCGCGATAAGAGCAATGGGCTCTTCCTCAGGTTCCGGAACCTGAATGTTGAAACTCGGTAAAGCATTTCCTTCCGTCTTTGGACCACCATTGACAGCCTTGGCATAGGCATCCGCCAGTTCCCGAGCGGATTGCGGTCGATCGGCAGGATCCTTAGCAAGACACCAGTGAATCACGTCCTCAACGGCCTTAGGTGCGATGCGGTTCATTCCGAGTTCCGAGAATTTTGGCGGATTCTCGGTCGCATGTGCGAGCAGGACATCCATGCTCGTCGCACCCTGGAATGGCAAACGGCCCGTGATCAATTCAAAGAGCATCACGCCAACCGAATACAAATCGCCGCGGTGATCCATCATTTCACCACGGACTTGTTCCGGGGCGATGTAGCCCGGAGTGCCAACGGCGAAATCAACTGCCGTATCAGTGACTTGCTTCAACTGTCCGTCATCAAGGAGTTTCGCCAGACCGAAATCCATGACCTTGACCCGTTCCTTGGGTGTGTCCGGTTCGCAGATCATGATGTTGGCTGGTTTCAAATCGCGATGGATGATGCTCAGCTCGTGTGCGGCTTGGAGGACATCGCACAACTGAGAAAGGATTCGTGCTACGCGACCGAACGACAGCCGTCCGCTTTTCTGGAGAAGACTCTCGAGATTGATACCCTTTACGTATTCCATCACGATGCACGAACCGAATTCATCGGTGACCGAGGCATCGTAAAGAGTCACGGCGTTCGGATGTGTAAACCGAGCCATGACGTCGGTTTCACGCTTGAACCGCTCACGAAACTTCGGATCACTGGCAACGTGATCGTGCATGATCTTGACAACGACCATCCGGTTCAGATCGATCTGGCGTGCCAGATAAACCTTCCCCATACCGCCCTCGCCGAGCAGTTTCTGCGTTTCGTACCTGCCAAGAAAAATCCGGCCAATCATAATGGTCTGTCCGACGTCTCGGGCCAAGCCGCGGTTAAAGGAATATAGGGCGCAAAATGGAGCAACGCCAATGACCAAGCTGAAGGAATCCAGTATTCTCAAAGTGAAAATATCGCGCCGGAATCAGACAAATTGAGAATCGAAGACCCTAAAGTAAGTTGAGAGTTTCAACAATTTCACACGACAGTTTTGAACGGACTGCCGTTCGAATGAGTATTGCGGGTGGAGGGATCGGGGAATCGTCTCGGTTCAGATCAACGGAAAAAGGAAAGAAGTGGAAACGGATGCAGAGCCGCCAATTCAGTTTCTGTGAGAACGAATGAAGATTTTGACAAACATTTCCCTGTTGCACGAATCAAGATCAAGGTAAAATTGCATCACCCGCCAAGATGCCTTTCCCGTTGAACTTGGAGTATTTCATGTCTCTTCGCAACCGGCTCTGCGCTGAAGCACGGCGGTCGTTGTTACCTGATCGTCGCGGATTCGTTCAAGCGGGCATGCTTGGGACTGCCGGGCTGAGTCTTTCAGAACTCTTTCGGGCCAAAGCTCGTGCGGAAACGAAATCGACTCGACCCAAATCACTTATTCTGCTTTGGATGAGAGGCGGACCGAGCCATATCGACATGTGGGATCCGAAGCCGGGTGCGCCGGCCGAAGTTCGTGGCGAGTTTGGCACAATCGATACAACCGTTCCCGGCATTCAACTCGGCGACCTACTGCCAATGTCCGCCAAGGCCATGAAGCACTGGTCGATCATTCGCAGTCTCCATCATCATGATGCGGGTCACAGTACTGGCGATCAGATCTGCTTCACGGGTTACAATAGCGGGCCCGTCCCCGATGAAAACAGCTATCCCAGCATCGGCTCGATCGTATCCAGGCAGCTCGGACATCTGAACACTCAATTGCCCAGCTATGTCATGATCCCGCGGAACGTCCCCGGCACCGGATCCGCCTATCTGGGCGTCGCCCACAACGCCTTTGAAACTCAAGCTGACCCTGCACAACCGGGTCCCTTCAAGCTTCCGAACTTCGAACTCGCACGTGGAATCACGCTCGAACAGGTCGGCTGCCGGCGCGACCTCCTCTCCAGCTTCGACACCATCCGCCGCGATGTCGATACGCTTGGTGATGTCGCGGCCATGGATCGCTTTCAGCAGCGGGCCTGGGACGTGCTCACGTCCGACACCGCACGGAATGCCTTCGATCTGGACAAGGAACCCACCAAAATCCGGGAACGCTACGGCTTCATGCCAGCGTTCGATCCCAAGGCATCCGATCGCTGTGGTTCGCCCGCCTGGAGTCAGCGGATCCTGTTGGCGCGGCGACTGGTGGAAGCGGGCGTGCGGTTGGTCACCGTGGATCTCCGCTGGTGGGATACGCACGTGAAAGGATTCGAATCGTTGAAACTCGGCTTCCTTCCCCGATGGGATCGGGCGTTCACTGCACTGCTAGAGGATCTGGAGCAACGCGGACTTCTCGAGAGCACCATGGTCCTGGCCTGGGGTGAATTCGGCCGTACCCCCCGCGTGAACAAGGATGCGGGGCGCGATCATTATCCGAATGTCTTCAGCGCCGCGATGGCGGGTGGCGGAATCGTCGGTGGCCGCGTGATCGGTTCATCAGATGAAAAGGGTGCGTTTCCCAAGGCGAATCCGAAATCTCCTCAGGATGTTCTGGCCACCGTCTATCGCCATTTGGGGATCGACACGGAAACCACGTACGAGAACGCGACCGGCCGACCGATTGCCGTTCTCCCAAATGGCCGGCCCATTGATGAATTGTTTTGAGTGATTTGCTTCAACGGATATCGGAACTCGATGTCCCGGGCAAACAGTTCGCAGCGTTTCACGTTGTGTATACTGGAACGAGTTCTGAATTCGAACGCGAGGTTCGCCCGTGCCCTTTATCGCGACCTGTACCTATTGCCGTTCGTCAAAATTTCGTGTGCCGTTCAAGAAGCGGGGAACATTCGGGCATTGCCCGAAATGCGGCCGGGAATTCCTTTTCGTGCCGGAATCGGGCGTCGACGTTCCACTGATGAAGTACAACGAACTGCCATTTGATGAGACGGAAAAATTCGATCTTGATGGCGCACTTACGGAACCGGCTCAAGCGATCGCGGATCGTGACCCAAACTCGGAAAAGCCTGAACAGAATCCGCAGTCCATTCCCGAGCAATCCAGTGATGTCGTATCAGTTCCGATTCCCTCAATCCCTCCATCAGTTCGGAAAATCACACCTGACGAGATTCCGCTGCGTTTCGCGCTCGTCGCGGTGTCGCTTTTCGGGCTGGCGATGTTCCTCACGCTCGTTCCCTACGGACGATTGATCGCTCTTCCCATCCTCTTGGCCGGTCTGGTCTGCGCCGTTTTCGGCTGGCTTGGTCTTGATCGCCATCGATGGCTCAGCACAACCGGTCTGGTATCGAATGCTCTGGGATTGTTTGTCCTCGTCCTGCTGCCCGGTTTGCTGGGACTCTCCGATTGGGTGCCGGAACCCGATCCGGAACAGGTGCCTCAGAATGCCGTGGCGGTTGGACGAGACGGATACACGATGCGACCTGCAAACTGGGTCAATGCCGCGCAGGCCGTCTGGCAGATTCAGGACGTTCGCGTCAGTGTCAACCGGGTTACGATCGAAGCATTTGACCCGAACGCGAAAAAGGCCGATCGAAGTAAAGACCGCGTGGTACGTATACAACTCTCGTTGAGTAATACCGGTGTTGCGCGAGCCATCGAACTGCAGAGCTGGCACCTCCCACCCGAACGCGAAGTTCGTCTCACGGCTGGTGGAACCACGCTGACCATGCGTCCGTCCAACTTCATTCAGCAGCTCGTTCTTCCCCAGCAATCGCAGGAGCAGACATTAGTTTTCTCCGCTCCCGAAACGCTGCAAGAACTGCGACTGGAACTTCCCGCCAGCGCTTTCGGTGGCGGTGATCCGATTCGATTTCTCATACCTCAATCGCTCATCGTCAACCGCTGATCGTACCCCTTGTTGATCGCCGTCGATCCGGGTAGTCTTTCACAAAGAACCCTCCCGGATCCCTCTCATGAATGCACTCTTACTTTCACTCGTTTTACTCGCACCGTCTGCCGATCCCGAAGCGGGAATCCGGCCGCTCGGCGACGATGGCAAACCGCTCAACCTCGACTTCGAAACCGGCACACTCAAAGACTGGACGGCCGTGGGCGAAGCCTTTAAGGACCAGCCAGTCAAGGGCGACACCGTGGCCGCGCGCCGCGGCGACATGAAGAGCGGCCACCGGGGCCAATACTGGATCGGCAGCTACGAAAAGCACGGCGACAAGCTGCGCGGCATTCTGACGAGCGTGCCGTTCAAGGTGACGCACCCCTGGGCCAGTTTCCTCGTCGCCGGCGGATCGCACCCGCAGACTCGCGTGGAGATCGCGGACGCATCGAAGGGCGAAGTCCTCTACAGAACCAGCGGCGACGACACCGAGGAATTGAAACGAGTTTCCGTTGACCTGACGAAGCACGTCGGGAAATCGATCACCATCCGGCTCGTCGACCAACACGTCGGCGGTTGGGGCCACCTGAACTTCGATGACTTCCTGTTCCATGCTGAAAAACCGAAAGTCTCCGTGCGTGCCAAGGCTCTCGTGCAAGACGAATACAAATTCTCAGGACAAAAGCCCGAAGACGCCGCCCGCAACATGACCGTTCCGCCGGGCTTCAGCGTCAGCTTGTTTGCGGGCGAACCGGACATCCATCAACCGATTGCCTTCTGCTTCGACGACCGCGGCCGCCTGTGGGTGGTCGAGGCGTTCGTTTATCCGAAGCGCCTGCCGTTCGACGGGCCGCTGCTTCCGGAGGCGGAGCGCAGGCGTGGCGACCGCATTCTGATCCTAGAAGATGCCGACGGCGATGGGAAGTTCGACAAACGCACGGTCTTCCTCGAAGGCCTGAACCTCGTCAGTGGTATCGAGTACGGCTTCGGTGGCCTCTGGGTCGGCGCGGCGCCGTATTTCATGTTCATCCCAATTCTGGAGAACGACAAACCGGGCGAGATCAAAGTCCTGCTCGATGGCTGGGGTTATCAGGACACGCATGAAACTTTGAACAGTTTCATCTGGGGCCCCGACGGCTGGCTATACGGCTGCCACGGCGTCTTCACGCACTCGAAGGTCGGCAAGCCCGGCACTGACGAGAAGGACCGCGAGAAGATCAACGCGGGCATCTGGCGCTACCACCCGACAAAGCACAGTTTCGAAGTCTTCGCACACGGCACCAGCAATCCGTGGGGCCTCGACTACAACCAGTATGGTGATTTTTTTGCCGAGGCTTGCGTCATCCCGCACCTCTGGCATATCGTGCAAGGCGGGCGTTATCAGCGCCAGGCCGGTTCACACTTCAATCCCTACACCTACGACGACATCAAGACGATCGCCAAGCACCGCCACTACGTCGGCGCAACTCCACATAGCGGAAACAACAAGTCCGACAGCGCCGGAGGTGGACACGCGCACAGCGGTCTGCTCTGCTATCAGGGCGGAACCTGGCCCAAGGAGTACCACGGCAAGCTCTTCATGGGGAACATCCACGGCCACCGCATCAACGTGGACGTGGTCACGCCCAAGGGCAGTGGTTACGAAGGCGACCGCAACCCGGACTTCCTCCTCAGCAACGATCGTTATTGCATCATCGTGGCGATGCGCACCGGGCCGGACGGCAACATCTTCTTCACCGACTGGAGTGACAAGCAGGTCTGCCACCGCAACGAGGTGGAAATCTGGGACCGCACGAACGGCCGGATCTTCAAGGTGAGCCACAAGGACGCGAAGCCGGTGAAGGGATTGGATTTGCAGAAGCTGAGCGACGCGGAGCTCGTGAAGTTGCAGGTGAGCGATAACGAGTGGATGGTGCGGCACGCGCGGCGGATCATCCAGGAGCGGGCAGAAGTTGCGGATAAGGAGCAGATGGCAGCTCGAAAGGATAACCGACAGTCCAAACCGAAGGAAGGAAGATTGTGGTTAGAGGAAATGGTCAACAAACTCGGCAAGCTAGCATTTGATGACGCCGACGCGCGTAACAGGCTCAGAGGGTTGTGGGCACTTCAAGCACTCAACGGCGGACTGGAAAATGAGTGGACTGCTAAACTTCTCCGTGACAACAGCCCGTACGTTCGTGCTTGGGCCATCCAACTTATCGCCGAACCACAGGATGTTGGTTTTGTATGCCCTCCGAACGCCGAAGTTTTAGAGAAGCTGGCAAAGGACGATCCGTCTCCTTTGGTCCGAAGGGCTCTTGCAAGTGCGATTCAACGGAGGATCCCGGCAGAGGGGTGGTCGTATCTGAGCAAGTTGCTCGGGCATCGTGAAGACACCACCGATCCACTGCTCCCCTTCATGTACTGGTATGCGAGCGAAGCGCGTTGTGCCTCAGAACCTGAGAAGGCACTGAAATTAATAGCTGAAAACCAAATCACGATTTTACTTCCCTTCGCTTCTCGTCGCATCGCCTCCATCGGCACGCCGGAGGTGCTCGCGGTGCTCGCCAAACAACTCGTCGAAACAAAAGAGGCCAGCCAGCAACTCGCGATCCTCAACGGCCTTTCCATTGGCCTGAGAGGTCGCAAAGACGCAGCCGCGCCGAAGGAATGGGCGGACGCCTTCGCCAAGCTCGCGAAGAGCGAATCGGCCGAGGTGCGCTCGGCCGCGCTCGCCGTCGGCGTCGCGTTCCGCGATCCCGCTGCCGGCAACGCACTCCTCGAGATCGTCACCGATGCCAAGGCCGACGCCGCCATACGGCAAAACGCGCTTGCGGCCCTGCTGGATGTCGGCCACAACCGGCTCGGCGGTGTGCTCAAGAATCTCGTGAATCACCCCGCCCTGCGCACCGCCGCCATCCGCGGCATGGCCCGCATCGGAGACGACGGCGTACCCGAGACACTGCTCGCCACCTACGCGAAGCTCAGCGCCGCCGACAAGCGCGAGGCCATCACCGCACTCGCCAGTCGTGCGAAGTTCGGAATGGCGCTTCTGGATGCCATCGAAAAGAAAACGATCCCCAGCACCGACGTGCCGGCCGAGACGATCCGCCAACTGCGTAACTTGAACAGCGCCGAGCTGACCAAGCGCATCGCCATGGTGTGGGGCGTCGTCCGCGATACCCCGGCGGATCGCAAAGCGCTCATCACCGAGTGGCGACGCCGCCTCGCGAACCCGCAGCCGGAAGACCTCGCCGCCGGCCGGGCGCACTTCAACAAGGTCTGCGCGGCCTGCCACACGCTCTACGGCACCGGTGGCAAGGTCGGCCCCGATATCACCGGTTCCAACCGTGCCGACCTCGGCTACCTTTTAGAGAACATGTTCGATCCTTCCGCCGTCATTCCCAAGGAATACGCTGCAACCAAACTCGACCTGCTTGATGGCCGTGTGATCACCGGCATCGTGAAAGAAGAAACAAAGACCGCCCTCACCGTCATCACCGATCGCGAAACTCTGACGATCCCGGTCGCGGATATCGAGAAACGCACCGCCTCCGCCGAATCGATGATGCCCAATGACCTGACACGGCAGCTCAAAGATGGCGAAATCCGCAACCTCATTGCTTACCTGCGCAACCCGCAGCAAGTCCCCGCTCTCGCCACCGCCGACACGGCTAAAGACTTCTTCAACGGCAAGGATCTCACCGGCTGGGACGGCGACCGCGATGTGTGGAGCGTGGAGAATGGCGAGATCGTCGGCAAGACCGCCACCGGTCTCAAGCGCAATAATTTCCTCAAAGGCCCCTTCGAGGTCACGGACTTCAAGCTCACCCTCAAGGTGAAACTGACGCCGAACGCAGCCAATAGCGGCATCCAGATCCGCAGCATCAACTGGACCGGCGGCGAGATGAAGGGCCCCCAGTGCGACGTCGGCAAAGGCTGGTGGGGCAAGATCTACGAAGAGAGTGGCCGTGGATTGCTGGCGAAGGAGGGCGGCGAGAAGTTCGTGAAGGAAGGCGAATGGAACGACTACGCCATCGAAGCCGTCGGTCCGAACATCAAGATCTGGATCAACGGCCAGCAGGTCGCCGACCTGACCGATGAACAAATGTCCCGTCGCGGGCTGCTCGCCTTCCAGGTTCACAGCGGCGGGCCGACCGAAGTCCGCTTCAAAGACATCAAGCTCGAAGTGAAATGATGGTCAAATCCGGAATGTTCCTCCGGATCTCTTGACTTTCATCATTTACACAGGGAGGTCTCCGCCACCGGTTGCGCGTGCTCGTGGCGGAGTCCTCGTGTGTGAACCGCGATTCTCCCTAACTGCATAAGTGTACAAAAGTTCCGTTCATTTCAATGCAACGATCGTCGCACCATAATTACAGGTTCTGCCGTTTTGGCAGGCGAGTTCGCCAACTTCGCCAACTCAAAACACACACCTCTTGGCGAAGAGACACTTGGTCTGTCGGAGACGATCAGACTGGCTGCCTGAAACGGTACAAATGATCAGTAGATAATGAAACGGAATCAGAGAGCAGAGCAGAATGGACGCAGATTGAGGGGCTTGCATTCAAACACCTGCTGCGCGGTACAATGGCAGAATGGAAACAGAACTGGAACTCCTCGCGCCGGCGGGGGATTGGGAGGCGATGCGTGCCGCCGTGGCGAACGGCGCGAACGCGGTCTACTTCGGACTCTCGCACTTCAATGCCCGTGCGCGGGCCGCGAATTTCACACTCAACGAACTGCCGGAAGTCATGGACTTCCTCCATCGCCGGAATGTCCGTGGCTTCGTGGCGATGAATACGCTGATTTTCAGTGATGAATTGCCCGAGGCGATTGAGTTCGTGAACGCGATGGCGCTGGCGGGTGTCGATGCGGTCATCGTGCAGGACCTCGGCCTCGTGCGGCTCATCAAACAAATCGCGCCGACGCTCGAAATTCACGGCAGCACCCAGATGACGCTGACGGAACCGCTCGGGATCGAGTTCGTCCGCAGGCTCGGTGTCGCACGCGTGGTTCTCGCCCGCGAGTTGTCGCTCGATGACATTCGGAAGGTGACGGCGGGGACTGATGTGCCGGTGGAAGTGTTCGTCCACGGTGCGCTCTGCGTGGCGTACAGTGGCCAGTGCCTGACGAGCGAAGCGCTCGGCGGACGAAGCGCGAACCGGGGCCAGTGTGCGCAGGCGTGCCGCCTGCCGTACGAGCTGATGGTTGATGGTCAGCCGCGTGACCTCGGGGACAAATCCTATCTTCTCAGTCCGCAGGACCTCGCCGCCTACGAACAGATTGATGATCTTGTTGCGGCGGGTGTGATCTCGTTCAAGATCGAAGGGCGTTTGAAGGGCGGTCCGTACGTCGCCGCAACGACGAAAACCTATCGCCAAGCGATTGACGCCGCACAGGCTCACCATGATTTTCAGTTGAATCGCAAGGCAGAGCTGGAGCTGGCACAGACGTTCAGCCGCGGACTGACACCGGGTTTTCTGGAAGGAACGAACCACCAGAAGCTCGTGCGCGGGCGCTTCCCGAAGAGTCGCGGCGTGAAACTCGGCATGGTGACCGCCGTGGGGAAAAACCGCGTGACGCTGAAACTGGCGGAGTCTCTTCCACCGGAGGAATTGATTCGCGCGGGGGACGGCGTGCTGTTCGATCTGGGAACTCCGGATTTGAACGAGCCGGGCGGGCGAGTCTGGAAGGTGGAGTTTCCGCAGGTCCGAGGTCGCACATCCCCCGGAATCGCGGAGCTGACCTTTGAATCGGAGGCACTCGATCTCGCGCGGGTGCCGGTCGGCTGCGACGTGTGGAAGACTGACGATCCCACATTGAAGAAGAAACTCGAACAGACGTATTCGCAGGATAAATTTGTTCACCGTGTGCCAATGCCGGCCACTTTGAGTGGAACACTCGGCGGACCACTGACACTCTCGCTCGGCGATGCCATCGCGACCTGGCCCGGACCGCTCGAGCGAGCGACGAAACGCCCGACAACTCATGGAGAGATTCGCGAACAGCTGGACCGGCTCGGCGATACGCCGTTCGCTCTTGGCGAACTGACGTTCGATCTTCCGCCGGACGCGATGGTGCCCCGGAGTGTGTTGAACGACCTGCGCCGGCGGTGTTCGGCGGAACTGGTATCGAAGCATCTGAGAGCCAAGCGTCACTCGATTGCGGACTCGTCTTCGCTCGACTCGCTTCGATCGCGAAAGCCTCGGCGGGTTGACACCCCCCGCTCGGAAGACACTCCGCAATTGACGGTCCTCGTTCGCAATCTCGATCAACTCGATGCGGTGCTTCCGCTGCGGCCGGCGGCGGTGTATTGCGACTTTGAAGATGCGCGGCGCTATGCGGAGGCGGTGACGCGTGCGAAGGGTGCTGGCGTACCCGTGGGCGTGGCCCCGCTGCGGATCTGGAAGCCGGGCGAGGACGGTTTTCAGTCGCTGGTTGTGCGGGCGAAGCCGGACATCGTGCTCGTGCGCAACCTCGCCGGTATTGAGTATTTCCGGAACGAACTGCCGGATGCGACTCTCATCGGTGATTTCAGTCTGAACGTCGCGAACGACTTGACAGCAGATGTGCTATTCGAAGCGGGCCTCGCGCGGCTCGTGCCGAGCTTTGATTTGAACTGGGACCAATACACATCTCTGCTGCGGCACTCTGATCCCTCGCGCTTCGAGACGGTGATTCACCAGCATATGCCGATGTTTCATATGGAACATTGTGTCTTTGCGGCGTTCATGAGTACCGGGAAGGATCACCGGGATTGCGGGCGGCCGTGCGAGCGGCATGCGGTGGAACTGCGGGATCGCGTGGGGGCGGTGTTTCCGGTCCATCCGGATACGGGCTGCCGGAATACGGTCTTCAACAGCGTGGCGCAATCGGCGGCGGAGTATGTGGGGCGCATGAGGGATCTGGGAGCGCGCTGGTTCCGGATAGACCTGCTTCGGGAAACGCCTGAAGCGGCGATCGCACTTTTCGATCGGTATCGCCGGGTGATGACTGGGCAGGACGATGGCCGTTCAACGTGGCGGCAACTGAACGTCCTGAATCAGTTGGGTGTGACGCGTGGCACGCTGCAAATGACGTGAGTCAATTTGTAACCATGACCACGCGAATACCCACCGTGTTGTACGTCTGATTGGGAGACATCGCCCGGCGAGACGCACTGCGGCAATCGACCGGCAGATCAGCCCAGTTCCCTCCGCGAACGATTTTTTTATCGCCCTTAGTCGGACCGGCCGGATCATTGCCGGGACTGTCGAAATAGTAGTACTCGTGATACCAGTCGCTGCACCACTCATCGACGTTTCCGTGCATATCGTAGAGGCCCCAGGGATTGGCGGTCGAACGGCCGACAATGTACGGGTGCCCCTGCCCCATTCCGCCCGTCTTGCAATGTCCTTCCTTGCCGCTCAGCTCGTTGCCACACCAGAAGGGAGTGGAGGTGCCCGCACGGCATGCATATTCCCATTCGGCTTCGGTCGGCAGCCGATAGGTCCGTTCGGCCAATGTTTCATCGGCGAGCTGACTGAGCTTCTGGCAGAACTTCTCCGCATCGAACCAGGTGACCGATTCAATGGGAAATTCCGTGGTTCCGCCCGGCAGTTTGTGGAAGAACGATGGATTCTTCCCCTTAAGTTTCTCGTATTGCGCCTGCGTGACTGGAGAAATGGACATGTAAAAACCATGGGTGATTCGAACCGGGTGCTGGGGCGTTTCGTGTTGCTTGTGTCCGAGTTCTCCGTCCGTCGCTCCCATGGAAAATGTTCCCGGCGGAATGTAAGTGAATGCCATTCCCAGTGAATTTCGAATGAGTTTCGGTCGTCCGTCCGCCGTTTTTTCGTGGAGTGCCGGATAGAAGTTGGAACCGCTACTTTCGCTGCCCGGAACCGACGGCCGCGTGCCGAACTTACCGCCAACACCTCCCCCGCCAAGAATCGCCGCTGCCGCTGCCGCTGCCGCATCCGCTTCGATCTGCTTACCACGCACCCGCACCACGGGTTTGTGACTCGACGTGCTTTGATTCGTCAGCGAGATCAGTTTCGATCCGTCCGGTTCCTGACTGGGAGTTGTCATTGCCGCAGCGTGGGCTTCCACCTTGAGAAGGTCGGCGAGCGCTTTCGCGTCCCCCGGACGCCGGTCTGCCCGGGTCGCCACGCAGGCGGAAAGCAGACGCGCCTGCGAAGTGGTGAACCCGTGACGGGAAAACTCCTCCGCCCAGTCGTCTCCGACGGGAGCCGCCACATGCGGATCACGCTTGAGCAACTGATACCAGATGACACCCAGTGCGTGGACGTCGTCCCGGGTATCGACAGGCTCCCGCTTGTGCTGCTGGGGGGATGCGTAGAGCGGAGTGTACGCCCCGCGATACGAAAGGCGGAGCTGTTCGCTCTTGGATGTTTCGCCGAATCGAGCCAGTTCGAGCGAACGCTCCGCTTCGATCTGACCCCAGCCGAAGTCGGTGATCCAAAGCGAGAATTTCCCACCGTCACCGGGATGCACCAGCACATTCGATGGCTTGAGATCGCGATGCACGATTCCCTGCGCATGGGCGCGGCCGACGATTTCCGCGAGCCGTCGAACGATCTTCATGGAGGCTTCGGGCTTGGGGGCGTCGAATTTCCATTTCCATTCGTTGATCAACCCGGTCAGGTCATAGCCGTAAACATAAGTGGATTCGAGACACGGCAGTTCGGCATCGAGATAAACGGCTCGCAGAGGAACCACGCCGTTGACTTCGTTCAGGTTAAAGACCTTGACGAACATGTCCTGATTGGAGCGAATGCGTTTGGCTGTTTCCTGGTCGATGGCGAATTTGAGAGCCGCAGGGCCGGTCGAATCATCCGTGGGATTCCGGCCTAACCAGACTTCAGAGCATTCGCCGAGCCCTCTGAGTTCGAATAATTCCCAGTTATCCAAATGTTCAGGAGTCGCATGAGCTTGAAAGTGGGGTCTGCGGGGCGGCAGATAACACATCAGTTGTTCGGGCTTGTAAAACTCCAGCTTGTCCACGCCGGTCCGACCGGTTGGGTCGGACGGGCGTCGAAACATCTGCCTCACGGATACGGGAAGATACAGCATGTAATCGTACAGTGCATCGCGGAACGGGACGGGTTGAACCTCCGCGAGCCGTTTCAGCATTTTTTCGAGATGATTGCGATACGTCTGATCGTCGCACGAGGCGATTTCTTCGAGTGCGCGTTGAATGTCTTCGGTTGGTCCATGTTTGCGAAGATAATCAAGAGCAGCGGATGAGACCACCGACATGACATCGCCAAAGGCCACTTCGCCGATGAGTGCGCGTCGGCCTTTTTCACAGAGCGCTTGCCCGACCGCATCGAGAAAGGTGTTGATGAGCGCCATGAAATACCGCTCCTTGGGTTGATGCAACCTAAAGGAAGGTGAGAGAGGGATGAGAAGATTCTACCTTGCGTTTGCTGTGATTTACAAGAACGACCTGATTGCGATTCCAAAAGAATTTCTTTGTATTAGTTGAATATGTGTCTTATTCTCTTCACGTTTTAGTGAGAAACTCCGAATGGTTTTGGAAGAACTCGTGTGTTTGCAAGCTGAATCAGGGACGTTTTGTCCGGTGATTCGAGCAAATTGACCCATTCAAGTGGTTCCTCGAAAGACCACACCCCTGGAACAGGTCTGCTCCAGGGGTGTGGTTTACGCTCATCGCGTTGGTATGATTAGGGGCGACCTCCCTTGGGTGTCACCTTGAGTGTCTTCTTTTCCATCTTCCGCAAGACGGTGATCTCGATTTCCACGTTTGGCTTTTGTGCCGTGAGCGCTTTCATGTAGTCATCGATATTTTTCACGGGCACGCCGGCGATACTGATAATGAAGTCGCCCGCTTTGAGGCCTCCGGCTTCCGCTGCGCCACCGGGAATGATGTCTTCCACCAACACTCCCTTTTCTTCCTCTTCGTAGTTCCCCGGCATCACGCCCAGTCGCGGCATGTTGGCCATCTGACGCGGGCTGGTGTCGGTCGGGTCGCTCCACCGACCCTTCGTGGCCAGATAGTTCGGCTTTTCCGGAATCGTTGCCATGTGAGCGGCAATGGCTTCGCAGAAATCGACGATCTTCACCATTCCGCTCAGTTCGATTTTCTCGGGCGTATCCGTGGGCTTGTGGTAGTCCTTGTGGGTCCCCGTATGGATGAAGATCACGGGGATCTTCTTCACGTAGAACGAATTGTGATCGCTGGGTCCGCTGCCGGGTTCCGTCTTCAGCAACTTGAAGTTGATACGGGCGTTGACCGCGTCGCAGAGCTTGTTGAACCCGTCGCTCGTGCCGGTGCCGCTGGCGACGAGACGAAACTTCTTTTTGCCGTTGTCATCGACTTCGACCGTCCGACCGATCATGTCCATGTTGAGCATGAACACGGTTTGATCCAGCGGGATCACGGGATGGTCTGCGTAATATTTGGAGCCGTGCAATCCCATTTCTTCGCCGGAGAACGCGACGAAGACGATGCGGCGGCCGTAGCGGTTCTGCATGGCACCGAACCGGCGGGCCAATTCGATCAGACCCGTGGACCCGGAGGCGTTGTCGTCGGCGCCGAAATGGACTTTGCCTTCAGCCGTGCGTCCGCCGAGGCTCCCTTGCGAGCTGGTCCCGAGGTGATCGTAGTGAGCGCCGATGACGATCGTTTCGTCCGCCAGCGGACCGGAGCCGGGAAGGATGCCCACGACGTTCTTGCAGGGGATGGGATCGCGGGCGATCGTCACCTGACCCGCGAGCGAACAACCCGCAAGCGCGAGGGACATCGGCTTCAGGTCTTTGTCGATCGCCGTTTCAATCTCTACGAGCTTCTTCCCCTGACTGGCGATCATCTGTTCGAGAACCGATCGTTTGATTTGCATGACCGGGAACTTCGCCACTTCGCCGCCGGACCGCCGCAGGTCCATGAGGGCATCGCCCTGTTTGCCGTAGGTACTGTCATTGACGAAGATCACGCCGGCGGCACCGTTCTTGGCTGCGAGTTCGATTTTGGTCGTCAGCGCCGCGACATTCTCGAGATCACCGGTGAAGGGTGTGTCTTTCTGTTCAGCACGAGGCGTCTTGCGGAGCATCACGACGAACTTGCCTTTGACGTCGATGCCCGCGTAGTCGTCGTATTTCACTTTGTCCGTGTTGACGGAAACCCCGTAACCGACGAAAACCAGACCGGAGTCGAACGTGGCGTTGGCCGACGTTCCGAGAATCGAGAGTTGCTCAGTCAGCTTGAGTTCGCTGGCGGGCTTGTCCTTGAGTGTCAGTTTGGCGACATTCGGCGTGCCCAGTCGAGCACGGCTGGTGAAACTGAACGGCTGGAAGTATCCATCCTTGGTGCCGGGAAGCAAGCCCGCGTCTTTGAACGCCGCTGCGATATGATCGGCGGCCTTATCGATGCCGGGAGTGCCGACTCCGCGTCCGGCACATTCCTCTCCCGCCAGATAATAGATATCTTTTTTCATCCGCTCGAAGCTGGCTTCGGGCGATACGGCATGGATCGAAGCGATCGGGATGCAAAAGAGAATTGCGGCTAGAAGCCTTTTCATGTTGATCGTTCCTAAAAGACCAGGAGTGAGAGGAAGTTCATTTTAGCAAAGAATGGGAAAAATCCGTGAGAGCTCCACCGCGAGCCGAGCGAACGGTCGCGGTGGAGAGAGGTGTGTGCGTTACTTCTTGCTCGCCGTGGTCAGCGGAAAATCATCAGTGCGGAACGGCGAGGCGGGAAGCCCGGCACGATTGATCAGATTGCAAACGGGGAAATTATTCCATCCGTAACGCACCGCAATCGGCTTCGAGACTTTTTCACACGAAACAACGACGGTGTTTCCCGACACGCTGGCCTTCGCAGGATAAAAGTATTTGTCATCACCGCAGATCGTGAAGCCGTTGAGATTGTTCCCTCCGCGACCGGCCAGTCCTCCGCCCAGATGATCGAAACTCAGGACGGCCTTCTCGCCATCGATCGTCATCTCTTTGTAAACCGGTCCGCTGTATTCGATCTTCTGTCCGTACACCATGGCTCGGGCCGCCAGCGCCAACCGCTGACCGACCGGTTCCTTGTTCTGCGGGTGGATGTCGAAGAGATCGCCGACATCGGTGATGACCGCCATGCCAACGTTCGGAAGCTTCGTCGTGGCATAGCGCTGGGCATCGCGAAGTTCGGCATAGTGCACGCCGTCAGCATCGCCAGCGTGGAACGGAGCCAATTGCACAAGGAAGAACGGGAGATCGGACTTCCACGCCTTCCGCCAGTCTTCGATCATGGCCGGGAACAGGGTGCGGTACTCGGCGGCGCGTCCGGCATTGGATTCGCCCTGATACCAGATCGCCCCCTTCACCGAGTAAGGAAGCAACGGATGAATCATGCCGTTGTAGAGACTGGTCGGTGTATGAGCGTTCAGATTCTTGTTATTCGCCTGTTTGACCATCCCTTCTTTCTTCTCGAGGTAGTATTTGAGTTCATCATGTGCCGCGAGTGATTCCTTCGACGTCCAGGATTCCGCCGGCGTACCACCCCACGAGGTATGGATCAGTCCAACGGGAACATTCACTGAGGGCTGGAGATGCTTGCCGAAGTAACTGGCGACGGCGGAGAAGGTGAAGACGTTCTCGCCGGTCGGCAGAAGCCACTTCGTCTCAAACGGCGCGCCTTGCGCGACGTGATCCTGCGGTTCGGCGACGGCCGTTTTAGGAACTGTGAACAAACGGACATTATTCTTGAAATTCGTAGCCAGTTGTTCCGCCATCGCGCGTCCGCCGCGAAGCTGCGTGAACCGCCACTCCATATTCGACTGACCCGAACAGACCCAGACTTCGCCAACCGCAACGTCGGTGAGCGTCACTTTGTCCGCACCGGCGGAAATCGTCAGCTCATAGCCGATGCCGGGATTGGCCGCTTCGAGCACGACTTTGAAATTTCCTTTCTCGTCCGCCTTGGCGGTCGCAACCGACGACTTGTCGGCCCGCTTCAGCGTCGCGGTCACGGTTTCACCGGCGTTCGCCGTGCCCCAGACCGCATTCTCCACTTTCTGCTGCAACACCATATGATCGGTGAAAAGTTCGTGGAGTTTGATGGCTGCCTGTGCCGACGGTGCGATGAGACCCACCGCAAGAGTGATAAGAAGTAAACGAACAAATCGCATTGAGGAACTCCAGAGAGGTCAGTTAGGTTGGTCGTCTTCAAATTCATCAATGGCAAACACTGTTGAAAAATCGACTACTGCTATCGGTCATACTGAATCAAGCGCATTGTGCCAGCAAAGTCCCTCGCGTATGATGCGCTTCGCTTGATGGACCGTTGTTCATTTCCTGACGCTGATCAGGATCGGTTCGCTCGAATACCCGATCTTCACCACGAAATTCACCGGGACAAACGCCTGAACCGCGATCGGGACGTCGGTGCATTCCGCCGCATCCGGTGCGGCTTTCAACGTAATATGTCCGATCGAACCTTTGCCCAGAAGAGTCTTGCTTTTCGCATCGACCATCGTGACTCCGGGCGGGAGCGGATCGGCATGCCGCTGGTTCAAGTGCCTCAGAATGACGTCCAGTGTCAGCGGTTTGTCATAATCCGCGCGTCGCACCACTTCGACTTCGATCTTCTGTTCCTCTCCCGGTTTCAGGACGACTCGGTTGGTCTTCACCTTTACTTCCAGGACATCGGAAGGCTTGGTGACCGCCACCGCCGGCATGGTGGCGGGGAAACGGCCGCGGCCTCCGCCCGGCAGGTAGATTTCCTCATCCGGGATCGCGATGCGCGTCATTCCCTCCGCAGTTCCCGCGACTTCGACAATACTTGCGTCGCGTTTGGCGTCAGCGGAGGCCGATATCACGAGGCAGCCTTGAGTCTGATTCGCCGGGATCGTCAGGGGATTCACGGAAGTGCCTTGGGGCAGATTTCGCACTTCAACTTTGACGGGCGCAGTGAAGCCGTTGGTTCTCGTTACGGTCACGTACCAGGCGGTGCGGCTGCCGGGACCGATCATCGCCTTCGCGGGATCGACTTTGATCGAGAAATCCGGCTCGGCCCGTTCGGCGGCGAGGAAATAAACAAACGCTTCTCCGCCTTTATTATTCAGGTCTCGCACGCGCAGGACGTACTCGTCGTCCGCGGTCGGCACGAACGTGAGAGCGGCGTCTTTTCCGTTGGCGTCGTCGTTCGAGGTCAGAATGCGGCCGTCCTTCGTCATGATGTCGATATTGGAATCGATGCCGGAAGAGAGCGGAGTACCGAAGCGCCGTGCGAAGATCTCGAATCGAACCGGTACGCCTTTTTTCCCGGCAAAGCGATAGTGGTCCAGATCGCGCTTGACGCCGATCCGCCCATTGATACCGCCGGGGATTGTCAGGGGCTGGGCGTCCTTGGGTGAATCGTTCGGTTCGATTTCATTTTGAAGTGCTAGTGGAGTCACCACGACGGGAACGGGGTTGGTGCGGTTCGATCCGTGGGTCAGCGGTGCGGTGCTGATCCCCGCCTCCGCCGGCGCAATAACAGTCCACTGCGGTGCGGTCAACATCGCACTCCCAACGGGTTCGACGAGAACCTTGACTCCCGGATTCATCGCCAGCGGAAACGCGAGCCGGGCGCGCGGTTGGTGCGTGATGCTCAGAGCGTAGGTCCAGCGTGGATCGCCATCGTATTTCGAATCACGGATCTGAATCGTGTATGTGCCCGCCTCGGTGATCTGATAAGTCAGACGCGGATCGGCGAAGATGCCGTCATCGTCGGCTGCGACTTCGCGACCAGCCGAATCGAGAATCGTCACCAGCGGATCGATATGCTTCTGCAGATCATGAATCTTATCCTGGATTCGCGAAGCATGAACCTCGGCCGTGATCGTCGTCCCCGCATCCGCCTTGAACGTGTAACAGTCCACGTTTTCCGCAAGTTCGATTCGTCCGCAGATCACACTCGGGATCGCGATCGCCTGCGGAGATTTGGCGGTGTTCTTTCCCGCTTGCTCCATCACGATCGGATCGGGTGAAACGAGAATCTGGCCGAGTGATGATATTCCGAGTTCCGTCGCGATTCGAAAGTCATGCACGCCGATTCGTGCGTCCTTCGTCGCGGTCACTTTGAGTTTCACGGTGCGAGTCGCAGCCTTAGGATCTTTCGCAGGGATGATTTCCGCACTCAGTCCCGGTTCGCGAAACAGGATCCGGTAGGCGCCGGCAAAATTCATGAGCCCTTCGACTGAAAGCTCCGCCGTCGTCCCCGCCTGAATGGCCGTGGGAACCGTGTGAGTGATCATGGGAAAGGAGGTCTGAGCACTCGCGAACAGCGGACAAAACAGTAAAAAGATGACAGTTAAAATCCGAGACATAGCCAGCTCCGAAATGCAACTCGGCGGGTGTTGTTATCGTCGCGGAAACGAATGCGATTTGCCAGTGGAAATTGGAATAAGTCGCGGTCCCCGGAAAAATCCCAACGATTGAAGATCAGCGCGTATAACACACCGTTACTTTTCTTTCCCCCGGAGAACACCATGCTGACACTCGAGAAATATTCCATCGGGATCGGGGACCGATTTGCGCATCAGGCTCGCGCTCAACTCAAAGCCTGTCAAACCCTTCTGGACCAGGGAGTTCAGGTGATTCCCGTCTGGAACAAGTCCAATCGTGAACACACGATCATCGGTTCGGAACCGTCGTCCACCCGTCAGGCGGCGGATGACGCCGTCAAGGCCATGAACTGGACGTTGCCGTACCATCTCGACGCCGATCATATCCGGCTGGAGACGGTCGATCGCTTTCTGGGCCCATGCGATTTCTTCACGATTGATGTCGCCGATTCCATCGGGCAGCCGGCGGATCCGGACAAATTGAAGCAGTTCGTCGATCGCCATTCGGATCTCGTGGGCACGATCAGCATTCCGCGAATCGACACGCCGTTTACGATGGATCGCGCGTCGATCGAGCGCATCGCGACCAAGTATCTGAAGGCGGTGCAGGACGCGGGAGCGATCTATCGCAAGATCGAATCCGCAAAAGGAGCCGGGAACTTTATCACCGAAGTCTCCATGGACGAGACGGATAGCCCGCAAAGCCCGATGGAGTTGCTGGTGATTCTGGCGGCACTCGCCGACGAAGGGGTACCGCTGCAGACGATCGCGCCGAAGTTCAGCGGGCGGTTCAACAAGGGCGTTGATTATGTCGGCGACTTGCTGCAGTTCGACAAGGAGTTCCGCGAGGATCTGGCGGTGATCGCCTACGCGATTGAGAAATTCGGTTTGCCCACAAATCTGAAGTTGAGCGTGCATTCGGGCAGCGACAAGTTTTCGATCTACACCATCATCCGCAGCGCGATCGCGGACTTCGATGCGGGGTTGCATTTGAAGACCGCCGGGACCACGTGGCTTGAGGAAGTGATCGGCATGGCGGAAACGGGCGGGGCGGGGTTGGAACTGGCCAAGAAAATCTACATCCAGGCTCTGGAGCACAAGGACGAACTGTGCAAGCCTTATGCCTCCGTAATCGACATCGATGAATCACAACTTCCGACGCTCGATCGGATCGACTACTGGGGTTCGGAGCAATTCGTGGCCGCGCTCCAGCACGTGCCGACTCATCCGGCCTTCAATCCGCACTTTCGCCAGTTGATGCATGTCGCCTTCAAGATTGCGGCGAAGATGGGCCCCACGTACTTGAATATGCTGAAGGAATGCGAGTCTTCGATTTCGTCCAATGTGACCAATAACATTTACGACCGGCATCTCAAGCCGCTGTTTTTCTAACCGGAGTCTGGTGTTATGGCGTTTGATCTGTTCAATCTGGATGGTGAAGTTGCCGCCGTATTCGGCGGGACCGGCGTGCTGGGCGGCGCGATGGCGCATGCGCTGGCGGCGGCGGGTGCGAAGGTCGCGATTCTGGGCCGTAGCGTCGAGCGTGGCGATGAAGCGGTTCGCCGGATCGAAGCCGCTGGCGGTACTGCGATCTTCGTCGCCGCGGACGCCATGAGCAGAGAATCGATTGCGCAGGCTCGCGATGCGATTCTCAAGAAATGGGGATCGGTTACGGTGCTGATCAACGGCGCCGGCGGAAACAAACCCGAAGCGACCATTCCACCCGGCGGCGATTTCTGCAAGCTGCCTCTGGAGGGATGGACCGCGGTCTTCGATCTGAATCTCGTGGGCGGAACCCTGCTGCCATGCCAGGTCTTCGGAGAGACGATGGTGGCCGCCGGTAAAGGCAGCATCATCAATATCGCGTCGATCGCGTCGATCCTTCCGCTCTCGCGAGTCGTGGCCTACTCCGCGTCCAAAGCCGCCGTGTTGAATCTCACCCAATGGCTCGCACGCGAATGGGCCACCAAAGGCGTACGTGTGAACGCGATCACACCGGGATTCTTCCCGGCCGAGCAGAATCGGAAATTGCTGATGAAAGACGATGGAAGTTACACCGAACGTGGACAGTCGATCATCGGTCATACGCCGATGGGCCGATTTGGCGAAGCGCACGAACTCGCGGGCGTGACTGTCTGGCTCGCTTCGCAGAAGGCATCGTCGTTCGTGACGGGTCAGAATCTGGTCGTCGATGGCGGATTTTCTTCCGTGACGATTTGAGTTGGGAAACCAAAAGACGGCCCGCATTGGGCCGTCGTTCCTACTCAGACTCTTCCCGGATCAGGGCATTTTCGGAGTATGTTCGAGGTTGCTGCCTTTCGGTTCCGGAGGCGGAGGCTGATGTGCGGGTAAACCCACGGTCAGCGGAACCGCATACTTTCGAGATTTGTCGCGCAGACAGACCAGCAATCCCGTCTCCGATGCGGCATAGATGCGATCGGTGCGTTCATTCATGCCAATCGATGCGAAGTCCGAAAGATCGATTGCACCGAGAAGGACCGCCCGCTTCGTGAGCGAATCGACGATCCGCTTGCGATCGTAGACGCGCAGATGGCCGCGTTTATCGCGGATGTAGACGACATCGTCATTCACCGCCACAACCGTATCGGCCGAGTCATCCGTTCGCCACACGACTTCACCGGTCGCGCGATCGACACCCGCCACGCCGGAACTATCGCCACCCTGAAAGACCATATCCTTGGTCACGAGCGGTTCACGATTCATCGCACCACCAACGTTGGCACGCCAGACCGTTCGCGGAACGGCTCCGCCTCCGCTGGTCAGGTCGATTGCAAGCAGGTTCCCGTCAACCAACGGGAAATAACCGATATCCTCGGCTTGCACCGGTTGCGCAGCGGGGATGTTCGGCAATTTGGCGAAGACCTGTTCGGCACGATCGTTTTTCAGGTACGCCTGAACGAACGGTGAATCGCCGGACAACCAGATTCGGAATTCCGTGGTGAGTGGCGCGTGCGTCAGGCGAATCGTGGAACCGATGATCCACCGGGCCTTGGGCTTGATCCCTTGGGGCAACAGACTCGCCAACTCGTGAACGGCGGCCAATGAAGGCGGAATGGCAGTCAATGAGGGGGTACGTTGGTTCTGACGGCTTGTCGGGTCTTTCATCGAATACGGTTGACGCATGCTTTGAACTGTCGAGAGCGCTTCCGTTCGCTGCAAATATTTTCCTCGATCATCAAATGCCCGATAGGGAGGTCGAACGGTCGGCAGGATCGACATCGAAGGAGTTCTCTGATTTTTTCCCAGTCCCCCGGTCGCGATCTGTCGAGCATCGGTGGTCAATTTGCGTTCGTCGAAGGTTTCGGTGAGCTGGCCAACATTGCGGGAGGAACCCGGATACCGCTTGACCACCGTATCGGCGGGATTCGCGACACGCAGATCGGCCGCATTGGCAAGCGATCCCACAGCACCGATCTGGACCTTTTGCTGTTCGGGCATGATGAGCGATTCGGGAAGTTCATAAGCAGTGACCCGCCGTCCGTTCATCGTCACATAAACCACGTCGCGATCGAGAGCGGGTGCGGAAGACGGCACAAAGGGCAGCTCGTGCTGAAACTCAATCAGACCTGTGTAACGGTGAATGCAATAGAGCGTAATGAGATTCACGACAGCTACGGTCTTCTCATTGACCGAGACTGGATAGACGGGAGCATGAATGGAATCGAATTTCATCGACCACTGCGTTCGTCCCGTTTTGGCATCGAGAACGACCAGCAATCCGCCTTTGGTCCGCACGAAAATCTGGTTTCCGTCTACAACCTGAACCAGCGAGATTCCGTCCGTCTGATCCCGGATCGGGATCGCGGTCGTCCATTCCGTCTTGAGATTCACCTGATCGAGCACACGTTCAGACGGCGGAGGGACGCTTTGTGCAGACAAGCGGTCGGCCGAAAGCATCAGAAGGGAAACGGCCAGAGACAAGAGAAGAACGCGCATGGAAGCAACTCCGGACGTACCCGGTAAAGACAGAATCCGACGTTAGTTTAACGCGCAACGGCCTGAACGTGTTGGTGAACCTGAGAAGTGGGGCAGAATTTCATGCGCACGCGGATCGGTTGTGCCGGTTTCTCCACGTGGCTCATTTCTTCCCCAGAGCCCGTTTCCCCGCGAAAAACGAACTCAACAACTCCGCGCATTCGTGTGCCCGCACCCCGCCCAGCACCGTGCAGCGGTGATTCAACCTCGGATCGGTCGTGATCTGATACAGCGTGTGACACGCACCCGCTTTCGGATCCGTACAGCCATAAATCACGACCGGTAACCGAGCCTGAACGATCGCACCCGCGCACATCGGACACGGTTCCAAAGTCACGTACAACAGACAGTTATCCAATCGCCACGAATTCAGCGCTGTCGCCGCCTGCGTTAACGCGATCATCTCCGCGTGGGCCGTCGGATCCTTCAACTGCTCCCGCTGATTGTGCGCCCGCGCGATGATCCCCCGCTCACCATGAACAATCACGGCCCCAACCGGCACTTCATCTTCCTGACCGGCTTCGTTCGCGTCCTCGATCGCCAAACCCATGTGGTACAGGTGAACGGGATGCTGAGGGTCGGTCCATGCGAGATCAAACATGAAGGGATTATAGAAACGAATGATACCTGACAGGAAAAGAATGACCTTCGCTCACGCCGCTCGAAGCAGTTCCGAATCGATCGACTTCTTACCTTCGATCTGTGCGAACACTTTGCGGATCTGTTCGTATCCCATGCTGAGTGTGAATTGCGATGTCCGCCCCGCGCTCTTGATCCCCAGAATGTAATAACCGGGTTCGTCCGTGACACAATCGCCCTTCGGTTCCGCAACGCGAAGTTCCTGACAGATCGTCATGTCCGGCCGGAAGCCGACGTTCGTAATCACACGATCGATTTCCCAGGTCATGGGTTTAGTGTTGACCGTCGCGCCGATGCGAAATCCCTTATCCGGTCCGTGACACAGAATCTCCTCGATCCGTGCCGCCGCGTGATACTCCAGATTCCCGTCGCACCGGCAGGCGAGGTTGTTCGCGCGAGCGGCCAGTTTATCGCGCTCCTTCCACGGATCATTTGGAATGCGAGGTAGAGGCGTACTTCCGCGTTCGACATTCGTCAGCCAGAAAACCCAGGTGGACTGATGGTCCTCCGCCAGCGCCGCCAACTGCACGATCGAAGTCGCCGCCGAATAACCGTTCCCGATCAGCACGATGCTGCGATCCGCATAATGGGATTTTTTCGCGCCGAGAATGTCCTCGACTCCGTGGGCGATGTGCGGCCGGGCGGAGATTTCGCCGGCGGCGGGAATCCCGGCATCGCCGGCCCAATTGGGTTTTGAGTAGGTGCCTGTGCAATCGAGAATGATATCGGCCGAATCGAATCGTTCCTGCCCCTGAGGCGAGCGGACGAGAATGCGAAACGGTGGAAGCGCTTGCCCGGATTTCGTCTCATCAGTTTTCCGCCAACCGGTTCGGCCGATCGTCAGGACCGTCGTCTGAAGTTGCAGGCAATCCTTCAGCAGCGACGATTCCGCCAGCGGAACCAGATAGGCGTCACGCCACTCCCGCCCGGTGACAACATCCTGATCCCCCGGCAGTTCCCGATCGGGTTGCACGCGATTCAGACAGTCCCGTCCCCACGGCGTGACGTTCTGCCCGAACGGGGAAAACATGCGCACGTGCCCCCAGCGGTTCACATGCTCCGCCACCAACCCCGCATCGTAGACCGTGACCGAATGCCCGCGCTTGCGTGCCACAACGGCCGCTTCGAGACCGATCGGCCCGCAACCGAGGATGGCGATCTGTCTGGGGTTCGATGACTTCATGTTGCATGCTCCCAAGTGGAACGCGGGAGTGTAACGCGAAGACTCGAGTCGTGCAAGTCAACGTACGCCCAATAGGTCACAGATGTCTTCGAGAACCAACCGGTCGCTTTCGGGCCTTTGAGGCGACTGCGGATGCGTCTCGTCGCAGCCAATCCAGCCGCGGAGTTTCAGAAACATGGCGGCGGAGTGTTTGTAGGCCGGCACGGGATGGCGGAAGGCGAAGAAGCCGAGATACTGCAAGCGATCGTTGAGTTCGAAGAACAGGGGATCGCCGGTTTTCCAGTAAGCGTCCCGGCGGGCGAAGAGATCGGGGGCGAAGGTGCTCAGCCCCAGCAGATAATCGCTCCCGTACATGACCATATCGATGGCCAGATCATTGCCGGTGAACACTTTGAAATCAGGACGGGACTGATCCCTGAGTATGATCCGCTCCCATTCGAGTTGGCGATCGAGCGACGAATGCTTGGCCCCGAGGCATGCCGAGATTCCCAGCAGACCGCGGTAGACATCGAGGGAATAGATTTTCCCGAACGGCGCGAACATCGTGCCGAGTTCGAAACCGATGAACGGCGCGATCTCGCCCAGCGCTGCATAGCTGGCCACGATGGCGTCATCGGATTGAGACGTCAGCCCGTAACTTTGAAAGATCACCGGCGTTCCGCCATTCGCAACGATCGGCTCCATCGCACGGGCATACGCATCGCGATCGAACTTCGCACCTGGCTGATCGCCGACGAAAGCCCCCGCCACAAACATTGTTCCACCCAGTTCGGAACGCGTCCGTTCCAGAACCTCGCGTTTGGTGGCGTCGTCCAGAAGGTTGCCGAATCCGGTGTCCATGTTGACGGCGGGTGCGAGACCGGCCTCGGCGGTGCGTCGTACGTGGGCGGTGAACGCGGGCCAATCAATTGACCCATCAGGGTGAAACGGGAGCAGGATGGCCGAGATACCCGTAATGGATCGTTTGGGTCGGATCAGATTCAGTGGCGAGAATGCAGAGTTCATTTCGGATGGAATGTGTGTAAGGAAGATGGTACAGTGTCGATATAGTTTATGTGTCGCAACGGAGAATGAGCTTGCGGATCGCCGTGACAATCCTGTTCGTGTTACCGAACGTCACGAGCTTGTGGCTGTGTTGCTGCGTTTTTGGTTCGGGTCCGGCACGCATCGCGGAAGCGAATCCGATCCTGTCGTCCCACAGCACACCGTGTGAATCGCCCGCCCGATCCTGTTGCCAGCACAACATATCCGACGATCCCTATGAGAGTGTCTCTGCTCACCAGAAACACTGTCTCTGCCAGCATTTAACTATCAAGCTCATCGATTCGGCGCCCGCCGTGATCGAATCCCACGAGATCGATCAGGCGATTGACTCCTCTGTCCTTACGATCGATTTGGGTCAGCCATTCCCTTTACCGATATCCGCCCTGGCCGATGTGGGCGAGCCTTCGTTTCATCCTCCGAATTTCCGGCAGAGACTTCACCATGTTTTGAATTGTTGAAGTGAATGGTCCAATGGAAATCGTTATTTTTACCTCACTACAATACACCCAATATTCTCAATCAAGGATTTTCCCATGTTTGCCAAAATTCTCGCTTCCGCCGTTGTTGTCGCCGCTCTCGGGATCGGTGGATACACGTTTTATGCCGGAACCAATGGTGGCAGTGGCTGCAGCAGCTGCCCGTTCTCCGCGATGACCTCGGAATCGGCAAGCTGCGATTCCGCCATGAGCTGCTGTGCCGAAGAAGAAAAAGTGGCCTCCGCCAGCGCTCCCGATTGCTGCTTCCCCGGTTCGCCCTGCTGTGCCGGTGACGACTGCTGCCTCAAGACCGGCGCAGCGAAGCAAATCTCCACCGTTGCGAAGGTGACCGCAAAAGGCGCTCCCGATTGCTGCTTCCCCGGCTCGCCCTGCTGTGCCGGTGACGACTGCTGCCTCAAGACCGGATTCTCAAAACAAGCTTCGGCGGTTTCCGCTGTCGCTGGCGTACCGATGACCGTTCTGGCTTCAGCCAAGTAAACGGTTTCCCTGACAAAGTGATAACCAGGCGAGTTCCGACTCGCCTGGTTTTTTGATTCCACCGTCAATTCTCGGGCCCGATCCTCATCCCATCCATTGGCTGTCGGCTTTTCCCGCTCGGCTTTGTCCTGTATTCCCCCATTCTCCTCGACCTGTCTGATTTCTCAATCTAGAAATGGGACAGTTCGTCGCCCGTCGTGAATCGAACTCGACCCCATCGTCGGTCTCTCGTCCATCCTTGCCCGTGTGATCGCCCATTTCATAGTTCGCGCTCCGTTGCCGAGTTTGATCGGCGACGGCTGGTGCGTGCTATCCTTTAGGAGTTGTCAGAATGGTTAGGAATCTTACACGACCGGAATCACGAAACAGTCGGATCGCTCTGGATTTATCACGATTAGAGGATCGGACGACGCCATCCGTGACCGCGGTGTTCAGTACGGATACTCTCGATGTGGTCGGCGATGCCTCGGCGAATGCGATCGTGGTTTCCGCCGATGAATCCGGGAACCTTCAAGTCACCAACAACGGCGAGCAAGTCGCCATTCGCACCGTCTTCGGTTCGCCGACGCGCGATGCATTGTTTCAGATCACGGTGAATGGCAAACGTGGGGACGACACGATCACGCTGAGTAAATCCCTGAACACCCTCAATGCCGAAGGAAAGCTCGTTACTGCTCCGAACGCGGTTCTTCTGGGCGGAGCGGGAAACGATCGTCTGGTGCCGCAACTTGGCGGCTTTGTCGGTGGCGTGCCCGGCAACGCGATTGTGGGCAACGTCGTTCAGAAGGGTGGAGCCGGAGACGATACGTTAGTGAGCGGATTCGGGAACGACCTCATGTATGGCGAAGGCGGAAACGATCGATTGGTCTGGTTGCCAGGTACTCTGATCGATCATTACGACGGCGGAAGCGGAAACGATACCGGTGTTGTGATCGGCAACGAAACGCCGATCGGAGGTTCGAACGCCGACGCCTTCGTGCTGGGACAGGATCCGAACAGCCCGGGCGATGTCTTGTTCCAACGGACGAATCTGGTTCCGTTCTTCATCACTATGACCAATGTGGAGAATGTGGAACTGCGGACGCAGGGCGGCGACGACACCATCACGATCAACGATCTGAGTGGAACACGTGTGAGAAGTGTGCTGGCCGACGGTGGCACCGGAAACGACACGATCACCGGAGCGAGCCAGCTCGCAGCCCGCGTTGCGCTCTCGCTTTTGGGCGGTGAAGGAAACGACACCCTGATCGGCGGCGCCGGCCGCGACACGCTCGAAGGCGGGGAGGGAGATGACCAGCTTGACAGCAGTCAGAACGATCGGAGGCAGGATCAGTTGATCGGTGGTATGGGAGCTGATACGTTTGTGCTGGGCAGATCACGATGCACTGACGTGATCCAGGACTTCAATTCCCTTGAATCGGATGAGATCCTGACGATCACGTAATGGCGGATTTTCTATCGTCCGGCATGTGACCAGAACGCGGTTCCCAGCTGATCGGCCTCGACTTCGCCGGCGGTATGGGCAACAAGCTGACCGTCGCGCAGCAGGAGCCAGTGCGGACCGCGGTCGGTTGCGGGAGCGGAGCACCAGTTGCGGAATTCACCGGCGACCTGATAGGGCCGCACGGCGAAGTTGAGATGGCCGAGCGTGTTGGCGTTGCGGAGGACGAAATCGCTGAAGCGCGAGACGGCCACGATGTCGGGTCCGCTTCCTCGGGCGCTGCCGAGAATGAGCCAGGTGCCGGAACGAAGAAACGTCTCCATGCGGTTCGGATTCGGAGAGAGGGCGTCGATGGCGACCGTCGCGAGGTGATTCATGGTCGCCATCACGTCCGCGCGAATACGCACGTGAGGCGGGCGTTCGATCCAGCAGAGTTCGCTGATGTTTCGCAGGCCGTCCGTCACCTGGACTTCGCGGACGGGTGCGAGCGGCCAGAGTTGCTGGGCGTTGAAAAACACGTAGGAATAGGACGCTTTGATGATCGAGACGAATCCGCGTTCGAACTTGACGAGACATCCCGGCAGCAACTTCTGGAACGGGTACAGCCAGACTTCTTTCTGTTTGGCGAGCAGCTTGCGCGATCGGCGATTCAATTCCTTATAGCGCGGCTCGGTGCGCGGGGTCGTCTCCGCCTCGATCTGCACGCGGATGAACTCCGCCCATTCCGTCTGACCGTGTTCCTCGAGCCAGTCCGCAAAGACGAGGCGCGGCAAATCCTCTTCCGGTTCGAGCAGAATACTGGCGAATAACGCTTCGGCGTCGGTCATCGGTCCCATCCGCGTGACGGGAACAACATACGCGAACCGGCAGAATTTTTCGAGTTGATTCGATCGGGAGTCGGCAAAACGGTCTCCCGATCAAATCGAAGATTAGCGATTGAACAGAAACGCGGGGCTGTTCAACAAGGCCCAGGTCAGATCCTGCGCGCCCAGAACACGCGGATCTGATGGCGGAACTTTGGCCGCATCGGCCGCCAGCCGCTGGTACTCGCGGTCCTGTGCGAGGTAGCGGTTCCTCAGTTCGGCCTTCTGAGCTTCGGTCCGCATCGCGACTTCCGTATCCAGAAGCTTGGCGAATTCCGGCGAGATCGGCGATTGCAGTTTCGGATTCTTGTCGGTGGTCACGGACAGGCGGAACTTGCCGATCGTGTGCCCCGACCCGAACCGCTGATCGAAGTTGAACGTCAGCAGTACGCCCTTCTCGGCATTGACTCCGCCCTGAATGCGGAAGAGGGCGGCGTGATCGGTGCCGAGCTGCGGTGCGATCGCCCAGCCCGTTCCGGGGTTATTATCGATGGCGTTGGCGACCGGGAAGTTGACCTGCTGGAACGTTGCCTGCGGATTGGTCAGCTTCACGGGTTTCGGCTTCTCATTCGCACCCGCCTGTGGCTTTTGGGTTACCTTGAACTCATTGAGCACGAAGTTCCCGTTCTCAGCCCGACCCGGACCTTTCTTGTTCGGCAGCGCCGGATCGGTCAGCACTTCCAGACGCAACCCCGTGAAGTTCGCTTTCTCTTTCAATTCGGCAGTGACCGTGTAGATATCCACCGCCTCGATCGGCCCGGTCACGAGAACGGAACCATCGGGTTGAATTTCCATCTTCGACGCTTTCTTCGCTTCTCCTGGTGTCGGCCCCGCCTTAGAAACCGCCGTCTTCGGTGTCAGAGTCTTCCACGCCGTCGGCTTCTGATCACGCATGCCGTCTTCCCAGACTTTCTGCTTCGCATCCAGCGTGGCCTTGTATTCGTCCAGCAGTTTCACACGCGCACGGTGCTCTTCGATGAGCGCTTTGTGATCGCCCCCCGCGGCCCGGATCGCCTGTACGCCACCGGTGATTTCCTCCGGAGTCGGCATCCGATTCAGGATCGAAAGGTAAATTTCCTCCACGACCTTCGCGTCATCTTTTTCCTTGAGGGTGTACTGTGCGATGTGGTTGTTGCCGTCCTGCACCGCATCGCCGACCACCGGCCCGGATACGAAGGCCAGAATCGGCCCCAGCATGAGGGTGTTCGATCGCTCACACTCGCAGGCGCTCTCGCGCACCGGCTTGCCCAGCAGATCGAGGAATCCGCCCGGCAGTTCCACGTTGCTGTCGAGAAGCTGTGCGGCCCGCGCTCCTGCCGGCATGCCCGGAAGATGGGTCACGCTGCCGGTCGTCTTGTAGATCGCATCGTAAAGCACTTCTGCAGGCAGCCGGCGAGCCAGTGCATGCGAGAAATTCTGCTCGTCGTCCTTATTCCAGCGGTTCGATGCGATCGAAAGCTGATACGTCCGCGACTTGCAGATCGTCTTCACCAGCGAGCGGACATCGAACTTCGACTTGACGAATTCCTCGGTCAGTCGGTCGAGCAATTCCGGGTTTGTCGGCGGATTGCCGGCCCGGATATCGTCGATCGGTTCGATAATCCCGACTCCCAGCAGATAGCTCCACATCCGGTTGACGTAGCTCTTGGCGAAGTACGGATTCTTCGGCGACGTGATCCATTTCGCCACCTGCTCGCGGCGCGACTCTTTGCTGACCGGCAGTTCGGCATAAATAAAGGGGAATTCCGGCTGCGCGATCTGACCCGTCCGCTCGTGCTTGATCTCGCCCGCCTTCGCATCCTCGATGATCTCCGCCAGCGGCTTCGCGCCTTCGACCGCGGTTCCGCCGATCTTCTGGCCCTTGTACTTCGGATCCTCCTTGCGTGAGACCTGCGCAAAGTACGCCGCCAGTTCGTAATACTGATCTTGTGTCCACTTCTCAAACGGATGATCGTGGCACTTGTTGCAGTTGAAGCGAATCGCCAGGAACAGCTGCGTTGTGTTCTCCATGGCCAGATCGGCGTCGCGCAGGATCTTGAAATATGCCGCCGGCGGATTCGAAATGTTCGATCCGCTTGCGGTCAGAACCGTATGAGCAAACTGATCGTACGGCGTGTTCTTCGCCACCTCATCGCGGATCCAGGTCCGCAGCGCCCGTGCGCCCTGATCGCCCAGGAACTTCCGGTTCACCTGCAGCAGATCCGCCCACTTGTTCGTCCAGTGCTCAATGAACGCCTCGCTGCCGACCAACTGATCCACCAGCTCGTCACGCTTCACGCGGCTCGGCTTCGCATCCGCCAGGAACTTCCGCACATCGCCCGATGACGGCGGAAGACCGGTCAGGTCGATCGTCACGCGGCGGATGAACTCCGCATCATCGCACAACTCACTGGCCTGGATTTTCATCTTCCGGAGCTTGGCGTCAACGAGTTCATCAATGAAATTGTGGATGGGTTGCTGCTTCCACTCGTACCCGGAGCGGTCACCCATGATGACCACGGTCGAGGCGGCATACGCACCTTCATAGCGCACGAGCATGGTCGCTTCCCCACGCCGCACGCTGGTCAGCAATCCCGCTTTATCCACGGTCGCCACTTCCGGATTACTGCTCTCGATGAAGCTCTCCGCACTCACGTCACGCGTCTGCCCATCCGTATACGTGGCAATCACCGCGAACTGCTGCTTCGAACCGATCGACTGAATCGTCGGGTTCTTCGGAAACACCTCGATGCTCTTCACCCGGCTGGCGTTCAGATCCAGCTTCACGCCGTCGGCGATCCAGCGCTTCACCAGCTCGTAGTACGGGTCGCCCGGCTGCCACACCACGCCACCCGCATGCGGCACCGCGCCGGCGGGCTTCAGCAGCATCAGCGATTTGTCCGGCGCCGCGCGATTGAATCGCCGACCCTCGAGATCATCCGTCAGCGAACGGTGATCGAAGATCGGATCGTAACCGCGAAGCGAAAGTTTGAAGCCGTTCTTCCCCTGTGCCGAACCGTGGCAGGTCCCCGCGTTGCACCCCAGCTTGGAAAGCACCGGCTGCACATCGGCCACAAAACTGACGGGCGGTGGAACGCTGGTCCCGCGAGCGACGACGGGCACCTTCACCGTCTTGCCGTTCAAAGTGATCACGAGTTCACCCTGGCCATCGCTGGTTGAACGCACCAGTCCCGCTGGCGACTTCGTCAGGAACTTGGGAAGTTCGATCGTCGCCATCCGCGTGGCATCGACCACAGCGCCGGAGTCCAGCTCCGCCGTGATGAGTAACTGACTGTAGGCGGACGGGTTCGTCAATTCGATCCGCGGCGGCTGAACCGCAAGCGACTTCACGCCGCTGTTCGGCGGTAAGCGCTCCGCATCCGCCGCCATCAGATTCGGAATCAAAAGCACAAGGAGAAGGAATGTTCGCATAGTTATCGTTGTTGGTGAGGATTGTGGTTGGCCTGCGCCGATCGGTGATCGGGAGGGACTATCGTGCTGCCTTTTTCTGGGTCAGCGGTACGGCGAGAAACTGCTTGATCAGTTTGCCAGTCTTCGAATCGTGAAGCCAGATGGTGCCATCGAATCCCGCAGAGGCGATCACGCTGCCGTCCGGCTTCCACGCGACGGTATAGGCCGGACCCGTGACCTTTTCGCACACCAGCTTCTTCGCGCCTTCGATCGTGTACACGCTGACTTCGCCACTGCCATCGAGGCTGCTGACGGCGGCGAACTGCGTGCCATCCGGGTTGAACTTCGCACACGAGACCCGCCCTGGCATCGCCGGAAACTGAGCGACCTTGTTCGAATCATCGCCGATCTCGCGCTTCTTCTCACGATGCATCTTGTAAAGCCGTGGAATACCGTCCGAACCGGCTGAGAGAATCTCGTCGTACACATTCGGCTTGGCGCCGGGCGTATCCGCTGGCACCTTTTGCATCTTCTTTTCCTTCATCGGCCGGCGGTCGATCGTCATCACTCCGCCTTTGAGTGCGCCCGGCGTGATGCTCGTCACGTTGTCGATGAAGCGCTGCGTCGCGACATCCGTCAGTTTCACCGTCATATCCCGGCCACCCGAGACGAGGTGAATCCCATCCTGACTGAACTCGGTCGTAAGCACCCAGTCCGAATGCGTCCCCATCTGCAGCACTTGCTTGCCGGTGTCGGCATCGATCGCGCGAACGGTGTTGTCGGTGCAGCCGAACGCAATCAGCTTGCCGTCCGGAGACCAGCTCACGCCCGAGAGCGTATCGAACGTTACCGGTGTCGAACTCTTCAACTTGCGGCGATCGACATCCCAGATTTGCACTTCGCCGAAGCGGCCGGGAGAACCACCCGCAACCGCCAGCCATTTGCCATCCGGCGAGAACGCGATCGAGCGAACCTGCTCGGAAACACCAATCAGCCGGGCCAGCAGTTTGCTGCCGTCGGCAGAGTGCAAAAGGACCTCGTGATAGCCGTTGACTGCGAGGATCTGCCCATCGGGCGAGAACGCCAGCGTGGTGACGACGGGCGGAGCGAGGTACTGGTGCGGATGTTCTTCATCGACGGTGACGGTTTCGCGTGCGGAGGCGGGGGTATCGTCCTTCGCCCCTTCCTTGATCCAGCGCTCGATCAGCGCGAACTGTTTCGAATTGAGAGCGTCGCGATTCTTCGGCATCTCATGTTTGCCGTCCTTCACACGGATCTCGTCGAGCAGATAGCTCTGCTCCGGTTTGCCGGGCACGATCCCCGGTTTACCGGTTTCGCCCGGCTTCAGGAGTTGTGCGAATTCCGTCATGATGTATCCGCCCTGCGCCTTGGCGGGCTGGTGGCACCCCTGGCAGTTCGTCAGAAAAATCGGACGCACTTCCTTAAAGTAGCTCACCGGACCTTCGGCCGGTTCGGCGTTCGGCTGTGCGGATGCGGAATTCGTGAGCGCGGCCAAGAGCACCAGCACCCACAACCGAGGGAGAGAAGACATACCAACCTCAAACGGGGGACGCGTTTCCAAGCCAACGCGAATCGGGTGAGACTTTTAATTTATCATAAACTTGGCCGCGCGTTCAAAGGAATTTGCCCCGATCTTGAATCTCAGAGTTGGTAAACTGGCTCTATGGATCCCATCGCCACCATTCTCGCCGAATTATCCCGCAAAGGATACGTTCCGCTCAAACCGAAACAACTCGCGAAAAAACTCGCCGTCAGCGAGAACCAGTATCCCGAGTTTCGCAAGGCGCTCAAATCGCTTTTGTCCGACGGCCGCGTCGAACTGGGGAAAAACAACCAGCTGCGCCCCGCCGATCAATTCGGCTCCGTCATCGGCATCTACCGGCGGACCAAGAGCGGGCATGGCTATGTACGTCCGCATTCCCAGGATGGTCAGCCCATCCCCGACATTTTCATCCGTGAAGGCCGCGAGCGCGACGCCAGCACTGGCGATGAAGTCATGGTGAAGCTCACGCGCCGCGCCAGCGGAACGCGCGATGCCGCCGGCGAAGTCATCCGCGTGCTCGCCCGCGCCACACGCACCTTCGTCGGAACCTACTTCGAACGCGAGGGGCAGGCGTTCGTCCGCGTCGATGGAACCGTGTTCAGCCACAGCATTCTGGTCGGCGATCCGGGTGCGAAGGGAGCGAAGTCGCAGGATAAAGTCGTCATCGACATGCTCAAGTTTCCGACGCCGGACGATTGCGGCGAGGGCGTGATCCTCGAAGTCCTCGGCCCGCTCCATCAGCCGGGCGTCGATCTGCTGACCATCATCAAGGCGTTCGGCCTGCCGGAGGC
This sequence comes from Limnoglobus sp., assembly GCA_041742055.1. GTDB lineage: Bacteria > Planctomycetota > Planctomycetia > Gemmatales > Gemmataceae > Limnoglobus. The sequence goes on along the minus strand of JBGSJI010000136.1, from coordinate 50,150 downwards.
GTTTCCGAAGGAAGCGCTCGACGAAGCGCGTTCGCAGGCGGACAAGTTCAGCGAAGACGATTTCCACGGCCGCACCGACTTCACCAACGAACTGGTCGTCACGATCGACCCGATCGACGCCCGCGATTTCGACGATGCCGTGAGCGTGGAAGTGGACCCGAAAACCAAGCACTGGATTCTGACGGTTCATATCGCGGACGTTGCGCATTTCGCTCCGCCCGGCGGACCGCTCGATGCGGAGGCGAAGAAACGCGCGACGAGCATTTACCTGCCGCGGCAGGTGATTCCGATGTTTCCGGAGGTGATCTCGAACGGCCTCGCGAGTCTGCAGGAAGGGAAGACTCGCTATGTGAAGAGCGTGCGGATGGAGTTCACGCCGGGATTGCAGAAGGGGCACGTGGAATTCTTCAACGGCGTGATCCGCCCGCGAAAGCGGTTCCATTATGAGGAAGTGCAGGGCATTCTCAATTCCTTCGATGGCGAAGCGAAAGCTGACAACGCACTGTCACCTGATATTCTCGCGATGCTCAAGCGGATGCGGGAGCTGGCGGCGCTGCTGCGTAAGAAGCGCTTCAAACGCGGCTCGCTCGAGCTTTCAATGCCGGAAGCGGTGCTGGAATACGACAACGACGGGCGCGTGAACGGCGCCCATTTCGCCGTGAACGACGAGAGCCATCAGATCATCGAGGAGTTCATGCTCGCGGCGAATGAGGCGGTGGCGGAGCACCTGGATCATCTCAAAGTCCCTTTTCTTCGACGTGTTCACCCGGCACCGAAGACGGAGAAGCTCGAGGCGTTTGCGGAGTTCGCCCGGATCCTCGGCTACCCGATGAAGCATGCGGAGGACCGCTTCGAACTCCAGCGTATCCTGCGGATCACGGCCGAAAAGCCGGAACGCGCTGCCATCCACTACGCACTGCTGCGGAGCCTGAAACAGGCGACCTATTCGCCGATCCAGGACGAGCATTATGCACTGGCCAGCCAGCATTATTGCCATTTCACCTCGCCGATCCGCCGCTATCCCGATCTCGTCGTACATCGCCTGCTGGATCGCTGGATCCGCCACAAGAAAGTGACGGCGGACGAAACGGAGATGAAGATTCTGGGCGATCACTGTTCGCGACTGGAACGGCGGGCCGAGACGGCGGAGCGCGAGTTGGTGAAGCTGAAACTGCTGCAGTACCTGAGCACTCGGCTGGGCGAGCAACTCGATGCGGTGATCACGGGCGTGGCGGATTATGGTTTCTTCGCGCAGGCGGAGCGCTTCCCGGCGGAGGGATTGATTCACATTTCGAGTCTCACCGATGACTTTTATCACTTTGATGAGAGCTCGCATTCGCTGGAGGGCGGCCGCAGGAAGAAGCGATTCCGGCTGGGCGATCGCGTGAGCGTGGTGGTGTCGCGGGTGGATCTTCAGCGGCGGATGCTGGACTTCCGCTTGGCCGGCGACAGCCCGCCGCCCGAGCGCCGAGCGCCCATCGCACCGAAGCCCAAACCGAAGCGCCCGATCCCAAAGAACGGCGGCAAGAAGCGCAGACGGTGAATTCAACAATATGCAATATGAAAACTATTATTAATTACGAAAAAATTAACCAAATATATACTAATTGCAACGAGGATTGCATTCTTGTTGACGATCTAGACATGGGGCAATTGATAATTATAAATGTAATAAATGAATCAATATGCTTCTGGCAGCAATTTAGAATTTTTTCAAATGATAATTTTAGACTATACGGACCAGGCAGTGGCCCATCTAATTTCGTAAAGAGAATCTGGCATCAGTTGGATAGTGATTTCAGAGGATTCTTAGATCGATGCGATTTTGCAATTGTTGATGCCAATGATAAAACGGGCATGAATGATCCCATGTGGGAATTGCATGATAATTTAGAATATGCTTTGCATTCCAAGAAGTTGTATTTATCAGCGGTTTCATTCAGCGATACGGATGAGATCGCGGTATTTTATAATTATTCTTCAAAGTCGTTAAATGCTGTGTATCCAATGATCCTTCTTAAGGGATTGGATATCGTTTCCGTTGAACTAGTTCATTAACTATATCCGTACCACTGAACACTTTTCGTCATGTAATGGATTGTGCAAGAAATTGGGGAGGGTAGCTCATTGCTCAAAGTGAACGGTGTGCTGCCATGAGATCCTTGGATTACAGGAAATGACTATGAATTGGAACAAATTATACTTATTGCGATCAAATCCCGAGTCATGGCACAAAGGAATCACTTTCTTTCATCGTGTCATGTTCCATGGTGAAGCACTATTGCCAGAGGGACGAAAAGGCATTGCAAGTCATGATCTTGAAGAGGAAACGATTGCGCCAATGCAGATCATCGTGAACGCGTACGACATGCCAGAGATCTTTTGCCCGATACGAAGTTGCAACCTGATTGTGAGTTCGAAAGTACGAAGAAAAATCCTCGACACATTCAGTAATATCGTTTTCGCTCCAGTGCAGTTTCACAAAGTTTATTCATTGCCTTGGACGACGCAAGAAATATTGGCTTCAATCCCTGATAATGTAGCCAGGCTCATCGATGAAGGACATCAGCTTTCGATCCCTGATCTTTTTGACAATAATTCCGAAGCAGCAGCCACGATTGGCGATTATTATGAGTTGATTGCACCGAATCATTATGATCTACTGGATAAATATGAACCAACCCATCAATTTTTTATGAGTTGGTACGAAGAGAAGCCTCTTCAATCCGATTTACTACCTGTAAGCCGATTTCAGTTTCAGGAAACACCGATAACCAATGCCGGATTCCCGGTCATTCGAGAGGATTTTTATTCATTGCTGCTTCCATTCTTGAACACAAAAATGTTCGGAATTAAAGAATTCGACTTTGAGTCAAACAAATCGAGAACGATGACTTATAACGAATAAAGAGAACGTATCGCAATTGAACACATGATAATGGGCAGAGTAGCCATCTTGTCCGACTTATCATACAAACTGAAGAATATATTGCTATGAGATTTGTCTAGGATTCCGCCACGAGCATGCGCAGCAGTTGGCGGAGTCCGCCGATCAAATTCCCGAATATCAAAGAATTCATGAAGCGGTAACACCAACTCACTTCCTCCGCCACACGCTGTCCGGTGCGATGCCGAGCTTCTTCATCGCCGGTTGAATCTCCGCATAGAATCGCTTCGCATCAACAGGGTATCCGGCGGTGGGTTGCAGATCGGGAACGTGCGATTGCCAGAAGGCGTTGAATTGCTTCATGCTGACTTCGCGGAGGAATTTGCACACCATCGATGCCAGTGCGACGCACACCGAATCGCCATCCGCCTTCGGACGAAAGAGCACCGTGACTTCGCGAGCGAGATTCAGAATCCGGTAGCGGCTCTCGGTGGCGGACTCGCGCTCCGCCACGACCCACCCGTGCGGAAACGCTGTCTGCAGAAACGGGGCGTAGAAGTTCCGCCCGCCCTGCTTATCGCAGATGAAGCTCACCGCCTGCGCCTCCGGCACCCGCTCGCACATCCCCTGAATCAAAGCGATCAGACCGCGGGCCAGAACCACCGCCTTCGAATTCGATTCGTCAAGAATGCCATTGAAATCCGCTGCCGGAACCAGACGAGCCTGAACCTTCGGCTCGTACTCATTGAGCCGTGAGTGTTCCGATTGAGCGTTCGCCAGCCAGGATGCCCAATCGTGCTCCGGCAGAAACTCGCCGAGGCCAAGCCCCATTCGCACGCCCTGCTCCAGTTTCTCGAATCCCTTCGCTCCCGCATAGACTTTCTTGGAGTCATCAATGAGAAGGCGATCATCGTCCGGTTCGTGTGCACGGCGGACCAGATCACGCAGGACGGTCCAGCCGGCGAGGTCGTCGTCGGGCAGGCGCAGGCCGACCGCGGCCTGAACCAGCGGTCCTAGATTGGGGCCGTAACCCGCTTCGTCAATCCCGATCACCCAGGGCATGGCGGGCGAACTCCTATAATTTCCAGACTCAGTGAGGAGATAGCGATGGCGATGATGGCGAACAACATTTTTCTGAAAATCATCAATCGGGAAATCCCCGCGAAGATCATTCACGAGGATGATCGCTGTCTGGCGTTCCACGATATCAACGCCCAGGCGCCGGTGCATGTGCTGATCATTCCGAAGAAGGTCATTCGTACGCATGCGGATCTCGCCAGCGAGGATGCTGCCGTGATGGGGCATCTGCACCTGGTGGCGGTGAAGCTTGCAAATGAGCTGGGGCTGGCGGCGGGTTACCGGCTGGTGATCAACTGCGAAGAGCAGGCGGGGCAGACCGTTCCGCATCTGCACATGCATCTGATGGGCGGTCGGGCGATGGGCTGGCCACCTGGGTAACATGCAAAAATCAAATTTCAAAAATCAAATTCCAAATATCAAAGGTGAAGACCATCAGTGAGATCCTGAAAGAGCGATTGGCGAGTGTGAACGAGCGCATCACGGCGGCGGCAGCGCGGGCCGGGCGGCGGCGCGAAGATGTCACGCTCGTGGCGGTGACCAAAACCGTTTCGGTGGAGGTTGCGCAGATCGTGTACGAGATGGGGCAGCGCGATTTCGGCGAAAGCCGCCCGCAGGAACTCTGGAAGAAACAGGCCGCCCTACCCCACGCCCGCTGGCACATGATCGGCCACCTGCAGCGCAACAAGATCGACAAAACGATTCCCCTGGTTTCGCTGGTTCATTCCGTGGACTCGGAGCGCCTGCTCACGGCGCTGCACGAGTTTGGATCGAAGCGAAATCACCCGGTTCCGTTACTTCTGGAAGTCAACTGTTCGCGCGAAGAAAACAAAGGCGGATTGTCCCCTGAGACACTGAATGCGGTCGCTGACACGGCGTTGTCACTGTCTGGAGTTCAGCTTCAGGGATTAATGACGATGGCGGCGTATCATGAGGATCCGAATCGGTGCCGGCCGGCGTTCGCTGAGCTGCGGGAGTTGCGTGACGCGTTGCGCGTGCGCACTGGGGCGGCGCTGCCGCATCTCTCGATGGGGATGAGCAACGATTTCGAAATCGCGATCGAAGAAGGCTCGACGATGGTTCGCATCGGCAGCACGCTGTTCGAGGAGCTCTCGTGATCGCGATCGCACCGCATGCGGAGGGCGCGACGCTGCCGGTTCGTGCGCAACCGGGCGCGAAGCGCAACGCCATTCTCGGCGAGCAGGCGGGTGCGCTCAAAGTCGCGGTCACCGCGCCACCGGAGGACGGTCGCGCGAATGCGGCGCTCATCGAAGTTCTGAAAGAGCGGCTGGAATTGAAGCGATCGCAAATCGAACTGCTTACCGGGGCGACGAATCGTAACAAGGTGTTTTTGATTCGTGACCGATCACCCGAGCAACTTGCGGAGTTGCTTCACGATTGGATGACCGAGTCGTGAGTCGCGGGATTCGTACGGTTTCCATCAGCAACACAATAAGACCATACGGGATCAGGCCCGCCATGATGTGGCGCACGATGCTCGGCCAGCTCGCCTCCGCTTCTCCCATCGCCAGCCAAATCGTCACCGGCACACTCAATGCAAACAGCGGCTTGATCCACGCCATCAGATAGTCCCGCCGATTCACCTTCAACAGGTGCATCGTGAAGCCGATCACGGTGACGCAGAAGAGCATGTTGGGGATCGTGATCGCCAGCGCGACTCCGGGTACGCCGTGCGGAATCAGCAGCAGGATCAGACTCAAGTTCAAAACCGCTTCCGCCAGCGCGAGGCGGGCGAAGAGGCGAAGCTTGCCGAGTCCGTAAAGAATGCGGGCCGCGACCGACTGGGCGACACTCAGACTCAGCGTTGCGGCCATGATGGCGACGGCGGGGAAACTTCCTTCAACGAACTCCGGCCCGACCCAGCGCTGCAGGAACGGTCGTCCGAACAGCCACAGTCCGACATTCACGGGGAAAACGATCGTCAGCACCCACCGCGTGGCCGTCGTCATGAGTCGTGCGATCCCGGCATGATCGCCGCGGGCCTCCATTGCGCTCACGCCGGGCGTCAACGTCGCCGTAATGGTTCGCAGGAGCGTTTTCGCATATTCCACCAGTCGCGAAGCGGTCACGAAGAATGTCACCGCACCGACAGGCAAAAACAACCCGACAAGGATCGCACCCGTCTGCACGCTGATTCGCCCCGCCAGCATGGCAAGGAATGCATCGACACTCGAAACCCGCACCTCGCGAACGGTCGCGCGATCCACCCAGACCGTTCCGATCCGCAACAGCGGCAACCGGCGAATCACCAGCAGTCCCAGCGTCAGATGCTCCGCCACATTCGCGATGGTGTAAACCACCGCCAGCGGCAGCAGACCCGGCAGGTGATTCACCGCCCACACGATTCCCGTCGTTCGCACGGCGAGGAACACGATTCGCACCGCACTCTTCTCCGCATACCGATCCAGGCCATCCAGAACGGACGGAAATACGCTCAAGGGTAAGGTCAGGGCCAGGTTCGCGAGCATCAGCAGCATAAACCAGAAGACGTCGTTCGAGTCCGTGATCCGTTCGCCGAGTTCCGGTGCGAAGGCAAAGATCACCGGCAAACCCAGAAGGAACGCCAGCATCCCCGCCCCGCAATAAAGTGCAAGACAGGACGAGACCATGCGGTTCAGTGATTCGTGCGCGGCGGTGGCGTGGTGACGGGCGACGAAGCGGACCAGACACGCCGCCAATCCCATGTCCAGTAACGTGAAATATGCGAGAATCGCTTCGACCACGCACCAGACGTCGTACCGCGGTTTGCCGAGGTGCGAGATCAGATACGGAGTCAGCACGAAGCTGACCGCCAGCGTGGCCGCGAAGGCGAACCAGTTCGAGCCGGCGGATGTCAGATGTTTCCAGCGTGTCGCCACCAGTGCCTCCGTGCAAGTTCCGTAGATTAGCGTTTCGGAAGTCGTGATGTCGAGTGCGGTTCGAAAGGAATGAGCGATGAACAGCGTGGCGGTGTTTTGCGGGTCCGCATCAGGGCAATCACCTCAGTATGCCGCCGTGGCACGCGATCTGGGGACGGAACTCGCACGGCGGTCAATCACGCTGGTCTATGGCGGAGGCCGGATCGGACTGATGGGCGAAGTGGCCACGGCAACGGTTGCGGCGGGCGGGGCTGTGGTGGGCGTGATCCCGGAGAGTCTGGCGAAGAAGGAAATCGCTTTTGAGAACGCAAGCGAGCTGATCGTGGTGAACACGATGCACACGCGCAAGGCGATCATGGCGGATCGAGCGGAAGGGTTCATCGCGATGCCGGGCGGATTCGGCACGATGGACGAACTCTTCGAAATCTTGACTTGGGGCCAACTGGGAATTCATGCGAAGCCCGTTGGCATACTCAATGTGTCGGGATTCTTCACACCGCTATTGGCATGGCTTGATCAGATTGTGGAGGCGGGCTTTCTGAAGCGCAAGCATCGCGATCTGGTAATTGTGCGCGACACGATCCCGGAATTACTGGATACGCTGGCCGCTTGGCGACCTTCGGAGTCGGCAGAAAAGTGGATGACTCCGTCGGGACGGTAAGGGTACGCATGTGTAGGGTGGTGCCGAGGCTTTGCGAGGCCCACCGCATGGTCATTTGACACGAACGGTGGGCCTCGAAGACTCGGCACCACCCTACGATTTTTCAATCGTTTTCGGTGTCTGGAAACTTGTACCATCTCTCTGCCGTTATGCCAAGCGGTGCGACAGTTCGAAGAAACCACTCCCGATTGACACGATACCGTCCACGCCCCATGACCCGGAATTCCACCGAATCGATGTCGTGAGCTGGCATGATCAGCACATGCTCAGTGGTACCATCTGGACGACGGAACTCCATGCTGCCGAGGGCGGCACAACGGCACATCATAGTCGCCTGAACAGATCGCAACACTTCGATGAGACCTACTACAACGGCCGGATCATCGGAATCCGCCGTAAGCTTGTGACCTGATTTCCCGATTCCATGCAGTTCGACTTTCAACGAGGTGAATCCTCGTCCGGAAAAATCGGGTGGTGGTGGAGAAGTTGGCAGCAGGATCCACAAACCGAAAGCAACAGCTGCGGCAATAACTGTCAAATGCCACATTCGCACATTTGCTACCAAGTAACTCTCCGCCTCAGAAGTGTCTCATTATGGGCGAGCGATCGGTTTGGCACTTAGTCCTGCATACCGTATTCATTGGGATTGTGCTCGTTTCTGATGTTTTTGGGCGATCCCTTCAAAATGGATCCGTCGGGCTTCCGTTCACCGGGCTCGCTCGCGGCGTCTGCAAGCGCGGCACCGTCGGGCAGTTGTGAACGATCAACTCACCAGTTCGGGAACAATTCGCCCCATAAGCAGAAACATAGCCATTCATGCGTTGCGGTACGGGATCTGTGGCTCACCCGGCGGCCAGATATTGCGTCAACGCTGGTACCTCGCCCTGCTTGCACGCCCGGTCCCACAATTCGGCGAGCCTTGCGGTACCTCCGGCAGCTTCCAGTTGGCCGCTTGCGCGGAGGGCGTTGAACAATTCGACCAAATCGATCGGCCGCCCTCTTGCGTGGAGGTCTGATAAGGCGGCGAACACGACTCTATCGGCAGACGAGGAGAACCGTGATGAGATGAGCACGGTGACGGCACCCACGATCGTATCGGGATGGCGAATCAATCCGCCGAGCAACCGAGTAGCGACCACATTCACACCTATTGCCCTCCGCCGCCGATCAATCAGCTCATTTGCTGGTATGTCGTATAGAGCAATGAACCCAGAATAACCACTATTCCTGCCGATCTGCTGCAGTGCTTGGTCCGGAGTTTGGGACTGTGTTTGTTTCCGGATCACAACAGGCGACCACCAAGTTGCCGATGAACCCATAAAACAGTCCTATCATCACACCTTTCAGAGTTTTGCTGGTCAAGAGTGCGACCGTCGGGGCGGGCGAGTCGCCAATCGCCCAATCGCCCAATTCCAACAGAGGAAACAATAATCCAAAGCAGGTTACACCAAAGAGTGGGCGAGGCCACCAGCGGCGTCGTTTAGGTGTAGTCGGTTTCGCCACTTGTTCCGACACAGGTGACCTCAGCCGTCGATAGAGATTCGAATCTGCGAGATCGGGTCTACTGGCCGTTCGCTCATTCGTTTCCCATTCTCGCCGTTATTCACAGTCAAAGCAACAACGAATGTGATAGCGTGACCGCACACGACGATCAGTGAGCAAAAGGAGCCGCGCGTTCGAACTGACAGCCAACCGATCTTCCTTTGTGCCCCGGATGGGGCACTGGACTGTAGCCACGGGTGGGCGAGCGAAGCGAGCGGAACCCGTGGAAGCGAGACCCGACCAAACTTTTGGAACTGCCCCGGAGGGGCAGAGGAGCGGAGCACGTCGTCGATGTGTACTCCGCTCCCTTGCGGTCGCGGCTCCTACGACTTCGTTCCGAACAGTCGCTGGAAAAACGACCGTTTGGGTTTTGCCGCCGGTTTGAGATCGGTGAGGCGTTGAGGCGGAGTGGCCGGTTTGTCGGCGGGCAGAGTGGCAGAGAATGTCACCCAATCGGCAATAGGGAGCCACGGTTGTAGTGCGAGGAGCAGTTCGTTCACGGATTGATGGCGACGATCCGGTTCGCGTGCCCCCATCCGGCTTACGATGGCGCCGAGCTGTGAGGGGATTTCGCGATTGATGGCACACGGATTGGGGATATCCTTCACCTGCCGCTCGGCCATTTTCTCAGTCGCGAGACCGGGGAAGGGGGATTGGCCCGTCAGAAGCACATAAAACGTGGAACCCAAGCTGTAGATATCGCTGCGGCCGTCGGGTTCATTCCCCCAGGCCTGCTCGGGTGCAACGTGATCGATTTCCTCAGCGAACTCTGAGGTTTTGATCCGTTTGGTCACATGTTTCCACGGGTTTTCCAGAAGGTGGGTCAGGCCGAGGTCCAGCAACTTCACGCGGCCGTCCGGCAGGAGCGCGATGTTGTTCGGCTTGATGTCACGATGGAAGAGATTCAGTTGGTGGGCATGGCGAAGCGCGAGCGCCACCTGCGCGACGATCTGGGCGGCACGATCGGGTGAAAACGGCCCGTTTTCGGCTTGAATCTTGTCCAGCGTCGGCGCTTCGACCAATTCCGTAACGACATAATGCGAACCGCTCGCGAATCCCAGATCCAGAATGCGGGCGACGTTCGGATGATCGACTTTGGCGGCGGTCCGGACTTCCTTCATGAACGCATTCATGATGGTGGGGTCGGACGTTCGATCGGTGGGCAGGACTTTGAGTGAAACGTTCCGGTTCGTTGATCGATCGATCGCAAGAAACACGATGCCCACGCGATCCTGACGGATGCCGGATTGAATCCTGTAATGGTCGAGAATGAAGCCTTGCGTTTTCCCTTTGAGGAGATGCAGGACCTGAAATTTCGTGAGATATTTTTTGCGGACGAGCATCGAGGCCAGCTTGATCGGATCGTGAAAGGTGGCGTCGTCGATTTCGTTTTGTGTAATGAATGCGACGAGATCGTCCGGATGAAGGAGACCGCTTTTTCGAACCGCATCGAAGAAGGGAGATTTTGGCAGGCGGAGGCGCGTGGCCGTACCCATGAGCGATTCCCAATGAAGCTGTTGAACCGGATCGATCTGTGCCGAAGTTGATTCGGCTGTTGAGCTTAGATTTCTAATTTGTCACGTGAATTGCGTTTTTCAGAATTCTCCGTCATTTCCATCATTCAGCGCAGGGTTTTCCGTCATTTTGGCGATGAAATTGGGTGTTATGGACAGAGTTTGCGGATCGTGTCGGTCGGGATGAGGCGTGGCGGGAAATTTCATGCTGTGGATGAGTGATTGCCTGCAGTGCGGAACCCGGATGGCATCTTGCGGCTCTCGGTTGAGACTCGCTGGGACAGGCGAGAATTGACGTAAGTGCTTACGGCGCATAGGCGCTTCCGAAATTTGGGCGTCTTTCCACGGTAGGGTGTGGCAGTGTCGGTGGAAAGACATCCGAGCATCGGGCTGCGGGCGGAGCCACGGTGTGTTTCGCAATTGACTCCGCATTTCGAGCCGTGTTAGGCTCCGCGTCTATGCGTGCGGAGACGTTTCATGCCATCATTCGCAACGAGCGCCGCGGGATCGGTTCGGCGCTCGTGCGTGCGGCGTTCCGCGTGGTCAGTTGGCCGTACGGGCTGGCGATGCGCCTGCGGAACTGGGCGTACGATAGGGGCTGGATGAAGAGTTCGCCGGCGGCGGTTCCGGTGATCAGCGTCGGCAACCTGACGCTGGGCGGGACGGGCAAGACGCCGTGCGTGGAGTGGATTGCGATGCGCTTGCGTGATCGCGGGATCCGCCCCGTGATTCTGAGCCGCGGATACGGAACCGAACACCATCAGAACGATGAAGCCATGGTATTAGAGGAGAACTTGCCTGATGTGCCGCATCTGCAAGGAGCCGATCGCGTGAACCTCGCCACGCTCGCGGTTGAGGAGCTCGATGCGGAAGCGCTGATCCTTGACGACGGCTTCCAGCATCGGCGCTTGAAGCGAACGCTTGACATTGTGTTGCTGGATGCGACACGCCCGCTGGCGGAGGAGGCGATCTTCCCCCGTGGTCTGCTGCGCGAACCGATCAGCGGGCTGCGCCGTGCGGATGCGCTGATTCTGACTCGTGTGGATCAGGCGAAGGAGATTGACGAGCAAGAGCAAGGACTGCGCAAGCGCTTCCCGAACGCCAGCGTGAGCCGGGCGATTCATGCACCGGTGGAGTTGATCGGGCTGAACGAGACGGCACCGCTGAATGCGCTGGCGGGGAAGAGTTGCGCGGCGTTCTGCGGCCTCGGGAATCCGGAGGCGTTTCGAACGACGCTTGTCCAGCTCGGCGCGACGGTTCAGGATTTCCGAACGTTCCCAGATCACCATGCTTACTCGCGTGAGGATGTGAGCGATCTGGAGCGCTGGGCGAACACGTTCCCCGCCGAGACATTGATTCTCACGACGCAAAAAGACTTCGTGAAACTGCGGATCGCGGATCTTTCCGGTCGAATGCTCTGGGCGGTCCGGATTGGATTTCACGTGATCGCAGGCGAACGCGAGCTGTTGCGGTTGCTGGAGGATCGCGTACCCGCGCCGGTTGAAATGGATTCCTGTGAGTGACATCATGCGAAGGATCGCGTTGTTTCTGCCCAATTGGATTGGCGATGTGGTGATGGCCACGCCGGCGATCCGCGGCATTCGTGAGCACTATCCACAGGCCAAGCTCATTGCGGTGGCGCGGCCGTATGTCGCGGATGTTGTTGCGGGCGCGCCGTGGTTCGACGATTTCGTTCTGTTCGACAAACACGGACCAGCCCATCGACGCTTCGGCTTCGTCCTCAATCGACTCCACGACGAACGACTGGACGCCGCCGTTCTGTTTCCCAATTCGTTCCGTACTGCTTTGCTCGCGCGACTCGCCGGCGCACCCACCATCGTCGGCTTCGCACGGTACTTTCGCGATGTTTTGCTCACGCACCGGCTTTACCCCGCACGCGGACGCGACGGAACGCCCAAACCTTTGCCGATGATCGACGACTACAACCGCATCGCGATGCGGTTGGGGGTGCCGAATCCCGGGCATCGCATGCAACTGTTCACAACACCCGCCGACGATGCCCAGGCCGAGCAATTCTGGATGACTCACGGGCTGAATCGATTCGCCAACGTCGTCGGGCTGAATCCCGGCGGTGCGTTCGGTTCCTCCAAACACTGGCCGACTGAGCACTTTGCCGAACTCGCGCGGACGCTCGCAGCTCAGCGATCCACCGCCGTTGTGGTGCTCTGCGGGCCCGCTGAAAAGGAGGAGGCTCACCGGATCGTGGAGCGCAGCGGTGCGAAAAATGTCTTCTCGCTCGCGGATCAGGAACTCTCGATCGGCCTCACCAAATCCGTTGTCCGCAGGTTGAACGGCTTGGTGACCACAGACAGCGGACCGCGCCACTTCGCAGCCGCTTTCGAGATCCCGGTCGTGACTCTTTTCGGCCCCACGCACATCGGCTGGACGGAAACCTACTTCGCCCAGGCGCTGCACCTTCAGAAGAAGGTCCCCTGCGGACCGTGCCAGCAGCGTGTCTGCCCGCAGGGTCATCATCAATGCATGAAGGATTTGACCGCGACCGAAGTCGCTGAAGCCACACGCGAGTGGCTCGACCGGTTCGCGATCCGGGAGGTTCGTCATGTTGGTTAACTTGATGCCGCCAGTCCAGAACGACGTCGAATGGCGGTTGCGCGAGCCTGACATCGTTTCGATTCCACCCACAAGCAATCAGGGCAAACTGACGATCCATCCCCGTTATCGAAGCTGGCTGGCAAAGTGCGGCTTGCGCACCGCCGCCGATCTCATCGATCTGCCGGGTACAATCGTGGCGGGGCATCCCGATCGCCATGTTCGACGAGTCGAAATTCGTTCAGGTCACCTCACACGGACGCTGTACCTGAAGCGCGAACATTCGGTTGGCCTGCGCGTCCGCCTGAAGAACGCACTGGCAGGCTTCGGCTTTGTTTCCCGATCCGAACGCGAAGCCATAGTGCTCGACCGCCTCGAAACGGCCGGGTTCTCGGCACCGCACTGGATCGCCTACGGCGAAGATGGTTCCGGCCGAGCGTTTCTCCTTCTCGATGAATTGAGTAACCACCGAGAATTGCGGGAACTGCTCGCCGATGAATCCGTCTTCCATGCTCAACGTCGCAAACTCGCCGAGCAACTGGGAGCGACGCTTGCGCGATTGCATGATGCCGGCTTTGAAACGCCTGATCTCGCGGCCAAGCACATTCATTTCCCCGTCGGGTCTCCAATACCCACGATTCTCGATTGGCAATCGTCGCGATCGAATTCCAGCCACAGTGCCCTTGCGGGCCTAGCGGCGCTTGCGCATCTAAACGCCTCCCTCGCGGATCACCTGGCGACACCGCGCGAACGCTTCCGGGCTGCGCGGGCTTACTTCAAGAATCAAAAGCCAACTCCAAACAAAATTGCTCCACTGATCCGAGCGATTCTGGCCCGCACCGTGAAGTTCCTCCATCGCTCCTCCATCCGCACCCAGCGTCAGACATCTACTCAATCCCACGATCAACGATTGGTCTGGCTGGCGGACGAGACCGTCTGCGTCATTCCGCGTCTGGTTCCCGAATGGCCGACACCCGTACGTTCCTCACCGTTCTACTGTAACGATGTTCAAGATAGGCCTGCGGTCGAGCGACTCACGCACGCGCTCGGAAAGCGAACTACGGGCACGCTCATCCGCTATCACAGCTTCGATCCTCTCGGCCGCATCGTGGCCACACTTCGCTGCCGGCCCTGGCGCTCACCTGCCGCACGAATGGCACGCATACTTTTCCACCTGCAAAACGCCGGCGTCGAAGTCCCGCAACTTTTCGCGTTCGGTCAGGAATTGTCCTCCGTCTCACAGGCCCGGTCGTTCCTATACGTCGAATCGCTGGAACATCTCCCCACACTGAATGACTGGTTCAGAAGCGGTCAGAATCAGAACGCAACCGCTATTGATTCTGCGGCCTTTCAGTTCGGTCAAATCCTGAGGCGAATCCACGATGCGGGGTGCCGCATGGGAAACTCGTCGGATTCGTTACGCGTTCGACCGAACCGCAGTCAATTCCAGATCGTCGTCGATCCGACTCATCAGGGTTCGCTGAATCGCGACCTGAGATCGTCTGATCGCGTTGATGAAATCATTCAGATTCTTCGCCAGCATGATGCACTCAATCGGGATCTTAGAAGCGAATTTCTGCGGGGTTATGGCGACCGGATAATGGCACGAACCGTGACAAAGCGAATGGGATCCGCATGAGTGGCACAGTCGGAAGAGAACTGAATCCACCCTGGCCGAATTCGGCCTTTGGCCGATGGCTGCGCGGAAGCCGTCGACTGGAGGCGATCCCCGACTTTGAAAAATGGGCCGGAGCGGACTGGGCGGAACGCGTCCTGCAGGAAGACTCCGCCACTACTCTCCACACCAAACAAGGTCGCACCATCAGTTACTGGAGCGTAACCAACGAACAGGGCCAGACGCTCAACATGTATCTGAAAAGGCACTGGGTTCTCCCTCGATGGATGGGACTTCTGGCCGCCCTTCGCCCGCACAAGGCCTATTCGCCCGGCCTCAGCGAATGGGAACATCTGCGCTGGGCCGAGAGTCACGGTATTCCGGTCGCGCGTCCGATCGCCGCCGGCGAAATCCGCGGACCACACGGCCGAATGCAGAGCTTCCTCGCTGTCGAAGATCTGGTGGGCATGCTGCCGCTCCATGAGGCGATTCCGCTGGCTTATCGCACGCTTTCACCTGCGGACTTTGCTCGCTGGAAACGGGCTTTGATTCACGAACTCGCACGTCTGACCCGGGAACTGCACAAACGTTCCACATTCCACAAAGACCTCTACCTCTGCCATTTCTACCTGAAGAAAAGCTTGTGCCTGTCCGTGCCCGAAACCTTCCAGCAATCCGTCTACATGATTGATTTCCACCGCCTCTCCCGGCATACCTGGACCCATGCCTGGTTCCAGATCAAAGACCTCGCACAGTTACTCTTCTCCACGCATGACGTCCCTGGAATCACCGCCCGCGATCGGGTGCGCTTCTGGAAGCTCTATCGCGAAGCGGATTGGAATGGACTGGCCTTACCGCCCGCCTGGATCCGCTGGGGCGTGCGCAGGAAATGGAAACTCTACGAACGGCACAACCGCAGGCAGTCGCGAAGGATCAAGACCGCCAACAGTCGGAAGGGAAATCCATGAATATCGCTCTTTGTCACCCCAGTGTCATCCCGGCCCGCGGCGGATGCGAAACCTACATCAGCGATCTCGCACGGCGCTTCGCACGCGATGGGCATACCGTCTCGCTGCTTGCGAACACGTGGGACGCATCCGTCCTGCCCTCCTCGACGAACTTCTACCGCATCGCCGCCCCGACCGGTCCGCGATTCCTGCGCCCCTGGAAGTTCAGTGCCACCTGCGCCGCCGCGCTGCGCGTGCTCAAACCCGATCTGAGTATCGGCTTCGACAAAACCTACGGGCAGGACATCCTGTACCCGCAAGGCGGGTTGCATGCGGCGACTCAGTATCACAACGGAATAAAGCACGATAGCCGCTGGAAACGAACGCTCGCGCGCATTGGCAAACGCCTCGACCCCACAAACTGGTCCTATTCCTTACTCGAGCGGCGGCAGTACTTCGGAACCGATCGGCCGATCATACTCGTAAACAGCAACATGGTCCGCTCGCAATTCGAGCAGTTTTACGGCGTGGTACCTGGCACCGTTCGCGTGCTGCGCAGCGCCATCGATCCGCTCCGATTTGTGACGGAGAATCGTCTGCGCCTGCGCTGCGAGGAACGCGATCGCTGGGGCGTGAAGCCCGAAACATCCGTAGGGTTGTTCATCGCGACGAACTACCGCCTCAAGGGTCTGGCCCCGCTTATCCGGGCGCTGCCGCATGTTCCCCGCGATCGCGATTTCCGGCTGATTGTGATCGGCTCGCCGAAAACGAAACCCTATGCAACGCTGTCCCATCAGTTGGGCGTGGCAGATCGCGTGAATTTTCTGGGCTTCCGCAAGGACCCGAAAGAGGCCTACTTCGCTGCGGACTTTCTGGTTCACCCGACGTTTTACGACCCATGTTCGCTCGTCGCCCTCGAAGCGCTCGCCTGCGGGCTGCCGGTGGTGACCACGCGATTCAATGGCGCTGCTGAATTGCTCGATGCCAGCAACGGAGTGGTCGTTTCGGATCCGCACAACGCCCGCGAACTGGCCAGCGCGATCACGCATTTCACTCGGCCGGATGTCCGCGCTGCCGCCAGCGCCCGCGACTGTGCCAGGAAGTGGACGTTCGAACATCATTATCGGGGATTGCTGGCGATCATCGAGGAATCCCGCACTCTCCGACGAGCCGCCTGAAAAGGGGACTGCCACATTTTTTATTGATCGATTTTTCATCGCTTGGACCATTCAACGGGAATGAAGTTCGCTCACAGCGGACACCAGACTCGTCGCTCTGAAGAAAATGCCTCGATAAAAAAGGTGGCAGTCCCTTTTTTTATGATCAGAACGATCTTGTAGCCCATCGCCGCTTCCGTAAGTTTTTCTTGACGATCTTCCGTCTTTCGCTGAGGCTGACATGAAAACGCGAGGGGAATTGTTTGCCGGTGTCACGGTTGCGATCATCACGCCGTTCAAGGACGGGGCGGTGGAATGGGACGCTCTCGGTAAACTGGTGGACTGGCACGTGGAACAGGGGACCGATGCGCTCGCGCCGTGCGGGACGACAGGTGAATCTCCGACGCTGACGCACGACGAGAACGAGAAGGTCGTCGCGTTCGTCTGCGAAAAGGCGGCGGGGCGGATCAAGGTGATGGCGGGGACCGGCTCGAACAGCACGAGCGAAGCGATCCGGATGACGAAGGCGGCGAAGAAAGCCGGCGCAACAGGCACGCTGCAGGTCGGACCGTACTACAACAAGCCGACACAGGAAGGGTACTTTCGCCACTTTGGTGCAATCGCCGAGGCGTGTGACCTCCCACAAGTGATCTACAACATCCCCGGCCGCACCGGTTCCAACATCTTGCCGGAAACGATCGCGCGCCTCGCGAACAGCTATCCGCACATCATCGCCGTCAAGGAAGCAACCGGTTCGCTGGATCAGGCTTCGCAGGTCGCGGCGCTCTGCGACGTGACGATTCTCAGCGGTGATGATTCGCTGACGCTGCCTCTCATGAGCATCGGCGGAAAAGGTGTGGTATCCGTGGTCGGGAATATCGTTCCCCGGGACATGATGGCACTCGTGCGTGCGTTCGCGGCGGGTAAGTTTGACGAAGCACTGACGTGGCACCGCAAGCTCTTCCCGCTATGCCGGGACATGCTGAGCGTTGCGACGAATCCGATTCCTGTCAAGACTGCGGTAAAGTTGCTGGGTCGTGGGAATGGCGAAATGCGGTTGCCGATGTGCCCGATGGACGAAGCGGGTGAAGCGAAAGTCCGGCAGACGCTGGTCAACTATGGACTGTTGAAGTGAAATCCGCCCGCTACAATTGACGCATGCACGCGATTCTCATCGCCACGGCCGCGCTGGTAGGTCTGCCGATCCTGCTTCATCTGATCATGAAGCAGGAACCGCGGCGGCTGATGTTCCCCGCCATTCGTTTCCTCGAAAAACGCCGCAAAATCAATCAGCGGAAGATGCGCCTGCGGCATTTTCTGCTGCTGCTCATGCGGATGCTTCTGATCGCGCTCTTCGGCATCGCTCTCTATCAGCCACAGATTGCCGGTACGTTTGGCGGACTGAATTTCAGCGGCGAACAACCGATCGCGGCGGTGTTCATCATCGATCCGTCACCAAGCATGGGCTATCGGGCGAACGATCGCACGCGCCTCGCGGAAGCCCAGCGCCGAGCGCTCGAACTGCTCGACGATCTCCCTTCCAATTCCAAAGTCGCAATCCTCGACCCGACCGATCCCGGAGGTTACTGGGAACTCTCGCTGGCGGACGCACGGAAGAAAATCGAGGATTTGAAGGAACCCAAGGGCACCGGCGTTCCGATCACGACCGCGCTCGCGACCGCATATCAGCTGCTTCGCACGCTCGATCAGGAAACGGAGAACCAGGAACCGCTCCCGCGGCTTGTCGCCATTTTTTCCGATCGCACCGCCGCCTGTTGGGATGCGACACGCACCGAAGACCTGACGAAACTCCGCGAAACGATTCCTCAGCCGCCGGTGGCGCACCTGTTCCTGGATGTCGGAAGGGAAGCGCCGTCCGACGTTGGGATCGTCGATGCGAGCATGAAACCGCAAGTGGTTCCCCGCGATACGCCTGTCGTCATCAACGCCACGATCTCGAGTTACGGTGAAGCGGTCGAGGTCGGCGTGACCTGCAAAGTACTGAGTGTCGAGAATCTTTCGGATCGAACGAGCGTGTCCGTGCCCGCCGGCGGCAGCGCAGGGGTGAGTTTCACGTTCGATCGCCGCTTCCCGACCGGCTTGCATCGACTGGAACTGAGTCTGGAAACGGCGGACAATCTGGAAGCGAACAACATCCGCTATTACACGTTTCGTGTCGGCGAACCACGCAAGATTCTCACCCTGACCAATGATCCCGACGATGCTCTGTTCTGGCAGCGTGCTCATGAAGTACAGGGGGAATTCGCGTGCGAAGTCCGCCGCGTAAGCGACGAGCTTCCCAATTTTTCCGACTACGAGGCGGTCTGCCTGCTCTCGGTGCTCGATCCGACCACGCTCTGGCCTCGCCTACAGCTATATGTGGAGAATGGTGGACAATTGTTGATCGCTCCCGGACCTTCACCGCGGCAGGATGCCTATCGAACGAAGGCGGAAGCAGCAGCACGTATACTGCCGGGCACACTGGTGGAGAGCAACACGGAGATCAACCTCGGCGACCGACCCGCCAACGATCCCCGCCGTGCGGGAGCAAGCTGGCTTCTCGACGATGCGAGCCTTCGCCATCCGATGCTGGCACCGTTCCGCGAGTGGAAACTGAAGGGGAATATCGACATCCTCCAGAATCCCCGGCGGGCGTGGCAATTCTGGAACTTTGAAAAAGCGCCCGAAGGCAATGTGGTGGTGTATTACAACGATGACGACGATCCGCAGAAGCGTCACCCTGCCATTCTGGAACGGATGATCGGCAACCGCCGCGGCCGTGTGATGCTGCTTACCACTCCCATGGACACGCCGATCGAAGGCGTAAGGACCTGGAACAATTACTGGGAATTCGAAACATCCTGGACCGTGGTGTTCCCCAATCTGCTCATGCGCTATCTGTGCGGCGATCCGACCGACGTGAACCTCAACTTCCAGACCGGTCAACCGGTGGCGATCCCGCTCCCCGCAGGCGCGATCAAGAAGGGGACCAAGCTCATGCTTGAGGGTCCCGGGATCAGCGGTCGCGATGCGGAGATGGAACTCGGCGAAGGGCAGCTCGAAATCCGCCTTCCACCCAACCGCACCGCCACGCCCGGCCACTTCCGCGTCTATCTCGAAGACCCGAAATGGGAAGACGGCATCAGCTTGAACGTGGCGACTGAGGAGTGGAATCTGGTCAAGGCGCCGGAAGAAGCGATCGTTACGCTTCTCGGACCGAACAGCGTGGTTCCGCTCAGCAAGGACGTGAAGCTCCGCGATATTCTGACCACCAAGTTCAACCAACCGCTCGATCTCTTCCCTTGGCTCCTGATCGCGGTCCTGCTTCTGTTGTGTCTGGAAGGGCTCTTCGCCAATCGCTTCTATCGCCGTCCGGCCTGACCGTGCGAACCTCCCAACACCTCCCGGCTGTCGTACAAAGAGTGCATCTCTTTTGACCGGAGCTCGCATGACGACGAAGCCGAAATGGTTCCAGACGACCGCCATCGACTACCCGAACAGCCGCCCGCACATCGGCACCGCCTTCGAGAAGCTCGGGGCGGACGTGCAGGCCCGCTACCGGCGCATGGAAGGCTACGACGTCTTTTTCCTGATGGGCAACGACGAGAACACGCTCAAGGTGGCCGATCGCGCGAAGGAACTCGGGCAAGACCCGCAGGCGTACTGCGACGACATGGCCCGCCAGTTCCAAGAGGTATGGAAGGCGCTGGATATCAGCTACGATTGCTTCATCCAGACAAGCCACGAACGGCACAAGACGTGTTGCCGCAAGTTCATTCAAAAGGTGTACGACAACGGCCACATCTACAAGGGCGATTTCGAAGGTTGGTTCTGTCCGGGGTGTGAGGAGTTCAAGAGCGATAAGGTGCACGCGGAGAACGCTGGGCAGTGTCCGAACCACAAGCGGCCTCTGATCAGGCGTGTGGAGCCGTGTTATTACTTCGCGTTGTCAAAGTTCCAGGAGCAGTTGCTGGCGCATTACGAAAGGAACCCCGATTTCATCCAGCCGGAGAGCCGCAAGAACGAGATTGTGAGCCTGATCAAGACGGAAGGTTTGCGTGATGTGAACATTTCTAGAGCAGGGGAGGAATGGGGCATTCAACTGCCGTTCGATCCGGCGTTCACGAGCTATGTCTGGTTCGACGCGCTGTTAACGTACATCACGGGCATCGGCTATGCGGACGACGAGGCGCTGTTCCGCAAGTATTGGCCGGCGGACATTCATTTCATCGGCAAGGACATTACGCGGTTCCACTGTGCGCTGTGGCCGGCGATGTTGTGGGCAGCGGGCGAGGAAGCGCCGAAGCAAGTGTTCGGCCACGGGTTTGTGTACTTCGACGGTGATAAGGTGAGCAAATCCCGGCTTGAGGAATTGAAGAAAAAGGGTTTGGACTATTTGCTTGAACCGATGCAAATTATTCAAAAGTTCAGTTCCGAGGCGTTCCGGTATTATTTCCTCCGTGAATGCCCGTATCCCAGCGACGGGAATATCGATCCCGACCAGTTCATCAAGGTCTTCAATAACGACCTCGCGAATACACTGGGCAATCTTCTCAGCCGCACAATCACGATTCCTTCGAAGAGCTTGCAAGGTCAGTTCCCGGGAACAGCGGGCCGGAAACCGGAAGCGGTTGCACCGGAATTCGACGCGGGCAAACTGGCGGCTGAAGTGCGATCACGTGTCGAAGCTTGTGAATTCAGCCAGGCACTTCAGGCCATCATGACTCACCTTCTTTATCCGGCCAACAAGTACATCGGCGACCAAGAGCCGTGGAAGGTCGTTAAGGCCGATGCGAATGCTGCGTCGCTGATTTTGCACAATGTCGTCGAGTCGCTTCGCATCGCCAGCATCTTGCTCAAGCCCTTCATTCCGCGTTCGGCGGAGGCGATCTACAAGAGCTTCAATTTTCCGAAGCCGTGGGACGAGGTTTCGTATGCCGATGCCGCGGAGTTGCAGGCGCAGCCGGACGATCTTCGCGTGACGGCGGAACTCGTGGACGGTAAAGTGAAACCGCTTTTTCCGCGGATCGTGTGAGGCCCGGAGCAATCCCATGGCACGCAGTCGCAACAAAAAGAAAAAGCCAGCGATCACCACGCAGACCGCCGTCATCCTCGCCGGATCGGCGGTTTGCATCGGGCTGATCCTGGTGTTCTTCATCATCATCCGCAGCAGCATACCCCGCGACCGCGGCTTTCGCGATTTCGACGAACCACCGCTCGTTCAGACTCCCGATGAAGCCTGGACGATGCTACGGGGAAAATGGAAACAGGCTTACAATGACGTTGGGGGAGCGGGTACGGTGGAATATGAATTCACCGCCGATCAACGCGTCATCGTGCGCAATACGCCGAACATCGAATTGATTCGTACGGTTTCCGCGACCCACATCGACGACGGCGAAATCATCTTCGAATTACGGGGAGCGGACGGGAATCCGGATGGCGAATTGAACCTCTGGTTCGAGACTCCCAAAATCCTTTTCATTGAGTTCGACGAATATCACAAAAAGAAGTGACGATCGAAACCCGTCAAGAGCGCTTTCGTGTCAAGCGTATCGCCAGCGTCAGCCCTGCGATCAGCGCCAATCCGACCGAGGTCATGAGTAGGCGATTCCAACCCGTGAGAAACTCGCGGCTTGCGCTATCGGATTCGATTCTCGAAGGATGGGATTCCGATTCCAGCTGATCGCCCGGAATCGTGATCGTCGTCTTAGCCGCATGACCATCTCCCGCATCCACGCGAACGATATATTTCCCCGGTTTCGGTTTCGGGATCGTCCAGAACCCCTGATCATCCGTCAGTCCGTCGTTCAGTACCGTTTTCGCGATGTCCTCAATTGTGATTTTTGCAGACCGTGCCGGCGTATCGTCGTCGAAAAAGGCCTCGATCCGAACCTGCTCATCGATGATTCGTGCTTCGATCCCCAAGCCGTGCGCCCAGACGAATGATGGCAACAGCAACAGAAGCATGGCAGTGAACGACAAGCGCATCGCGGAGGTGCCTCGATGATGTTACGATTTTTCTTACCGTAATACTACCGGCTCTCGGTTCATCTGCAAGCGAATTCCGTCACGACTTCCCCGCAGCACATTCATGAGTTACGATGAAGAAGAATCATGGAGATGTTCACGTGCGCCGTCTTTACTTGTCCATCGCCCTTTTGTCACTGGCTCCGTTGTCCGCCGCCGAACCCGTCACCCAAGGCACAATCGATTTCGTTCAAACGAAGGCCGACGATTCCGTCCCCAAGCGATTCCAGCTGAATCCGCATCGATTCGATTTCGAATTCGAGAAAACACTCGATCTCCCCATCAGTGGTGTCGAGGTCTTCCGACTCCGCTTCCCCTCACCGATCGTTTCGCGGCATCCTGAGAATAATACCGTTCACTGCGAATATTTTGTTCCGAAAGGAAAGCAATCCGTTCCCGCAGTGCTCGTGCTCGATATTCTCGATGGAGCACAGGTCGTTTCGCGTGGCGAGGCGATGTGGTTGGCGCAGAACGGCGTGGCGGCCCTTGTTGTCCAGATGGCGTATTATGGCCCCCGCCGCCCGACCAAAGAGCGCGTACGGTTGCTTTCACCCGACATCGATCATTCCGTCAACGCCGTCACGCAGACTGTCCTCGACTGCCGCCGCGCCACAGCGTGGCTCGCTCAGCGACCGGAAGTCGATGCGGACAAACTCGGGATCGTCGGAACCAGCCTCGGCAGTTTCGTCGGTGGGCTTGTCGCCGCCGCCGAACCGCGTCTCAACTCCGCCTGCCTGCTTCTCGGCGGAGGCGATCTTGTCGATGCCTTCTACAACCACCCCAAAGCCGCACCCTTCCGAGCGATGAACGAACTCTTGGGCGGAAGCATGAGCAAACTCAAAACGCTCATCGACCCGATCGATCCGATTACCTATGCTCCTTTTCTTAAGAAAAAGCATTTGCTGCTGATCGCCGCATCCCGGGACGATGTGGTGCCGCCCGTCGCCATGAAGCGCCTCTGGGAAGCGACCGGCCAGCAAAAGCTGATCTGGCTCGACGCCACACATGTCGGTGCGGCGGCGTACGTCTTCCCAACTATGAAAGCCGTGATCGCGCACATCAAGGAATAATCTCAGTCCTTCAAAAAAACGACTTCTTCAACAACACGGGATCGACCTTCCCGTATGAGAATGCGCGGCCCGTCTTCAGGTTCACAAACGTGATCTCCGCAGGCGAAAACAGCATCGGATCGATCTGATAAAAGTTCCCGTAGCGGGCATACAACTCCGCAAACGGCGCACCGTAATCCTTCGAAGCACACGACGGCACTTTCGGCCCGATCGCCTCCAACTGCTCATCGCTCGCATGCACCCAGAGCGTGACGCGAGCGCCGTAAAGGATCGCATCGTTCGGCCGGCCAATCGCATGGATGTCATCGCGTGCCACCGGCGGAAGCGGAGCGACGCCGAAACCGCTCACCACACTGCGGATATCGAATTTCAATTCATGAAGCTTGTGCAGCGCCGTCTCGACGCTCCGCGCCACCACCTGAATCGCCCCCGCCACGCTCGCCGCCGGCGCCACCAAAAGTGTGAGTTTCTCCACCGAGACGGGCAGTTTCTGCACGATTGCTTCGACCGCCTCCGGAGTCGGATGATGATTCGACTCCAGTACCCCCACGGCGCAATTCGGTTCTTCCTTGTAACCAATTTCCGCAAAGATCGGCTCCCGTGCCGCAGCCGCACGCATCGGACCCGAACCCATCGCAAAGAACTTCTCCGCCTTCACCTGCCAGCCCGCATACTGCGACGCCAGACATGCAAGCACGGGATGATCGGTAGATACCTGCACCGCAGGACCGGGGATCTCGGCGTACGGCGAAGGAACCAGTGACACGCTCGCACGATCCGCCAGGCAGATCCGTGCCATCTCGATCCCGGCCGAGAGGCTCCCTTCAACGGCCCCTCCGCAATCGATCACACGCGTTCCGCCGACATGGGAAACCCCAATCCGCATTTCCTCCGCCCGGAATTCCAGAATGTTCGTCAAAGACCAGGCGCGTTCGTTCAGTGTCTGCATGGCATACTCCAACTGTTTCTTCTGATCTATCAACTGAAAAGGTGAAATGAAAATGGTAAACGAAGGAAAGCTCACTATAACAACAGTTCGATTTTAATGACCGCTTCCGCACTGTGTGACCGATGGCCATCACAAAAAGTCTTCCCCTCGCGACCGATGCACCCGCCGCCCCGAAAGGCCGCTACGCCTTCATCAGCCTCGGTTGCCCCAAAAATACCGTCGATTCCGAACGCATGCTCGGCAAACTCGCCCAGGACGGCTACGCCCTGCAATCCGATGCCGATGGTGCGGATGTCGTCGTCGTGAACACCTGCGGATTCATCGAGTCCGCACGCCAGGAATCTCTCGGCGTCATCCGCGAAATGTTGGAATTGAAAAAAGAAGGCCGCATCGGGTCCGTCGTCGTCGCCGGTTGCCTCGCTGAGCGCCAGAAAGACATGCTGCTCGAAACGGTGCCCGAGGTCGATCAGATTGTCGGTGTATTCGGCCGCGAGGATATCGTCAGCGTGGTCGATCGCGCGGTCCAGCAGCGCATCGAACAGCGCAGCCTCTTCCGACCCGCACCCGTTCGCGCACTCGAAGACACCGCCCGCCTGCGCATTACGCCCCGGCATTACGCTTATCTCAAGATCAGCGAAGGTTGCGATCGACTCTGTACCTATTGTGCGATCCCCAAAATGCGGGGAAAACACATCACCAAACCGATCGAGGAAATCCTTCGCGAGGCGGAGGAACTCGCGAGTGATGGCGTGCGCGAGCTGATCATCGTGGCGCAGGATACGACTTACTACGGCCTCGATCTCTACGGCCAGACGCGCCTGACCGAACTGCTGCAAAAGCTGGACGCCGTCAAAGGAATCGAATGGATTCGACTGCTGTATGCGTACCCGGAATACATGGACGATCAGCTTTTGCAGACGATCGCGGGTGCGAAGCGGATCATTCCGTACATCGATATGCCGCTGCAGCACATCAACGATCGCGTGCTCAAGCGGATGATCCGCCGCGTCGATCGCTCCGCCACGGAGAACCTGCTGGAGCGGATGCGGGCCACGATTCCAAACCTGGCCATCCGCACCACATTCATAGTCGGATTCCCCGGCGAAACCGATTCTGAGTATGAGGAACTGAAAACATTTGTCCAGGAGCGGAAGTTCGAACGTCTGGGAGTGTTCCCTTATTCACTCGAACCGGGAACGCCTGCGGAAAAGCTCGAAGGTCATATTCCCGATGATGTCAAACAAGCACGTGTTGCCGGGATCATGGAAGCGCAACAGGCCATCGCGTTCGACTTCTCATCGCGCCAGGTTGGTCGGGAACTGGATGTGATCGTGGATGGGCCGGACCCTGAATTTGCCAGCCATTATCAGGGGCGAACTCAGGCCGACAGCCCGGAGATCGATTGTTCGATCCGCATCAAGGCCAAGAACCTGCGTTCGGGCGACCTTGTGAAGGTGAAAGTCACGAGCGCGGACGGTTATGACTTGGTCGGACGAGCTTTGGGTGCAGCGCGGTGATAAATGAGAATATGAAAGGAGACTCATATAAATGAAATATATTTAATGATATTCAAATTGATATATTTTTTTCTTCTTCTCTTCACGGATCTCATTGCAATTTAATAACTCATCACCTATTAATATGCTGGATTGACTCGCGAAATTCTGTTTGTTGGCTGCTGAACCGACTCCAGTATGCTTCTTTCCAAGAGGTATTCTGGTTCACTGCCATTATTTCGTTCTCCCGATCGCGCTTCAATCTGATTCGGAAACTCCGGATTATCCGCCTTATTCTTCATTTTTTGAGGTGCCACGATGCACATTCGCAATCGCAGATTGCAACCCCGCAAGGGCTTTACGCTCATCGAATTGCTGGTCGTCATTGCGATCATTGCCATTTTGATTGGCCTGCTCCTCCCCGCCGTCCAAAAAGTCCGTGAAGCTGCGGCCCGGATGACCTGCACCAACAATCTGAAACAACTCGGATTGGCCATCCACAACTTCGAAAGCGCCAACAATCACATCCCGAAGGGTGGCGACCGTCAGATGGTCGGTCCGCTGGCGTATGCGTTGCCTTACATCGAACAGGATGCCCAGTTCAAACTGATTAGCTTCAACCAGAGCATGCAGGCCGGTGCGACCCCGCTCGGCAGCGTATGGTGGTTCAGCGATCCGCTGAATCGACCGCCATCTGGCTCAACACTTCCAAGTCCGCGGCCGCGCTATGGTATGGAAGGGACCTTCAAGACGTTCCTCTGCCCGTCAGCACCAGGGCCTGAAGAATACGAAACCGTCTGGCTGAGCATTACCTACGGCACCGCCGGAGATGGGCAGGATGCACCTGCAAACTACCCCTGGGCTACCGGGTCTCACCTTCGCAGCGGTGCTCCAGGATCGACCGTCCTTGGTCGTTCACACTACGCCGCCTCGCTGGGTGACTGGCGAACGGGCAGCAATGTGTCCCGCGGGATGTTCCAGTACGAGCGGAAGCAAACGCTCGCCACTGTGACCGACGGCAGCAGCAATACCATGATGGTCATGGAATTCGCAGGCGGATACTGGCCCGGTTCGAGCAACGGACTCCGCTGGTGCCCCAGCTGGGCGATGAACGGGATCTACTCCGCCTTTGGATGGGTTGTGAATCCTCTCGATCAGAATCAGAATGCCGCGGCTCTGCCGAGCAGCTACCACACGGGCGGCATGTTGAATGTCGCCTTCGGTGACGGATCGGTTCGCGGCATCCGACTTCAAGGTCTCGACTTCAATATCTGGTCAGCCATGGCGGGCAAGAGCGAAGGCGCGATCGTCAACTGGGAATAATGATCGAAAACAGTCGTGACACGATTCCTGTCGTTCATCGACAACACCTATTCACATGTGAGTACCCATGAAACGATTTTTCTCTGTTCTGGTTCTTTCCTGTGCGATGATGCCGTTCATGACCGGTTGCGGTGATGACAGCGGGTCCGCCAAACAGCCGAAGATGTCGGGCGAGCCAAAGCCAGGCGGCGTTGGACCGGCGGCACTTCCCTCGTCACCGGGTGGCGGCGGCGGTAAAGCGGGTGGCGGCGGCGCCAATCCCGGCGCGGCGGTCGAATAACACCCGTACCGTCCGAAAGTGAAAACCGAAGCCTCGGGATTTCAGAAGAAATCCCGAGGCTTTTCTGATGATGCAAGGCATTTTTCTCACGTTGGCGGCAATGGACTCATCCTAAGACTGTGACTCAATGTGTGCTGTCAAATCACTGATCGAGAGGCAAATTCATTGGCACATTCAGAACAATTGACCGCCAGACGGCTCTCAAATGGAAAGCGTTTCCATGGAACTTGGGCGTGATCATTTTGCGGCTTTTACTCAACTCCAAAACTCTTGTACCCAATCAGCCCAGAAGAAAATCGTTTGAAATCACCGCTAAATTATGAATGAAAAGCAAATCCATCCATAATCATCATCACAAAATCACAAAACTAACGGCAGCGTCCCAAAAATTTCGCCTCGCGTCAATGTTAAAAATTTCTGAAAGTTTTCACTTGCCTCAATTCTCACCGGAAGTTAATAATAGGGGTTGACTCGCGCGAACTGCCTCTTGACAACTGAACCAACCTCGCAGGTCTCCCACGCGGAGGCTCAAACGGTTCACTGTCTTTTCTTCCTCCCTTCGCGCACCAGTTGCGATCCGGAAATCCCGTTTCGCAGTTCTTTTCATTCATTTTTTGAGGTGCTTTATGAACTCGCGATCGCACACGCGTGGGTCACAACCCCGCAAAGGCTTTACGCTCATTGAATTGCTGGTCGTCATTGCGATCATCGCTATTCTGATCGGCCTGCTCCTCCCCGCCGTCCAAAAAGTCCGTGAAGCCGCAGCTCGTATGACCTGCACCAACAATCTGAAACAACTCGGATTGGCCGTCCACAACTTCGAAAGCGCCAACAATCACATCCCGAAGGGTGGCGACCGTCAGATGGTCGGTCCGCTGGCGTATGCGTTGCCTTACATCGAACAGGATGCCCAGTTCAAACTGATTAGCTTCAACCAGAGCATGCAAGCTGGTGCGACACCGCTCGGCAGCGTTTGGTACTTCAGCGATCCACTCAACCGTCCGCCATCAACGGGTTCGACCACCGTTCCCCGTCCGCCGGTCCGCTACGGCATGGAAGGGAACTTCAAGACGTTCCTCTGCCCGTCGGCACCCGGCCCGGAAGAATACGAAACCGTCTGGATCAGCATCACCTACGGTGGAGCAACAGGCCAGGACTCGCCGACGAACTACCCGTGGGCAGGCGGGGCGCACCTTCGCTCATCCAACCCCGGCGGTATCGTGCTGGGTCGTTCGCACTATGCCGCTTCGCTGGGTGACTGGCGAACGGGCAGCAATGTGTCCCGCGGGATGTTCCAGTACGAGCGGAAGCAAACGCTCGCCACTGTGACCGACGGCAGCAGCAACACCATGATGATCATGGAGTTCGCCGGAGGATACTGGCCGGGATCGAGCAACGGTCGACGCTGGTGCCCCAGTTGGGCGATGAACGGGATTTACTCCGCCTTCGGATGGGTGGTGAATCCTCTCGATCAGAATCAGAATGCGGCGGCTCTGCCGAGCAGCTATCACACGGGCGGCATGTTGAATGTGTGCTTTGGTGACGGCTCGGTCCGCGGCCTCCGGCTTCAAGGGATCACTTTCAATATCTGGTCGGCATTGGCGGGCAAGAGCGAAGGCGCGATCGTCAACTGGGAATAATGTTGGGAATCCCAACATTCGGGTTCCTGTATTTCTTTGACAAAAACCAATCACATGTGAGTACCCATGAAACGATTTTTCTCTGTTCTGGTTCTATCCTGTACGATGATCCCGTTCATGACCGGTTGCGGTGATGACAGCGGGTCCGCCAAGCAACCCAAGATGTCGGGCGAGCCAAAGCCAGGCGGCATTGGACCGGCGGAACTTCCCTCGTCACCGGGTGGTGGCGGCGGAAAAGCGGGTGGCGGCGGCGCCAATCCCGGCGCGGCGGTCGAATAACACCCGCACCCTCTAAGATGTAAAATCCGAAGCCTCGGGATTTCTTTGAAATCCTGAGGCTTTTCTCTTGGACACCATTGATTCTGATAGTGAAACAAATTCCACTATTCATATTTCGCTAAAAAACACACCGGTGACAGCAAGATCGGAAATGAGGATCCAATTGATAGGATTTCTGTCCAGTCAAGAGGACTCCGCCACGAGCGTGAGCAGCGAGTGGCGGAGTCCTCAATAGGAAACCGAAGAAAGTCAAAATAATCAGTGAAAGAAATTCGCTCACTTAGCGTTCTTGAGATATTTGTCGAACCAGGCGATATCCCATTCCATTTTCGCTTTACGGTGGGTCATTTTCGTGAGACCGTGCGGTTCGCCGGGATACTCGATGAGTTCCGTGGGCACTTTCTGATACTCCTTCAAGGCCCGGAAGAGCATGCGGCTGTGGCCGGGCGGACAGCGGACATCGTTTCCACCGACGTGGATGAGCGTGGGCGTTTTGACGTTGCCGAGATCGTAGGTCGGAGAGGACTTGCGATAGAGCTCGGGCGATTCCCACGGATGACCTTTCTTGAAGACTTTGGGATAGGCCGGTTCGTCGTTGAAGCCCCACTCCGCCACCGTATCGACAATCCCCGCCCCGCTGCTCGCCGCCCGCAGCTTGAATGGAAGCTCTTTGCGCGTGATCAGGCAGTTCGTCAGGTATCCGCCGTTGCTCCAACCCATCACGCCCACGCGATTCGGATCCGCGATCCCTTCCTTCACCAGATGCTGCACGCCCGCGATGATATCGTTCACCTCGATGTCGTTCTCGTTGCCGACGAGATCGGTGACAAACGAATCTCCGTATCCGGTGCTGCCCCGATAGTTCGGGAACAACGTCGCATAGCCATTGACCGTGAAATACATGCGGCCGTTGTGCGGGTCGAAATTGAGATCCGCCTTGGTGCTGGTTGTCGGTCCGCCGTGGATGCCAACGACGAGCGGAAGCCGGTCTCCCTTCTTGTAACCAAAGGGAAGTTCAAGAACGCCGCCGACCGTCTTGCCATCCGGAGCTTTCCAGGTGATATGTTGTATCGAGGGTGATTTCCATTTTTCCGTGGCGGGATTCGGCAGATAAACCCGTTCACTTTTTGCCCCAAAGAGAACGATTTCGGGCATTCCGATGCTGCCGCGAAGGCCGACATAAGTCCCTACCGCTCCGGGCAGCGGTTCGAAGGCCTGCATGGCATCGCTCGGCGAAAGTGAAATCCCTTCCACTTTGCCGACTGTGTTTTTGAAGGGCAAAATCAGGCCGGCTTTTTCCGTCTGGACCAGATACTCGGTATCACTGACCCACTGCACGGGCGCACCGATGGCGCGGCCGTAGCCGACCAGTTCCCATTTGCCTTCTCGCGGTGCGAGTGAAACGTCCCAGTTTTCGGTCGATTTGGTCCCAATGACGACTTCCGCCGGATAGGCATCAAAAATGGCGGTGAAGGCAAATCGTGTTCCTGAAGGATTCCATGTCAGGTTTTCCAGCCAGGCGTGAGGAGAATGTGCGTTCGCACGATAGGGGTCGGTCGGCGGTGTGACCACTTTTCCCGACTCCCAGATATCGACGCGGGATTCGCCTTCGCTCTTCACCACGGTGTCATCGAAGGCCGTCACCATGGCGATTTTACTGCCATCACGCGTGGATACGAATTCGCGGATATAGCGAGTGGTGTCGACCACTTTTTCATCGTGCCAGGTTCGGGTATCAAGGCGATGAATTTCTGAGACCGTACGAATTCCATGACCATAATCGGCTTTGTACTGGGATCGCAGTTTTGCGAATTCATCTGAATCATGATGCGTCTTGTCGACGGAATAGTAGAGTTGCGCTCCGCCGTTCGCGATGTCATATCCGCTGATGCCCCCAGCAACACGCGTGACCGCGACCGGATCTCCGCCGGCAATGCTGATCCTCCAGACTTGTGAGCTGCCGTCGTAGGGCGGTTTCTTTTCACCTTCGCGACGGCGGTTGCCAATGAAATAAATCGTTTGGCCATCCTCGGTCCATTTTGCACTGCGATCATTGGCTCGATCGAAGGTCAGTCGTTTGAGTTCGTGCTTCGCTCCTGTACTGACAATCCACAGATCGCTTTTTCGCAGGTTATCGGCTTTGTCCCAGCGCGCTTCCGTGAATGCAACCTGTTGACCTGTTGGCGAAACCGAAATCTGGGTGATCGCGGCAAGGGTGAAGTAATCGTCCAATGTGACATCGTGAGTTCGGACCGGCGACTGCGCCAGCGCTGCCGGCGTCAGTACTAGGAAGAGAATGCAAGTCCAGCGCATGAAGAGCCCTCTTGGAAGTAACGGGAAGGAAGAGTGCTATTAAATTCTGTCCGACAGGAGTTCCAAGGATTGACCAAAAAATGTGGCGTTCTGAATGATCGCCGAAGCGCTCGGCGGACTCTGTGTTTTATGTGAACATTTTATCAGTTTGCACGTTTACTCGCCGATCGCTTTGTCCCACTCGGCGAGTTGCCGTTTGAGTTCGGTGAAATCGAGTTTGGTGATGGGCGGCATGAGGGGATCTTCGGATGGGTCCGGTTCATCGGAATCGTTTGGTCTTGGCCCGGTGCGGAACTTGCGAAGTTCGTCTTCGAGTCGGCGGAGCCAGACCGGAACATCCAGACCGACACCGGAGGGTGACTCCGCCAGGCGACAGATCACATCCAGCAAACCGTTGAAGGCGGGGTTCGATTCCGGAACATCGTCGCTTGATGCCATAGCGGCGTCGCGTGCGAAGGTCGCGGCGCGGGCCACTCGTGCGGCGGCCTGATCGATGAGCAGGGGTTGGACGAATCGCTCTTCGAGGCGGCTGCGGACCGTGCGTACGCGCAGGCTGTGCTCGGTTTCCCGAGCTTCGAGTTTGGTGAGGAGTTCGTCCGCGATGCCGTGTGTTTTGCTCAGGATGTATTCGCGCCACTTCACCGCGAGGTCGTCGAGTCCGCGCCGGCAGAGCACTTCGTGCACGAGGACAAACGGTTTCAAGCGCCACGCCACGCGATCGTAGGAAACTTTCAGTCGCAGGAAATCGAGGAGGATATATAGATTGTCGCCGTAATCCGATTGTGTGGTTGTGGTGTTGTAGTCTCGGTATTCGTCGTAATGCTCGACCAAAGCCTGAAGAACAATTTCCAGCTGGCGTGAGATGATACTTTTGTTGGTTGTGGCGTTTCGCCAAGCTTCGACCACTGCGGGGATTTCTTCTTCCGATTGCTGTAATCCCTGCGCTTCCGTTTCGGAAAGTCGAGTCAGCCAGTTCTCGGTTCCCTGCGTCAGGATGCCACGGATATTGGAAAGTGTCAGAAACCGGACGGTAAAGAGATCCGATCCGTATTTGCGGATGAACTTGGCGGTCTGCTCCCAGTCTTCGTCATCGATCACGGACTCGAGGGCGGAGAGTCGCAGCGAGTGCGAATGCTCGAGCCAGAGCTTCTGGAAGGAATCCGCGACCTGCCGAACTACGGGGAAGAGGGTGTTGGGATCCGCCGCTTCCCTGGGGTGCGATTCGAACGTGGCGAGCAGCGAATCCGCGACGTTGGTGACGGCGGTGCGGAAGAGCTGATCGAACGAGCTGACGCGCCGACCTTCCGGTGGCGTATTTCGCTCCATCATCCGGGCCAGACGCGTGAGCTGGTACGTTTCCCTGAGCAAGCCGAGTCGCGGCAAACGCGCGAGCAGCGATTCGAGAAAATGGAGCGCGTTTTGAGTGCGCACGGCCGGTCCCGGCGGTCCGCCGTCGGCCGGCGGGTGAACGAGCAGCGGTTCGTGGCGGAAGAGCGGGACGAAGCCGACGATGAGTTTTCGTGCGGCGGCGGGATCGTTGGAGGCGATGGCGCGTTCGAGCTGGACGGCGAGATCCTCCCAGGCCGGATGGGCGCTGTCGGGAGCGGTGGGATTCGTGTCGATCGGCGGGAGCTGCGCGGTGCGCATCAGGATCGCGCTCAGGGCGCGGATGGCGGCGAGCGTTTCAACGAGCGTAGACGCGGCCAGATCGAGGAGATGGCCTTTCAGGGATCGGCGGCGATCGTACTCCATGACGCCTTCGACACCGGTCGACGGGGCGGGAAGTTCCACGGCATGGAGCGATTCGACGAATCGCTGCAATTGATCTCGGTGGTTTCGCGCGGTCTGGAGCCAATCGCTGATCGCCTGCGAATCCGAAGGATCAAATGGCTCCCAAAGTTCCGGACGCGCCACCGTCCTCCAGGACCGCGCCACCGCCGCCAGAAATCGCAACCGCTCTTCATGCGCATCCGAATCCGCCTCAAGCGGGAAATCCGCGAATTGCGACGAAGACCCAGACTCCGCCAGCGCCCCTTCGTTACCGTCATCCGCCGAGTCCTTGAACGACACGCCCTCATACGCCGATGCAAAAACGTCGTCCGATTCGTCGTCCTCATCATCGGCATACTCAGAATCATTCGAATCGCGAACCGGGGTCCTCGCCGCCCCATCGCGATTCAATGCGGGAACCGACCAGCGGTCGTCGGCATTGACTTCGAGCAGTTCAAAGAACCGGCGGATGAGAGCTGCCTGATCCGCCTGTGACTGTTCGGCTGTACACAGGCTCTTC
The DNA here is from genome assembly GCA_041742055.1 of Limnoglobus sp. GTDB lineage: Bacteria > Planctomycetota > Planctomycetia > Gemmatales > Gemmataceae > Limnoglobus. The sequence continues at coordinate 15,630 of JBGSJI010000136.1, read as the reverse complement.
AGCCATCGGAACGAAAGGCGGATGAACGACGCCGACTGATCCTGAAGCGGGACCCCCAACTGATGAACCGGTAGCGAATCGAGATCGACGCCGGGCTTCGGCGACTCTCCCAGCCAGGTCATGAGCAGCGCAAGCGAGCCTTTATAGTCGCCGGTATCCAGCAGCGCATCAATGACCTGCGCGAAAGCGGAGGGGGTGCGGAACCCGTCCCGGTGCTTGCGCCAGAACGCCAGATCGTTCGTATTGCTCTGCGCTTTCCGCCACAGCGCCAGCGCCGTCGCGACGTGCTGCGCCGCACCCGTGCGCTCACTCCCAATCACTCGCGGCATATCACTGACCGTCGACGTCGCAAACCGATCCCACCAGTCCGCAAGCGTCTGCATCTGAGTCGTCAGTCGCTCCACCGTCGCGGTGTCGCCGGCCGCGACCGCTGCCGTCAGCGAGAGCGCATAGCGGTCGAACTGGCGGCCGATGGTCAAGATCAATTCTTCCGCACGCGGATCGCGGACCGTGTCTTCCCGTCCGGGAAAAATCGGGAACAATCCCTGATAGCCCAGAATATTCCACGGATCGACCATCGCCCCGCAGTTGATCCCCCGATGAATCAGATCCTCCGCCTCCGCCAGCAACCGCGCCGCCTCCAGCGGCCGACCCGCCTTCGCCGCAAACTCCGCGCCCGTCTGACGAATGCGGATCTCGCAACTGAAGCGAACCGACGGCGCAGGTATCTGCGCCGCCCGCTGACGAGCCATCGCAGGATAACCCATGGCTGAAAACAACAACGCCAACCGACGTTCCTGCAAGTGAAGCGCACGCTCCGTCGCGATCGACTGATTCAGATACTGTCGAACCCCGGCGAACGGCTGCTTGAGCTTCTGGGCTTCCTCACGCAGTCGCTCCCCCTGCTTCCCCGGCAATTGATCCAGCAACCGCTTGTAGAACTCGTCACGATAACGTGCGATCCGCTGAACCAGCGTCGTCAACGTCACGGACGAATCATAAACCGCCGGACCCGATCCGCTGACACCCGCACCCATCAGAATCGTACCCGCAAGCACCGCCGCCGCCTCAAACAGCCGTTCGCTGTCGAAGCCGCTGGCGCTGTTGAGCTTCGCCCATCGATGCAGCGCATCCAAAGTAGGCTGCCGCAGAATGAATCGCCGATAGTAACCCGCATGATCGATCTGATGCGGATCCCACTCACCAAAAAGCACATTGGGCCGTTTCGTGACCGGATGAAAATGATCCGCCGCCCGCGGATCGACGGCGAGTTCATCCAGATGACTGAGTTCGAACCCCGCCTGTTCGCGAAGCTGCAGATCGGTCTTGGCAAGCAAATCGAGTGCGGGTCTGACCAGATCCGAGTACGGGCCGGGCGCCACGCCAACGCCGGCAAAATAGACCGGCACCACCGCGACTTTTTCGTTGGGATAAAACTCCGTCTGCGGCCGCGTTTCCAGAACCGCAATCGGCCGGTAACCGACATAGTCATTCAGCGAACCAACTACGGAATCCGTCAAACGCTCTTCGGTTGCGTCTGGCAGCCGCGCCCGTTCCCGCAAGGCGAGTTCGCACGCGCGAGCCAGGAAAAAGGCGGTGAACAGATTGCTGTCCGTCTGGTGGGCGAGCAAGTCGGCGTGATGTTTGCGGTAGGCGTTCGGAACGAGTTCAAACCCGACATGGCAGATCAGACGGGCCTGCGAGAGATCCTGAAACGCCGCCGTACCCGATTTTTCCAGTTCGGTTCCGGCTTCCAGCAGCCAGTGTGAGGTCGTGATCCAAGGTAAGGGATCGCCGGCATCGATCCGATGAGCAAAAACATCGGACAGGAGTTTGCGAAAGCGCACATCCGGACGGCCATCGGAAAAATTCAGATAGCCCAGCAGTTTGACTGCTTCGAATCGGCGACTCAATTCCGCGGTAATGCCATCCATCCGCACCGGTCCCGGCAAGTCCTGCGGAGCTCGAGTGACCCGTCTCCGTATTACCATCTTAGCAGATGAACGACGCACTCGTCATCAGGAACGATTCCGTTGTGTCCGAATCGGTTCTCATCAAAAGTTTCCATTTCGATTTTGTCATGGATCGGCTAGGATAAACGCACATTGCGAGGGTCGTTATGCCAGTCTCGATTACCTGTTCCGGCTGTGCCGCCACCATGAAGGCGCCGGATTCCATGATTGGCAAGCGCGTCGCATGCCCCAAATGCAAAACGTCGTTCGTCATTCCCGATCCCAACGCCGTCAATGATTTCGAAGTCGTGGAGGAAATCCTGGAGGTCGCGGAGGTGATCGAATCCGATGCGCCTCCCGTAGCTCCCGTCGCCAAAGCCGCCAAACCCGCCACGCCCACGAATGCGGCTACGGCGTCTCAAGGCAAAAAAGTCAAAAAACCGAATCCGCGATTCAAGAAGAAAGTCGATGCGACGGATTACCTGACCCGAGTCAATGGAAAGCCTCTCGCACTGAAACCGGGAGACCAAGAACCCCCCTCATCACTTCCACGCCGCAGTGCACCACGCAAATGATCCGAGGTTCCCATGCCGATTCGCGTTCTTTGTCCGTCCTGTTCATCAACGGTGAACGCACCCGATTCGGCAGCCGGCAAGCGGGCCAAGTGCCCGAAATGTCAGGCGGTCATGCTTCTGCCGGAAGCGGAACCAGCGGAAGAAGAATTCGATGTCGTCGATGAACCCGTGCCTCCAAAGCGATCTCGAGGAGACGAAGACGATCGACCGGTGAAGAAAACGAAATCGTCCCGAAAGATCGTTGTCGAAGAGGAAGACGAAGACGAGGACGACATCCGCCCGAAGAAGAAGTCGCGACGGAGGGAGGATGACGACGAGGATGACCGCCCGCGAAAGAAGGGCCAGAAAAAGAAAGCAGGCCCGCCGCTGGGACTGCTGATCGGCGGAGGCGTGGCGCTCCTGTTGCTTCTGGCCGGCGGAACGTATTTCCTCTTCTTCACGGGTGGTGATGCTAATCCGGCCAATCCCAAAGAAAGGGAGGTCGCCAAAGCCAAGGCGATCAACTGGGTTCCGTTTTCCGCTCCCGATGGTTCGTACTCGACTGCGTTTCCCGAAGGCGCACCGACGGAGGAGACCCTCGAATCGCTGGCCCGTCAGTCTGGAAACAAAAACGCCAACCCGGAAGACGTTAAACGGGGTATGGAAATGATGAAAGCGATCGGTGTGGTCATGACCGGGTGGAGTCGGACACACGAAAACCACAAGTATCTGGTCATGGTGATCTCCGTTCCGCCGGCCATGGCCAAACAGATGACGCCCGATGCAATCATGAAACAGGGACAGCAGCAAGGGAGCGATAAAATCATGGCAGAGTCCGACTTTTCGTTCGGCGGTCTGGAAGGAAAAGAAGTGCTCAGCCGCGATCAGAATCGCAATGTCTGGCAGCTCCTCCGATTCGGTTCCGCCACACCCGGAAAAATCGTCGTCTTGATGGTCGAAACCGAGGCGGAGTTGAAAGCGGACAACGCCAACGCCAAGGCATTCTTTGAGAAGTTTCAGTGGAAGAAGTAACTCGAGTCTGGCGCTGTGCATCACGGCGAATCACCATCTCCGATCGCCCACTGCTGATGGGGATCGTCAACGCCACGCCCGACAGCTTCTCCGACGGCGGCCAATACGATCCCATCGAACAAGCCGAACGGCTCATCGCCGAAGGGGCCGACCTCCTCGACATCGGTGGCGAATCCACGCGTCCGGGTTCGCTGCCGGTTCCCGTGGATGAAGAACTCCGCCGCGTCATTCCCGTCATTCAGTCGCTCGCACGGCAAACGTCGATTCCGATTTCCGTCGATACCAGCAAGGTTGAAGTCGCCCGACAGGCTTTGGACGCCGGTGCGGTGATCATCAACGATGTCACCGGGTTCGCCGATCGCGAACTGCGCGAACTCGCCCGCCAGTCGCAGGCGGGGCTGATCGTCATGCATATGCAGGGCACCCCCGCCACAATGCAGATCCAGCCACACTATGAGAACGTAGTCACAGATATCAGACAGTTCCTGGAATCACGCTGCCGGGAACTTCTCGATCTCGGAATCGATCGGGAACAGATCTCGATCGACCCCGGCATCGGATTTGGAAAAACTGTTGAACAGAACATGGAGTTGCTGGCGAACCTGAATCGTGTCACCGACGGTCTGTTACGAGATCGGCCTTTGACGCTCGGTGTCTCTCGAAAAGGTTTGATCAGTAAGGTTTGCGGTCGAAGCGGGACTCAGGATCCGATCCCGAACCGGGTGGCCGGATCGCTGGCGATTGCCAGCCTGGCGATGGTCCATCGCACTGCGCAAATCCTTCGTGTGCACGATGTTCAGGCGACCCGCGATGTGATCAGTATTCATCAGGCCTGGAAATCCGCAACTCTTACAATGAACGAATCGTAGTGTTCGCGACAGGGCATCACGGATCACTCCGGCAGCATACTCAATCGAGTTTCGAATCATGAAGTTGAAGCTCATTTCCGGTCCGTCCACACAGGATATCAACCTGATGGAGGAATCGTGCCGTCGGATGGCGCAGGCGGCGCGGGCGGCGTCCGTCGAGTTGGCACGAGTGAAGACCGAGCGAAAGAATGCGTGGCTGCGGGCGGTGGCGGATCGGATGCAGAAACAGTCGGGTGAGATTCTGGCCGCCAACGCCAAGGATGTTTCAGCCGCTCCCGGTTACGGATTGAGTGCTGCGAGCATCGATCGGCTCGCGCTGACGCCGTCTCGCATTGCCGCCGCCGCGGAGGGATTGCGGCAGATCGCGGCGCTGCCCGATCCCGTCGGCGAGGTGCGCGAAGGCGGACTGCGGCCGAATGGCTTGCAGGTGCTGAAAATCGGCGTGCCGATCGGCGTGATCTTTTTCCTTTATGAATCGCGGCCGAATGTGACGGTCGATGCGGCGGGTCTGTGTGTGAAGAGCGGAAACGCCGTCATCCTGCGCGGCGGAAAGGAAAGCCTACATTCCAATACGGCTCTGCATGCGATCGCTTCGAGCGAACTGGCGGCACACGGCATGCCGGCCGAAGCCGTGCAACTGGTTACGACCACTGATCGCGACGCCGTTGGCTATTTCCTCAGGTGGAATGATCTGATCGATCTCGCAATCCCCCGTGGCGGAGAGAGCCTGATCCGCAGGGTGGCCTCGGAGGCCACGATGCCGGTGCTGAAGCATTTTCAGGGCAACTGTCATGTGTATGTCGATCGCGCCGCCGACCTTGAGATGGCGGAGCGGATCGTCATCAATTCGAAGACCCAGCGGACCGGCGTATGCAACGCCGCCGAAAGTTTGCTGGTTCATGCGGACCTCGGAGCCGCGTTCGTTCCACAGATCATCCGGGCGCTGCGCGAGAAAAAGGTTGAAGTACGGGGCTGTGCCGAAACGCGAAATTATGTGAGTGATGTTCAACTCGCCTCCGACGATGATTACGCGACGGAATTTCTGGACTTGATCATCTCGATGAAGCTCGTTCCGTCACTCGACGCCGCGATCGCCCACATCAATCGATACGGCTCCAAACACACGGATGCGATCGTCACCAATGATCTGCAGGCCAGCCAGCGATTCGTCGCCGAGATCGATTCCGCAGCGGTCATGGTGAACGCCAGCACACGATTCAATGACGGATTCGAACTGGGTCTTGGTGCGGAGATCGGCATCAGCACAGACAAGTTCCATGCCCGCGGCCCCTGCGGACTGCGCGAACTGACCACCTACAAGTATGTGGTCACGGGTAATGGCCAGATCCGTGGCTGAGGGAACCTTGGGTCGAACACTGATGCATTTACGGATTCATGCCAGAGCAAAAACGATTCGTTTGCGAGTCTGTCAGTTTGGTGATTTTTGGCTCAGGCGTCATTCCGGCGAAATGACTTTTTTGCCGTAACTCTTTACTGCGCATAGGCGCTTCCGAAATTTGAGCGTCTTTCCACGGTAGGGTGTGGCAGTGTCGGTGGAAAGACTTGTTGGGTAAGGCCAGACAAGAAATGAAGGACGGGAGCAGTAACCCTGCTCCCGTTTTGCTGCGTTCACGTCGAATGATTACCCCACATAGATGCCGCCGGTCGTGTCGATGGGGAAGAAGTCGTCGAGGATGGTCAGGCCGGATGCGTTGAAGATCCTTGCTTGGGCCACGCGGCCGACACCCGTGCCGACCACAATATCGCTCAGTCCGTCGCCGTTGATGTCCTGAGCGGCCACGCGTGCACCACCCGTGAAGGACTCTTCAAAGGCGAAGAAGCTGTTGATGGGCTGGTTGTTCGCGCCGCTGAACACCTGAACACGCGGTCCACCGCCGATTTCCGCGCCGGCGATCACATCCGGTACGCCGTCGCCATTCACATCGCCCACCGCCACGGTGATTCCGCCGGTGAAGGCGGTCTCGAACGGTGCGTAGTCCTGCAGCGTGTTGGTGACGTTTGCGCCGTTGAAGACGCGGATGCGTGTGGGAACGCCCTGGCCGGTGCTGGCGACGATATCCGCGAGCCCGTCGCCGTTGAAGTCGCCGGTTGCGATCCGCGTTCCGCCGCGCTGGTTGGCATCGAAGGCGAAGAAGTTGTTGAGAATCCGGCCGTCCGCACCACTGAAGGTCGTGATGCGCGGCCCGCCGCCGACTTCCGCGCCGACGACAACATCGGCTTTGCCATCGCCGTCGATATCGCCACCCGCGACGAAGATCCCACCACGGAAGGTATCTTCGAAGGCGAAGAACTCACGGATGACTTCGCCGGTCGCTCCACTGAACACGCGCACACGAGGCCCGCCACCGATCCCGGATCCAGTGATGATGTCCTCAACACCATCGCCATCCACATCGGCCGTTGCCACCCGGACTCCGCCGAGGAAGCTGTCTTCGTAGACCTTGATGCGATAGCGTTCGCTGCCGGAGGAGTAATCGAAGACGCGGACTTCGGGCAGGCTACCCGCACCACCGGCCGTCAGCACGAACTGCGGCAGGGCCGTATTCAGCGGTTGGCTGAAGGACGGATTACGAGAGCCAACGACGATCGGCGGAGATGTGACTGGTGGCGAGACGATACCACCATCCGGGGTTGAACCCAGGAAGCTTGTCTTTGAGGGATCGCCGGGTGGCGAAACCGGAGGCGGAGGCGAAGGCGGTATCGTTGCCGGAAGCACTTCACCGAAGTTGTACTCGATCCCGGCGTCACCGGGTGCGAGCACAACGGTCAGGACGTCATTGGAAGGAACCGTTCCACCCAGGCTTCCCACCGTGTCAATACCATCGATGAACGCCGGCGGTTGAGTTTCGACGATTGTGTAATTGCCAGGAGTCAGATCGGTGAACTCATAATATCCGTTGGAATTCGTAGTTGTTTGTGCGACAAATGTTCCACTGAAAGTGAACAAAGTCACAGTTGTACTCGAGATCCCCGTTTCACCATTGTCGGGATCCCGTTGACCGTCAGCGCGGAAGGTGTCTCGGTAGACATAGCCGGAAACCCGAGCTACGACGACCGGAGGCGGCGGTGGCAGAGGATCGATCAGACCGAAGTCCTGACGCAAATTCGCGCTGCCATTATTGTCCGGATTCCCGCCGAATGGATTCAGTGTAATGGCCCGTGCGCGAATGGTGATACCGCCAGTCAGGGTATTTCCTTTGTCCTGATTATCGTTATTATTCGGTTGCAATTCACCACCCGGGCCAACCTCGAACGGGCCAATGCTGGAATTTGGAGTACCGGTCGAACTGATAAGATTGCCTGGACGATCGATTTCAACGAAGTAGGTTCCGGGTGCGAGGCCCGTGAAAAGGTAGTTCCCGTCGGCATTCGTCGTCTGAGTGGCGATCGTAGATTCTGATGTGTTCAGAAGGCGTAGGGTCACATTCGCTATGCCCGCTTCTCCCGCATCCCGAACGCCGTTATTGTTGCTATCTTTCCAGACTAGATTCCCAATGCTCAATGTGGGGAAGAACCCGAAGTCCTGTCGGAGATTCGCCAGACCATTGCTGTCCGGATTCGTACTGGGTACACCCAAAACAATAGGAGTTGTTAAAGAAAACGCACCCGAGGCCGTTCCGTGATCCTCATTGTTCTGATTCCCGCTCACGCCAGGCTCATGGCTACCATTCGCGCCTGTGCTGTTGCGGAAACCCGATAGTGGCGTCGCTCGGACCGAGTAAGTGCCCGGAGCCAGGTTCGTGAACAGGTAATTCCCATTCGAATTCGTGACCGTTCCGGCAATCACGTTCCCCGAGCCATCCAGTAACTCGACTGTGACTCCTGCGATACCGGATTCACCCGCATCCAATACGCCGTTGTTATTCACATCGCTAAAGACCAAATCTCCCAGCGTCTGCGGACGGTACAAACCAAAGTCCTGACGGAGATTCGCTGTGCCGCCATTGTCGGGGTTGTCGTTCGAGCCGAATCCGGCCAGTGTCACGACAGACTGAATGGCCCCATCGGCGGTGGTTCCGTGATCTGAATTGTTGACTGTGGTCTGCGGTGCGGGTTCGAACGGTCCGCTGGAGGAGCCATTCGATCCCGTACTGCTGATATAACCTGCTGGCGGTGCGACACGAACGGTATAAGTGCCGGGTGCGAGGTTTGAGAACAGGTATTCGCCAGCGGCGTTGGTCGTAGTGGTGCCAACCGTTCCACCTCCGGAATTGAGCAGCGTCACGGTGACACCGGAGAGCGGAGTTTCATCAGCATCCAAAGTCCCGTTATTATTCACGTCCTCCCAGATAAAATTGCCCAGTTGAAGCGGGCGGAACAGGCCGAAATCCTGCCGAAGGTTTGCGAAGCCGGATTCGTCCAGATTCGTTCCTGGAGTGCCGAGGGTAACGGGGGAAGCGACGATGAAGGCTCCTTGTGTGGTGCCGTGATCCTCGCTGTCCTGATCACCGTCGACTCCCGGTTCGTACAAACCGGAAGTGCTTCCGTTCGCTCCGGAACTACTTCGGAAATTGGCTGGCGGAGTGATTCGAACCGAATACGTACCGGTTCCCAGCCGATCGAATCGGTAGTTCCCCGATGCGTTTGTAGTCGTGTTGGCGATCAACGTTCCCGAGGGATCGAGCAGATCCACTGCTACGCCGGCGATGCCGCTTTCGTTCTGGTCAAACTTGCCATTGTTGTTGACATCTTCCCAGATGAAATTCCCGATAGCTTGCGGCCGAAACAGGCCGAAATCGATGTTGAAGTTGGCGTTATTCGCCATCTGACCGTTGGTGTTGGGATTGGCGAGATCACCGGGTGCGGCCAGCGCGACGGCGGCAGCACGGATGGTGCCATTCAACAGCGTGGTACCGTGATCCTGATTGTTCAGATTCCCAACGACGCCGGGTTCGAATGGTCCCGTTTGTTTTCCGTTTGCACCAGTACTGGAAAGGAATCCGGCTGGCGGAACGATCTCGACGATGTAACTACCTGGCATGAGATCGTCGAACTGATAACCGCCGTTCCCGGTCGTACTTTGCGTCGCAACGAGTGAAACGCCGTCCGCTTGATACAGGTTGACCGTCACAGCATTAATGCCGGATTCACCCGTATCCAGAATTCCGTTGTTATTGGCATCATTCCAGACAAAGTTTCCAATCGAAACCAACGGTTGATCGACGATTCCGATATCAAACGTGTGATTGGCAATCCCTCTCAAGCCGGTGGTGACATTCACAACAAGATTCGTTCCAACCGTTTCAGCATCGGAATCGATCGAATCCGCGTTCGCACCGCCGGCAGTATTCGACACGGTGCCTTGTTTTCGAGCCAGTGCCAGTTGATAGAGTGGGATACGAACTTGATAGTTCGCCGTTGGTTGCAGGTTCAGGCTAAGGATGCGACTTGCCGTTGTCTGACCGGTCACAGACGAAAAAATGTAATTGCCATCGGCATCCGTCAGGGCAGAAGCGATCAGCGTATTATTCGAATCGTAAAGTTGGACCTGCACGTTGGTAGCCGCGGGTTCTCCCGGATCCTGAATGCCGTTCTGATTCAAGTCATTCCAGATGTAATTCCCGATCTCGATCGGCGGCGGAGTCGTGATGGCGATGAGGTCGCCCAACCCATTCGCTTTGCCGAACGTATCGGCTCCGGGAGCGATCGGGGTTTCGTAGAGTTGGTATTGCTTGGTCGTCATCCCGGTGGCGTTATCGTACCAGCGAATGCCGCCAGTATTGACGACGCCGGGGATTCGCACCGGGTCGAAGGCTGTCGTCAATAGCCAGTCCGTACCAGGAATCTGAAGTACACCGCCAACACTAATCTCGTCGTGTTCGGTCAGCACTCCAATCGGAGGCTGACTGGCGTCCCTTGGCAGTTCATCATCGAAATAAAACTCGCCTCCGCCGGGCCCCTCCCCAGAGTTCTGTGGAGCCAAACCGGTTCCATTCGGCCCCCGGCCATTTGATTCCAAGGTCCATCCGGACAGTACTGTTGAAGGGTTGGCAAATGTGGCATCCAGATTGAAGGGCGTATTGATGAATGCTCGAAGCGTATCGCCGGCGGTGATGCCGAAGAAATTGAAGGCGTTGGGGTTGAGCGGGTCTTCTGCTGTGAGGCGACCGAATTGATCGCCGGAGCGGTCGCGTAACCCAAGAACCATATTCCCTGCAGCGTCAAAACTGATTCCCGTCAGCATCGGTTGTGGATAATCCGCACGGCCGATCGCCTGTGGCTGCTGGGCAATCGTTTTAATGGTCGGCGACCATGCGTTCCACTCGGCGGGGTCAGGAGGAGCGATCCCGTTCGGGAAGTTTCCGTTCGACTCGCCACCCATATGAATATGGCCGCGATCGTAATTGAGATCAAACTCAAGTACTGCCTCGGTGGTTGTCGGCTGACGATCGCGATTCACAAACCGGCCGGTTGAGGGGTCGAATGCGAAGACAAAGGCTTTGAGGTCATTTCGATTCTGAGTCGATTCAGCGGAGTTCACCGCACCGACGTAGACAAGACCACGGTGCCATTCTACGGCAAACGGACGGAGGTCGCCGAGCGGATTCGATGCCGTTCGACCAGTCACGTTCGTCGGGATTGGAAGTTCGAACCTTTGGACCGTGTTGGTGTTCAATATGCCGGTAGTGGGAATGCTGTATAAGCGGCGGTCACCCAGCGCCATCGTGTACATTCGTGTATTGGTGTTATCCGTGTCCAGACCGCCAAGCGAAATTTTCCCAACAAGATCCCATCCCAGATCGCGTACCACACCGTTTACATCTGTGAATCGGATCAGGCCATCGCGTGCCCAATCGACTTCGCTTGTGTAATCGCGAAGAAACGGTACGGGATTGTTGGCTTGATCTCGAAAGACATCGTTGAGATTCCCGGCAGGCGAATCTCCGAAGATCGTATTCAGGTTGGCGTAAATGCTGGCCGTCGTGCCAGAGATTCCTGTCTGATAGATCGCGCCGGGTCCGCCGGGTCCAAAGCCGCTGTGCCGTTTCATGAACGCGGCGGCGTAAATCGTGTTTTTGGTCGAGTCGTAGGCCAAACCCCAGGTGGTGCCAATATTGTCCTGGCGGACATTCAGGTTGTGTGCCGTCGGATTGAGGTAATTATTGAGAGTCGGATCGCCATCCTGGGAGCCAGAGGATAATGCGAAATCGACAAGAACGGGATTGCCAGCATTGGCGTCTGCAGGCGTTCCACCAGCAAAGACATAGATACTGGTGACGATTTGCGGATTGTTTGGGCTGATATCTTCCGGGCGCACCAGAGCCAGATTCACGCCATCAGAGTTCGAATCGACAAACTGAACAGCAGTATTCGTACTGGAACCACTAGGCCCAAAAAACACGCCGTTCGGTAAGCCGGTAAATTCCACTCTTAACTGACCACTGACACTGGTCACCAACGTATAAGTTCCGTTCACGGTGGTGGTCGTTGTTCCAACGGCTGAATTGTTCGAATCGTATGCGGTTACGGTCACACCAGATACGCCCAAATCCTTCGCTACCGGCATCGTTCCGGTCCCGTTATTTGCAATCACAGTCGAGATGTCGAACAAGCCATTGGCATTGTAGTCTTGAAATACGGTGCCTGTTACAACAGGAGTCAAGCGATCTTCCAACCGACTTAACTGCAGAACGCCCCTCTCGATCAGCTTCCTTGCGTTCTTTTTGTTGATGACCTTCGCTGAAAAACCCATGATGTACCTCAATCGGGCCCGTAAGACCCTGTTTTGGTTGCCAAAAATCCCTTTCGGCCCGAGAATCATTCCCTGATAACAGTATCGTAGTAACCAATTATTTTTTCGAACTTTACGTCGAGGGTAGGATCGATTGAATCGAATTTCCTTTGCCGCCAGAAATTTTACTCTCTGCCTTCATCTCATTGTGTGAATTGCGCTGGACATACTTCAAGTCACATTCAGCAAATTTCACCCATGTTACGAGTGCCACTGTCAGAAAATCCTTCCGAACGTAACGGTTGCGCCAACGGTCAGGGTTGAATCGATATCGAGTTTGAATCGATCCAGAAGCGATGAATCCTATCTTAGCGAACGTGCGCAAAATAACCGATACGAGGTTTGAACGGGAAGGAATCCATCCGCAGGCAAATGACCCGTCAATCCGGACGAACCGGATCCGCCCGCGAGTATCTGGGAGAGGAGATCCCATGTTGATCCGCTTTCTTGGCGGTGCGGTGATCTGCGCGACGGCAGTCGGCGTACTATCCGCTCAATCACCCATCCCACTGCCCATTGAAACGACACAGACAACGATCCCGATCCCTGCGATCCGCATCGATGTGGGATCGCCTCTGACAACGGCTCCTTCACGATTGATGAACCGTCCATTCGGTTATCCGGGAACGACCATTTCAAACGCATTACCAGCCTTGCAGATGCCGCCGGCGCTGGCGAAGCCCACACAGCCCGCCAAACCGGAACCTATGCAAGAGGCCGCACCCGCACCTCACACACCGAACACGCACCTGCTCGCCAACGGTGGATGCGGGGCAATCGCATGCCCACCGGCCGCGTGCGCTGCCTGCTGCGATCCATGCGGACCACCCGGACGCCTCTGGATCGATGCCGGTTACTGGTACGGAACCATCACCGGACAGAACGTACCGCCTCTCGTCTCCGCCGCGCCTCCGGGAACACCACGCGCGCAGGCCGGTGCGCTCGGTCAACCCAACACCACGGTCCTTTATCCAACGGGAAAAGTCAACGACAACTGGCGAAGCGGGTTCTACCTCAATACCGGATTGTGGTTCGACAAGTGCCAAACCTGCGGAATCGAGGGCAACCTCTTCTTCCTCGGCACAAGCCGCGAGCGATCCGTCTCCGGTTCCGATGGCACCAACATCGTTACACGGCCGTTCTTCAACACACAGAACGGAATGCCGGATACGCAACTCGTCTCGTTCCCCAACGTCCTCGCCGGTACCGTCACTGTCGATTCCCGATCGAACTTCATTGGTGGTGGAGTCAACTTCATCAAGAATCTGTGTTGCACGCCGTGCAGCCGATTCGATCTGCTCGTCGGGTATCACTACATGAGCCTCGAAGACGAGATTAATATCCGCGAAAACCTGACCTCGCTCCCCGGACAACCCAACGTGACTCCCGGCACGCAATTCGTCGTCAACGACAACTTCCGGACTTCGAATACCTTCAATGGCGTCAACATCGGAGTCTCGACCGATCGCCGCTACAGCCACTGGTATCTTGGCGCTCGCGCTGGCGTCGCGCTCGGCAACGTCCATCAGCAAGTCGATATCAATGGCAGCACGACCATCACCTCGCCCGGTTTCGCACCGCGAACATTCTCGGGCGGACTGCTGGCTCAGCCCTCGAATATCGGCACCTACGAACGCGATCGCTTCGCCGCAATCCCCTGGCTCGGCGTGAGGCTCGGCTTGCACGTGACGCCACGCATCCGCACCTACGTCGGCTACGATTTCATGTACTTCAGCAACGTTGTTCGCGCAGGCGATCAGATCGATCTCCGCGTCAACCCCACGCAAATCCCGCCGCGGACCAACGGCGTCACTGGCCCTGCGTTCCCCACCTTCACACCGCGGGAAACCGGCGCCGCCATCAACGCCATCCGCTTCGGTATCGAAGCACGCTACTAACCCGGCGTTGCATCCTCGCAAGAAGCCCCCGTCACACGACGGGGGCTTTTGCCGTTTCTGGCGATACTGGAGAAACGAAGTCGCCGAAATCATTCATGCAAACAGGGTAAACTGCACGATAAAGAAAGGAGACGGAAGGAGTCCCCATGTTCCCCCGCCCGATTTACTTCGCTCTCCTTACGATCTTCCTCTGCTTCGCGGAAACCACTGCGCTTGCGCAGTCGCGCTCCAACTCCGCAACCAACGCGCACGCCTCCATACTCGACGCCATCCCCACCACCCACAAACACCTCGTCAACCAGATCATCCACAAACCCACGCTCTCCGCCACTTACACCGAAGACCCCTTTCAGGCTCACCCCAACGTCTACGCCTGGATGCTCGAACACCCCGACCGCGTCTCCCTCGCATGGCGACGCATGAAAGTCCCCTGCCTCGAAATCACCGCCCTCGCTGACGGGAGCTTTGCCTGGACCGATCCCGACGGCAGCCAGCTCATCTGGCAAGTCGTCGCCAAACAGGCCGACGGCGTCGTCTGGTACGCCAGCGGTAAGGTCAAGCCCGCCGCACTCCTCCCCATGGTCACGGTCAAAGCCGTCGCCATCGTCAAGTTCACCGGCAAACCCACCGCCGACAAAGGCATCGAAACCCTCACCCCCGAAGCCTCCGTCTACCTCCTCTCCGAGAGCCGCGCCGCCAACGTCGTCCTCCGCATGGTCGGTCCCGCAGCGCCCAAAATGGCCAAAGACGGCGCGGAACAAATGCTCTTCTTCTTCAGCGGTATCGCCGCCCACCTCCGCAAACACCCCGATCAGGTCCCCAAACTCCTCGCCGCCCCGACCAAATAGTGGAAATTAAAAATAATTGACAAATGTTCATTTAATGAGGAGGACTCCGCCACCTGCTGCGCACGCACGTGGCGGAGTCCTTCAAATGCCTGCTCGTCTTTCCACCGACACTGCCACACCCTACCGTGGAATCGTGCCATATTTTCGGAAGCGCCTATGCGCCGTAAGGGTTTACGTCAAATTTGTCCAGTTACTGAAATGATGAACACGACACAAGGATCGACGAATTTCATGCGGAACCTGATTCATGTGAAAGAGTAAACACTTGCTCGCGAGCGTCGCGGAGCATACGCTCGGCGAAGGTCTCCACTCTCGCCGTCAGCCGAACGCGGTTTTCTCACCTCGCCCTCGTTTACGGGGGAGAGGTCGGATCGGAAGCGAAGCGAACGATCCGGGTGAGGGGGCACTTTTTCGGATAATGAACATAATAACATTATATTTGAACATGACTATTTGAGCTGAAATCCCCCTCACCCGACGGCCGGCTTCGCCGCTTGTCGACCTCTCCCCCGTAAACGGGAGCGATGTAAAATCAACCACACCCTCCGCCACCCCCGCGCTCGTCGAAGGCCTCCCATTTCGCCGGATTTCGCCCGGAAACCGTCCCAAAGTTGGCGGAAATCGATCCGAAATGGGTCCAAAACTGCCCCAAATCGGCTCCAACGCCCACCATTTCATTCCGATTTCCGCAATCCACTCTCCGAAATTCAATAACGTTTTTGAC
>JBGSJI010000135.1:0-32948 GCA_041742055.1 Limnoglobus sp. | reverse complement strand
CGTGGATTTTACTGCCGAAGCCACCGCGGCTGCGACCCAACGCCTCGGACGCCTGACCACCGGTTCCATCGACTTTTTTTTCGCCCCGGCGGCCGCGACCGTGGCGCGGATACACGAACTGTCGACGCTCAGCCATTCGGTATCGTCGTCCCGCAGTTCGGCCGCGATCTTCGCCCACACGCCGCGTTCGCACCAGCGGTTGTAGCGTTGCCACAGGCTGTTGGGCTTGCCGTAGCAGGTGGGCAGATCGGCCCAAGCGATACCGGTCTTGGCCAGAAACCGAATGGCGTTGATGAAGAGCCGGGTATCGTTTCCGACTCCTCCGTGCCCTCCGGCCTGCCCCGGGAGCAGGTGGTGGATTCGGTTCCAGTGGGCATCGCTGATATCATGACGACTGAGCATGGCGAACCTCGGTAAGGAAATCCACCCGCCCGAAATCGCAAATTACCCATGTTCCGTCAATACGGCCTAGTGAAATTGCCAATTTTTCTGAACAGAATTCAAATGAAGCCGGAAAAATGTGATGGCGATCGCTCGATGGTAGACTCCAAAGAGCCAATGAAAAATCCAGCGTCAGGGCTTTTTCTGGCGCTGGATTCCTGCGAACTGTCCGTTCGAACTACTTGTTCTCGGTTCCGCCTTCTTTGCTTTCCTCGCTCTTCGGCTCGCCCTCCTTCTTACCCATCGGCGGGGTCTGCTTGGGATTCTTCGCTTCGTACGATTCACGGGATTCGGATGGTTTCGCAAGCGGTTGCGAATTGGTCTCTGAACAACCCATTGCCAAACCGATCGCTAATAAAAAAGCGATCGAACCGAGAATTCGAGTTTTCATTGGTCATACCTTGAAAGAGGGAGAGTGAAAATCCGACTACCAACATCTTACAGACCGACTTGTTTCTTCAAGTCTGCAACTTTGGTCTTGATATCTTCCCACGCCTTCTTCCGCTTTTCGGGATCGGCCACGACGGCCTTGGCCTCTTCAAGAGCCTTCTTCAATGCTTCGTAGGACTCGGTCGCTTTTGTCTTGGCATCGCCGCTCAAACCGTTGATTTTCGTTTGAATCGCGGGCATTTCCTTCGTGATCACCTCTTCGAACTGTGCCCAGCCTTCCTTTGCAGCTTCAACCGCTTCCTTGGCCTTTTCCTTGCCCGCATCAACTGCTTCTTTGCCGGCTTCGACTGCTTCCTTACCCTTTTCTTTCACGGTATCTAAGGCTTTCTTGCCGATTTCCTTCGGAGTGGCGGGACTGGAGCTACCGCTACAGCCTGACAAAACCATCAGACTACCGGCAAGAACGGCGATTCCCATCGCTTGATAAGCCATGATGCAACTCCTTAAGGTGTGAAAAGGCACTCCGCCTTTTCCTACGGATATGCCGATGTGCCGGGAAATCCAGCACTGGCAAATGTGAAACTGAAGTGCACAAAAATTGTACACCCAGAGAATGGTACGCAGACCGTACTCGAAGATCAAACGGCTTCCGCTGTATTCACCCACGATCAGCGTTTCAACTCAATCGGATATTCCGTTTTGTCCTTAGCAATCGTGATGATCAAGTCGGTTGTCGTTGCGGTGGCATACTTTGTGGGAATGGGACGATTCTTTAAACTCTTTTGATATTTCGCTTCTTCAAGTTGGGCGTTTCCATCTTGCGAACGTGTCTCTTCAGGCGGAGGACCTTCCGAAATGGTCACGCGGTTTTCGCCCACGCATGCGCCGCTCTTCGAACCGATCGCCAGTTGAGCCCGGCCCTGGTCATCCGTCACGCCGCTGGCAATGGCATTGCTTCCATAGGCGGAGCTTGTCGGCGTGAACATCACCTGTGCATTCGGCAGCGGTTGACCGTTGATCGTCACGACCACCGTGGCGGAAACAAGATCGGGAGATTTGGTTCCGTTACCGCATCCCGAGAACAGAACGGCGATGAACGGAACAATCAGGAATCCACGCGTCATATCAACTCCGTTAACGAGTAAGCTCGATGGAATAGTCTTGCTTCTGACTCGAAACTTCGATCTTGAGTGGTGATTGTGCGAACGTCGTGTACCTGTTCGGGATCGGCCGATTCTTTCGCGAGCCCAGAATCTTTGATGCCAGAGTCTGGGATTTCGCCGACATGCCTCGTGCCTCTTCCGGCAGCGGAGCCTCTTCGATGCAAACGTGGTTCAGCACCGCACACGCACCCTCACGACCAAGAACATTCAACACAAAACGACCGTTCTCATCCGTGATCCCGGTTGCGGTATATTCACCGCCGAATCCCTGGATCAGAGGCAGGAAGCGGACTTCGACATCCGGAAGCGGTACGCCGTTGAGCGTGACCACGCCCTGTACCGGAACGATATCGGGCGGTGACGAACCGCAACCGGTGAAAAGAACGGCGATCGCCAGTGCGATCGCCGGATAAGTCACGCGAAACATGAGCTTGATCCCGTCATCTGGGGAAATCGGATCAGGGCAGGGTGACGACCTGGCCATCGGAAGGACGAGACAGCAATTGAAGCGTCGGAAGATCGCCGGCGCTCGTGAGAGTCAGGAAGCGGACCGAACCGTCGCAGAACACGAAGTTCGCACCGTTGCTGTGACCGCTACCGAACGAACTGAGCCGGTAGTCCTGATAGGTGAAGCTGGGATTCGGCCCCACGCCCGCAGGCATGACGTAGTTGATCGGCTGCAGCGTACCCGCGAGGCAGTCTTGCGGGGAGTTGTAATTCGACCAGGCCCAACCGCGGCGATTCGGTAAATCGGCCCACTGGTTGTCTTTGCTATAACGCTCGCCGATCATCAGCGTGTTCGACGTGCCATCGGTGATGCTGTTGAAACCCACTTTGCTGTTGATCTGAAACACGCCGTCGAACGTCGCGGTGCTGATGAACCAGGACTTGGTTCCGCCATTGGCGAAGTAGCTGTTGATTCCGAAGTAGTAATTGACTCCGCCGGTCGTGTAGATGATCTGTTCGTTTTCGATGTAATCGGACGGGCAGATGAAAGTCTTGATTTTCTGTGCGCCGATCGAGTTCGGGCCATTGGTGTTGCCGTATTCTCGAACGTCGAAGTTATAGTTCTTCTGGACGTTGTCCTGTTCGATATACGGGAGAATCCAGGCCATCCAGGATCCGAACTTGCCAGGGAACGGCGGTTGACCGATCTTGCCGGAGGTCACGAGTGCATTGGTCGGGAACACCATACCGGACGAAGTTCCGATCGGAATGTTCAATCCGGGAGCAAAGCGGTTGTTGACCTGCTCGTAGTTGTGCATCGCCAAACCGAGCTGCTTCAGGTTGTTCTGGCACTGGGCACGGGCCGCGGCTTCTCGCACTTTTTGAACGGCCGGCAGGAGCAAGCCGATCAGAATGGCAATGATGGCGATCACAACTAATAGTTCGATCAATGTGAAAGCGAGGCGGGAACGAACTGGACTACTCATGAAGTTTCTCCGTGTTGAATCGTGTGCAAATCAATGCAAGCCCATTCAGCGGTATTCGCAAAACAGGTGTTACACGTTTCCCCGCCGGGGGCAGATCGAATCATTTCGAGATGAAACGATCTACGGAGTAGTATTGTTCAGTGCACGATCCCGATAGCAACCATGCAAGCGAAAAGTTCATTCGCAAATGAAGAGATTGAACTCTTATCCTAACAGAGACATGATAGTCGTCAATATTGTGCTGTCGAGAAAGAGTGTGTGAAGGTCGCGCGAAGATTCGTTTTATTCATTTACAGGTTCTGTCACGGGGTTGGGCTGGCTTTCGCCGCTCTACCCTTCCCCGTGCTACGTGGTCCTACTTTCCTGCCTTGGCATTGGCGAACAGTTCATTCACTTTGTTCCAGTTCACCACGTTCCACCAGGCGTCCACATAATCGGCTCGTTTGTTCTGATACTTCAGGTAGTAGGCATGTTCCCACACATCCACACCCAGCAGCGGGACGTTGCCATCCATGAGCGGGCTGTCCTGATTCGGCTTCTTGATCGCTTCGATCTTGCCGGCGGCCGCATTCCAGACAAGCCAGCTCCAGCCGCTGCCGAACTGCGTCAGCGCATTCTGCTTGAACGTGTCCTTGAACTTGGCGAAGTCGCCGAACGCATCTTTGATCGCGTCGCCGATCGCGCCCGTCGGTTCGCCACCGGCACCGGGTGCCATGATTTCCCAGAACAGGGCGTGATTGTGATGTCCACCGCCGTTGTTGGTCACGGGTGCCTTGATCGCATCCGGCACGGTCTTGATGTTGCGCAGCAACGAAACAATATCGTGCTTCTGGAGGTCCGGATGAGCCTCAAGCGCTTTGTTGAGGTTATCGACGTACGCTTTGTGGTGCCGCTGACTATGGATTTCCATGGTCATGGCATCGATATGGGGTTCAAGGGCGTTGAAGGCGTAGGGCAAAGCGGCGAGAGTATGCGCCATGGGGTCTCTCCTTGTTGTGAATCGCGTAGATGTAGTTTAGGTACTGGCTCCTGAGTTGGCGAGCGAAACCATTTTCCCTGATCAGTTCTTCCGCTTCATCCAGAGATACCGCGAATCGTCATGCGATTCCCGGCACATAGAATAACTCCCATGATCACCGTCGCCGACGCACTCGAGATCGTTCTCCGCCACGCCCAACTGCTGGCGCCGGTGCGCGGCGCTGCGCGGCTCGGCTGCGTGCTCGCCGAAGACATCGCCTCCGATATCGACTCCCCGCCCTTCGACAAATCGCTCATGGATGGCTACGCCGTTCGCACCGCCGATATCTGGCCCGGTGTCGAACTTCGCGTCGTCGAGGAAATCGCCGCCGGCGCCATGCCGAAAACGGTCATCGGCCAGAACGAAGCCGCCAAGATCTTTACCGGTGCCCCAATCCCCGACTGCGCCGACGCCGTCGTCATGCGCGAGAAAACGACCTCAAGCGCACCCGATCGCGTGACCGTCAACGACGAACCGAGCATCGGCCAGTTCATCCTTCGCCGTGCTCAGGAGATGAAAATCGGCGACCGCGTTGTGCCCGCTGGCACCCCGCTGACACCCGCGGTGCTCGGCGTGCTGGCCACGGTCGGAGCCGTGACGATCGCACAGGTTCCCGTGCCCAAGGTGGCGGTACTCGCCACGGGTGACGAACTCGTTGAACCAGATCAGAAGCCCGCCGCCGGGCAGATTCGCAATTCCAACGGCTCGATGTTAGTCGCTCAGGCCCAGGCAGCGGGATGCGACGTCCGCTATCTCGGTATTGCCCGCGACACGGAGGCGGATCTTACCACGCGCATCACCGACGGACTGCAATCGGACATCCTGATTCTCGCCGGCGGCGTATCGGCGGGCGATTTCGATCTCGTTCCCAAAGTGCTCACGGCGCTGGGTGTCACTCCGCACTTCCATCACGTGAAGATGAAGCCGGGCAAGCCGCTGTTCTTCGGCACGAAAGGATCAAAACTGATCTTCGGCTTGCCGGGCAATCCGGTCAGCTCGTTTGTCGGCTTTGAACTGTTCGTGAAACCGGCTATCCGAAAGCTCAGCGGCCATCCGGTCAGCGCGATCGAACCCGAGACGCGCACGCTCACCGCCGCCTTTCAGGCGAGCAACAACCGGCCGACGTATCACCCGGCGAAGTTCGAAGGATCAGGCGTGAGAGCGCTGCCGTGGTTCGGCTCGCCCGATCTGCGGGCGCTGCTCGAAGCGGATGCGTTCCTCGTCCTTCCGCCCGGCGATGTGAACTTTGCGGCGGGTGATACGGTTCAAGTCTTGGGAATTGCCTAACCTCATCAGGATGTTGTCGTGCCTCAGCCTCGTGTCTTTGCTCCCGCGATCTTGTCTGGCCTTCTGTTGTGGTGCGCCTTTTATCCGATCAATTTCGGTTTGATCTCGTTCGTCGCACTCGTCCCGTTTCTTTCATTGGTGCGAAGCGAAGGTCTTTCGAATCGCCGGCGCTACTTCGCCGCCTATGTCGGCGGGCTGGCGTTCTTCCTGCCGGCGCTGCAATGGATCCGCGTGGCCCACCCCGCCATGTACGCCGCCTGGATTGGCCTCGCGCTCACGCAGGCGGTGTACTTCCCGATTGCGCTCGCGCTCATCCGCCGGCTCGATCGCCTGAGCTGGCTGCCGCTGCCGTTTGCCGTGGCGTTCGTCTGGGTCGCGCTCGAATATGTCCGTGCGCACTTCCCCGTCGGATTCCCGTTCCTCAAACCGCTCGGCATGCATCAGCTCATCGGCTTCGCCTGGTATTACCTCGGCCACACCATGCACGACATCCCCGCCCTCATCCAAGCCGCGGACCTCGGCGGCGTGTGGCTGATCTCGTTCCTGATTGCGTTCTTCAACGGCATGCTGGCCCAGTGGTTCTTCCGCTTCGGGTTCTTCCGCACCTGGCTGCGCTGGCCAACGGTCTTCAAGCTCGGCTTCTACGGCGAGATGTGGTCCGCCTCCTTCGCCATCACGTTCCTGCAGCTCACTTACGGCTACGGCATGTTCCGACTGAAGCATGAGGAATTCGAAATCGGGCCGCGCGTCTCCGCCATTCAGGCGAACTTCACACAGGATGTGAAGATGGACGATCCCGTGGCGCTCTTCCGCGAGTACAACCGCCTCTGCGAAAACGCCGCCATCCGTCGGCCCGACCTCATCGTCTGGCCCGAGACCTGCTATTCACCCGAATACACCGTCGTGACCGCCAAGCCCGGCAGCCCGATTCCCGAGGAAATCGCCAAGGGACTCGCCGACAACAAGGATCTGAAAAAGCACGCCTTCGAGAACTGGCGAACGAATGTGCTGCTCGGGACCGGCCTTGATGAGTGGGATGGCGAGCGGACCTGGAAGTACAACTCCGCCGTGCTGATCGATCCCGATGGCGGTTTCAACGATCGCTACGACAAGATCCATCTCGTGCCGTTCGGCGAATACGTTCCGCTGAAAGAGATCTTCCCCTGGCTGAGGTATTTCACGCCGTATCGCCACGACTATTCGTGCAAGCCCGGCGAGAAACTCACGCGATTCGCCTTCATGAGCGGTGATGCGCAGTACACCTTCGGCGTGCTGATCTGTTATGAGGACAGCGATCCGTATCTGGCTCGCCAGTACAATCTGCCGGCGGGCGATGAGCGGCCCGTCGATTTCCTGGTGAACATTTCGAATGACGGCTGGTTCCGCGGTTGGGAAGAGCACGAGCAGCATCTGGCGATCTGCAAGTTCCGGGCGGTGGAAGCTCGGCGGAGCGTGGTGCGGGCGGTGAATATGGGGATCTCCGCGATCATCAATTCGGACGGCCGAATCCAGGCGCTGCCGCACAACAGCGTGAAGGAAAGCCTCCACCACGTCGGCCCGGTGACGGACAAAATCCGCCTCGACACCCGCGAAAGCTTCTACGCCAAAGTCGGCGACTGGCCCCCAGCGGTGTGCTGGTTGCTGATCGCGCTAGGATGGCTAGTGACACGGCGGGGGAGGGTGAGTTGACACGAGAAATCGAGGGAGAATCGCGTCTGAATCTATTGGCTGATTGAAATGTAAAGCATTATGATTTATTCATTTGCGTTGATTGATCGGTTCATACTTGACTCTGCATCACATCCGCGTGTATTCTTGAGGATGGAGAGTTGTCTACGCCATCGCAAAAAATCGATCCACAAGAATGTCGTGAGGACTTGGTACGCGCTGCCGCTCGTTCGTCGTTTAAGTCGGATTTTGATTGGATCAATATCAAAGAGGCTGAAAGGGTCACCGGTGATCGAGCGAATAATGGTTTGACGGCGACAGAGATTCGGGAATTGGCAAAAGAGTGGATATCCGAAGGCAAACCGATCAAATGCGTAGAAGAGAAGCGTCAGCCATACTGCGAACGGAGACACCGCCATTACGATATTATCGTTTTGCCTTTGACTGGATTTGTGAATGGTCTTTACATTTACATGGAACTTGACACCAGAAACGAAGAACCGGTCGTCAACCTCCTGAACGCTCACCCGCCAACAACGTAGTGAGTGATACTCCCCATGTCCCGTCCGTATCCTTGGAAGTGTCGAATGTGCGGTCAGCCGAATGTGTCCCCGGTAACGGTGGACTATTCGACTGAAATGGAACACGATGGAATCTCTTATTCACTCACAGTTCCCTCGCTCGAAATACTGGAATGCACCGCATGTCACAACCAAGTGTTTCCCGATCAGGCATTTGAGAAGTTATTGTCAAAACTTCGCTCGGAGGCTGGTCTTTTAACACCAGAAGAGATCAAGACGGGGCGAACTGTCTTGAAACTGACACAGGAACAATTAGCTTCGCACTTGAAAGTCGCTCGTGAGACCGTTTCCCGATGGGAAAGCGGCGGGCAAATTCAGCAGAGGGCCTACGACACATTGATCCGCCTTTATTTTCAATTCGAAGACGTCAGGACGGCGCTGGAGAATGCGTCGAAAAATCAGCCGATGGTCGAAGAAGAGAAAATTGCTGAAATGAGTCAGGCAACGATGAAATCCCTTACTGATGACGTGTTGAGCACCTCTTTGCCAAGGCAATAATCCCGACGATCATGCGTAGATGCGATCAATCTCCACCGCTCGGATCCAGACCATTTTCGGTTTTGACAACGGCAGATAATCGACGTAACTCCTTACCGGGCATAGGCGCTTCCGAAAATATGGCGTCTTTCCACGGTAGGG
Source organism: Limnoglobus sp. (assembly GCA_041742055.1). GTDB lineage: Bacteria > Planctomycetota > Planctomycetia > Gemmatales > Gemmataceae > Limnoglobus. Next base: position 24,328 of record JBGSJI010000135.1, on the reverse strand, counting down.
TGTAGCAGTGTCGGTGGAAACGTTTCGGTTCTGACAATAATTTATCAGATTATGCTGGCATTCTCAATTTCCCACGTTATGGTTCTCGCCCGGGTGGTTTGTCTGGGGGGCGAGGCCGGGGGAACATGCGCAGCAATCTGGATAATTTGCAGGCCTTGCGTGGCATCGCGTGCCTGGCGGTGGTGCTGTATCACCTCAGCCAGTGGGAGGCATACTTCGGCTTCCGGAAGCCGTGGTTTGCCTCGTTCCGCTGGTTCGGCTACGCCGGTGTCGATCTGTTCTTCGTGATCTCCGGCTTCATCATCGCCTATTCCAGCCACAACCGCCTCGGCCAGGTGCGCGAACTGCCGCGCTACCTGTTCCGCCGGTTCTGGCGTCTGTATCCGCTCTACTGGATTGCGCTCGCGCTGGGCACGGCGCTCATGTACTACCCCTGCGGGATGAAGGTGCTGGAGCTTGACTGGGCCGCGAACGCCGCCAACTGGTTCGGCCTCTGGCCCGGCGTGCCGGTGATCATGCCGCATGCCTGGACGTTGTCGTTCGAGCTTCTCTTCTATGTGGCGTTCGGCGTGATGTTTCTGCTGCCGGTGCGCGTGGGGGTGGCGCTGCTGGCTGCGTGGGGGGCGCTGGTGCTGGCGGTGGCGATCACGGGGTATCAGAGTCCGCACCGGTTCTCGCACACCGCGACGCTGCCGTACGTTCTCGAATTCCTGGCGGGTGCGGTTCTCGCGAGCCTCATCCGCAAGGGCGTGAATCGCCACTACGGCCTAGCGCTGGCGCTGGCGTTCGCGTGGGCGGTCGTCGCGAGCGTGCTTGTGAATCGCGCTGATTCGAACTGGCTCGTCATCACGCCGCGGCCGCGGATCATCGTCTTCGGTCTGCCTGCCGTGCTGATCGTCTATGCGCTGGTCGCGGCGGAGGCGCACGGCCGCTGGCGCATGCCGGGCTGGCTGCGCTCGCTGGGCAATGCCTCGTATTCGATCTATCTCATGCACATGCCGCTCGGCACGGCGATGGTGACGCTCACGGCGCAGATGTCCCACCGCAAGATCACACGCTTCGGCTGGTCGATCGCGATGCTCACGGTTTGCATTGGTGGCGGATGGCTGCTCTATCGACTGGTCGAAAAGCCGTTGATGGATCTCGTCAAAGCGAAGAAGGTGACCGATACCAACGATGTCGCGCGAACGCCGTTCGCTCAAAGAGTCCTTTCGTATGTCCGATTCCCGCGTTTCTCCCGAAGATAACCGCACGCGGCCGAAGCGCTGGCGCTTTGTGAGACGGCTCGCGCTCCTCCTCATTCTCGGGCTGACCATCGTGATCGGATTGAACTGGTTCGAAAACCGTCTGGTCTACCCCGGCAGCACCGCCGATGAGGAGTGGGTCGAAAGTCCGACGGACGAATACGAAGAGTTCACGACAACGTCCGCCGACGGTGCGCGAATTCACGGCAGGTACTTTCCGGCGGGTGAGGACTCCGATTGCGTGGTGTTCGCTCACGGCAACGGCGGAAATCTTTCCCATCGCGGTCGCATCGCCATCGAACTGCGCCAGACGCTCAACGTCTCGGTTGCGCTCTTCGATTACCCCGGCTACGGCAAAAGTTCGGGTAGCCCTTCGGAGGCGGGGTGTTATGCCGCGGGCGATGCCGTCATCGACTGGCTCATGCAGCACAAGCAGATTCCCAAACGCCGGCACATCCTATTCGGCGAATCGTTGGGCGGTGGAGTCGTGAGCGAACTCGCGACGCGGCACGAACACAAGGTACTCGTTCTCACCAAGACGTTCACTTCGCTCCCCGCCGTCGCCAAGCGCATGTTCCCGATGCTGCCCACGCACACGCTCATGTCCAACCGCTTCGAGACCCTTCGCAAGCTCCCCAAGATCCACACTCCGGTTTTCATCGCCCACGGCACCGCCGATGAACTCGTGCCGTTCCAACACGCCGAAGAACTCTTCGCAGCAGCCAACGAACCGAAAGCGCTCTATCCCATGGACGGGCAAGACCACAACGCCTGGCTCACGTCGGACTTCTATTCGGCTCTCAAGGAGTTTTTGAAACAAGTCCAAAAGTAATTTCCGCTGGCATTTGCTCCGGCGAGCGGCTAAAGTTCAAGTCCCTCCTGATCTCATCCCGCTGTCCGGAACCGACCGATGGCACAATCCCATTCGCAACAGCATGCCCTTTTCAGCCCAATGACCCCACCCCCGCGCGATCTCCTGCGCGTGGAGTCTCGCCGCTGGTTCCTGCAGACCGGCCTCGCCGGATTCGCCGGATTGTCTCTGGCCAACGTCCTCAAAGCAACATCGCCTAGCCGGCATCGCGATCCGAAGGCGGTCATTCTCTTCTGGCTGTCCGGCGGGCCGAGCCAGATCGACATGTGGGACCCGAAGCCCGATGCGCCGGCGGAGATTCGCGGACCATACCAAACCATCGCCACCAGCCTACCCGGCGTTCGTTTCAGCGAGCATCTTCCGCGACAGGCGAAACTCGCCCACAAGCTCAACATCATTCGCTCCGTCGACTGCTCTGCCAGCAACCACACACCGATTACCATGCAGGCTGGCAACGCTTTGGCGAAGCGCACGAACGACGGCAAAGACGGCGGCGGGTATCCTTCGATGGGCTCGGTTGCGGCAAAGTTCCGCGGCGCGAATGTTCCCGGCATGCCCGGATTCATCGGCCTCGCTGATTCCTGGAAAGCGGATGTCTACGGCGCAGGTTTCATGGGCAGCGCCTACGAACCGGTGAAAGGGAACGAACTACCCGGCCGGCTTGCTCTGCCCAAAGGCCTCGAACTGGCGCAACTCAACGATCGCAGCAGCCTGCGTGAGCATTTCGACACCATGCGCCGCGAACTCGATGCGCAGGCCCAGATGGAAAGTACCGACCGCTACACCGCCATGGCCCGCGAGATGGTACTTTCCGATCACGTCCGCCAGGCGTTCGACCTCTCCCGCGAATCCGAGAAGGTCCGCGACAGTTATGGCCGCATCAGCGTGGGTGAAAAGGCGTTGCTCGCGCGGCGGTTGGTCGAGGCGGGGTCAACGTTCGTGCTCGTCAGCGGCAAGTGGGGCTACTTCGATCATCACGGCGACAATGTTCCACCGTGGGGCGGCATTCAGAAAGGCCTGACTCCGATCCTGCCAACCATCGACCGGGCGCTGACCGCACTCGTCGAAGATCTCGACACACGCGGACTGCTGGACAGTACGCTGGTGCTGATGATGGGCGAATTCGGCCGCTCACCGGTCATGACCAAAGACGCAGGTCGCGAACACTGGACGTCCGTTATGTCCATGATCACCGCCGGCGGACGCGGACGATCGGGTCAGGTGATCGGCAGCACCGATCATCGCGGCGGAACGATCAAATCGAGAAAGGTCACGCCGTCGGATCTCGCCGCCACAGTCTTTTCGCACCTCGAGATTCCGCTCGACTCCGCTTGGACCGATCCGACCGGCCGGCCCATCCCGATCGTGACCCAAGGCGGACAGCGCATCCGAGAGCTTTGCTAGTTTTGCATTTATCCATTTCGTATTTTTCATTGTTTCAGATGATTTGAATCAATGAAAAATGCAAAAATCAGATTCACCTTGTCAAATGCTCCACCTCGAAGATACTCTTCGCGGTTATGCGGACGACACTCCACAATCTGCAAGCGCTTCGCGGCATCGCCTGTCTGGTAGTGCTGCTGTACCACATCGGCGGGTATGAAGCGACCTTCTGGACGAAGTGGCGCACGTTTCACGTCGTGCGCTGGTTCGGCTACGCGGGCGTCGATCTGTTTTTTGTGCTTTCCGGTTTCATCATCACGTGGGCGCATCGCGACCAAATCGGCCAGGCGAAGAAACTGCCCCGCTATCTCCTCCGCCGCTTCCTCAGGATTTACCCGGTGCTCTGGGCCTCCGCCATCGCGACGATCATCCTGCTGGGCGCTCTGGGAACCGCTGTGATTTTTCCGGAGGGCTGGCGGCGCGATTACTTGGAATGGATGTTGCTGTGGCCGCGACCGGATCCGTTCCGTTTCATCGCCGCCACCTGGAGCCTGCATTACGAGATCCTGTTTTATCTGATGTTCGGTGTGCTCTTTCTCGTGCCGAAGAGGTGTGCACTTCCGCTTGCACTGGCGTGGGTGACCGCGATCGCGGGGTGCTGGCTGGCGAATACGTTCCCGAATCTGTATTGGGCGAGAATGATGCTCACCCCGTATGTTCTGGAGTTTCTTGGCGGAGCGGGTGTGGCGACCATCGTCGCACGCGGAGTTACGAAAGGATCGCGTTTGGCACTGATTCTGGCATTCGTCTGGACCTTGAGCTTCATTGTGCTGTTGCGTGGTCCGAATCCCGATGATCTGGGTGGATGGCTCTGGGGCCGATGCATCACCTTTGGCCCATCGAGTATCTTGCTGGTCTACGCCTTCGTTGCCGGAGAACTGACCCAACGGTTACACTTGCCCCGAATGCTGCAATCATTGGGTGATGCTTCGTATTCCATCTATCTCATGCACGGGCCGGTCACGCTCACGCTAGTTCACTTGATGTGGGGAATGAATACGAATCTGCCAACCCACCTCATCTGGCTTTTCGTTCAGATTGTCGCCGGACTCGGTTCCGGCTGGCTGATGTATCGGTTGGTCGAGCGACCGCTCCTCAAGAGTCGCCGAAAACCAGTTGAGTCTCCCCCTGCTGCCAGCCGTACTCTACCCATATCGCTTCCCTTCTCTCTGAACCGCTGACGGCTTAGAATGCTCCACAATCGCCTTCCTGATTGTGGTGGAATCTCATGCCACGCCTGTCTCTTTGGCTCATGCTTTTTGTTGTCCTGCCCAGTTTGGCTGCCGATCCGCCAAAGGAAGTGGACTATTCGAAAGAGCTGCCGCGCATTCCGCCCACGGAACCAAAGGACGCGCTCGCGAAGTTCGTTCTCAAGCCCGGATACAAGGTGGAACTCGTCGCGAGCGAGCCGCTGATCGCCAGCCCGGTGGCGGTGGCGTGGGATGAAAACTCGCGGTTGTACGTGGTCGAGATGCGCGGCTACAGCGAGAACCGCGACGATAAGCTCGGCCGAGTGAAACTACTCGACAGCACTAAGGGTGATGGCGTTTTCGACAAGGCGACGGTCTTTGCGGATGGTTTGCTCTGGCCGACGGCGGTGGCGTGCTGGGATGGCGGGGTGTTCGTCGGCGATGCGCCGCACATCTATTACATGAAGGACACCGACGGCGACGGCAAAGCGGATGTGCGGAAGATCGTCTTCACCGGATTTGGCACGCAGAACGTCCAGGGCCTGTTGAACACGTTCCTCTGGACCTTCGACAACCGCATCCACGGCACGGCCAGCAGCAACGGCGGCACCATCAGCAAGCCGGACGATCCGAATTTCAAACCGCTCAAGATCAACGGCCGGGACTTCGACTTCGACCCGCGCACGCTGGATCTGCGTGCGACCAGCGGTGGAGCGCAGCACGGGATGACCTTCGATGACTGGGGGCATAAGTTCGTATGCTCGAACAGCGATCACATTCAGCAGGTGATGTACGAAGACCGCTACATCGCCCGGAATCCGTACCTGATACCACCGCCCGCGCGAGTGAGCATCGCGAGTGACGGCCCGCAGGCGGAGGTCTTCCCGGCGGCGGCGCCAGAGCCGTGGCGCGTCGTGCGAACGCGCTTGCGTGTGCAGGGGATCACGCCCGGCATCGTCGAGGGCGGCGGCCGGACGGCCGGTTACTTCACTGGCGCGACCGGCGTGACGATCTTCCGCGGCGACGCCGCCCCGGACCTGAAGGGTCTCGCCTTCATCGGCGATGCGTGCAGCAGCTTCGTCCACCGCAAGAAGCTGACGCTGCCGGAGGGGAGCATCCAGTACCGGGCCGACCGCATCGACAAGGATTCGGAGTTCCTGGCGTCGACGGACAACTGGTTCCGCCCGGTGCAGTTCGCGAACGGCCCGGACGGCTGCCTGACGGTGATCGACATGTACCGCGAGACGATCGAACACCCCGCGAGCCTTCCGCCGCCGATCAAGAAGCACCTGGACTTGACGAGCGGCCGCGACCGCGGGCGCTTGTGGCGTGTTTATGCGGAGGGGCACACGCCGCGACAGTTGCCAAAGCTCGGGGCGATGAAGACGTGGGAGTTGGTGCAGCTCTTAGACCACCCGAATGCGTGGCACCGCGAGACGGCGAGCCGGCTGATCTACGAACGGCAGGATAAGGAAACCGTGAAGTTAATGCGGATACCCTTTCACGATGGGAACCCAGAACCAAAACTTTCGCCGGAAGGGAGAATTCATCGTTTGTATGCGATTAACGGATTAGGCGCACTGAAGATGAGCGACACGTGGGGATGCATCGTTCACGAATCGCCCCGTGTTCGAGAACATGCTGCCAGACTAGGTGCGAGATTTGGTGAAGGAAGTAGCTATTCAGAAGAGTACGAGAGTCTCATCAGTGATCCCGACCCACAAGTGCGGTATCAGTTAATACTTTCGCTCGGCGACATGGTTTCTGAAACTCACATGATTTTGGATAAATACGATGCGGTCATGCATGCGAATAAGTGGATGAGGACAGCGTTCTTGAGTTCGGTGACTGGAAAACAAAGTGATACTGAGCTTGAACAATTGCTGTGGCGATACTCAGCGGACGAAGTGAAAAATCATTCCGTCCTGATCGATCTCGTTCAACTCGCCTCCCGCACGGATGGGAAGCCAATAGTCGCCGAACTCGCAAAGCTCTTGAAGCTATACGACGAGAAAAACAGCCCGACACTATTAAAACTTATCCAGGCGATCAAAGACGGCGGTGGAAAGCTGGCTCAACAAGTCGTCACAGCGACTGTCAAGCCTGAGACAATTTCCAAGCTCGTAGCGACTGTCTCGAAAACAACTCTCAACAATACACTCCCCCCCGCCGCTCGCGCCGATGCCATCCGCTCCCTCTCGCTCGGCAAACTCACCGACGTGCGCGGCTCGCTCGTCAAGCTGCTCGACCTCAAGCAGCCCGGCGAAGTGCAACTCGCGGCCCTCGGCGTGCTCGACCGCTTCAACGATCCCGAACTCCCTGCCGTGCTTCTCAAAGAGTGGATGACGCTCTCGCCGCGACTTCGCGCTGCCGCAGGCGATGCGCTGCTCGCGCGGCCGGACCGCGTGACGGCGCTGCTCGATGCCATCGAGAAGAAGACATTCGCCCCGCAGCACCTCGACGCCACGCAGATCAAGCGATTGATGACCCACAAGGACGCCGCGATCCAGAAGCGGGCATCCACGTTGCTCGCCGCGTTCAAGCCGGCCCGGCGGACGGAGGTCGTCGCGAAGTACCGCAAGGCCCTGGAGCTGACGGGCGACCCGGTAAAGGGGAAGGCGATCTTCACCAAGACCTGCGCCGCCTGCCACAAGCTGGAGGGCGTCGGCCACGAACTCGGGCCGAACCTCTCCGCCATGAAGAACCGCGGCATGGACGCGATCCTCACGAACGTGCTCGACCCGAATGCGGAGGTGAACCCGCAGTTCCTCAACTACAACGCCAATCTCGACGACGGCCGGCAGGTCACGGGCATGATTCAGTCCGAATCGGCCAACAGCGTGACGTTCATCCGCGGTGAGGGCCTGAGCGATACGGTCGCGCGGGCGAATATCGAGAGCCTGAAGTCGACCGGGCTTTCGCTCATGCCCGAAGGACTGGAAAAGGATATCACGGTCGAAGCGATGGCCGATCTGATTGCGTACCTGATGAAGGTACCTTGATAGCTGACAACTTACAGCGATCAGCGGGCGAGCCAGATGAACAGAAGGACCAGAAGCGGAAGATCGATCGCGATGATCAGAATGAGGACAATGAGTTTCATCTTCCGCTGCTGAGCCTTCGCTTCCGGAGAGGCCGTCTGCTCGCCTTCGTTCGTCTTCAGCCACTCTGCCATGTACGCCTCGAACGTCGGCCACTCCGGCTCGAAGGCGTGTGTTTCGTGGCTCAGGCAAAGCACCGGCAACGCCGTTGCGGTCGTGTCCAGCACGTAGAGATCGCCTGCGGCACTCTCCCCAATCGCCAGATAACCGTTCTTCCAGTTGACGCGGTTGTACCCGCCATCCGCCAGCGGTTTCAGCGTGTCGTGAATGACGCGCTTCGGATCGTCGTAGAACCAATACACGCGGTCGCGGCCGATCGGACGAAATGGGAAATTCAATGATACCTGCCGGTACTCCTCCGGTAACCGAAATCCCACCGCCGCCTCGACCTCTTTAAGCTGTGCCGCATTCATTGCACAAGTCTCCGCATGCTGATCGTGCTCCTGATCGCTCTTTGAAGAAATGCCATTTGAAACAGAACTTCGCTATCGGCACGATTCCTTCAAATCCGCAACCTTTGAAGTGTTTACATTTCAGAACCGAAGATTACAACAGCGACTTCTCATAGACTAATATTTCGGATGTTTACATCTGAAATCGTTCGTGGGATATTCAGTTGATCCCTTTCCCTCTCTTCCGAGGTTCATGATGCGTCGCTATCAAAGACTCGTAACTCGTGGCAATTCTTCCCAAACATGATTCGTCAATCTTCGGCAGCGGATCGATCAACTCGAAGACCGCGTCACGCCGGCGGTCTTTCATGGCGGTGAGGGTGCAAGCTGGTCATTTTCGGAAACGGGAAACGTCTCGATCATCGAAGGATCGATTGGTGCGCAAAGCGATGCCTTCGACACGGGCCATGCCGCGATTTCGATCGACGGCACCACGCTGCAAGGACTTGCCTCCAACTCGGGCAACTCAGCCACCTATCAACCGGTGACTCTCTCCGGCCTGACGGTCACGAACACCTATTTCGTCGCCCCGTCTTCGTCCGTTGCCCGGCAGTTCATCTCGCTCGCCAATCCCGGAGCCATGGACAAAACCGTCTCGGTGGTCATCTCCGGCAATTTCGGATCCGACGGGGCCACGCAAGTCATCTCGACCGCCAGCGGGAACACCGTGGTCGAAGCCGCCGATCGCTGGATCATCACGGACGACGCCAACACCACCGGCGCGGACCCCGCCATCACCACGGTCTTCTTCGGACCCGGCACTCCCGCCGTCACGCCCTCCGCCATCACCGCACCCGCCGGAACCTTCAACGCAACCTATTCTGTCACGGTCCCGGCCGGCCAGACCAAAGCTCTCCTTTTCTTTCATCAGATCAGTCCCACTGCCGCGGATGCGACAGCTGATGCGAACAGTTCGCTCACATACTGGGACACGAAAAACCCTGTTATGGGAAATGACTTTCTTGCCGGTCTGACTGACACGGATCTCGCCAGCGTCGTCAACTGGTCGTTCGCCGATGCATCGATTGCACCGAATACATTCAGCGGTGGCGAAGGATCGCTCTGGCAGGCCTCGATGACGGGAAACACCCGGCTCGCCGAAGCCAATATCGGAACCCAAACCGACGCCTACGACGGATCCGCCATCATCTCCATCGACGGGACGACGTACAGCAGCGCACCGACACTCAGCGGCAACACCGCCAGTTATCCCGCTGTCACCCTTTCCGGGCTTGAAGTCACGAACGAATACTTCTTCGCGGCATCCTCGGCCGTCGCCCGTCAATACGTGACTCTGGCCAATACGACTGCCACGGACAAGACAATCACGTTCGCTCTCTCCGGCAACTTCGGCTCCGATGCCGCAACGCAGGTCATCACCACCGCCAGCGGTAACGCCGTGGTCGAGGCCACCGACCGCTGGATCATCACCGACGATGCCGATACCGCCGGCGCGGACCCCGCCAACACCACGGTCTTCTTCGGACCCGGCACACCGACCGTCACGCCGTCCAGTATCGTCGCTCCCACCGGCACCTACACCGCCACCTACTCCGTGACGATCCCCGCGGGGCAGACCAAAGCCCTCCTCTTTTTCCATCAGATCAGCCCCACGGCATCCGATGCCACACAAGACGCCAAATTCTCACCAGATTATTGGGGCAATAAGAATTCCGTCACCGGGAACGATTTCCTCGCCGGACTCACCGACGCACAACTCGCCAATGTCCTCAACTGGTCGTTCACCGATGCAACCCTCACACCAGATTCTTTCAGTGGAGGTGAAGGATCTACCTGGCGAGTTGCGACCTCAGGAGATGCTTCTCTCATTGAGGCGAATATCGGATCCCAAGGCGATGCTTTTGATTCCGGACATGCATCATTTACTATCGATGGCGCGAGTTTCGCCGGAGTCCCCACTCTCGCGGGCAACACCGCCAGCTATCCCGCCGTCACGCTTTCTGGGCTCAACGTCTCGAACGAGTACTTCTTTGCCCCGTCTTCCTCGGTTGCCCGACAACTCGTCTCTCTTGCCAATCCCGGCGCCACGGACAAGACCGTTTCCTTTGTGATTACGGGGAATCTCGGGTCCGATGGTGGAACGCAGGTCATCTCCTCATCCAACGGCAACACCACGGTCGAAGCCGCCGACCGCTGGTTCGTCACCGACGATGCCAATACCACCGGCGGCGATCCCGCCATCACCACCGTCTTCTTTGGTACCGGTTCCCCGACCGTGACACCGTCCGCCATCACCACTCCCACAAGCGGTAATTTCACGGCGACCTATTCCGTCACGATTCCCGCCGGGCAGACCAAGGCTCTGCTGTTCTTCAATCAGATCAGCCGAACCGCCGCAGAGGCGAATTTGGACGATGGTCTTTACTTCAATAATCCCCCGGTGATCGGCAATGATCTGTTCCAGGGGCTGACGGCTCTGCAGCGCATGCAAGTCGTCAACTACGAACTTAATCGGCCACCCGTGGCGACGGACGATACCGCCACCGTCAATGAGGACGAATTTGTTTCCATTCCCGTTCTTGCCAACGATATCGATCCGGACGGCGACACGCTGACCATCACCGGAGTCACGTCTGGTACGAACGGGACTGTGGCCATCGACGGCAGTTCGGTGAAATACACGCCCAGTAAGGATTTCAACGGAGCCGACACCTTCACGTACACCATGACCGATGGATTCGGCGTGTCCAAGACAGCCAACGTGAATGTGACCATCACTCCCGTCAATGATGCGCCGACGATCAGCGATATCCTGGATCAGTCCACGTTTATTAGCAAGACTCTCGGGCCGATCGGCTTTACCATCGGCGATCTGGAAACGGCCGTCAACAGTCTGACGCTTTCCGCGTCGTCCAGTAATCCTGCCGTGGTACCGAATGCGAATGTGAGCTTCGGCGGAACGGGTGCGGACCGAACCGTGACGATCGTACCGGTCGCGGGACAAACCGGAACATCAACGATTACCATCACCGTGACTGATGGAAACGCCGCGACGGGAACGGATACGTTCCTAGTCAACGTCCGCAGTCCGGTGGCGCTGATCGGCGTTCCACAGTTCGGTGTCGGGACCGACCGGGGAACCGCGAATTCCGCGATTCTTTACAATCCTGACGGATCGGTTCGCTACACCGTTTCGCCGTTCGAACCCTCCTTCACTGGCGGAGTTCGCACCGCGGCCGCGGACTTCAACAACGACGGCGTGGCTGATCTGATCGCCGGAACCGGACCGGGCCGGGCGACGCGAGTCCGCATTCTGGACGGGAAAACGCAGGCGGAGCTGTTCGCGGTCGATCCGTTCGAGTCTTCGTTCACCGGTGGCGTTTATGTCACGGCCGGGGATCTCAATGGCGACAATGTGCCGGATCTCGTCATCACGCCGGATGAAGGCGGCGGACCGCGTGTCGATGTGTACTCCGGAGCGGGATTTGGCAAGATCGCCAGTTTCTTTGGGATCGACGACACGAACTTCCGCGGCGGGGCTCGGGCTGGCACGGGCGACATGAATGGGGATGGCCGTGCGGATCTGATTGTTGTGGCTGGGTTTGGCGGCGGACCGCGGGTGGCGGGATTCGACGGCACGAGCATTGGCGGAACGCCGAGCCGGATCTTTGGTGACTTCTTCGCCTTCGAGCAAACGCTACGCAATGGAATTTTCGTGACGGTCGGCGATATCGACGGCGATGGCTTCGCGGATCTGGTGGCCGGTGGTGGACCGGGCGGCGGACCGCGTGTGACCGTCTTCAGCGGAGCGCAGCTGATTGGGAACACCTATAACGTTCTGGCGAACTTCTTCGGTGGCGATCCGAACAGCCGGGGCGGAATTCGCATGGGTGTGAAGGATCTTGATGGTGATACCAGGGCGGATCTGGTGGTGGGTGCGGGTGAAGGGGCCGGGAGCCGCGTGACCGCCTATCTCGGCAAGAATATCTCCGTCGGTACTCCGCCGAGCCAACTGGATTTCGATGCGTTCTCCGGATTCTCCGGCGGCGTATTCGTGGGGTAGAATTTTGACTTATTTATGCAATCGATGATCTACGGTTCGCTCGCCCGAAGCTGATTGCTGATGGCTGAAAGCTGACAGCTCGAATCGACGTAAACCCTTATGGCGCATAGGCGCTTCCGAAAATTTGGCACGATTCCACGCTAGGGTGTGGCAGTGTCGGTGGAAAGACGAGTCAGGGTTTGAATGTCTCCGCCAAGCGCAAGAGCAGCACGTGGCGGAGTCCTCCTCAATGATGATTCATTTGTCAAATCGATTTTTCGAGAAGGATCGCAACACGTTATTTTGGGAACCAATCCTGGATGGCGGTGACGGTCATGTCGCGTTCGCGCAGAGCTTTAATGGCATCTGCGGCCATGGAGGCTCCGGAGACGGTCGTGATGCAGGTGACGCGATTCGCAACCGATGCCGCACGGATTTTGCCTTCGTCGGTCTGGCTTCCGCGACCGCTGGGGGTGTTGATGATGAGTTGGACTTCGCCGTTTTTCATTTTGTCGAGAATGTTGGGGCGGCCTTCCTGGATTTTCGGGAGTTCATCGACCGGAATGTTGTGCTCGCGCAGCACGGTGGCGGTGCCGCGTGTGGCGAGGATCTTGAAGCCCATGTCCGCGAAGCGCTTGGCGACGGGAAGAGCGGAGAGTTTGTCGTTGCCGGCGAGACTGATGAACAAAGTGCCACTTGTGGGGAGCATGGCGGAGGCGGCGAGCTGCGCTTTGGCGAACGCCATCGCGTAGTGGGCATCGATCCCCATGACTTCGCCGGTTGATTTCATCTCCGGGCCGAGAATGATGTCCACGCCTGGGAACTTATTGAAGGGGAATACGCTTTCCTTGACGGAATAATGCGTGGGGACCACCTCTGACGTGAAGCCGAGCTCCTCGAGCGTTTGCCCCGCCATGACCAGCGCTGCCAGTCGCGCGAGCGGTACACCGATCGCTTTGGACACGAACGGCACTGTCCGGCTGGCGCGGGGATTGGCTTCGAGGATGTACACTTCCGGCGGTTCGCTGCCTGTCAATCCGGTGACGGCGAACTGGATGTTCATCAAGCCCTTGACCTCCAGGGCGAGGGCGAGTTTGATCGCCTGCCGCTTGATCTCTTCGATGACGGTTGAGGGTAAGCTGTAGGGCGGAAGAACGCAGGCGGAGTCTCCGCTATGGATCCCCGCTTCCTCGATATGCTGCATGACTCCGCCGACGACAGTCAGCGTCCCGTCACTGATACAGTCAACATCGACTTCGGTTGCGTTTTCGAGGAATTGATCGATCAGAATGGGCTTGCCGGGCGAGACATCGATCGCGCGATTCATGTAATCGCTCAGGGCGTCGTCATCGTAGACGATCTGCATGGCCCGACCGCCGAGCACAAAACTCGGGCGCACGAGCACGGGGTAGCCGATCTTGCGTGCGGTGGTGAGCGCTTGCTGAAGGTCGACGGCGGTGCCGTTGGCGGGCTGTTTGAGTTCGATTTCGTCGATCAGCTTGGCGAAGCGCTTGCGATCTTCCGCCTTATCGATGCTTTCGACGCTCGTTCCGATAATTGGTACGCCCTGGTTTTCCAGCGGTTTGGCGAGATTCAGCGGCGTTTGACCACCGAACTGAACGATTACGCCTTTGGGTTTCATCCGATCGTAGATGTTCAGCACATCTTCGACGGTCAGCGGTTCGAAGAACAAGTGATTGGACGTATCGTAATCGGTGCTGACGGTTTCCGGGTTCGAGTTCACCATGATGACTTCGAAGCCCGCTGCCCGAAGCGCAAACGCGGCTTGAACACAACAATAATCGAATTCGATTCCCTGTCCGATTCGGTTGGGCCCGCCGCCCAGAATCATGATGCGTTCTTTGCCGCTCTCAGGCAGAATTTCGTCTTCGAGTTGTTCGATTCGGGTATTGGAATCCGAATCCGTATTTCTCTGAAGGCTCACAATCGGAGCCTCGTAGGTGCTGTAGTAATAGGGCGTATACGCTTCGAATTCGGCGGCGCAGGTATCGACCGATTTATAGGTTGGGATAATTCCCCATTCGGTTCGCTTCGCGCGGATCTCGGCTTCAGTACCGCCCCACAGATTCGAGAGCTGACGATCGATGAATCCGTATTGCTTGGCCTTCAGCATGAGGTGGGGTGTGACGTTTTCAAGCGGTCCCGCGGCAATCAGCTCATCTTCGAATGCGGTTAAAGCATAAATATTCTGCAGGAACCAGCGGTCGATTTTGGTACGTGAGAAAACGTCATCGATCGTCATGCCGATTTTGAAGGCGTAGCGGATGTACCAGATTCGCTCGGCATTCGGCGTGGTCAGTTTGCCGATGATCTCTTCCGGAGTCGGCGGGTTGGCGCTGCCCCAGCGGTCGCGCAGATCGCAACCCAGACCAAACCGTCCGACTTCGAGCCCGCGCAGCGCCTTTTGCAGGCTCTCTTTGAAGGTCCGACCAATCGCCATCGTTTCGCCAACCGACTTCATCTGTGTTGTAAGTGTTGCGTCTGCGTCAGGGAATTTTTCGAACGTGAAGCGGGGAACCTTCGTGACAACGTAGTCGATCGTCGGTTCGAAGCTGGCTGGTGTCGTGCGCGTGATATCGTTCTTCAATTCATCGAGCGTGTAGCCAACGGCAAGCTTGGCGGCGATCTTCGCGATCGGGAATCCGGTCGCCTTGGACGCCAGCGCACTGCTGCGGCTCACACGCGGATTCATCTCAATGACGATCATCCGGCCCGTCTGCGGATCAGTGGCGAACTGGATATTCGATCCGCCCGTCTCAACGCCGATCTCGCGGATGATCAGTTTCGCGGCGTCGCGCATGCGCTGGTATTCTTTGTCCGATAGTGTCTGCGCCGGCGCAACCGTAATGCTGTCCCCGGTATGGACACCCATGGGGTCCAAGTTCTCGATACTGCAAATGATGATCACGTTGTCCGCGTGATCGCGAATCACCTCGAGCTCGTACTCTTTCCAACCAATCACGCTCTCTTCAATCAGCACTTCCGTCGTCGGCGAAAGTTCGAGTCCGCGCGAAACGATGGTGTTGAACTCTTCGCGGTTGTACGCAATGCCGCCACCCGTGCCGCCCATCGTGAAACTCGGCCGAATCACGCACGGCAAACCAACATCAACTCGCGCTTCCTCCGCCTCGATCATATTGTGCACGACGAGCGACTTCGGCACATCCAGGCCAATCTTCAACATCGCATCCTTGAACTTCTGCCGGTCCTCCGCCTTGTCGATCACGTCCGCCTTCGCACCAATCATCTCGACGCCATGCTTGCGCAGAATTCCCCGCTTCCAGAGGTCCATGGCGGTGTTCAGAGCCGTCTGCCCGCCGAGGGTCGGCAACAGAACATCCGGCTTTTCCTTCTCGATAATCTTCTCAACCACCTGCCAATGGATCGGCTCGATGTAAACGCGATGCGCCGTCTCGGGATCGGTCATGATCGTGGCGGGGTTCGAGTTGACGAGAATGACCTCGTACCCCTCCTCGCGAAGCGCCTTGCAGGCTTGCGTCCCGGAATAATCAAATTCGCAAGCTTGACCGATAATGATGGGGCCGGAACCAATCAGAAGAATCTTCTTGATATCTGTGCGTTTGGGCATTTTGGTAGAAAAATCGTGGGTGCTGAAGCGAAGCCAGTCGGCGCAAACTCCAAGTATGGTATGGAAGTTGCCGACTTATCCAAGTCTGCTTTTCCTCATTGAGAGAATTGGTTCAACCGATCCTGTGTAGGGCTACGCCTTACGTCTTTCCACCGACACTGCCACACCCTACGGTGGAAAGACATCAAAATTTCGGAAGCGCCTATGCGCCGTAAGCACTTACGTCAATTTCGAACCCGTTCCAGACTGCGACATCGTGGGGAACGATCGATGGAAAATCGGTGGATTTTCATGCCACATCATAATAGCGGATGAGCGTTCCGCCTATTCTTCGAAGGCTTGAGTCACCCTCATGAACGTTTCAAACTTATGAAAGATTTCCGACAGAACTTGACCCGACCGACGCGCGAACCGATACTAGAATATGCGATGAACCCTCCGTGTTCGCTTCCGCGAACCCAAAGAATTGCATATGTTCAGAAATTTCGCATTCACACTCTCTGCCACCCTTGTGGCCGCTTGCCTCACCGCACCCCGATTGTGCGCTGAGACCGGCGAACAACTTTATTCATCCCAGTGCGCACGCTGCCACGGCAAATCCGGCGAAGGCTCCAAGAAATACGCCAAACCGCTGATCGGTGACCGTTCCGTGGCGCAGCTCGCGGAACAGATTCAAAAGACCATGCCGGAAAACGATCCCGGTTCACTCACGAAAGACGAATCACTCAAAATTGCTCAGCATTGCTTCGACGCCTTTTACTCCGCTGCCGCACGCGAACGAACCAATCCCGTCCGCATCGAACTCGCACGCCTGACCATCCCGCAATACAAGAACGCCCTCGCCGATATCGTCGGACACTTCCGCAACGGCAACACACGCTGGGACGACAAACACGGTCTCAAAGGCGAGTATTTCAAATCTCGGAATCATAACCAACGCGTCTTTGACCGCATCGATCCTGTGGTGAAGTTCGATTTCCAGACCGAAGCGCCGGGCGCAAAAGATTTCGATCCCAAAGCCAAGCAATTCGATGCCAAAGAGTTCTCCATCCGCTGGTCCGGCAGCGTACTGATTCCCGAAACCGGCGAGTACACCTTCATCATCAAGAGCGATCAATCGGTTCGCCTGTGGGTGAACGATTCCCGGCAGGCGCTGGCGGATGGCTATGTGAAATCGGGCAGCGACAACGAATACAAAGGAACCCTGTTTCTTCTGGGCGGCCGCTCGTATCCGATCCGCGTGGATTTCTCCAAAGCGCTGCAGGGCGTGAAGGATAAGAACCCGAAGCCGAAACCCGCCTTTGTCGAACTTCTCTGGCAACCTCCGCAAGGCGTTGTGGAACCGATTCCGGAGCGGAATCTCTCGCCGCAGTTCGCATCCGACGTCTACGTGGATACCACCAAGTTTCCGCCGGACGATCGCAGCTACGGCTGGGAACGCGGCACGACCGTCTCGAAGGCGTGGGATCAGGCGACGACCGACGGCGCACTCGATGCCGCAAACTTCATCTCCGTTCGCATCGAGGAACTGGCGAAGACCCGTCTCAATGACGAACGGAAGATGGAAAAGCTGAAAGTCTTCCTCCGGCAGTTCGCCAAACTGGCGTTCCGCAAACCGCTCACCGACGATGTCGAACGCCTCTACATCGATGGTCCGATCCAGTCCTCCGCCGACAACCTGCAGGCCGCTGCCAAACGCTCTGTGCTCCTGATCCTCAAGTCGCCGCGGTTCCTCTATCGTGAACCGGCGACGGACAACTCCGCCTATGCAATAGCGGCCCGTCTGGCGTTCTCGCTCTGGGACTCTATTCCCAATCAGGAACTGCACGACCTGGCCGCCAATGGAAAACTCAAGACCACGGACGAGATTCGCAAGCAGGCGGAGAAGATGCTCGCCGATTCCCGTGCGAAAGCCCGCCTCCGCGGTTTCCTGCATCACTGGCTCAAGACCGACCACGCCCGCGACGCCGTCAAAGATCCCCAGCGCTTCCCAGGCTTCGACTCCGCCATCGTCTCCGACCTTCGAACTTCGCTCGACCTGTTTCTGGATGAGATCGTCTGGAGCGAAAAATCGGACTTCCGCCAACTGCTCCTGAGCGACGAAATGTTCATGAACGGCCGGCTGGCGAAGTATTACGGAGCGAATCTGCCCGAGGATGCGTCGTTTCAAAAGATCGCATTCGAAAAGGGCCGAAGAACGGGCGTGCTGACGCATCCGTTCATTCTCTCGACGTTCGCCTACACCAGCGAGACCTCGCCGATCCATCGCGGAGTCTTCATCGCCCGCGGGCTGCTGGGCGTTGGTCTCAAACCGCCGGCGGAGGCGTTCACCCCGCTCGCGCCGTCGCTTCACCCCACGCTGACAACCCGCGAACGAGTCGAGCTCCAGACGAAGGGCGTGAACTGTCAATCCTGCCATAACGTTATCAATCCGGTCGGCTTCACCCTCGAGCATTTCGACGCCATCGGCCGCTTTCGCGAACAGGACAACAAGAAGCCGATCAACTCGGCAGGCACCTATACGACCCGCGCCGGTGAACTGAAGACGTTTAACGGCACAACCGACATCGCAAAATACATTGCGACCAGCGAAGATGCCCACTTGGCGTTTTCTGAACAAATGTTCCATCATCTCATTCAGCAATCGATTCGGGCCTATGGTGCGGATACAGGTGAGAAGTTGCGGGAAACGTTTGCCCAAAGCGGGTATCATGTGCGACAATTAGCAGTGGAGATCGCTACGAAAGCGGCGTTGAACGAACAAGCACGAATTACGAAGCATGAAATCCGAAAGGAGAACCTACCGGTCGGAAAGTGACTTCGATTCGTGATCGGTTTTTCGGATTTCGTACTTCGGATTTCGAATTTTTGGAGCAGCCAGTGTATCAAACACGAAGAGACTTCGTTCGTAATCTCGGCCTCTCGGCCGCTTCGATTCCGTTCGTGCTGAACCTGCCGAGCCTCGGGTTCGCCAATCAGACCAAACGCAAACAGCGGCTGGTCGTGATGTTTACGCCCAACGGCGTATGCCCGTGGAATTTCTGGCCCGAACAGACCGGCAGCGACTTCACGCTGCCGAAGTCTGTCGTTTCGCTCGAACCATTCAAGAAGCAAACGCTGTTCCTGCACGGCGTGGCTGATAAGATCCGTGGCGATGGCGACGGCCACATGCGCGGCATCGGCTGTCTGCTCACCGGGATCGAACTCTTCCCCGGTAACATCCAGGGCGGATCCGATACACCCGCCGGTTGGGCCAAGGGATTGTCCATCGATCAGGAGATCAAGAACTTCCTGCAGAAAGACCCCGCCGGCAAGACCCGCTTCGGCAGTCTTGAATTCGGCGTCATGGTCCCGGACCGTGCGGACACTTGGACCCGCATGATCTACGCCGGACCGAATCAACCGATCGCACCGATCGATGATCCGTACCAGATGTTCAAGAAGCTCTATGGCCGTACCACGGACAACAAGATCCTCGCCAGCGTCCTCGACGATCTGAACGCCGACCTGAAGAAAGTCGCCGGCGCCGTCAGTGCGGAAGACCGCAAACTGCTCGAAGAGCACGCCACCTTCGTCCGCGAGATGGAACTGGAACTGAAGAGTGCGAAGCAGCATGGCGAGATTGGCCACAAGGTGCCGGATCTCGAACCGGGCGTGCGCGAGGACAACGACAACATCCCCAAGATCAGCAAGATGCAGATCGAGATGATGGTCAACGGTTTCGCCAACGACTTCAATCGCGTGGCATCGCTCCAGTTCACCAACTCGGTCGGCATGGCCCGGATGAAGTGGCTCGGCATCACCGAAGGCCACCACGAACTGTCCCACGAGCCGAACAGCAACGAGAAAGCCCAGGAGAAGATCACGAAGATCGATACCTGGTTCTGCGAGCAGTTGGCGTATCTCTGCAAGCGGCTTGCGGAAACGCCGGAACCGGGCGGACCCGGCAGCCTGCTGGACAACACGACGATCGTCTGGACCAACGAACTCGGCCAGGGGAATTCGCACACGCACAACAATACGCCGTTCCTGTTGGTCGGCGGTGGCTTGAACTTCAAGATGGGCCGCTCGCTGAAGTACAAGCAAGTCCCGCACAACCGCCTGCTGATGTCGATGGCGCACTCGTTCGGCCATCATGTGAAGAGCTTCGGCAACCCGAACTACTGCGGCGACGGGCCGTTGAATGATTTGACGTGATGGTGGGTATCGGTAAGGTGGGTCGAGGCTTTGCGAGGCCCACCGCTTGGACTGAGACGGTGGGCCTCGAAGACTCGGCCGCACCCTACAAAGACGACGGCCCGCTGCACGATCTGACGTAACACAACCCGCTCCGGCCGGACCCTCCCCATGCTTCTCCTCGGCCAGCAAACGCAACGAACCTGCCAGACGCTCGATCGACGGGCGTTCGTGCAGGTTGGTGCGTCGTCGGTGCTCGGCCTTTCACTCGCGAATCTGCTCAAGGCCCGCGAATCGGGGTTGAACCCCGGTTCTGCAAAGGCGGTCATCCTCGTCTGGCTTTGGGGCGGGCCGAGTCAGCTTGATACCTTCGACCCGAAGCCGAACGCTCCGATCGAATTTCGCGGACCGTTTGCCACCATCCCCACGCGCATCCCCGGCGTGCGGTTCACCGAACTCTTCCCGAAACTCGCCGGCATCACCGACAAGCTTTCCGTCCTCCGAACGCTCACCACGCAGTCGAACGATCACGGCATCGCCGGGACCATCGGCCTCACCGGCAGCCCCGCCGGCGGGACCGGACTCGACGGCAAGCCGCTTCCCGGTTCGCCCCGCCCCGCAGCCGGGTCCATCGTTGCCAAGGCGCTGGCCAATCGCGGACACGGTTCCGCAGATGGTATCGCCTCGCCGTTTCTTGTCATTGGCGGCAAATTGCATCAGGGTAAGAAGCCGATCATTGGCGAAGGCGGCGGCCCGCTGGGCCCGGCTTATGATCCCTTCCGCCTCGAGTACGACCCCGCCAAAGGGACCAAAGTCCCCGCCCTGCAACTGCCCGCCGATCTCACGCCGGAGCGATTGGCGGACCGGCGAAAGCTGATGGATTCGCTCTCGGCGTTCGATCGTAAGGTGGATGCATCGCTTGCCGTCGCCACGCTGGACGATTACCGCTCGCGGGCGATGACGATGCTGACGAGCACGAAAATGCAGGCGATGTTTGACCTCTCGAAAGAGTCGCCGAAGCTGGCGAATGCGTATGGGCGCACCCGGTTCGGGCAGTCGTGCCTGCTGGCGCGGCGCCTGGTGGAGGCGGGCGTGCCGTTCGTGCAGGTGAACTGGAGTGATCACGTCGAGGCCGAGGAGGATTCCGGCGACGGCGGGTGGGATCACCATTACCGCAACTTCCAGATCATGCAGGACCGCCACGCGATGTGGCTGGATCAGTCGCTGACGGCACTGATCACTGATCTTTCCGAGCGTGGATTGCTCAGTTCGACGTTGGTTCTTGCCGTCGGGGAATTTGGCCGCGATCCGAAGATCAACGACAAGGCGGGGCGCGAGCACTGGCCGGGCTGTTATTCGGCGCTGATGGCGGGCGGTGGTGTTTCCGGCGGACGCGTGCTGGGCACGAGCGATGCCCGGGCCGCCAAGCCCGCTGACACACCGCTGACACCGGGTGATTTGTGCGCGACGATTCATCACGCCGTCGGCATGACCAGCGAGCAGATTACGGGCATGGGCCTGACGCCGACGGGCCGCGTGATCGAGGAAATCCTGGCCTGACCAACCAACCAACCAACCAACCCTATTCAGCCATTTTTCGAATTGCCATGACGCCATACCGATTTGTTCTTCTGTTCAGCTGCACTCTTTGGGCGCAGCCCGTTCGCGCTGCGGATGCGGTATCGTTCGCTCACGATGTCTCGGCGGTGCTTTCACGCGCAGGCTGCAACATGGGCGCCTGCCACGGGAACCTGAACGGCAAGGGCGGACTCAAGCTGTCGCTGCGTGGCGAAGACCCGGTGTTCGATCACCTCGCTCTGACTCGCGGTGCGCTCGCGCGGCGCATCGATCCCGAATCGCCGGATGAAAGTCTCGTTCTTCAGAAGGCCGTCGGCCGCATCCCTCACGAAGGCGGCGTGCGGTTTCCGCTGGCGAGTCGCGAGTATGCGATCCTGCGCCAATGGATCGCGGAGGGCGGTCGTTCCGATGCGCGATCGGCCGCGAAGCTCAAGAAGCTGATCGTGACCCCCACGCAGCAGATTCTGACCGCCCCACAAGATTCGTTTCAATTGAAAGCGATCGCCCTTTACGCCGACGGTTCGACTCGCGACGTGACGCCTCTGCTTGCGGTGGATTCGACTGCGATTGGCGTGGTGCGCGTGCTGCCGAGCGGCGAGGTCCGCAAGGAGCAGGACGGCGAAACCACGCTGCTCGTGCGCTATCTGGGCGAGCAAGTACCGGTCCGCGTCGCCTTTCTGCCGGACGTACCCGAGCCGGATCTTTCCGTATTGAAGTCGTCCCATCGCATTGATGAACTCATTGCGCGGCAACTTCGCGAGCTGCGCATTCCGCCTGCCGAACTCGCCAGCGATGCGCTGTTCATTCGCCGTGCCTCACTCGACATCACGGGTACGCTGCCGACTGCGGATGTCGTTCGCGCGTTTCTCGCGGACCCCGCGCCCAACAAACGCGAAAAGCTGATCGACTCCCTGCTGTCCCGCCCCGAATACGCCGAGTACTGGGCAATGAAGTGGTCCGATCTCCTTCGCAACGAAGAGAAATCGCTCGACAAAAAAGGCGTGCAGGTCTATCACCGCTGGATCAAGAACTGGATCGCGGAGGACCGTCCGCTCAACGAATTCGCACGCGCGATCCTCTCCGCCCGCGGCAGCACCTACGCCAATCCGCCGGCGAACTTTTACCGCGCCGTCCGCGATCCGCAAGCGCGTGCCGAAGCGGTTGCGCAGGTCTTCCTCGGCGTACGCGTCAACTGCGCCAAGTGCCACAACCACCCCTTCGATCGCTGGACGCAGGACGACTACCACCAATTCTCCGCCTTCTTCACCCAGATCCAATACCGCGTCCTCGCCAACAACCGCCGCGACGATCTCGACAAACACGAATTCGTCGGCGAGCAAATCGTCTTCGCCTCGCGCACCGGTGAAACCACGCTCCCCCGCACCGGTGATGTCGCCGTCCCAAAAACCCTCGGAGACGACCGCAGCCCGAACGCCCATACTGATCGCCTGAACATGCTCGCCGACTGGATCGCCCACCCGGACAACCCCTTCTTCGCGCAGGCGCAGGCGAATCGCGTCTGGTCCCACCTCTTCGGTCGCGGACTCGTCGAACCCAACGACGACTTCAAAGTCGCCAATCCTCCCTCGAACCCCGAACTCCTCGATTACCTCACCGCCGAATTTAAAGCCGGCGGCTTCCGCCTCAAACCCCTCATCCGCACCATTCTCCTCACCCGCACCTATCAGCTCAGCAGCAGCACCAACGAGCGCAACGCCCACGACGAATCGCACTTCTCACACGCCATGATTCAGCCCCTCGAAGCCGAGCAACTCCTCGACGCCATGAGCAAAGTGCTCGGCGTCGAACCCCGATTCAGCGGCTACCCTGCTGGTATTCGTGCAGGTGCGGTCCCCGCCATGTCGCAGTCGGGCACGGGCAGCCGCCGCGGCAGCGCATCCATGGGCGAACGCTTCCTGCGCGTCTTCGGCAAACCCGAACGCCTGCTCACCTGTGACTGCGAACGCGGAGAAGAAACCGGCCTCCTGCAGGCCTTCCAGATGATCAACGGCGAACAGATCAACGCCATGCTTCGCCAGCCCGACAACCGCATTGGCCAACTGATCGCGAAGAAAACCAGCGATGCCGAAATCCTCGACGAACTCTACCTTTCCGCCCTCAGTCGCTACCCCAACGCCACCGAAAAGAACCAACTTTTGAATTACGTATCCAGTAAGCCGGATCGCCGCGCCGCCTGGGAAGACATCGCCTGGGGCATCGTCAACGCCAAGGAATTCCTGCTGCGACGATGACTGCCACGTTACTGTACAGATGAATGAAAATGGGGCCGCAAATGATTCCACCGACTGCGCCACCCCTCCGTGGAATCATGTCAAAATGGTGGAACCATCTATGCCCGGTAAGGGTTTACGTCGATCTGAGCTGTCAGCTTTCGCGCTCATCGCTTGTCTCTGGCCCTGACGAAATCCGCGACCGCGCGCTCGGCGAAGGTCTCCTGACCGAGCCGCCGCAACGACCGCAGGTCTCCCCTTCTCAACACGCGCTCGTCGCGGGTCTCCTGACCACTGCTGTAAACATCATTTGTCCGCGCGTCGCTTCGATTTGCGGTTGAGGCGGTCTTGCTGAAGCAGTCGGTAGGCTGAATTATGCGTCCGCTGCGTGGCACGGTTCGGC
Source organism: Limnoglobus sp. (assembly GCA_041742055.1). Classification (GTDB taxonomy): domain Bacteria; phylum Planctomycetota; class Planctomycetia; order Gemmatales; family Gemmataceae; genus Limnoglobus. Next base: position 26 of record JBGSJI010000135.1, on the reverse strand, counting down.
GGCGGCCGCTTTTTCTTCGCAGGCGC
>JBGSJI010000134.1:0-57492 GCA_041742055.1 Limnoglobus sp. | reverse complement strand
TTCCTTCGGCATGTCCACGGCTTGAACACGCCGAACCAACCCTTCAAGCCAACGCTCTTCGTTGTAAACCGGGATGACGACGGATAACTTCCAACCCTGTGGAAAGGGATAGAGCCCAATCTGACGACACGCCGATTTGCCCAGCAGATTTTCGAGTTGTGCGACACGCTCATTGTGGGGCAAACCAGCGAGATGTTCAAAGAATGCCGCAGTATCAACCGTGAACGCCATTTGATGCACGCCTCAAACCAGAAATCATGTCTGGCGTGAGTTTAGTCGAATCTCTGATCGGACGACAAGCACAACCGAAAAGTGAATCAACGGGCTTCACCCGATCCTTGCGATGGCTGTGATGTCGGTGCCGGCTGGAACTTGGGATTAAAGAGTTTCCAGTAAATGATCCCTCCGCCAACCACGACCGAAATGGCCAGGATCGCATAGAGAGCGGCACGCTGATAAGGCCCGGCCCCGGGAATCGAGTCGGGTGAGGGTGAGACCTCCTGACGGCTCGGAACAAAGGGGCTGGGGGTGAAGTCCTGCGGCGGTTCGTCATTCCGCGTTCGCCCCGGAAGCGGTGATCCTTCTGGAAAACTCGTGTTGTGACGTGAAAAATTGGCACCTGAGACCACGCCCGAACCGACAGGTTGTGCCAAACTTCTGAGTTTAAAGTTGGACGGTTTTGGACCGAACGGATTTACGGTCGGTCGCGGGCGAAGATCCGCACGCTCGGCGAATGGCGCAACTCCCACCGCCACCAAGGCCGGTTCAGCCGCTTCTTCAGCCGCTTCCATCTCAACGAGTGGTTCCTGACCATCCCGAATGGCAGCGCAGAGAATCGGCATTTCGTCTTCGCGCGGCGGTGGCACTTTCGCGGGTACAAACGGTGTCAATGCCGCGACGACCTCCGCGGGAGTCTGATGGCGCAATCCGGGATCCTTCGCCATCATTCGAGTGACGATCGCGGCAATCGCCTCCGGAACATCGGGGCGGATCTGGCGAATGGGAGTAGGTTCCTTGGTTCGATGCCAGAGCAACTTCTGGGAAACGGTTCCCATCGGGAAGGGAGGATGACCGGCAAGGAGGAAGTACAATGTCGCACCCAAGGCGTACACATCCGCGCGAACATCGACCGAATGGCTATTCGCGACCTGTTCCGGCGCCACATAATCCGCAGTGCCGAGAACGATCTTGTCGTCATACTTGACCGTCAGCATGTCCGACTGATCTTTGAAGAATCGTGCCAGCCCCATATCCAGCACGCGAGCGTTTCCGCGGCGATCGATCAGGATGTTCCCGGGCTTGACATCACGGTGAATCAGACCGCTGCGAAACGCGAAATCCAAACCGGATGCAACTTGTCGGGTGTAATGGACCGCACGGCCCACTTCCATCGGCCCGAATTTCTTGACGATCTCCAGGAGATTCGATCCATCGACATATTCCATTACGATGAAATGGAGATTGCCATCCTGATCGATGTCATGAGTGCGAACAATATTCGGATGTTCCAGCCCACCCGCAGCCCGGGCCTCACGATAAAAACGACCGAGCGCGGCGGGTTGCTCCGCTTTCGCCGGCGGAAGCACTTTCACCGCAACGCGTTTCTTCATGAACATATGCTCACAAAGAAACACCTGCCCCATTCCGCCGACACCGACCCGTTCGAGAAGCTTGAATTTTCCAATCGTGAACCCGCGCCATTTGCCAAGCAGGAATTGTTCAGCCTGGAAGTGAGTCAATACCCCCTCTTCGATCATGCAGTTCGCGGTTTCTCGCGGATCGGCGGGAATGCCCCCGGTCTTATGATGTCGTTGCAGGAACGCCGTCAGTTTCCCTTCGTCCACCATTCCACTTTTGCGAATCAGTTGCAGCAGGTCATCGACGGAAGCGGGGGCGGACATGGATTCACCGTGTTAATCGCGGGAAGCGACAGGCCTCAAATTATTGCTAAGGCTAGTACACCTTCACTTCTGACGCAAATTGATCGGTGAGAATGGCAAACTCAGGCCAAGTCAAAAATTCTTGGCCTGAGTGGAAGTACTGGAGGGGATCTCATGCATCAACAATGCTCAATTGACAGATGAGAGCGTCTGTGCGAGAAACGATTCGATCGAGCAGTTCATTTTTGCCGAATTCGGACTTTTGGTCATTCGGGTGCCATGCTCACGGCTTTGCGTGAGCATGCCCCAAAGCGGTGGGGCATGGCATCCAAACAAAATGCGGAACGGTGAGGCTCGAAAAACATGTGCGTGTCAAATCAGCCCAGTTGAAACACTAATCAGCGTCGGCGAAAATTCGGGGCAGGAACAAACGGCATCGCATCCCGATAGGCGCGATCGATGGCCCCTTGGGGATTCTGGCGATCCTGTTCATAGCGGCGCTTCACGTCGCGGGTGCCAAATCGCGGACCCGACCAACCGGGAGGGGCCACGGCGGGCGTGAAATCGCGTGATGCGCCGTAGACTCCCGACGTTCGGGGAAGCCAGAAGAACGAGTAGCCGGAATTTCCGTAATACAAATTCCTGGCATCGCTTCCGCCAAAGGAACCCGGCACCGGACCTTGAGTCGGCACCGGCGGGCCGTAGAGCGTCAAACCGTTGGACCAGAAACTTCCGATGGCGCCGGGGTAATAGGGATACCAACCCCACAGGCCGGGGCCGAACCACGGGCCGACTCGCGGACCGTAGCCGAAACCATAACCATATCCGTAGCCAAATCCAAAATTGGAGTATCGCCCCAGTGGATATTGCGCGGATGTTGTCTGGTAACCGCTCATGAGCAGGATGACGAGCAGCGATGCGAAAATCGATCGGCGGATACGATTCATGGTGTCCCTTCCTGGTGGTCCGTATCGTTCCATCGGCACTCGGATCGTTGCGTTCAGATGGGAAATGGCTAAACTGTGCCCATCCTTTTCTCCCGAGGTTGAACAATGAAACGACGCGAATTTCTGAGCACTTCCGCTGCCACGGTTGCGACCGTTGCAACCGCGCCTCTGATTCTGGGTGCTCAGAACAAGGCGGGGACCGATCACCCGGTCATCGGCATCGACGGCTACAAGTACGAATGCCACCACAACTGGGGGACGCTTCCGCCACAATTCGAATGGCAAACTACGCATAACGTCGCCATCGATTCCAAAGGTCAGATCTACATCACGCATCAGGGACACGCCGGAAAGAAGGGGACCGACACCACGTTCGTTTTCGACAGCACAGGCAAGTTCATCAAATCGTTCGGCAAGGAATGGCACGGCGGCGGGCACGGGATCGATATCCGCATGGAAGGCGGCAAGGAATACATGTACCTGACGAATACCTGGAGTTCGCCGCTCAAGGTCGCCAAGTACGACATGAACGGGGAGATGGTCTGGGCGCTGGGGCGTCCGGAAACCAAAGAATATGAGCGTACGCCTGATCCGAAGGACGCCAAGAAGACCGTGCTTCCGCCGTACAACCCGACGAACGTTGCGTTCTGCTCGAATGGTGACTTCTTCGTCGGCGACGGCTATGGCTCGCATTACATGATCAAGTACAGCAAGGACGGCAAGATGCTTAGCATCTTCGGCGGTCGCGGCAAAGCTGACGGCCAGTTCCAGACTCCGCACGGCAATTGGGTCGACGAGCGCGTGCCGGGCAAGTCCACGCTCTACGTTTGCGACCGCGCCAACGCACGTCTGCAGGCGTTCGATCTCAATGGCAAGCACCTGGGAACGTCCGCTGCCGGCACCGTGCTCTTTCCGGCCCACATTGACATCCAGGGTGACGTGATGCTCGTGCCGGACCTGCATGCCCGCGTCAGCCTCTTTGACAAGAACGGGAAAGCGATCGTCTACCTGGGAGAGGATGCCGGCTGGCGAAAGACCGTGCTGGATGGCTTCAAGGTCCGTCGTGATCCGAAGCAATGGGTCGCCGGCAAGTTCGTGCACCCGCACGACGCCTGTTTCGACAAAGACGGCAATATCTATGTGGTCGAATGGGTCGAAGGAGGCCGGATCACCTTCCTGAAGAAGGTGTGAGCGGATGGCGAAGCCGAAGTTCGTTGTGCAACATTTTTTGATCTGCCAGGACGCCCCGTGGCTGGGCGCTCCTGGTCCGAGGACGCTGCGCGTGCTGGAGGGCGTGGGGTACTTTCAAACTGTCCCTCCCGATGCGGAGATGCCTGTTCTCGATTTCTGGGCCTATTCTCGAATGTATCTGACGAACACTGTTGCGGGAGAGCGACGTTTCCGCATCGCGGTATTCTGGCTGGACGCGCCGGGCGGGATCCGAAAAGTGCAAACCTTCGCCGGCCAACCCGTCCGGTTCTCGCCGAGTTTGCCCGTAGTGGAACCAACGTTCAGGATCGACCGTTTGACGATTCCGGGCCGCGGTCGGTACGAAATTCGACTACTCTGTCAGAAGCGTTCGTCGATTCGTGGAGTAAAATGGATCACTGTGAAGAGAGATTTTCTCAACATAGGCTATCCAAATGAAACCCAGGAAACCCCGTCGCTTCGTTCCTCCCGTTGGCGGTGTGAGCTACCAGCACATCGAAATGAAGGAGTCTGTCTTGCACTATCCGATCACGGGAAAAGTGACTCGCTTGAAATGGGACCGCGCCAGCGGCACGCTCATCGTCGATCCGGATCAGCCGAAGGACGATGGGCATTCGCAAACCGGCGCCGAAACGCCGTCAGTCTTGCCATGAGCGTGATTCTCTACGGCGAAATCTACCACTGGCCATCGAAGGATCGGATGGCGTCGATCCTTGTCGGCACCGGCCTTCGCGTTTTTGTCGGAACCTTTTCAATTCGATTACTCGATTGTTCGCACTTCGTTTTTCAGGAATATGGTGGGGACCTGTGCGAGCCGTTGATCGATGCCGACGCCGATACCTTGGAAGAGTTGATGCAAACCGCGCTTCCCATTTCTAATGCGCTTAGCCGTAACGGCATACGACATCGATTCGAGATCTACGACGAACCCAAAAGACTAGCAGCCTACCTTCACCACGATTGGCCGGTGTAACTCGGCCTCACCCATACACCTTGTCGATCACCTGCGCCGTGCCGGGCAGGATCGGGTTCGGCCGGTTCGAGACGTCATACACCATGCCGTGGGGGTCGATGCCCAGGTTGTTGTAGACGGTCGCGATCACGTTGGCGTACGGGATCGGATCGTTCTTCGCCTCGCCCGCGATGCTGTCCGTGCTGCCGATGATCTGCCCGGTCCGCATGCCGCCGCCCGCGAAGATCGCCTTGTTCACGCGGGCCCAGTGGTCGCGGCCCGCATCCTTGTTGATCTTCGGCGTGCGCCCAAATTCATCGCACACGCACACCGTCACGTCCTTGTCCAGTCCGCGGGCGTAGATGTCTTCGATCAGCGCAGAAATGCCCGTGTCGAAGAGCGGAAGGTGCTGGCGCAGATACTTGAAGTTATTGCCGTGCGTATCCCAAAAGCCGTACGCCACCGTCACCACGCGGCAGCCCGCCTCGACCAGACGCCGCGCCATCAACAGCTGATCGTTCCACATCGGTCCGCCGTCGCCCAGATGCTTCGGAGAACCCTTCCCGTACCGCTCGCGGACCTTTGGCGATTCCTTGTTCACGTCCAGAGCATCGACGATCTTCGACGAAGTCAGAACCTCGAACGCGCGATCGTGGAACGTCTCCGTCGATTCCTTATAGCGATCCATCGCCGCCAGCAGCGATTGCCGCTCCGTCAGTTGCTCGATCGGCACGCTCAGATTCTTGAGAACCGAAATCTCCTCGCCGTCCACCTTCACCGGTGCGGCACCGCGGCCCAGCAGCGCCGGCCCGGGCGTGTTGTACGGCTTGTGCTGCATCGTCGGCGAAAGATCGATGAACGCCGGCACCACCGGATCGGTCTGCCCCTGAATTCGCGCGACCACGGAGCCGAAGTGCGGTTTGTTCTCACGCTTCGCCGCATCCATCGTCGTGCCGGTGTAGCTCTGCCACGAACTGTGCTCGTCACGCTGGCCGACCAGCGAACGCAGCACGATCATCTTGTCCGCACAGCGCGAAAGTTTCGGCAGCAGTTCGCCGAACTGAATCCCGCTCACGTTCGTGTTGATCGGCTTGAACTCGCCTCGCGCTTCGCTCGGCGCGTCCGGCTTGAGATCGAATGTGTCCTGGTGCGCCAATCCACCCGTGAGGTAGACCATGATCACCGACTTGTGCGAGCGCCGGCCGCTGGCGGCCTCCGCCTTCATCAGCGAAGACAGTGTCAAGCCTGTCGCACCGAGAGCGCCGACTTGCAGAAAGGATCGCCGTGACAATCCATCACACAACTGCGATCGCGAGCTGATCAGATTGAGCATGGGCCATCTCATGGAACCGGCGGAAGCCGAAGGCGGGAATTGATTTCATCTTATTCGCTCGCGGGCGGTTCAGGCAAGCGCGAAGTTCGCGTATCCAACCAGACGGCCACGGAAACGATGACGAACAGGCCAAACAGCGATCGCGAATACCACGAACCGTACGTCACCATCCCATTGAAGACCATGAAAACCAGGAACGCGTGCACCGCAATGCGCCAGATCTTCGGACGGTCTGCGACGAGAAGCCAAACCGCGTCGATCAGCCAGACCAGCATGATCGCATAATTCACATAAACGCCGCTTCCAACGCCGCTCACCTCCCGCGTGTGTTCGTACGCGTTATGATGCGACCAACTGTGCTTCAGATGAAACACGATCGCTACGTGCAGCCAGAGATAAAAACAGCCAAGGGCCCAAAGGGCAGGTGCGAAACGCGATCGCAACACCAGACTCAGAATGCCCGCATACCAGCCGATCATCGCGGCATTCGCGGAGATGAGAATCAGCGCATGATCCGGAGCGCTACCGGAGGGCATGCGAAAGGCATTGGATAAGAGCAAGGCCGGGAGGAGAAGCCCCAACCCGATCAGGCCGGTTGCCACGTCAGAATTTCCCCTTTGCCCAGACCGGAGGAATCACCAACATACCGCCGATAGCAACCGCCCTCGACCGGCAGTTCGAATCCGTAGTTGCGAAGATACTTCGCATAAAGCCTGATGAACGTCGGCTGATAATCGCAGGCCCTCGCGAACGTCGGCATCATCTTCAACTCCACCAGCGAGATAATCGTTCCGCGATTCATCCACGCACCCGTACGAATCTCCGCACCGCTCATCAGCACGATCGTTCCGCCCTTCATCTGCAGGCCGCAGAAATCGCGCACCTTCTTTCGGATCGCGATGATCCCCTTTTTCATCCGCATGCCGACTTCCAGACCCGTCGTTCCTTCAATCAGGATCATCCCGCCGCTCATCCCCGAAACCCCGCCCCGATACGCCGCACCAATCTGCCCGCCCGCATCGCCATGCACATGGATCAATCCGCCGCTCATCTCCGCACCCACCCAATCCGAGGCGTTGTTCATCGCCGTGATCGTTCCGCCCTTCATGTGCGCACCCAGATGCATCCCCACCGGGCCATGGATCGTGAGCGAACCTTTGGTCATCCCCCGGCCGATCCATTTCACCTTGGACAAATCGCCATGCAACTCGATCGCGTCGCCGGGTTCGCCTTCGATCTCGAACAGATCGCCCAGCGTCAGTTGCCGTTTGCCCAGAAAGACGGGCAGCGCACGAACCTCCGCCAGTTTGAGCGGAGCGATGACGTCCGGAGTGATCGCCTCCGCTTCCAATGGAACCTGCGGAGGAGCCTTGAGAGTGAGCTTGAGCATGAGAACTGTTGTACGATTTCGCTTCCCGAAGAGTCAATTATGACGAAGCGCTTCGATCGGATCGAGCCGGGCCGCACGGCGTGCCGGGTAAAGACCGGACACGAGACCAACGAATACCGACACGCAGAACGCCACGATCGGAGACCACGTCTGCACCAGCGTCGGTACGCCGAACGCGGATTCGAGTGCGAAGGCCAAGCCGATTCCCAAGCCGATGCCGACGAATCCGCCGCCGCACGAAAGCACCAAGGTCTCGATCAGAAACTGCGTCGCGATGTCGCCTTGCTTCGCGCCCAGCGCACGGCGGATGCCGATCTCGCGCGTCCGCTCCGTCACCGTCGCCAGCATGATGTTCATGATCCCGATGCCGCCGACCACCAGCGAGATCCCCGCAATCGCACCCAAAATCAGCGTGAACAGCCGCTGCGTTTCCTCCGCCTTCCGCAACAACTCCAGCGGAACAAAAATCTGCACATCCTTCTGCGGATGAAACTGATCGATCAGCGACTGCAACGCCGCCGCCGTGCGAGGCACGTTCGCGAGCGAATCCACGCTCGCCGTGATCTGGCTCATATCCAGCCGTTCGACATTGAATCCGTTCTTGATCGTGACCAGTTCCCGGCCGATCCGGGCACGATCCGTCGCAAACGGGATGAACAAGACGCGGGCGAACTCCGCATCGCCACCGCCGATCGTACCCGCCGCCAGCTTCTTATCCTCCGTGACGCCAATGACTGTAAATGTGATCAGTTCCCCAAGTCCTTCCACGCCGACCGGTTTATTGATCGCATCCTCGCCCGGAAACAACGCATCCGCCGCCGACGAACCAATCACCGCGACGTTGTCCAACTTCTCTTCATCCAGAGCGCTGATCGCTCGCCCGCGATTCACCACGATATTGTTCTGCTTGAAAAACTCCGGCGTCACGCTCACCAGTCGCACTTCCAGTTTGTGCTCATGGTAGCGGATGGTCTTGCGGAACTCGCGCGACGGCGTGGCTGAGAGGACGGTCGGAATGGTGGTCCGAATCCGCTCGAGATCGGCGTAGGTGAGCCCGTAGGCGAGGAGGTCGTTGCCCGTCTGCTGGGACTGATCGGAAGAAGGTTTGGTGCTTTTGAGCAGAATCGTGTTGGCGCCCAGGTCTTCGAGTTGCTTGAGCGCCTGATACCGCGCCGCCTCGCCCACCGCCAGCATGATGATCACCGACGCCACGCCGAGCACGATGCCGAGGGCGGTGAGCATCGAGCGCAGCTTGTGCGCCGTCAGTGCCCGCAGGCCGACTTTGACGACGTGAGTGAAGCGGATGGCCATGGTTGAGTATGTTACACGGTGAATTGAGGACGATCAATTCGGGTTGTTGGCCGATAGCTCTGTTTGGTCATGATAAAGAACCCAGTACGCGGCATGCCCAGCTTCGGGTGGCATGCCCACGGCTTTGCGTGGGCATGGGTAAGAGCATGGCCACGCAAAGCCGTGGCCATGGCACCCAGGCAGAAAAGACTGATGCTCCATGTTGAATTGCTTGTAACAGATCATCGTATGTCACACCCAGCTTCGGGTGGCATTCGAACAAGAAGTGTGGCATGCCCACGGCTTTGCGTGGGCATGGATGAGAGCATGGGTAAGAGCATGCCCACGCAAAGCCGTGGGCATGCCACCCGACGAAGACTCACCACTGACTACAGGTCTTTCCGACCTGAAGGGTCGGTTCTGTCAGCCTGGGGCAAGGTCCGAAGGGCCGCAGCCCCGGGATCAAACGAGATGAAAAATTTGTCCGTTGAGTGTGGAACATTTTCAAAGAAAATGGCCCACGATGCACGGGCAAAAGGGGGTCGTGTTATCCTCGTTTCGTATTTCGATTTTCGTATTTGGGATTTCTTAAGTAAAGAACCGGCCCTTCAGGCCGGACAAAAACCAATCACACTCTTTCGAAATCGGGGTTGGAACGACCTCATCGATTTCGCGGAACAAGCGTTCACACCCGGAGAGATAGAACGTTACTTCTTCGTAATCTTTCTCGTTCGTATATCGATCTCAAAGTTTTCTGTACCCGAACCAGCCAAATCGATCGTGAATGGTGTTTTTTCAGAATCGAATTTGTCGGCAAAACGGTTGTCTCCTCCGCCATAGATCTCACTGTTGAGAGTAACCTTCCACTTTCCAGCAGGCAAACCTTTTCCAGCGGGACCATTGATCGTGAACGAACCATCTTCTTTCATCTCTGTCGATCCGGCATTTTTACCATTTCCCTCAACGGATATGAATGAAATTCGAACGGTTTCTTCAGGAAGCAGTTTTAGTGGTTTGCCACCGTCAAGGATTTTGCCGGTAATCAATCCGCCAACGAGTTCCGGTTCTGTTTCTTTGCTTTTGTTGCATCCAATGAAAAAAAGCGAAAATGAAAAAAGAAGAATCGCATGTAGTCTGTGCATAATTGTTCTCATAAAAGGCGAGATGCCCACAGTATACCTGCAGGCACCTAAAAGTGTGATTAAAACCGAATTATTGATCTAGGCTGACCGCTTGTTTGTCTGATGAATTCAAAGACCAACAGAGTGCGGCCTGATTGATCCTATATGAGACTGTCCGTACCGATCCATCACCCATAAGGAATTGTACTCCACCTGAAAATGGACTTCCGAATCGACCATTTTGCGAATTGGGATACGCTACAGCAGTGCTGTTGCTATCAACGCAGTCTCGATCTTGCATGAGAACGAAACTTGATTGGCCCGAATGATCCGTTCCAGTTGTTGTGCTCGGAGGACCTTGGGCGTCTGATCCGTTGCTGTTGCCCGCCCTGCCGGTTCCGCCCCATCCACCTTGAACAATACATTCATCCCAGTCGTTTCCACCGTTGTCAAACTGTTTTCCTAAGCGAATAGCTTTTTCCCCAACCATAATGGTGTTTGACGCTCCATCGATAATTTCTTGAACTTTCCAGCGGTTGTTTACGACATTTGTGCCACCATTATTCGTTCCCCATGTATTAGTGCTTGGCGTGTTGACACGGGTATTGATGGCGTAATCCGTAACAGGTCCTGTGGCACGATTCGTATCGTTACCTGTCGTTTTGAAACCTTTTCCTCGATTCCGTCCAGGACACAGAAAGACTTTGAGTGGAATGTGATGTGCGGTGATAGCACCTGGGAAAGTGGCAGTATCAAATGTCCAGCTTTTGTAAAGGTTATCCTGTTCAACGAAAGGAAAAATTTGAGTGCACCAAGAGCCACTCATGGGAATGTTTGGGCTGTGAACTCCGTTATTGGTTACAGCAGTTCGAAATCCGTTGTACGGCAAATAACCCACCTGATCGTTGTGACCATGGAATGCTAGACCGAATTGCTTGAGATTGTTGATGGACTGAGTCCGGGCTGCGGCTTCGCGCACCTTCTGAACTGCCGGGAGGAGCAGGCCGATGAGAATCGCGATGATCGCGATGACCACAAGCAGCTCAATGAGCGTGAAGGCACCACGTTTCAAACGCGGTTGTGAGAGAGAGAGCATACTGCACCTAGAAAGGAGCGGACCAAAGATAGATGATGAGAAAGACGACCTTCATGGGTCGGACGGTTGGGCTCCCGATCCGCACTAGAAAAGCCCTTCCGCAAAGCCTAACCAATTATAGAACGTCCGGCAACAAGAAATACGGGAAAATGTTCCGCTGGTTTTTTCATTTTTTCAAGAATTTTCCGATCCGAAGACCGTAACGGCATTTTTTTCGCCTCTCGGTTGACGACCGTTGCCATCACTGAACCAACGGGGCGTACCGGAACAGGGATTGCGATTTTGTCATTTTGCACGTTCGCCTCTGATTGAAAATCGACGTAAGTGCTTATCGGGCATAGGCGCTTCCGAAATTTTGGCGTCTTTCCACGGTAGGGTGTGGCAGTGTCGGTGGAAAGACGAGCGGGGCTTTGAATGAGAACCTGGCGATCGACCGATGGCTCTTTGAGTCCATACAAAGACGGACAGCGCGGGGCCGCCCAATCGTTGGGGCGTTTGCCGTTGCTGTCACAGGAGTTTGCCATGCTTTCGCTGAAATTGCCGGATGGGTCCGTTCGTCAGGTTCCCGCCGGTACTCGTCCGCGTGATGTCGCTGAGTCGATTGGCAAGCGCCTTGCGCAGGCGGCGGTGGCCGCCAAGGTGAACGGCGAGATTGTCGATCTGGACCGCGAGCTGACTGCGGACTCGGACTTCGCGCTGCTCACCGACAAGGATAAGGACGCGCTGGATGTGCTGCGCCACAGCAGTGCGCACATTATGGCGCGGGCGGTCATGCGGCTCTTCCCCGGCACCGAACTGGCGTTCGGCCCGACGACCGAGAACGGCTTTTACTACGACATCCACAGCCCGACCCCGATCCGCGAGGAGGACTTCCCGCGCATCGAGGAGGAGATGACGAAGATCGTGAAGGCGGCGGAGCCGTTCGAGCGCTTCGAGAAGAGCGTGCCTGAGGGGAAGCAACTCGTCGGCGATCTGAAGCAGAAGCTGAAGGTAGAGCACATAGAGGAGAGCCTCGGCAAGGAGCACGCGAGTATTAGCTTTTACCGGCAGGGGGAGTTCATTGACCTGTGCCGCGGACCGCACATCCCGCATGCGGGGAAGGTGGGGGCGTTCAAGCTGCTCTCGATCGCGGGTGCGTACTGGAAGAACGACGCCAAGCGCCAGCAGTTGCAGCGGCTGTACGGCACTGCCTTCTTCGACAAGAAGGATCTCGAGGCGTATCTGAAGCAGGTGGAAGAGGCGAAGAAGCGCGATCACCGCGTACTCGGCCGGCAGCTGAAGCTGTTCACGATCAGTCAGACCGCGGGGCAGGGGCTGATCCTGTGGATGCCGAAGGGCGCGATCGTTCGCGGACTGCTCGAGAACTTCATCCGCGACGAGCTTGTGAAACGCGGCTATCTGCCGGTTTACACACCGCACATCGGCAACCTGAACCTGTACCGGACCAGCGGGCACTTCCCGTACTATTCGGATGCTCAGTTCCCGCCGATGTACTTTAATCCGACGGTGCAGACGGTGGATACCTGGTATTCGTTGATGGAGAAAAACCTGCTGACCGGCGAGCAGGAGCAGGCGTTTCTGGCGAATATCAAGGCGATCAGTGAAGGGAAGAATCCGAGCGAGCCGGATCAGGAGTTGCCGCGTTACACCGTGGGCGAGATGAAGCTCGATGCGCGGGCGCTGTGGCTGGAGTATCAGGAGGCTAAGGACCGCGAAGCGAAGCTGAAGGTGCTGAAGGACTGGATGAGCGGGCAGGAGGGGTATCTGCTGAAGCCGATGAACTGCCCGCACCACATTCAGATTTTCAAGGCGACTCCGCACAGTTACCGCGACCTGCCGATCCGGCTGGCGGAGTTTGGCACCGTGTACCGCTACGAGCAGTCGGGCGAATTGGGCGGCATGACGCGCGTGCGTGGCTTTACACAGGACGACGCGCACTTGTTCCTGACACCGGAGCAGGTTGAACCGCAACTGCGCAGCGAGATCGAACTCGTACTACTCGTGCTCAAGACTCTGGGGTTGAACGAGTACCGGGTGCGTGTGAGTGTGCGCGAGCCGGGCTCGGATAAGTACGTGGGCGATCCGGCGTTATGGGAGATGGCGGAGGCGACGTTGAAATCCGTAGTGGAGACGACACCGGATTTGAACTGGTCGATCGGGATCGGCGAGGCGGCGTTTTACGGGCCGAAGATCGACTTCATCGTGAAGGATTGCATTGGTCGCGAATGGCAACTGGGGACTGTGCAGTTGGATTACAACCTGCCGCGGCGCTTTGAACTGGAGTACACCGGTGCGGACAACAAGCCGCATACGCCGGTGATGATCCACCGTGCTCCGTTTGGCAGCATGGAGCGGTTCACTGGGATTCTGATCGAGAACTTCGCCGGTTCGTTCCCGCTGTGGCTGGCGCCGGAGCAGGTGCGGGTGCTGACGATCAGCGAGAAGTCTGAGGCGTACGGCAAGGAGATCGAGGCGAAACTGAAGGCGGCGGGGTTGAGGATTGCGACGGATTACCGCAGCGAGAAGATTGGTGCGAAGGTGCGTGAGGCGAGTCTTGAGAAAGTGCCGTACATGATTGTGGTGGGCGAGAAGGATATGGCTGCGGGGACGGTGTCTTTGCGTGATCGCGTAGCGGACAAGGAGACGCGCGATCTGAAACTGGACGCCGTGATCGCGCTGTTACAGGACGAGGTGGCACAGAAGACGATTCGGACGCTGAGTACGGCGACGGCGGATTTGAGCGGGGGCGGCGAGGCGAAGTTCTCGGGGTGATTATATAGTGAGGATGTTGCTACACCACGTTATTATTCACCCCTATGAACCCCACATCCGGCCTCACACCAACGGTTCACTATGACGGCGATGCCGTGCAGAGCCTCGCGGCAACTGTGCCGGAACCGAAGCCGAAAGTTGGCGTCCAACTGGTGCGTGGGGCCGCACCAGACGAAGAGCGCGAGTTCGACCGTCTGCTCACGAGGCGGTTTTCGAGGGCCTGTATCGTCTTCCTCGTCGCTTATGCCGGACATCTCCTTCGCGATATCATTCTATCCTCGCGCGGCGGGGTTGAGTACCAGCAATGGGTCCTCGCATTCGGCGTGATCATGCAGGGTGTCTTATTCCAGGCTATTCGTGGCAAATCTATTCCGTCACGGTCGCGCCTTCGCTTCGCACAGGCCAGCACCGTTTTTCTCGCTTGGGCTATACTTGGATTCACCGAATTTGACTACCTTCGCTACGAAGTTCAAAAACCCGAAATACGTGAGTTGGAGTGGTCCACGAATTTTCAGTTCATCGTAGCGAACACCGCGTTCCTGCCATGGTTTGGGCTAATCGCAGCGTTTCCCGTTCTCGTTCCGATGTCGTGGCAGCGTGCTTTGTTGTTCGGACTTGGGACGATGCTTATTCCGATGCTTGTGACCGTAATCGCCGTATACACAATCGAATCACTGAGTTGGGACCGCACGATCTATATGCACATTCAGTATCTTGTTTGGGGTATCATCGGCACCTGCATCGCCACGTACGGCGCGGCCCAGGCGGGGGCGCTACGCAAGGAGGCGTTCGAGGCGCGACAGTTTGGGCAATACCTTTTACGCAGACCACTGGGCCATGGAGGTATGGGCGAGGTTTACCTTGCCGAACACCGTCTGTTGAAGCGGCCGAGCGTCATCAAAGTGATCCGGCCGGATCGCTCGACTGATGCGAATATGCTGGCCCGGTTCGAGCGCGAAGTGAAGATCCTCGCGACATTGACGCACTGGAACACGGTTGAGGTTTACGATTACGGCCACACGCCAGACGGAACGTTTTACTTCGTGATGGAGTATTTGCCTGGTTCGAATTTGAGCGAACTCGTGAAGTCTTGTGGTCCGCTGCCGCCGGGTCGTGCGGTGTTTCTTATCGCGCAGGTCTGTCGTGGGTTGCGGGAGGCGCATGCGGGAGGGTTGATTCATCGAGATATCAAGCCGTCCAACATCATGGCGACGGAACGAGGCGGTCTGAATGATGTTGCCAAGTTACTCGATTTCGGTCTTGTGTTCGATCCAGGCCGCCTGACAGAATCGGGAAAACTGACGCATGAGACGGCCATTCTCGGCACTCCGCACTACATGTCGCCGGAGCAAGCCCGTGGCGAGACGGTTGATGGCCGTAGCGATATCTACGCATTGGGAGTGACCCTGTACTTTCTGCTCGTTGGACGGCCGCCCTTCAATTCAAAAGCCGTCGTCGAGGTACTTGCGGCGCACTTGAGTACGCCACCGCAATCGCTGCGAGAATTGAACGCGGACATCCCGGCCGACCTCGATGCCGTCGTGTTGAAATGCCTCGCGAAACTGCCGGTGGACCGTTTTCAAAGCGTTCGCGAACTTGAACTCGCGCTGCTCGCCTGCGGTTGCGCGAACGAGTGGGACCACGAGCGGGCGGCAACTATTTCTTCTTGAACAGCGTGTCCATGATGCCGCGGCGGATGATGCCGACGACGGCGGTGCCCATCGAGCGGGTGAAGCTTTTCACCATTCCGATCACGATGCTGTCGCGTTTCGGGCCTTTCGCAGCGGCAGCGGCTTCTGCGGCGGCCTTCGCCTCCGCTTGCTTGCGTTCGAACTCCGCCCGTTTGGCGGCGATGTCGCCATCGGTCGGCGTCGCATCCGGTGCGACCTTGCCCTTCAGCACTTCGTAAGCGGACTCGCGGTCGATCATTTTTTCGTAGACGCCGAAGACAGTCGAAGTCTCGATGACGGCCTTGCGCTGTTCTGGCGTGATCGGGCCGATCATTGAGCCGGGGGGGACTACGAGCGCACGCTGGACGATGCCGGGCGTGCCTTTCTCATCGAGGAAGGAAATGAGCGCTTCGCCGACGCCGAGTTGCGTGATCGCCTCTTCGACATCGAGCTTGGGGTTTTGGCGGAAGGTTTGAGCGGAGGCTTTCACCGCCTTCTGATCGCGTGGGGTGAACGCCCGCAGCGCATGCTGCACGCGATTGCCAAGCTGCGCGAGGACGGTATCCGGCACGTCGAGCGGGTTCTGGGTGACGAAGTAGACACCAACACCCTTTGAACGGATGAGCCGCACCACTTGCTCGATCTTGTCCAGCAGCGATTTGGGTGAATCATCAAAGAGCAGGTGCGCTTCGTCGAAGAAGAAAACAATTTTCGGCTTTTCCGGGTCGCCGATTTCCGGGAGCTGTTCGAACAGTTCGGAAAGCATCCAGAGCAGGAAGGTCGAGTACAGTTGCGGGGCTTGCATGAGCCGGTCGGCGGCGAGGATATTGATCACGCCGCGATTTTTGGCACCGGTCTGGATGAAGTCGTCGAGATTGAGAGCGGGCTCGCCGAAGAATTTGTCGCCTCCTTGCTCTTCGAGTCGCAGCAGAGCGCGTTGGATCGCGCCCACGCTGGCGGGGGAGACGTTGCCGTACTCGGCCGTGAGTTGCTTGGCGATGGAACTGACGTGCTGGAGCATTGCCCGCAGGTCTTTGAGGTCGAGGAGGAGCAGTCCGTTATCGTCCGCGACTTTGAACGTGATCTGCAGTACGCCGGCTTGGGTATCGTTCAGTTCCAGCAACCGCGAAAGGAGAAGCGGTCCCATTTCGGAGATGGTGGTGCGGATCGGGTGGCCCTGTTCGCCGAAGACATCCCAGAACGTGACGGGGCAGGGGGAATACTCGAATGCTTCCTTCAGACCGAGTTGTTCGACACGAGCGGCGATTTTCTTATTCGCATCAGAACCAATTCGACTGAGACCAGAAAGATCGCCTTTGATATCCGCCAGAAAGACCGGCACGCCGATGCGGCTGAAGCCTTCAGCCATGCGCTGGAGTGTGACGGTTTTGCCGGTCCCGGTGGCGCCGGCGACCAGCCCATGGCGATTTGCCATTCGGGGAAGCAGTTCCAACGGGTGGTCACCAATGCCGATGACGATCGGTTCAGTCATGAGTCACTCGAAGAAGTTTGGCTATCGGTCATTTCGAACGCTTTGTGTATGATAAAAGGGTGCTTCGGATATCCTGCGAAAGGTTGGGAGAATTTTCTACCCCATTCCCTCGCGGTCGCTTACAATCCAGTTCATCAATGATTGGCTCGCCGCGTGAATCCGATCTGCGTTGATCGTATGTTATTTTGTCTCGGAACCTGATTGAATGCAAACGGTCCCCACCTTCCAGGGCGTTCTCGAACGCCACCCGAAGGGCTATGGCTTCCTTCGAAGCCCTGCCCGAAATTATCGCAATACACCGGACGATCCGTATGTCCCTGGCCTTCTGATTGACAAGTTCAATCTGGCCGAAGGGATTTCGGTCACGGGGCGCCTCGAACCTCCCCGACGCGGTCAGGGTCCGCGCCTTGCCGGGATCGAGGAAATCGAAGGCGCCGATCCCAGGGACTTCAAGCGCCGCGTCTGGGACGAACTCACCGCAACCGATCCGAATGTAGCCATTCGGCTTGAGACGACGCCTGAGATCCTGACGACGCGAGTCATGGACCTCTTCACCCCGATCGGCAAAGGCCAACGCGGGCTGATCGTCGCACCGCCGCGTTCCGGGAAAACGGTGTTGCTTTCGCACATTGCGGCATCGGTGGCTGTCAATCATCCCGAGATGTATCTCATCGTATTGCTGGTGGACGAGCGGCCTGAAGAAGTCACCGAAATGAAACGACAGGTCAAGAGCTATATCCCGGCGGATGGGACCGGAGCCGAACGGTTCCAGCTTGTCGCCTCGTCATCGGATATGGACACCGTCAGCCATCTGCGGTTGGCGGAGTTGTGTGTCGAACGCGCGAAACGACTGACGGAGCAGGGGAAGGATGTTCTCGTATTGCTCGATAGTCTGACACGGTTGGCACGTGCGTACAACAAGCACAGCGGCAGCGGACGGACCATGAGCGGCGGCATCGATAGCCGGGCCATGGAAATTCCCAAACGGCTTTTCGGCTCCGCACGGGCATTCGAAGAAGGCGGTACGCTGACGATCCTCGGCACCGCGCTGATCGAGACCGGCAGCCGGATGGATGATGTCATCTTCCAGGAGTTCAAAGGCACAGGAAATATGGAACTAGTGCTGGATCGTAGGATCGCGGAAAAACGGATCTATCCTGCGATCGATCTGGGTGCATCCGGCACGCGTAAGGAAGAGCGACTCATCGCGCCGGAAAAACTTGAACGGATCAATCTGCTTCGTCGCAGTCTTATGCAGATGAAACCACCTGAAGCAATGGAATCGCTGATCAAACAGATGAGCAAGACCAAATCGAATGAAGAGTTTCTGCAGATCGTCGGCAAATTTGTGAAATCGTAATAATCAGTGTCACATAAAGGAAAAAGCCCCGTGAGATCACAAACACGGGGGTTCTTGCTCTTCATTCCTCATCGTGTCGATCAATAGTCATCATCGTCGAGACGGGGCTTGCGGGAGACTTTCTTTCGCTTCTTCACTTTCTTCTTCGCCCCGCCTCCGCTGGCGGCACGCACAATTCCTGCGATCACGGCTCCAAGAAGCGATAAGCCAACGATCACCCATACGACGATCTTGGCGATATTGCCGGCCTTGCCCGATGAGGTGTAGGTTTTCGTTCCATC
Source organism: Limnoglobus sp. (assembly GCA_041742055.1). Lineage (GTDB taxonomy): Bacteria > Planctomycetota > Planctomycetia > Gemmatales > Gemmataceae > Limnoglobus. Next base: position 38,699 of record JBGSJI010000134.1, on the reverse strand, counting down.
GGCATTTTCGACGTATCCAAATTTTGTTCCGCAATGGGGGCAAGATGTGGGAGCAGTATTCCCGGTCCAGGTCACGATCTTATTGCATTTGGAGCAAGTACCCTGACTCTGCATGACCATTTCGGGAAAGTTGGGTTCCGGTATGTTTGGGGCCGCTCCAAAACCCGGTGGTGCTTGAGGCATTCGCCCACGAATATCGGGTGGGTTGACCATGGGAGCTTCGGCACCCGGATTTTCGGGGATGTTGGGTGAGCCGAATCCAGAGGGTGGTCCACCGGGGTTGCGTTGCGGGCTGCCGGGAAACGTTGGCTGACCAATTCCTCCGGGCGCGCCTGGGCCGCCGGGTAGTGCGCCGATTCCTCCCGGCTGGCGTTGCTGATCGTTTGGCGTTCTTGGCGGGCTGCCAAATCCCGGTTGTCGTCCGCCGGGAGCGCCAGGGGCTCCTGGAGGCTGATTGCGCGGAAAACCCGGTGGTTGAGCAAGAACCCATGTGCCGAGGACACAAAGTGAGAAAACGGCGAGTGGCATCCAAGTCGGCCGTGAGAGAGATTTCATGAGAAAATCCAGGGAGAAGAATGGATGTGATTATCTCGCATTGAGACGGATCTGACAAGCAGGAAATCGTTTCAGTTCGACCCACCCGTGCGGGCAATGGGAACCAGCCGCACGGATATCCCACCGCAATCCGGACAGGGAAATGGCCCGACACCTCGAGTCCCGAGCGGAACGCAGTTCCAACCTCCACAATGGTAACACATTCTTGGCCGGTCCACGGCGTCCGCTCGTTCTCGATATCGCCAGCGGACAAGACGGCTAGCACCAAATTCAATCACAGTTGCTGAAAAGACGCAGAGGGCCACGCCAATGCCGGCACCGATGAACGGATTCCCGATCAGGAATCCGATGGTGATACCCGTTATGAGACCCATGACGGCGATGGCCGAACACCCGCCGCAACCGATCGCGACTCCGCCGGCGGTCAATCGACGGCTTTCGGTGATGTGGCCACAATCGCGGCAGATCAGATTCTGAATTTCAACGAGTTGTCCGCCCCACGCACTTGTTGCGAAGGAAAGACCGAACTCGTCGAGGACATAATCTGTGAACGGATGAAGGACGACGGGAACCGGTTCGCCTTGTCTGCGGCGACGGTCTTCGTCCCGGTCTGTGACGAGAATGGCGAACCCGCCCGGCTTGAGTTCCGGCGTTTCGTATCCGCATTCGTTACAGCTTCCGCGAAATGACAGCGGCATGACGGTCTTCCGGTCCAACGGAGAGGTATCATCTATGTTAGCGTCTTCATTCAACAGGATCGACGGTGATTCTTCACGGTTCGTTTCCTAATATTGGCACATGCCCCGCAACCTAGTGATTCCACCGCGTTCCGACTGGTGGTTCAATTTCATTCGCGATCGAATCGCGGCGTCCTACCTGCGAAAGCACTGTCACGCCTTTCGGCTTTCGCTCTCTTCCGCAACACCGCCAGCCGATGGTTTACCGATCCTGGTCGTGATGAATCATCCGTCGTGGTGGGATCCGCTGATGGCTTTCGTCCTGAGCAAGCGGGTGCCCGGATTTGCACATTTTGGCGTGATTGACCAGCGAATGCTAGGGAAATATCGAATCTTGCGGAAAGCGGGGCTCATCGGAATCGATCTGGAATCATTGCGAGGAGCAGCGGAGTTCCTCAAGTCCGGTCAGGCCATATTGGCGCAGCCCCGGAATGCTCTGTGGGTGACGGCACAGGGCGAGTTTGTTGATGTCCGCCGGCGCCCATTGACCCTTCGACCCGGTGTGGGGCATCTCGCTGCGCGGATGACGGGTGGCTGGGTTTGGCCCGTGGCCCTGGAAATCGGCTTCTGGAATGAGCGCACTCCCGAGGCGCTGGCGAAATTCGGTGCACCGATTCCAATCGAACCAAACATCCGCCCCAGAGAATGGAACGAACGAATCGAACGGTCTCTCACTCAGGTTGTGGATGAATTAGCAGTTGATTCGATCAGTCGCGACACCAGTCGATTTGAAACCATGATCGCTGGGAGTGTGGGAGTCGGTGGGTTTTACGACCTCTGGCGTCGTTTGGGTTCTGCGGTTCGTGGGAAGCGATTTGATGCGTCGCACGGAGGCGAACAGACATGACCATTTTGATCGTCATTGCACTGATCTTCGCACTACTTCCGACGATCCTGTATTTGCGAAACGGATCACTCTACCGCGTTCCGCCTGATGAGTATCCTTCCGCTATCACTCCCGCCATTTCCGTACTGATTCCGGCACGCAACGAGGAGAACGCGATTGCGGAGTGTGTCAGAAGCGTGCTTGCCAGCAAAGGAGTTGAAGTTGAGTGCGTGGTTCTGGACGATCATTCCACGGATCGAACGGCGGAGATCGTGCGTGAACTCTCTGAGATCGATCCGCGCGTGCGTTTGGAGGCGGCGCCCGAACTCCCGGTCGGCTGGAGCGGAAAGCAGCATGCTTGCTACGTGCTTTCACGGCGTGCACGCTATCCGATTCTGTCGTTTCTCGATGCAGATGTGCGGTTGCGACCGGACGCGCTCTTAAGGATGGATGCTTTTCGCGTGACATCGGGTGCAGCGCTCGTGAGCGGATTTCCGCGGCAAATCACCGGCACAATTCTGGAAAAATTGGTGATCCCGCTTATCCATTTTCTGTTGCTGGGGTTTCTACCTTTTTCACGGATGAGGAAGACAACGCTACCCGGATTGGGAGCCGGATGCGGGCAGTGGTTTTTGACAACGCGTGATGACTATGATCGTGTAGGTGGCCATAGCCACGAACGCGTCCGCGGATCTTTTCATGATGGGATCAAACTTCCGCGAGTGTATCGGCAAACAGGGCTGATGACCGACCTCTGCGATGTGACGTCGCTCGCGTCGTGCCGTATGTATCGTTCGGCAGCGGAGGTTTGGAACGGCTTTGCGAAGAACGCCCGTGAGGGGATGGCGTCTTCGCGGATGATTCTGCCTTTTACGATCATCCTCACGTGCGGTCAGATTCTGCCGTTTGCTCTTCTTGCGTTCTGGAAGGAACTGAGCTTCTTACAACTGGCATTAGTGTGCGCGGCCGTGATCAGTGCGTGGATCCCCCGCTGGCACGGAGTGGTTCGATACCGGCAATCCGTTATCGGTGCGGTTCTTCATCCGGTTGGAGTGGTTGTGGTTTTGATGATTCAATGGTATGCCGCCATTCGATCCGTTGCGGGTCGGCCGGTCGGCTGGAAGGGACGCAAGATCCCGGAAAGAACGAGTTGAATACCATGGCGACAGGCACACCTACGCATGCGATCATCGGGGCTACGGGCGGCATCGGTTCGGAACTGTGCCGGACGCTTGCGGCCTGTGGTGCGAATCTCTTCCTTGGGGCGAGAAATGAATCGCGGCTCGGGGATCTGGTTCTTGAGCTGAAGAAGAATCATCGCGCGAATGTCCACGCCTTTCCTGTCGATGCGACCAATTCGGAAGAGGTGGATCTCTTTTTCGCCAAAGCGGTCGGAATGTTCGGATCTATTCAGGGTGCCACGAATCTAGTGGGTTCCATCATCCTCAAACCGGCTCACCAGACGAACAATGCGGAATTCGATGAGACGATCTTTTTGAATCTGACGACGGCGTTTTACGTACTCCGAGCTGCCGCCAAAACGATGATGAATACCGGCGGATCGATCGTGCTGGCGTCTTCGGTAGCTTCTAAAATTGGATTGATGAATCACGAGGCGATTGCAGCGGCGAAAGGAGGCATCAATGGTCTCGTACTCGCCGCCGCCGCCACTTATGCGACGAAGGGGATTCGCGTGAACGCGGTGGCGCCAGCGCTCGTGCGCACCCCGCTCGCGGCGAAGATCACGGAGAATGAGCTGGCGCTCAAAGCGTCCACGGCGATGCATCCTGTTGGCCGGATCGGAGAGCCCACAGATATCGCTACCGCCATCGCCTGGCTGCTTGACCCCGCGAACACATGGGTCACCGGGCAGATCCTTTCGCTCGACGGCGGTATGTCCAGCGTGAAAATTAAGTAATATTCCATGCTCTCAATCGCGTTACTCGGAATCAACCTCGTGGCCACGCTCGTTATGTGCGGGGTGATCCTGTTTATTCACGTTGTTCATTACCCGATGTTCGATGACTGGGAGCGTGAGAATTTTCATGAAATTGAGCGGCGCCATCAGAAACTCACTAGTTTTGTGGTCGGTCCACTGATGGCGATTGAAGCACTGACAACTGTTGCATTGTTTTTTCTGCCACCGCCCGATGTTCCGTCGGTGTTGCCATGGCTGGGACTTTTCTGTGTTTGCGTGTGGACGGCGGTGACCGCAGGAATCTCAGTTCCCATCCACGAGCAACTTGCGAAGAAGGGATTTGACGCCCGTTTGCATCGTCTGCTTGTTCGAAGTAATTTCTGGCGTTTGATAGCATGGTGGGGTCACGGCATTGTCTGTGTGATCATGGCAGGACTTGTTTCATTCGCAAGGGGAACTGTGTCATGACCGAATGTGTCTGTCCGTGCTGCCGAGCGACGAATACCACCGGACCGAATTGCCGGCGTTGCAAGGCGGATCTTTCGCTGTTGCTGTGTCTGGAAAGCGATCGGGAAGCGTGGCTTGCCTACGCTAAATCGGAACTCACTGGCGGACGGACGGCGTCGGCGCTGGAAGCACTTGCAGCGGCCGAGTTGCTTCGACCGGGACGCGATCTGAATCAATTGCGTGCAGTGGCGCATCTTCTCATGCTTGATTTCTTCTCCGCTCTCGGATGGCACCAGCGTGCCACGTCAATGTGACTCCGCTTTGGCGGTGTCCGCATCCAGCGATCGCGCTCCGAGCACCCAGAGCGTACCGCCGATCACGATGAAGACTGAGACAAACAGGAACGCCGGTTGCAGGCTCGCGCGGTCCCCGATGAAGCCGATGATGGGCGGGGAGATGACGTCTCCGAGCATATGGATCACCAGAATGTTGATGGCGAAGGCGGTTGCGCGGATTTCACTTCGCGTGACATTCGCGAGGATGGTATTCGCAGGGCCGGTATTGAAGAATAGAAAGAAGACGGCGACGAAGAGCAGAGCCCAAGCGTACGGAAACGGTGCGTAGAGCATGCCCACGAAAAACGGGAATGCCATAAGCGTGGTCCAGCCGGCGGCGTGAAAATACGCTCCTCTTACGCCGTTCAGTCTCAGTTTGTCGCCCACATATCCGCCCAGAAGCGTTGCACCGATGCCCGAAAGGACCACGATCATGCCGAACCGGAACGTGATCCCGTCCAGCTGAATCGAGTTCTCCGCCGTTGCGGCAGTGAAAACGCGCTCGCCATAGCGTTTCAGCGACTCCGCTCCGAGTGTTTCCTGCAACCGATCCTTGAATTCCAGATAATTCCACACGGTGCCATCGGCGAACGGCCGCAGTTTCTCGACCACTTCTTCCGGGACGAACGGCTGCTGTTGATCATTTTTTTCATCGGCCCATCTTTGAAACGACTTATCGGTAATGACGAACTTCGCTTCACGCTGGAAGATGTACATCGGTGCCCACGCCGCCACACCGCCGAGTACGAATGTGGTGCAGGTCATCCCCAGACAGCAGAGCACGAACGAACGGATCTTGCGCAGTTCGAGAAGAACGGCGAGGTACGGAGTGCGCTGTGCGTTGGTGGGTGTCGACCTTTGGGGTTCCGGCATGACGAAACAGACCGACGCGAAGATCACGCCCACGAAGGTGACCAGAAAGGCCGTTCGCCAGCCGAACAGTCCTTCGATCTGTCCGCCGATGACGAAACCGAGCGCACTACCGACCGGGATCGCCATATAGAACAACGCCATGATCTTTCCGCGGCGTGAGACCGGGTAAAGATCGGAGAGCATGGACGGCGCAACGGGTCCGTAGGCCGCCTCACCGATGCCTACGAAGCAGCGTGTGATCAGCAGCATGGTATAACTGATGGCCAAACCGGAACTGCCCGAGGCGACGCTCCAGACGGCGACGCCGATGCCCACGACCCACCAGCGGCGGCCTCGATTGCCGAACCAGCCGAAGACCGGCGAGAGCAGCGTGTACGAAACTAGGAACGCACTCGTCAGCAGTCCGAGTTTGAATTGAAGATCCGGATCGGAGGGATCGAAAAGGTCCGCATCCAGTTGCATTTTGGGCAACACGGCCGAAAGTATCTGTCGATCGATGTAATTGAAGAGGTTGATGACAAACAGCAGCGCAAGCGCGCGGCCGGCTCCCGGTGCCGTATCCTGCGGACCCCCGGTGTCAGCGATCGGGACAGCCATGTATCACCTCGGTCACGAATCCGCCTTGCGATACCCATCCGGTTCATTTCGCGGTAGACTCAAGTTATCCACAAATGTGCGAGTGTCGTCCATGCCATATTCAGCGGAAATCAGTCGAACCAATCCAGCCTGCATCCTCATGCTCATTGATCAGTCCAAATCGATGGATGAACCGTTCGCAGGCCAACCGGACAAACTGAAATCGGAAGGGGTCGCCGATGCCGTGAACCGACTGATCCAAAACATGGTGCTGAAATGCGCGAAGATCGACGGTGTTCGCGATTATTTTCATGTGGGGATCATCGGCTACGGCGGTCAACTGACGACCGGCCTGGGTGGCAAACTTCCGGATGAGGTTCTCGTGCCGATCAGTCAACTGGCGGACAAGCCTCTGCGTGTGGAGAACCGCTCGCGGTTGGTGGAGGACGGTGCGGGAGGAACGATCGAACAGACGATCAAATTTCCCGTCTGGTACGATCCGGTCGCCACCGGCCGCACTCTGATGAATACCGCGTTCGAGGCGGCGGAACTGATCGTTTCGAGTTTCATTCTTTCGTATCCGGAATCGTATCCGCCGATCATCCTCAATATCACCGACGGGAAACCAAGCGACGCCAATCCGCTGCCCGTTGCGCAGCGGCTCAAGCAACTCGCCAGCGCCGACGGACCGATGCTGATCTTCAATCTCCTGCTCTCCACGGAACCTAAGCCACCGATCTATTTCATCGCGGACGAAAGTCTCTTGCTGGACACGTATTCCAAACTGCTTTACCGAATGTCGAGCCCGCTGCCGCCGCGATTGCTTGAAGCGGCTCGTGCGGATGGATTCGTCGTGACACCGGGAGCCCGCGGCGTGGTTTTCAATGCGGATCTCGTGGCCGTGGTCCGCTTCCTGGATATCGGTACCCGAGTCACGACGAAAATGAGGTAAGCCGATGTCCGTGGTTTTGGATGTTCAAGTCCGGACGACTCCCAAAGCCGGGAATACGGACTCGCAAAATGAAGACGCTGCCGCAATCGGATCGAAGGTGCAACGGTTCGCGATTGCGGACGGCGCATCCGAAGGCTGGCAATCAGGTCCGTGGGCCAAAGTCCTCGCCACAGCGTTTGTGAGAACTCAGCCGGAACCTCAGACATTTGTCGACTGGGTGAACTCCGTGCGTGATCTGGCACCGCGGACGGAATCCACGTCCTGGTATGCGGAACAGAAAGCCGCACTCGGCTCGTTCAGTACGCTTCTTGGCATTTCGTTTGATACTTCGAAAGAGGGACAAATCAAATGGCGTGCCGTGGCGGTGGGCGATTCGTGCCTCTTTCAGTTTCGAGGTGGGAAACTCATTGCTCAATTCCCAATTGAATCGGCTTCGGATTTTACGAATCGGCCGCAATTGATCGGGTCAGTCGAGATGAACGAACTGCCCGAACCGGAATGGTTTGCCGGGCGGGCGGAACTTCGAGACGTGTTCTATCTTCTAACGGATGCGTTGGCGGAGTGGTTCGTACTCTCATCAAACGCTAACGAACGACCCGGAAAACAGTTGGATCAGGTAACGAATGTGTCACAATCGAAGACAAGTTTTGCGGATTGGATAAAATCTTTGCGGGAAACAAAGGTTCTGCGCAATGACGACTGTACGGCGGTCCGGATTGAGTTACTTCCTTTTCAGGATTCGTTATGACTTGGCCGCTTTCACAGGATTTTAACGAAGCCGTTCAGAATCCTTCGACGGCATTCTCGGATCCGGATCTGAAAGGGGGCCGCATCGGCACGAATCCGATGGGTGTGCCGATCCCGCGTTCCGGTAATTATGCGGATGTTTATCAGGTCACAAGCGCGAGCGGTCAGAAGTGGGCGGTGAAATGCTTTACGCGCCCGACTTCGACCGGACTGGATCAGCGCTACGCTGCCGTGAGCGAGCACCTCGCGAGCGCCAATCTCCCCTTCACAGTAGGATTCAGTTTTCTTCCGCAAGGGGTCCGGGTCCGCGGTCAGTGGTATCCGATTGTGAAGATGCAATGGGTGGACGGATTCCCGATCAATGCCTTCGTTCGTGAGAACCTCAATCGTTCGACGATCCTCGAAAACATGCTATCGTTATGGGTTCGGCTGTGCCGGCGCTTGCGCGAAACGGGCATGGCCCACTGCGACATCCAGCATGGGAACGTCCTGCTGGTTCCCGCGGAAGGACGCGGCAATTCCCTCGGTTTGAAACTCGTTGACTATGACGGCATGTTCGTCCCGGCGCTTGCGACACTGCCTTCAGGTGAAGCGGGTCATCCTTGTTTTCAGCATCCAGAGCGGATCGCGACCGGAGCCTACTCCCCGGATCTGGATCGCTTTCCCCATCTTGTCGTCGCGACTGCCCTTCGCGGGCTTCTCGTCGGCGGAAAGTCACTCTGGGACAAGTACGACAATGGCGATAATCTTCTGTTTACAGAGAAGGACTTCCAGAATCCTGGTCAGTCCAAAATCTTCAAAGAACTGTGGGAAACCGGCGATCCATTCACTGTTGGTCTTGCTGGCCATCTGGCGCTCGCGTGTACCAAATCTCTGCATCAGACTCCGTGGCTCGATCAACTGATGCCGGGTGGTCAACCGCCGATTCTCACACCAAGTCAGGAGCGGCAAGCGGCCGCGATCATCAGTGGCCAGCCAATAACACCGGAACCGACCATGCCGGGATCAATGCCACAGATCGTCATACCGCCCCACTATTCACATCCGCCATACGGCCCCGCTCATTATCCTCCGCAACCAGCCGCGCCTCATCAATACGAGGTTCCCAAGCCGCCAGTCGCTCCGCCGGTTCCGCAAGCGGCACCCGCACGCGGAATGAGCTTCGACAGCGATTCCACAAGCGATGAGATGGAATTCGGGACCTCGCGTCGTCGACGCCGCAATCAGTCGCAATCCGGCTCAACTCTGATTCTGGCAGGGATCGCGGGCGTTGTCGTGATGGGATCCATTGTTGGCGGAATCATCTACTTTACTGGTAAGGGAAAGAAGCCATCCGAAGTCTTAGTGCAAAAGCCGGATGAAACCAAACCGGACGAGAAAAAGAGCGATCCGCCAATCACGACTCCGGATCCGCTACCGGTCAATTCAAACGGCAAGTCCAATACCGTCCCGATGGTCAATCCTCCACAACCCAGACCTCAGCCGAACGATCTGCCCAAGATCATCGGTAAGGTCGTCTGGTCGAAGCCCGCGGGCGAACAGCGCAATCAACTGGCGCGTTCGGTCCAGTTTTCCCTCGATGGGAATCGGGTGATCGTCGCACAGGAACGGACCGGACTGATTGACATTCGTGATGCTGCAACCGGGGACGTGATCGCCACGTTTCGCGAACATACGCCCCCCGCAACCGCGTTTCCGTTTCCGTTGCCTAATGACAAGGTGATGTCCATAGCGCGGGAACCGGTGATGATGGCCTGGGATGCGAGCAATGGACAGGCGACGGCCCGGGCTCCGCTCGCGCAGCCAAAAGCGGGTATCACGGCAGTCCGTGCCGATGCAAAAGGTCAGTACGCCATCATCTGCTGGGACGAAGACGCCAGCGTCATCGAAATCGAGAACGGCGGGCGATCGATCCTCGATCTGAAAATGCCCAAAGGGCCATTCGGTAACCCCGGCGTGGCAATCGCACCAGACGGCTCTCGTGTGCTTGCGCTCACAACGAACGGCAGTTTTCGCGAATATTCGCTGCCCGAGTTATCACCCCTCGAAAAACCGTGCAAGGTTGAGAATGCGGCGTCCATCATTGCCTGGTCGCCGACGCAGAAGCTGGCGGCCATTCGGCGATTCAAGGACGGCCAACTTCCCGGGCACCTTACGATTGTCAACACAGAGACGGGTGAAATCGCCCACACGCTTCGCGGCGGATACGCATTGCCAGCCGAATTCAGTGCCGATGGCAGGCTCTTCATTGCTTTCGACAAAGGCCATCTGGAACAGTGGGACACGGAGACCTGGACGAAAAACGCTTTCGTCCCTTTGCAGGGAACGACACCCACTTCGTTCTCTGTGAGTGCGGATGGTCAACGAGTCGCGGTGACCGGAACCAATCAGCAAATTCAGCTTGCGGTTTTCTCGAAAGACGCCAAGCCAACAATTCCCTCACCCGGTTCGGTTAGCCCGCCGGATACCCCAGTGCGGCGATTGACGGAAGTGGTTGCACTGAACACCACGGATGTGAACCTGGACGCGATCCGTTCGTGGGCGGTCGATCGAACGGGGAAAACGCTGTACTTCGCAACCGATGCGGCGTTCTACCCCGTGGATTGGGCCAACAAGAAGTTCACCAGTCGTTATGCACCGGTTGAAGGTCGCATTCGCCAGATCTGGGCGACTGCCGCTGGCGAAGTCGTCCTGGAAGTTCGCAATCAACGTGTTACGGAACTCCACGTTCTTGATGGCACATCCGGCCGACTGACGGGGCCCGGGATCATCCGGCCGTCGCTGACTGATACACCCAAATCGATTCATGTTGGATCGAACGGGACGATGGCGGTCATCACCAAGGACAACGGTCATGTCGCGTGTCTCGATCTGAAGACGGGTCGGACGCTCTATACCTTCCATCCGAAGATGGCAGCGGAATCGGCGTTCTGCACCTCGACGGCGGATAAGATTATCGTCAATTGCGTCTCTCGAATCGAGGTCTATCCTTTTGCGGAGCGTCCGAAGTTCCAGTGGTTTAATCCGTCACGGAATCTCGGCATCGAGACGATTCAGCTAGAGGCGGTTTCGGATGACGGCCGGCGAGCAGTTCTTCGGACTCCGGGTGCGGACAACAACGGCACGCGATTTACGATTGTTTCTTTTGAAGGCTGGAAAGCGATTTCCTCGGTTTCCTCGGCGATGACTCGCGGTGCGGTTCAATTCCGGTTCCTCGGGAACTCCGACCGCGGAATCCTTCGTGAAGAGAATCAGACATTTTTGATCGACATCCTGACCGGGAAGCGGATATCAACGGCAACGTCTCAGGTTGTGACGGATAACTCGCGAAGCATCCCCAGTCCGAGCGGCGAGTATGTCCTGTTGGGCAGTTCAACGGGGGTCGCGCTGTTTCGGACAACAGACGCGCCGGTGACGGTGGTCGAAGTTCCTGTACCAGCAGGACCGCGACGTCTGGCGATCCCTTCGGAGGAACAACGAGCGCAAGCGAATAAAGCAATCCGCGAGATGTACGCGGATGATTTCGCCAAGAAGCTACCGCCCGATCGGAAGCGACTCGGTGATCAACTGTACACAGATGCGAGGCAGATGGCGAAGGAACCCCCCGAACAGTACGTGATGCTCAAGGAAGCGCTCGCGATCGGGATCGAGGTCCAGGATTCCAAGCTGATCATGGATTCCGCGGATGCCCTTGATGAAGTCTTCGAAGTCAACGGGTTCGATTTGAAAGTCGCCGGGCTTGAGAAAATCGCAAGCACATCGACGCAATCAGCGGCTTTGAAACAGGTGGCGGAGTCCATTCAGGAATTGTCTGAAGAACTCGCTAATCAGGATCAGTTCGAAAAAGCGATCAAGTTGAACTCTATTGCCATCTCGTGCTATAACCGGTCCGGGTCAGTTCAGCAGCAACGCGATCTGGAAACGCGTCAGGCGCAACTTCGCACAACTCAGGATGCATTTCAGGCTGTCCTGCCAGCAGTCGAGAAATTGAAAACGATGCCGGGCGATCCCGAATCCAGCACAGTGGTCGGGCAATTTCGGTGTTTTCAGCAAGGGCGATGGGAAGACGGATTCAGACTGCTTGTGAATGCATCCAATCCAGCACTCAAGAAGTTGGCGGAGATGGAATTAAATGCTACTTCGAACTTTGAGATGACCGATGTCCAGCGTGGGGATCTCTGGTGGGACTACGCGGAGTCGATCGCGGATCCGAACAAATCGATCGCCAAAGGGCGGGCGAAGTTCTGGTATTCCAAGGGGCTGGAATCGGTCGCTGTCGGGCCTGATCGGGAAAACGCAGTGAAACGGTTATCGTTCACCTGGTTTGGCAATGAATACCGGCCGGGTGTCGTGGTTGAGGTTTTTCAGCCAGCCGGTTCGCGTGTCAAAACCAAAGGCCTGATCACGAACACGATTGATGCGAAGGTCGACAATACGGAGATCATTTCAGATACGGGAACGCCAACTGCCGGCTTGAAGTGGGTCGGTGTGATCGTCGCGCCGTCGCCGGGTCGATACAAGATCATCGCCGATACACAGGATGATATCCGCATCACATTCGGGACCAAACCCGATGAAAAGAAAATCATCTCGACCGTCGATAAGGGTATGGGAAATCGCGATGCCTACTACGTGTTCAGCGATAAGCCAGTCGTGATGCTGGTCGAATATGCAGCTCAGAAACGTCGTGATCGCGGCATCATTTTGAAATGGATTCCCCCTGGGTCGAAGTCTGAAGAACGGATTCCCGCTTCGGTCCTGTTCCACAAGCGAGACGATGAAAAACTTGTTACCGATGAGTAAATCGAATCACTCGGGTTCCTGTTGGGTCATGCAATGAAGCGTGCCCAATCCCCAGACCAGATCCGTGCAGTGAATACCGACTACCACGCGGTCCGGGAACAGTTCCGACAGAGTCCCTAAGGCAATCCGATCATTGATGTCGTTAAAGGTCGGAACCATGACGACATCATTGGCGATGTAGAAGTTGGCGTAACTTGCCGGCAAACGCTGTCCTCGAAAAACGATCGGAGCGGGCATAGGCAACGGGACGACCGTGAGTTTCCGCCCCGCCTCATCTCGAGCACTCAGCAGTCGCTCCCAGTTGATCCGCAGGAGTTCAAAGTTCGCATCGCCGGGATTTTCCTCGACCACGGTAACAACGGTTCGTGCATTGACGAACCGTGCCAGATCATCAACGTGACCGTGGGTGTCATCGCCGACAATACCCTTCTCAAGCCAAATAACGTTTTTGATTCCCAAATATTGGGCAAAAACCGATTCATATCCCGCTCGATCAAGGACCGGATTTCGCTGCTGGATAGTGCTGAGCAGGCATTCTTCCGTCGTGAGCATGCTCCCACAGCCATTCACATCGATACTTCCGCCTTCAAGGACAATCCTGTGAATGTTCCACTTCGGCTGAACTGTGGGAAATCGCGAGGTGCGAGTTATGGCAGCGGGCAGTTTATCGTCGTTATGCCAATCGGGATATTTCGCCCAGGCGTTGAAACGCCAATCCAACGCGACCAGCATTCCCGCCGTGTCGCGAACGAAAATGGGGCCGGAATCACGGACCCAGCTGCGATCGGTGGGTTGAATGAGAAGCTGGACTTGAGAAAGGTCGGCATGGGCTTTGTTCAGAATGTTCGTAACACGTGCAGCCATGGCAGAATCGCGCACGACGATGTTCACGCGTTCAAACCGGCTGAGCGTGCGCACGATCTCAGCGTACACCCAGGGGATGGCGGAGAACTTCCCTGGCCAGTCGGACGTGCGGTGCGGCCAGGCGATCCACGTGCCGGAATGCGGTTCCCATTCTGCCGGCATGTGATACTGCGTAACTGATTGTGACATAAGCATTTGTTGTATCGCGTTTGTGATTTGGTCACATCTCTCAGGAAACGATCCCGCCTTTTTCTTAAACGGTTCTTGCATTTCGGAACGGAATCGGTTGAGATTTGTTTATGACCATGGTGGTTATGCCGCCCTCTCTGTTTGATTTTTTCATGTACACCGCCGGAGGCGGTTCCCCATGAATCTTGCGGCTGATTTTTTTGATACGCGTACCCGCAACTGGCGGGCACGGATGGCGATCAGCGCCGATCTCATGCGAGAGCTGAGCCGCTATACCGAACCCCAGGAAATGTACCGCGTTTTCACCCGTCGAATGAGTCAGCTCTTCCCGACGACCCGACAGATTACACTTTCGCGCCGCGGGGTTGAGCGGCCGGACGTTCGCATCACGCGATTCAATCTCTGGCACGACATGCCGGATCCGTTCGTCAATTGGGATCGCTTCCCGACGTTAACAGGCGGAATCTTCGAATCGCTTCTGTATGCGGACGAACCACGATTGATCGACGATGTCCAGATCCCGACAGACGATCCCGCTGGCGACTATCTGGCCGGACAGCGTTCGCTGCTCGCGATTCCCATTTTCGAACATGGCCTGGCATCCAATGTGATCGTTCTGACACGTGAAGAACCGATGGCGTTTGCTCCCGAGCAAATTCCGGAACTTGTCTGGATGACGAATCTTTTTGGCCGGGCCACGCAATCGCTGGTGTTGTCGCAACGTTTACGTTCGGCTTATGAGACTGCGGATGCTGAGATTCGGGAAATCGCGGAACTTCAGCATTCGCTGTTGCCTTCGGAACCGCCGCGGATTCCTGGGATCGATGTCGCGATGCATTACCGCACTGCGAATCGAGCCGGTGGCGATTATTACGATTTCTTCCCGCTCCCTGACGGATCTCTGAGTGTACTGATCGCCGACGTGAGCGGACACGGGACGCCGGCCGCCGTTCTGATGGCGATCGCTCACAGCATCGCCCACGCCGCGACGGCGACACCGGGGCAACCGGGTGCGTTCCTCATGCACTTGAACGCGAATCTCGCCGGGCGATACAATCGCCACTCGGGCAGCTTCATTACCGCATTCGCTGCACGATTGGATCCTGTCAAAAATCGACTGACCTATGCTAGTGCGGGTCATGTCCCGCCCCGGCTTCTGCGTGCCGCTGATGGATCGCGGATCCCGCTTAACCGTGTGCAACGCCTTCCGCTAGGAATTGGTTCGACCCGAACGCAATACCCGGAACAAACCATCGATCTCTTGCCAGGAGATCAGGTTGTGCTTTTCACTGACGGCGTAACCGAATCCGTGAATCGAAAAGGCGATGTGTTCGGTGTCGAGCGATTGGATGCGGTGCTCGCCGCGCGGCCCGTTGGCGCGAATACGGTTCTCGACCGCATTCTGAAAGATCTCGATTCGTTTACGAACGGCAAGCCGACGGACGACCGCACCATCGTCGTGCTGCGCCGCGATCTTACTCAGAGCGAGTAATGCGGCTTTCACCGGCGTTCGTTCCAGTCTTTCGTGCGATATTTCTCAGCTTCGATATGATTCGCCTGTCGCTGTTCGTCTTGAGTCCAGTCATCGGGTCGAAAATCCCACCCAAATTGCGTTCCCAGAGTTTCCAATATTCCCTGACAGAGGGATTCGCGTGGAACAAGCTTCCCTGAGAGTTCGCCAAGTCCGGGGAGTTCGCTCGTGTATGGGCTCGTCGTCAGAAGAATTGTGCCGTGCTGGAGCAGCGACCCCTGATGTTTCCGTTGGGCGCTGCCCGCGATCTTCGAACCGTTCAGAATCAGGTCGCCGGCTGTCTGATGAAGAAAACAAAGATACTCGCCTTTTTTCTGTTCCTCTCCGCAGACGACAGCACGTGTCAGGATCGATTGGCACTTCAACCAGTCGCGAATCGCATGATGCACCCGGCAGATCCACGATTCTCCACGTTGGATCTTTGCGAGCGCCAGCGGCAGCGCGAAGGAATAGGTCAGCTCGTGCGGTGCGTGGTGGAGAATTGCCGCGCCACCGGACGATCGGCGGACCCAAGCGAGTTTACGGAGTTGGCTTTGTTCGTGGTCCTGACGGGACTGGAAGTAGCCGAGGCTCACCGTCGGTTCCGACCACTCATAAAATCGAAATGCCGCTTCCTGGCGAACGTGTGCGGAAAGCAGCATGGCTTCATCAAGTGCCATCTGTTCTGGTCCGCTGGCGCTCGAATAGGGTAATAACCGCAGCGTCGTCATGGGTGATCGGTGGCGGGAGTGAAGGTTCTTCAAATAGAATACGAGAACCGCGAGAGGGAGCCGCAATGTTGAATGAGGATGTCATCGTCTCATCGGACACGAAACGGGAGGAACGGATCCCTCCGCGGCAGGTGCGAACGGTGAAGTGGCCGATTCTGCATGCCGGTGAAGTCCCTTCGTTCGATCCACGGACCTGGGATTTCACCGTGTTTCCCTCCCCGCTCGTTTCTCCGCTGATGCGATGGACATGGACGGAATTCCTTCAGCTTCCACGTGTTCGCGTTTTTGCGGACATGCACTGCGTGACACGCTGGAGCCGCCTCGATAATTTCTGGGAAGGTGTCGCCACTCGTGAACTGCTGAAGCATGTCACGTTGTCTCCCGAAGTTCGCTTCGTCATGGTTCATTGCGAATACGGTTTTTCCACCAACCTGCCCGTTGAGGATTTTTTTCAGGAGGATTGCCTCTTCGCCTTGATGCATGACGGGCGTGACCTCACACCCGATCATGGCTATCCGCTTCGGTTGGTCGTACCCAAACTCTACGCCTGGAAAAGCGCGAAGTGGGTCCGGGGAATCGAATTCATGACGGACGACCGACCCGGCTACTGGGAGCGCTTTGAAAATGGCGGCTATCACATGCGTGGCGATCCGTGGACGGAGGAGCGCTTCCGCGACGACAGTTGACGAATCCCGTTTTTGGTCTCAAATGCCGATTCTCGCCGGGAACGCCTGATGGCACGACAACTCATCCTTGGTACTGCTGGCCACATCGATCATGGCAAGACTGCGCTTGTACGGGCATTGACGGGTACGGACTGCGATCGCCTGCCGGAAGAGAAAGCCCGCGGAATCACCATTGATATCGGCTTTGCGAAGCTTGATCTGGACGATGTTGAGTTGGGGATTGTGGACGTGCCTGGCCACGAGCGATTTGTCAAGAACATGCTGGCTGGCGCCACGGGCATCGATCTCGCAATGCTGATCATCGCCGCCGACGATTCCATCATGCCTCAGACACGCGAACACTTCGAGATTCTGAAGTTGCTAGGGATTCCGGCGGGTGTGATCGTGTTGACCAAAGCTGATCTTGTGGATGAAACGACCTGTGACGTAGTGAAGATGGAAGTCGAGGAACTGGTCAAAGACAGTTTTCTCGCTCACGCTCCCGTCATCGTGACGTCCGCACACACCGGGCTGGGGATCAGCGAACTCAAATCCGCTCTCCGGGATCTCTGCCATTCGCTTCCCGTTTCGCAACGAATCGACTGGTTCCGCATGGCTATCGATCGCGTCTTTGTCCGGCATGGGCACGGTACGGTTGTCACGGGCTCGCCTTCATCCGGATCGGTTCGAGTCAATGATGTTCTGGAGTGGCATAAAGGTGACGGCACATCGGAACCGGTTCGCATTCGGGCGATCAATAATCACGGCAAGGCGGTTGAAGAAGTTCATCACGGGCAACGGGCGGCGCTGAATCTAGCCGGGTTGTCCCATACAGATGTTCATCGTGGTCAGGAACTGGCTCGTGTCGGGTATCTGCGAGCATCACGGGTTCTGACTGTCCGGCTGAGTGTTTCGAATCAGCATCACCGTGCGATCAAACATCGCTTGCCGATTCGCCTTCACATGGGAACCGCCGAAATCCTCGCGACCATCTCACTCCTGGATTCGGATCGCGTTAAGCCTGGCGAATCCGCTCTCGCACAACTCTTTCTCGAACATCCCGCCACGGCGATCTGGGGACAGCCGTTCGTCATCCGCGATTCGTCTGCCGAGCAGACGCTCGGTGGCGGGCAGATCCTCCAGCCAGTGGCCAGCAAGCTTCGTCGTCGCCAGATGGATGCTATCGAAAAGATCGAGGAGTTGACTTCGGACGATGCAAAAACGAGGATCACGACAGCGGCGTGGTTTGCGGGGTATGACGGTTTCCAGATCGAGGATCTGGTTCGTTCGACTGGACTTCCACCGGATCGGATTGAGTCTGAACTCGAACTCGCTCAATCGGACAATAGCATCGTCAGGCTTTCGCTGTCCCATCAGCAATCGATTCTGGTTCACACCGATCGCATCACGGAACTGGGTGAGCGAATCCTCGTGACGCTTGCGGACTTGCACTCGGAACTTCCGCTGTTCACGAACCACGATCGCCAGAAGGTGCTCGCGCGATTGGACTATCTCCAGCATGAGCCACTCATCCAGGCGGTGATCGATCAGTTGATCAGGCAGAAACGTATTGTCGGGGATTCGAAACGCATAGCGCGGGCCGATTTCAAACCCGTTTTAAGTGTCGCCCAAAGGAAAATCAAAGATAAAATCATTGCCGATCATTTGAAGGCCGGCTTCACACCTCCGGAAATGAAGGAATTCGTGAATGTGGCCGCCGGGAATGCTTCGCTGCTCAAGGAAATTGTTGAGGTGGCCGCTGCAGAGGGATTTCTGGTGCGATTGAGTGAAGGCCTGTTTCTGCACAGCGATCATGATCTCGAACTCAGACAGCGTGTTCGCGAGCGCCTTCAGGATGGCGTGGGCGCGACGGTTGCCGAGATTCGTGATTTGCTTGGCACGACACGGAAATACGCGGTTCCTTTGTGTGAGTATCTCGATCGGATCGGATTGACCAGACGTGATGGCGATTTGCGCGTTTTGTCGGAACGGGAAACAAAAAACCCGGCTGTTGAAGCCGGGTGACTGATCTTTAAGTTAGTAGCCGCCACCGCCGTAACCACCTCCGCCACCGTAACCACCTCCACCGCCGTAGCCGCCACCGCCACCGTAGCCGCCACCACCGCCACGTCGGCCGCCTCCGCCACCGTAGCCACCACCACCACCGCGTCGGCCGCCACCACCACCGCCGCCATATCCGCCACCGCCTCCGTAACCGCCGCTCCGCGGACGTTCCTCGCGAGGCTTCGCTTCATTCACCGTCAGACGCCGACCTTGAAAATCCGCGCCATTCATTGCTTCAATCGCTGCTTCGTGTCCGTCGCTCATCTCGACGAAACCAAATCCCCGCGAACGACCGGTTTCCCGGTCCTGAATCACCTGTGCTTTCACCACGGTCCCATAGGCACCGAAGGCTTGCGCAAGATCATCATCCGTGGTTGAAAACGGCAGATTGCCGACGTAAAGATTCACCGCCATAACTACGACCCTTACAGAACTGAGTTCGACTGAATCGAACTCTGAAATCACCAACACCGGTTAAGGTCACACGACCGTACCGGGGCCGGGAATACAAGCGGTGCAGGAGATTCCCACGCGAATTGACTGCGGTGATACCTTCCGAACTGGAAATTGATCGTCGCACAACATTCGCCAAAAGGGTCCACCGGCTCGACATGTACGGAACACCGAGATGGAAACGCCACCGGGGAGAATCCGCCAACGAAAAGCCAAAGGGTCCACGCAACCTCATCGTCCCGATTCTGCCGCACGGGGCCACCCCGTACGATACAAAAAGTATAAACAGGTCAAATAAAAAAGATAGTCGAAAATTCATCTTTTCGAATTGAAGACGTTCCCGTCCGAATCAAATGAAACTGGTGCATCGATCCACTGGGGATTTCCAACAACTTCGCCCTGAATCAGCTTGATCAAAATTCCAGCAAGTGACACTCGGATTGCGCGACGCAAGCCGATGTACGATGTCGTCCAGCGGGGGTTGATTTCGATCGCAAAATCTTCTGAGCCATCCTCCGCATCGCCCAGCACCAGGTCCACGCCGATATAGCCCCGCAAGCCGTCGATCGATTGGATCGCACGTTCGCCAATCATTTGCGCTCTCCGTGCCAACGGAATGGGAAGCGGATAGTCCCCACCCAGATAGCGGAATTCACCGTCGGAACTGAGTCGTTGAAATGTGGGAGGGAGTGACACTGTTCTATTGGGGCCGATCAGAAATGTGATGCTAGCCGCGCGACCCGGAAGGAAATCCTGAGCGATCCGACTCTCGTCGAGGGCGACAGCTTCGAAATCAGCAGGGCTTGTGATGAGTCGCGTATCAACGGATCCCGCACCGTCTCGAGGCTTGATCACGCAGGGAACACGATCCTGGGACCATTGGTTTGCGAGTGCGGTGGATGGCGTCGGCACGCCGTGCTTCTGCCAGTGGTGTGCGAGTTGCAATTTGTCACAAGTCAGGGCGAGGGCGTTGGGATCGGGTGCGATGACGGGGCATTTCTTGCGGAAAAAAGCGATGCGTTCTTCGAGAATTCCTGCCGTCTCCGGTGCGATGACGATTGCGAGGTCAGGACGATCATCGGTGACGATCAGATCCGGGACCGCCTTAAGATCGGCGACGAGGGCATCGCGCATCGCGCGTCCCTCGCGATAAAGAGAACTTCCGTCGTCCGGTCCCAGAGCCGTGAGGTGTTCATAAACAAGAATGCGGGTCACGCAGAGGCCTTTTGCGCGAGTTCGTGGAGCTGTTGCGTCGCGGCCGTCGGGCCGTCTTTCGTACCGAAGACCGCCGTCCCCGCGACGAAGACATTCGCACCCGCCGCCGCCGCAACACCGATCGTTTTGGCGTCGATCCCGCCATCGACTTCGAGTTCGCAACTCGGATTGATCTCGTTGATCCACTTGCGAACGCGCTTGATCCGGGCGGTGCTTTCGGGAATATACGCCTGCCCTCCGAATCCCGGGAAGACGGTCATGCATAATGCCAAGTCGATATCGGCAATATAAGGTTCGAGCTTACTGAGCATGAAATCGGGATTGAACGCCAGACCGACTTTCTTGCCTTGCGATCGAATATGCTGGATCAATTCTGAAGGATCCGGTTCCACTTCCAGATGGAAAATGAATGTGTCGGTACCCGCCTTGATGAACCCATCAAGAAACTTGGCCGGCTGTTCAACCATCAGGTGGACTTCCAGCGGCAGTTTCGTGACGGGCCGCAATCCCTTACAGACGATCGAACCCATACTGAGATTCGGCACAAAGTGGCCATCCATCACATCCACATGGATGCGGTCCGCTCCACCCGCCTCAACCAAATGGACCAGCTCGCCGAGCCGTGAAAAATCCGCCGCCAAGATCGAAGGCGCTATCGCAGGCATCCTGACTCTCCCTCAAAGATTCTGACAGTCAGGATATGGGAAATCGTCACTTCGTGTCGGTATTCAGGAACACTTCCATTTGTTGCCCGACGTACAAAGCGGAATCGGTCTTTTCAATTCGATAAATCACTTGCAAAACCCGCGTATCGACGCGCTCGATGCTCGATCCCGTCAGCGAGCGTTTCGGTACAACATACGGCTCAACGCGAACGAATGAGATCGGGAACAGAACGCCCGGATTCCCGCGGGGTTGAGCGACACCGGAGAGGTTGGGCTGGAATCGGCTGATATCGTTTTCGTCAATATCAACGCGAACGTGGAGTTGCCCGACATATCCGAGAACGATCAACGGTTGGCCCTGCACGGTGGCGACGAATTCCCCTGGGCGAACATTGACCTGCAGAACTTTGTACTCGGTCTGGTCGTCGTCACGAGACCAGTTCAACCGTGGAGCATCGACCGTCAGGCGTTCGAGTTCCGTCTTGGTCTGGTTGAGTTGGCTTTCCGCCTGTTTCACGGTAGCCGCAGCCACGAGTTTGTCGAAATTCCAGGCGCCGGACTCCACGAGTGCCAGATCCGCCCGAGCGCGATCGCGCTGTGCACGTGCGATGGCGACACCCGCCTCGCGTCGCGTCAGCTCATCCTCCGATGCCGCTGTCCCCAACCTCTTCAATCGCGCGAGCTGCTTTTCCTGATCCTCAACGCCCGCATCCATCTCGGCAAGACGCGCACGAAGCGGAGGCAACTCCTCCGGACGCGGGCTCGCATTGAGCTTATCGAGCGACGCTTGCGCACTCGCCAGGAACGCTTGGCGAACAGCGAGTTCCGCTTTGAGCTGGCGGTCGTCGAGCCGAAAGAGCGGTATCCCGCGGCGAACCGTATCGCCCACCTGAACATAAACCTGTTCGACGATTCCCGGCAGATTCGTGCCAATCGAGAGGTTCTCGGTTTCCGGTTCAATGATGCCGGAACCGGCGAGTTGTTTTTCAAAAGGCGATTTTGCCGGTTCGACCGGAGGCTTCGCTGGCGGAGCCGATTGCTGAGCAACCGTCATCTGCTTCACAGCAAATGCGAATGCAATCAATCCCAATAGGGGAAGAAGATATCGTGTGATCATCTCATCACCATGAAAGTTATTCGTGCGGGCGTTGCCCCTTGCCCAGCACTTCGGTCACCTTGCCATCGGCCATCGCCACGATTTTGTCGCCGAAGTCGTACACGCGGCTGTCGTGCGTTACCACGATCACCGCACGATCGGATTGCACCGCCACTTCGCGGATCAATCCCATAACCGTACGCCCGGATGTCGCATCCAAGGCCGCCGTCGGCTCATCACAGACAAGCAGTCGCGGTTCGTGAACCAGCGCCCGCGCGATCGCAACCCGTTGCTGCTGTCCGCCTGAAAGCTGTGAAGGATAGGATCTCAAGCGTCCGCCAAGCCCAACCTTCTCGAGTAACTGGCTCGCCTTGGTTATCGCTTTCGAATGCGGCCACCCCGCGATCAGCAGCGGAACACAGGCGTTCTCCACGGCCGTCAGGGCGGGGAGCAGGTTATACTGCTGAAAAACGAAGCCGATATTCGCACCACGAAATCGCACTTTGCGATTGCCACCCATCCGCGTGAGATTCTGCCCAAGCACGCTGACTTCCCCCTCGGACGCTTCAAGCAGACCCGCGACGATCGAAATCAGCGTGGTTTTCCCGCAACCCGATGGGCCGACCAGAAGAACCATCTCCCCATACGGCAAGTCCAACGTGATCGAATTCACAGCCGTGACTCGGGTGTCTCCTGTGCCAAAGAACTTCGAAACGCCGCGCAGTTGAATCGCCGCCCCCGGCAGCGATCGTTTCGCTGATTCAGGAGCAGTCAGCACCGGATGGGATTCAATCGCTGTCACGGTCTATCACCTTAGGGTGGTCAAATGTTCAATTAACGGAAAACGACACCCGCCTCGAGGAACAGCACCCGACGCATGCTCAGCAAACTTGCCGCCAGCGCGATGAACGTCACCGCCCCCGCCGTGATCGTCATGATCTGCCAGCCAAAGTAGAAGGCCGGCGGCGTCGATTTCACAGCACGCTCGAAGACGTAGCCGAACAGCGCCGCCCCGCCAATTCCCAGGCCGAATCCGATCAGTCCCACAATCAACGCCTGCAGCAGAATCATGCGAACCAGTCGGAAGTTACTCACGCCCATCGCTTTCAGAGCGCCCCATTGCTTCAGATTTTCGAGCGTGAAGAGATAAAACGTCTGGCCGGCGATCGCACATCCCACGACGAAGCCGAGCATCACCGTGATGCCGAAATTGATCGGAATTCCAGTCCGCTGCATGTAGTATTGGATGGTCGACCAGAAGAACTGATCGTTTGTCAACGCCTTCAACCCCGTCTGTTCCGTGATCTGTTCGCTGACTTGCTCCGCTGAGAGTTCCGGGACTCCCTTGGCAAGAATGAAGGTGAGCGTCTTTCGTTCCTGAGGAAGAAACTGCACCGCCTGAGAATAGGTGCAATACAGAATCGGAAACGTCTGAAACGTTGGATTGCACTTGCACATTCCAACGATGACTGCTCGCTTGTCGTTCATCTCCAACGTGCGACCCACTTCGAATGGGACATCACCATAAAGGTATCGCCATCCAAATTCATCAATGAAGACCGCGTTCGGTTGCCGCAGATCGCCAAGTCCGCCGTGGAGAATGCGATCGGGCCGCGGCGCTCCGACGAGCGTCGCATCATCCAACCCGATCAGAATCATCTGCTGGAAGTTTCCATCCGAAAGCCTGGCCCGCGCGATTCCCTTGTACAATCGCACCGCCCATTCCACGCCGGGTACGCCGCGAACGCGCATCAGCTTGTTTTCGCTCATCGGTTTGACGTCATCCACAAACTGCACGTTCTTATCCATCACCCAGATGTCGCCGCCTTCAATATCGCGAATCTGGCTCGTCGTATTCCGCATCAGGCCGCAGAAAATGCTCAACTGCTGGCTCATCAGCAAGGCGGCGAACGCCACGCCGAAAATGATGCCGAGATACTTGGCGCGATCGCCGGTCAGCATTCGAAGCGCAACCCAGTTCATGGGCGTTCTCCTCGAATCGGTTCGTCCAGACCCAGGGCAGTCAGTGAAAACTTCGTGACGTGCTGAGCGATCTCCTCCGTCCCAATCAGATCCAGATGCTCCTTGCCAAAGATCAACTCCGCAATCAGCCGGTTCTGGCGATAAAAGAGCACCTGTCCGATAATGCTGAATCCCATCATGAGGATCTTGGTTTCATTGGCATCCGGAAACAGATCACGAAGGATGGCACGTAGTCCGAAGGCCATCGGCTGAATGAACTCGCGAACGATTTCCTTCGCCGCGGCGGTGGGATGCGACATTTCTCGCATCATGAGGCGCAGGGAACTCGGCCGTGTGGGCTTGGTCATCCGCTGGGCCAACTCGTGGATGAAAAACTGGAGTCGTTCCGTGGGCGATGCGGTTTCCGGGATTTGCGGGAAAGAAACATCACGTACGGAACATTCGTGAGCGAACTTGACCGTTTCGATGTAAAGCCGCTCTTTATCGCCAAAGTAGTAGTTAATGGACGCCAGGTTCACATTCGCGCGTTCGGTCATCTCCCGGATCGTTGCTGCCGCAAAGCCTTTTTCAGCAAAGACTTCCTCCGCCGCGATCAGAAGGCGGTATTTCGCGTCGTGTGTCAAATCGGGTTCGTTCATTGTTAAACAAGTGATTGAAACTTTTGTTTCATTCATTTGTATCAATCATTTGTTTGAAATGCAAGGGCCAATTTCGAACTTGTCGATCGATTCATCGGAACTACTTCAAAGTCATGTCAGAAACTCCACGCTATTCGTTCCCGATCGCGCGCAGGATCCTTCGTTTTGCGGGTCGAGCCCGGTCCAACTGGATGCTGAGGCACCAGAACCGGTTCAACTTTGCCATTCACATGGTAGGCATCCCGCTCGCACTCTTGCTCGCGCCGGTGTTGTGGGTGTTCAAGCCCTGGTATTGGGGAACAACCGCGTTTGTTCTTGGTTATCTCCTTCAGTGGATTGGGCATCGAGTTGAAGGGAACGATGTCGGCGAGTTCATCCCGATCAAGCGGATGCTCGGCCTTCCTGCGGTCGCGATCGCACCGCAATATGCTTTGCCGGAATCACCCAGGTCTCCCTGATGACGAATTGTGAAATGCCACCCAGTCGAGCAACTTAAACAAAAGTCGCCAGATTCGCGTGATGAGCGAAAATTGATTCCATTTTGTCGGCAAGTCCCATAGATTTTTCCCCCCTTAACGCCGATACGTTGGGAAGATGCCCTGCACTAGCGGGGAACGTCTGCGAAGGGGGACGCGACGTGGCCAAGAGCTTGCAACATGTTGGACGTTGGAAATCTCGCATTCTGAGCGGGATGTTAGCGGTATTGCCAATGGTGGGATGTAAACACCAATTGTTTCTGGAGCCGGCGGATCACAAGACGTCGTTGATGGCGGGGCTCGAAAAACTCGAAACCGAACCGCATTCACCGATTCCGCCGTCCGTCATCTCGAACGGCGTGGCGCCGGCAACCGCGACCGATCCCACGCGGCCGCCGCGATTCGTTTCTCTGAAGGAATGTATCGCGATCGCCTTGGAGAAAGGGAATCTGGGTTCGATCGGCGGAAGTCAGAATGCCGGGTTCGTCAATGATGGGCTGGTACAGTTCAACGGGCGCACCACCGGCGGATCGGACTCACTCAAGGCATTGGTTCTCGACCCGGCGATTGTCGGTGCGGATATCGAACGATCGCTCTCCAAGTTTGACGCACGCTTGCTCACGAGTTTGACCTGGTCCAAGAACGACCAGCCCGTCGTCAACTTCCAGCAGCAGATCACCAACGGTGACGCCGCAACGATCAGCACCACACTCGCCAAGCCACTGCCAACAGGCGGTGTGATGGGGATCACCTTCAGCACGGACTATCGCAAATTCGCCGTGACGAGCGCGCAGTTTAACTCCCAGGTGAACCCCGCTTACACTCCGCGATTGCAGTTCCTCTTCGAACAGCCGTTATTGCAGGGATTCGGCATCGAAATCAACCAGATCGCACAAAGTCTCCCGGGATCATTATTGATTTCCGGTTTACGACCGAGCGGCGGACAAACGACGGAAGGGATTCTCATCACTCGGATCCGTTACGATCAACAGAAAGCCGAGTTTGATCGCCAGGTCAATCAATTGCTCATCAACGTTGAGGCTTCCTACTGGAATCTTTACGCGGCGTATTACACCCTGTACGCACAGGAAGAAACGCTCAAGCAGGCGTTCGATCTCTACACGAATATCAAGAAGCGATATGAGGCCGGGACCGTTCGTCTGCAGGAACTCACGCAGACGGAATCTCAGTTCTGGACGTTCGAACGAAATATCCTCGAAGCCCGGAATCAGATTCTGGATGCGGAGCGCAGTTTGCGGGGCTTGTTGGGTGAGAATTCGTTCTCCGATGGCATGCGACTGGTGCCCACCGATGAGCCCACGCTCGCGCCCTACAAGCCGGATTATTATGAGCAAGTCAACGAGGCTTTGGGTAACCGTCCTGAGTTGATCATCGCCCGGCACGATCTGAAGGCTCAGCAATTGAACCTGCTGCTGGCCAAGAATCAGCGCCGGCCCGATCTCCGATTCTTCGCTTCGCAGGATATTGCGGGGATCGGCACGCGGCTCGATGGTTCAGAAATCATCCGGGATGGTCAGGGTAATGTGCTCCAGCAGAATGCCTTCGCCAACCTCGCCAACAATGATTCGAACAGCTGGCAGCTCGGACTCCGATTGGATATTCCGCTCGGTTTCCGCGATGCGAATGCCGCCGTTCGTCAGGCGCAGCTCCAGATGGTGAAGAGTCATTATCAACTCCAGGATAGCGAGCGCAAGACGATGGAAGTGGTCGTGCGGCAATGGCGGAATATCGAATTCCGGCACCGCGATATCGAGTTGCGGCGGATCACGCGATTGAAGTTGCAAGAGACCCTGATGTTGAACAAAAAGCTTATCGACGGCGGTGCTTACGATGTGAATACGCTCTTCAACATCCTCCAGGTTCAGCAGAACTTCGCGAGCGAACTGGCTGCCGAGTACCAGGCGATTGCTGCCTACAACTCCGCACTCGCGGCTCTCGAATTCGAGAAGGGGACGATCCAGCGCTATAACAACGTGACCGTGGGCGAAGGACCGCTCCCACCTCACGTCCAGAAGAAAGCCTCCGAGCACTTCAGCACCCGCAACGCCGCGATCAAGCTCCGCGAGCGCTCGAGGGAGAAACCGCTTCAACCTCTGGCCGCACCTCACGAACCCGTGCTCGAACAGTTGCCCGGTGTTCTGAAAGGTGAGGGAATGCCCAAACCGATGCCGCCCGCGCAACCGCCCGGCGGAATCTCGACCCCGATGACGTTTGAAAACCGGCCGGTTGTCAGCCCCTGGCCTGGAACTCAAACACAAACACCGATCGAAGCTGCGGAAGCGGTCTTTTCACCAATCGGTACGGCCCATATTCCGACGCGGAAAATGATCCAGCCGGCGGGTGCGGACCCGGTTGCGGTGGATTCGAAGTAACCAACGAAATTATGAAGCGATCAATAAGAAGACTCCGCCGTGTTGCGGAGTCTTTTTGTTGTGGACATGTCGAAAAAGATCATGATTTGACGATCTGTGTGTTTTCGTCTAGCGAAATCGATGCCAATTCGCCATTGTCCTTCGTGAAATGAACCGTCGGCACAATGATGTCGTCTTCAGGGACGCGTTCCACCGTCACGCCGGTCGAAAGATAACTCAACCCTCGAAACACGCCGTCGATCTTCACGGGCCATTTCCGCGAGCCGACCCGCACCGTCTGCGTGATGCTGATCCGCTCGCCAGCATTCAGCGATCTCAGAAGATCAACCAGTGCGGCCTCGAGCTTGCGCGTCGGGAGGACGATCGGCGTGCTCATTCCTCGTCCCTCACTTTGGGTACGCCTCGAACCAGCGCGATCCGCCCGGTCCGAGCGAGTTCCATAATGCCATACGGACGCATCAAGTCGATGAACGCTTCCACTTTGCCTTCGGTCCCGCTCACTTCGATCATCACGTTTTCGTGCTGAATATCGACCACCCGCCCGCGGAACGATTCCACAAGCTGGAAAATCTCCGCCCGCTTCGGGCCATTGCACGTGACCTTGATCAGCATGAGATCGCGTTCGACGAAATTCTCCGCCGAAATGTCGTCCACTCGGACGACGGTCACGATCTTGTCGAGTTGCTTGCGAACCTGATCGACGACATTATCCGCCGCATTGATCACGAACGTCATGCGTGACATATCGTGATGCTCGGTCTCACCGACCGCAAGGCTGTCGATGTTGAAACCACGCGAGGCCAACATCCCCGAGATGTGAGCCAGCACACCGGGTTGATTCTGAACGAGAGCCGAAAGCACGTGACGCATCGAAGTCTGGTTCCTGCCAGGAGTTCTTTCATTCGATTCTACTGAGCGGTGGGCGGTGGAACAGTGGGGCGTGGGCGAAGCGTGACGACCAGCAGAAAGACTGTGAGTAAAGCGTAAAACGGCAGCGACATCAGGAGGAGGTTTTGCCTTGGCGTGACGTCAGATTGACCCGTGAGGAACAGTCGGGCTCCCACTTCTTTTCCGAGAGCAATCGAGGGAAAGTAATAGTTCGGTAGCCAGATGATGGCAAACGCCAGCCAAAAAACGATTTTCAATTCGATTGTTCGAAGATTCTGCCAGAGCCAGAGCAGCGGAAGTGCCAGAAGCAGGAAATAGTGCGTCCACGCAATCGGGGATACGAGCAGCATTGCGACCACCGCGGCGCCGTATGCGCGATCGCGATCACTGCCT
The DNA here is from genome assembly GCA_041742055.1 of Limnoglobus sp. Taxonomy (GTDB): domain Bacteria; phylum Planctomycetota; class Planctomycetia; order Gemmatales; family Gemmataceae; genus Limnoglobus. Next base: position 9,707 of record JBGSJI010000134.1, on the reverse strand, counting down.
GTCTTCGCTTGAATGGTCCGCCACGCAACCAGTCCAACAATCGTCACGCGACTGAGCGAAACCAGAATCGTTGCAAGGATCGGGATTCGAACGAGCGGAATCACATGTTCGCTCGGATCGGGATCGTAGATCCGCAGCCAGAAACCATTGACCGAGACATTCTGCCGACTCGATTGATAGGGAGTCAACGACGGGATCACTTCGTTCAGATACGTTCGAAAATCATCCCAACCCAAAACGAGAAGCGCGAGCGAGTTCCAAAGGATTAGGCAAAGGATGCCGACAACGAGTGCCCGCAGATTCCGCGTGAACAGGAAATAGACGAACAGAAACGCCGGGAACACTTTCAGCGCCGCCGCTGTCCCGATCGCCAAGCCGCTCGCGCTCGACCAGCCGCGCCGATCACACACCCATGCCAACGTGATCAGCGTGAGCAGAAGGATGTTGATTTGTGCATGCTGAATCTGCGAGTAGACCGAGTGCCAGCCGATCAGCACCACAAGCAGTGGTAGCACAGATTCCCACGTAAATCGAATCTTCAACTCGCGAAACAGAAGCACAAGACTCAGAATCAGAAGCGGAAGGTTCGCGAGGTTCCAGATGAACTGCGCGAGCCCGAAATCGAGTTTACCCAGCGGCAGTGCCAGCAGCACGGACACTGGCGGATGGGCATTCCAGGGCACGAAACGCTTCGCTTCCTCGGGTGCGATGCCGAAGTATCGCGTGACGAGTTCATGCTGATTCGTGTATGCCGGTCCGCCATCGAGCACGCTGCGTGCAGAGAGCCATTCCTGATGAAAATCGCCGATGTGTTTGTGGTCGGGATAGAACGCCATCAAATACGGTGGGCCGAAAATGGCAATTACGACCAAAAGCCATAAACACCAGAAAGTCACACGCCCCGCGCTCCAGCGGCGCGGGGGTGCTGTTGCCGCTTCAACAGCGCTTGAACTAGCGTCGTTGATGGATGACACGAACACCCTTCTTATTCGAAGAGACAACATCCAGAAGGCCATCGCCATCAACATCCGCAACCACGAACTGAGTCCCGACTCCCGAATCCTCATCGATCAGCTGCGGAACGAAACTCGTAAAGCCGTCTTTCTCCTTCACCGCTTTGAGCCAGTAAATGCGGGCGTTCCAGCTGGAGCCCGGCTCGCTGCGGCCGTGGGACCACCAGCGCTTGCCGGTGACGAGATCCTTCAATCCATCGCCGTCGATGTCAACGAAATGGGCGGCGTGGGTTTCGGAGACAAGTCGGCCATAGAGTTCGACTTTCTCAAAAGGAGCTTGGCCGGGCTTGGGCTTGGCGTTTTGTTTGTGGAACCAGATGCCGAACTTGTGGGCTGAGGTACTGATCACATCGTTGGTGCCGTCACCATCGACATCGTAGGCGAACATGTCCGCACACGCATCACCCAGATTGGCAGCATGAAACGTCCATGGTGTCTTGCCATCAACACTCTTGGGTTGCTCCCACCAGCCAGCGGTGGTCATGACATCGTTCTTGCCGTCACCATTGACATCGCCCACACCCAGACCGTGGCTGTAACGCATGGTGCCCGGAATCGGCTTTCCGGGTGCGCTCGGCAGACTGATGGGGTGCATGGTCCACTCTGCCATCGGTTCGTCCTTTTTGGGTGCGAAGTAAGCCATCTGTCCTTCGTTCCCATCGTCGCGTTTACCCTTGGGCTGCATTGCCATCACGAGGACGTTTTGCCCATTTCCGAGAAGGTCGGTGTAGATCGGCGTTTCGTTGCAGGCACTGTGCCAGATGGTGTGCTGCGCCCAATGGCCTGATTGACCTTTGGGGTTTTCCATCCAGTAACAGGGCCGGCCGGGATGATCGATGACGATCAGATCGGGATATCCGTCGCCGTTGAAGTCATCAGCCCAGCAGGCGAAGGATCGACTGTAATTGCCCAAACCGTCTTTGAAATCAACGGGCGCACGCATCTCGTGCGGAGTCCAGTCCGGGGCGGCGTACCAGTATTCGCCGTTGAGAATATCGACTTTGCCGTCTTTGTTGACATCCGCAACGGCCACGCCTTCCGACCGGAACGATCGATCGACGACCGTTTTTTTCCAGGTGATCGCAACCGGTTCCGCAGCGGACAGTGTCGAACACAGTCCGATTACCAATGTCGTTAACAGAAATCGCGTCATGGGAGAGACCTTCACGTTGGCAGGAGTGAGTGAAGAAGATTATCGCGGTTCGCTGGCGGGATGCAAGGATCGATCTTCAGGAGCGTTCATCTCCGGATAGAATGCGCAGCACAACGAGGAGATGGGATATGAAACGATTGCTGTACGGATTTCTGGTGCTGGCACTTGTCTCTCAGGTGAACGCTCAGGTTGCGATCAAGCCCGGGCTCACGTCGAGTCCGCTCCAGGGTGTGTTTGGTGGAACCACCAACGATCAGTTCTTTCGTTCTCAAGTCCAGCACGCCACGAGTCAGATGTTGGCGGATCTGAAGGCGCTGCGGCAGGAAACCGGCCGCCTGAATCTTCCGCTTGCCAACAAGATCGAGATCAGCCAGCTGGCGGATCGCACCGTGCGCGAGGCCGAAGCGCTCCAGCGGCTTTCCTTCGTAACGTCGGATCGCCGCACGCTTCTGCTCGCGGACCAGAAGGTGGATCGCGCCGCCGATGCCTACATCGCCCGCGTTCAATCGCTCACGGTGACTTCGCCCAATCTCGCGCGTGCGATTGCACGGGCCCAATACGCGGATCTGAGGTTACATGAACTCTTCGGCGATGCTCAGGGTGGAGTGGGCAACGGCCTCATCATAAAAACCGCCTCTGCACTCGTCAGTCAGGTGAACTATCTCCGCGAAGTGGCAAAAAGCGAGTTTCCGTCGCTGATTTACACTCCGCAACTGGATCGCGAAATCAGAACGTTTGGTCTCCGGGTCGCTCGGATTGGTACGACGCTGCAAGCGGGTGGCACGACGCAGCAAGCGATCGCGGACTACTCAACGGCTCGTCAGCAATGGCAGGTGATTGCGCCCGGGTTGAACGGCCTCGTCAGCGATGTTTCAGTCCGGCTGCAAATTGCTCGTGTCGATGACTTGTTTCGACTACTCGGTGAACAACTCGGTGCGGGAACGATTCCCGTACATCCCGGTCAGCCGGGCTTCGGTATCCTCACACGCGGATCGTTCGCCTGCGGCGCCGGCGAAGGCGGAGGTCCGCGGGTCTGTGTGTTCACTCAGATCGGCAGTCCGCCGGTCTTCGACTTCTTCGCCTTCGACCCCAATTTCCGAGGTGGTGTCCGTGTCGCGGTTGCGGATCTCACCGGCGACGGTTTCCCGGAACTGATCGCCGCTCCCGGTGGCCCGCTGCCCGGTCAGCAAGGTCTTCCGCCGATCGTCCGCGTTTTCGACGGGCGAACCATGCGGCTCATCAGCGAATTCCTCGCCTACGACCGCTCCTGGACCGGCGGAGTACACATCGCCGCCGCCAACATCACGCCGCAGGGACGCGCGATCGTCGTCACGGGTGCGGAAGTCGGAGCGGGCCCGCACGTGAAAGCGTTCGACCTCGTCACCGGCAGAGAATTGGCGAGCTTCTTCGCATACGACCAGAACTATCGCGGCGGGGTGCGTGTTGCGCTCGGAGATGTCGACGGCGACGGCTTTCCCGATATCGTCACGTCACCCGGCCCCGGCCATCCGCCGCAGATCAAAGTCTTTTCGGGGCTCAATGCACGGCCAATCGCGAACTGGATGGCCTACGACAACTCGCACACAGTGGGGGCTTACGTCGCGACAGCCGATCTCTCGCGAAACGGTCGTGTGGATGTGATCGTCGGGCCGGATGTCCGCGGCTGCGGTCTGGTGCGGGTCTTTGATCCGATTCGTGGTCGACGCATCGGCGAAGTCACGCCCTATCCGAACAAGTTCAAATGCGGAATCCGCGTCGCCGCTCACGATGTGAACCGCGATGGCATTCCGGATGTCGTGTGCGCTCCCGGCCCCGATGTGCCCGCACCGATCCGCGTCTTCGATGGGCGAAATTCGAAGCCGATCGTCGAGTTCTATCCGTTCGAGCAGAACTTCGCCGGCGGAGTCTTCATCGGCGCACGCTGACGATCAATCCCGGCCCCAGACGCAGACACCGAACCCGTTGAGGTCAAGATCCTCCGCCTTTTCTTCCTCCGCCGGCCCACCACGATCCAGCGAGAGCCGAAGGAAGAGCCAGAAGGCGGACTTTTCGCCTTTGTGGTCGTAGCCGTTCGAATCAACGTCGGCTTCGATCAGCCACCGCCACGCACGCTTCTCGTTGTTCGCGTCCACGCCTTCTTCCTGCCAGCCCTTGAGCACGCGCGAAAAGTTCTGCAGTGCCATTTTCCAGATTTTGGCCTCGGAAATGTGCAGGCGGAGTTCGTCCGGTTCCCGTTCGAGGCGGGCGTTGGGAAGGTTGGCAACGGCTTCGAAGAGCTTGTGTTCGATGGCGGAGCATCGCCACGGCGACCAGAGATAAAAGGTCACACCGGGCGTTTCCATCGTTAATCCGAACAAATCAACCAGCATGGGGAGTCTCTGAATTCGTTGCTGCATCCGCGGTCCGCTTCTTCGCAATCTAGGTGTGAACGATCTATTGGAAAGATGGCAACGAGTAAGAAGAGCGATAGTAAGAAGATCGAAGCGTGTGGATAAAAGGTGAGAAGACCACATGTGTAGAGTTACTTGAACCCCGGTACACCGGGGATCTACACCTTAGCCCACGGTTCACCGGGGGTTCTTCGATTGCTGATCATCAAGCCCGGCGAGCCGAGCCGCGTGAGCGGCCGGTTGTTTTTCTGAACAAGGACTTCCGAGGTCCGGCTTCGACCTCGGAAGTCCTATTCTTTGATCGAACTCCGAAGTCGATACGCACGTCACAAGTCATTGCTCGCCGGCACACGACCGCCAGCCATCCTCTCAAATTCAATCAGATTTTTGTTGACACTCCGTTGTCGGTTCGTCAGAGTGTTGAGTCTGGAGGGTCGATATGGACGACTATCGACAGTTGTTGTGCTATTCCGATGAACGATTGGCAAAGGTCGATCCTCTCGTCATGAACTTGCTCGTGGCCCGAAGCATTCCCTGTTTGGCCGAATTGATATTCGCGAATACCAAGCGATGGCGAACGAATGGGCGGAGGCCGTGAAGTCGCGATTGACGCGTGTCGAACCCATCTTCCACCAATCGCCCGATGGCTGGAAGAACGACATCAACCTCTTTCGCCTAGGAGTGCTGTGCGAATACCTGGAGTGTGAAGTCGGGATCGAGTACAACGAAGAACAACGCAACGCCAAATCGATCAAATACACCAACCCGTCCGACCTTTTCCTCAATGGCGTCATGGACACCCGTCAGGGAACCTGCGCGAACATGGCCGCGTTGCATGTGGCGCTGGGTCGCCGTCTGGGCTGGCCGGTCTCCCTCGCCTGTGTGAACTCCCATTTCATTTGCCGGTACGATGATGGCGAGGTCACGCACAACATCGAAGCGACACAATCGGGCTACGGCGGTTTCAAGACGGACCCGGACGAATACCTCATCGAGGAAAACTCATTGCCGCCGATTGCGATCAGCTCGGGAAGCGACCTCAGAGCGCTCGCGCCCCGGGAGGAATTGGGAGTGTTGCTCGGCCTCCGTGGACGCCACCAGCGCGACGTCGGGAAATACCACGAATCGGAACTCAGCTACCTGCTTGCCCGCAACCTCTACCCGACCAGTCGGCGGTTGTACCTGGATTCGATGGCCGTGACGATTCGGCGTTCGGAATCCTTGTTTGATCCGAATGAACTCGGTTCGCCGCTCTCGCTGTGCGATTACATCCTGTCCGAGTACGCCCATCTCGACCGGATGCCGACCCATGACGGGGAACCGGTGCTTGGAATCATCTACGAACCCATCGGGAAGGAGTGACATCGTGGCCATGGCGACACGTGGAATGGTCCGGCCGAGTGCGTTCCTGCGTAGGGAATTCTCGCCCAGCGACCCGACGCGAAGAGACGGCCTGTCGTGCGATTCTGCACTGGGCTTCGCCGCAGGCGACGTGAACTTGTTCCGATACGTGGGCAACGGCCCAACGAACGCGACGGATCCGAGTGGGTATGAAGAAAAAAAGGTTGAATGGAAACTTGTTCAAGGTGGCTACCAGGCAAAAGTCAACGGTTGGACATTGTTTATTCCTTCGGCCAGCATTCGTAATTTGGGCGATGGGTTCGCGAATTATCAATATAATACCCTGATTACGCGCCCACAATTGCCCAAGGGAACAAATTGTAGTGTTATACTCAATTCATATTTTAGAATCGGTATTACAGCCGATGGGTCTCTTGGCCCAAGGATAGCCAAAGGTAATGATCCTAAAGATCTTGAAGAAGGAGCGGGAGAGCACACATACGTTATCGATTATCTTAACCGTCTTACAGACACGGACATACTCGGATTTGGCCGAAGGGGAAATAATCCACGTCAGAAAGATGGCAATACGGAATATTATCCATATACGCCGACTAACCCACCAAGTGTATTGTTGTCACTGTTGTTAAATAGAGGAACGGACAACGAGCGCAGGGAAACCAAAGTATCGCCGCAACACGACAATGCCGACTGGGCTATTTACGCTGATCGTGTGGAGCGGCATTTTGGATTCCTTCCAAATGATGACAGCGGCGGCTCCAGAACCTCCATTATCGGCAAGAAGAAATACGATAGCTATTTGGACGCTTGTACAAAAGGCGATTATCTAAAAACAGGATCGACATATGTCTACGTTAATCCGGTCAAATTGCGAAATATGGACAAGAACAAGCGTGATAAGGCAGTTGAGGATTTCATTAAGTCCTTAAAAGACAACGGGACTCCGCAAGAACAATTGGATTATATAAAGAAAGAAATTGACGGCGCAATAGCCGGCAAAGGATTTGGTGCAGATAGAATTTTGGAATTTATCATACTTGATGGTAACAAGGAGCCACTTCCGGGCTTCTCGAAATATAAGTAGCGTCAACTGCTGCCAAGGTAATCAAATGGACACAAAAATCAGAGATAGAGAGACAGGAAGAATAAGGGCCATTGCCGCTTCTTTAGTGCTTGCATTGCCCGCATGCTATCTGGCGACACTACAGGGGCAAAATAATCGCAAGGCTCCCATGTTCTTAAATCGAATTCAAGATACTAAGAATAGAGTGGCGATTTCAAAGGATGATTTGCGCACAGATTGTATTGTAAGATCACTCGACATCTTATTTGTAGAGATTGAGATGATGCCAGGAATAACATTTGACAAAGACAAGATTTGTTTTCTCAGAAAAGAACCTATTCATTGGCCGCAAAATTTCTCTTATGGGTCATGTAAATTAATATCTATATCCGAAATTAAGAAGTTGTCTGGCTACAGCAATCAGCCGATTTTAATTGTTGAGCTTTCGGATATATATGAAGATGCTGAGACGTATATGCTATTTCTTGCATGGAGCACGCTTGTTAATGACGACGATGCACCGGGGTCTTTAGGGCAAATCTATAGATTTACTTTCGAGAAGCTAGGAGGCATGTTCAATTTAGTAAGTTTTGAATTCATTTCATGATGGTTTTTCCGATCATATGAATGCTATGGCCAATAGTAATAACAGAGAGAATTGGCACTATGTGCAACCGCAACTGATCCAGTCCGCGACACGACCTACGGCTACGACGCCATCGGCCAGATCACCAGCAACAACGGAAGTTCCCTGACTTACGACGACACCGGCAACCGCACCCTCACCGGTTACGTCACCGCCGACGGCAACCGGATGACCAGCTGTGGCGCACCGAACTGTCATCGCATTTGTTGCCAAATTCGCGGTGTAAGGATTTCGCTCTCTGAGCGGTCGGTTTGCCGAATTGCTGAAAATTTTAGAGAGCGTGTGCGTGGCGATTCGGACACACTCTTTGGGGTGTCACTCATGTGCCGGTGGCGTCGTGCGGGTTTTCGGCAATCGTGATAGGTGGCGTTCGAGCATGCCTTCGAGGACGGTGACGGCGGAGATGAAGTCGTAGCCGAAGAGCATGAGCAAGTCGATAGAGTTGAGGTTCTTCGAACAGGCGAAGCAGTGGGCGAGGTTGTTGCGGGGGTTGACGGCCGCTTGCATTTCGCCGCAGTGGGGGCAGAGGAAGACGAAGCGACCATCGCGGCGTTTGGACTGCGGGCCATCGCGACCCAACGCAGCGATGAGCACCGGCATTGGCAGGTCGTTGCGGATGCGGCGGCGAAAAAGTCGCATTTGGGCGCGATTTGGGGCGGATTTTGACCCATTTCGGATCGTTTTTCACCGAATTCCGGCCGGTTTCGGTGCCATTTCCGCCACGCTGGGACAGGAGACCTTCGGTCGGTGATTTCGTCGGGGTCAGGAGACGTCAGGAGACCCGCGACGAGCGCGGGGAGACCTTCGGTCGTCGATTACGTCGGGGTCAGGAGACCACTGCTGTAAACATCATTTGTCCGCGCGTCGCTTCGATTTGCGGTTGAGGCGGTCTTGCTGAAGCAGTCGGTAGGCTGAATTATGCGTCCGCTGCGTGGCACGGTTCGGCGGCGGCCGCTTTTTCTTCGCAGGCGCTTTTCGCCAGCGTGGCGTCCACACACTCTGCAACAATTGCCGCAGGACCTGAGCCACGTCGGCCGGGCTCAGGCCGCTCGGCGTCAGCGTCACAACATCCGCCGTCGCGACGACCTCGTTCAACGCGATCAACTGCCGTTGGACATCATCGAAGAGCAGTTCCGTCGAGATGTCGTCGAGGTCGAGGGCCGCTCCTTCCGCGACATAAGAGCGAATCACCTGAATCAGGTTGTACAGCAGCAGGCAGAACGCCAACTGAAACAGAGTGCCCTGGGGCGTCGTCCCGATCAAGCGCTGCAGATGAAAGACTTCCGTGATCTGTTGAAACACCCGTTCGATCCCCCACCGCATCAAGTACAGCGTCAGCAGGTCCGTCGCCGGGTAGGTCTTGGCGTCGAGCAAATCGGTGATCAGGATCACGTCGTCCTGCTCCGGACGGCTCAGTGTGATGCGGCGGACATAACGCCGATTCGTGTTTTTGGCCGTGCCGAGCCAGCCCCAATCTTGCACATAGGTGCGTCCCTGCTGATCGACGCCGGTCCGGGCCGGACGCGACGGATCCGTTAGGAATTTGCTGCGGGGATGATACCGCACGACGAAATGATCGCCCTCGCGGACGGTGAAGGCACGCGGTTGCGTCAGATCGCAAAACTGCCGATCCCCCAGCCACAAAATGCCGGTTCGCCGCGCTCGGACTTGCGGCAGCAAAGCCGGCACCAAACTCGCTTCGTTGGCGTCACCATCCAGCGACGTCGCCATGGCCAATGCCAGGCCGCTCGACAGTTCCAACGCCACGAGCGCTTTGCCGCCCAAAACACCGCCGGATGCCGACCGCAAGGGCTTGAGACGTTTGGGAACGCGTTTGATCGCTTTGCCATCCAAGGCCACCACCGCGAACTCGTGCAACGACGCGGGGAGTTTGACGCTTCGACGCGCCGGAACGATCAACTGCAAACGAGAACTGCTCTCGGCCAGAAACGCTTCGCTCACGCTCTGCGGCACGCGTCTCAGTTTGCCGTACGCTGCCACGATCGAGACGGGGAGTTCTTCGTTCTCCCGACCGCGGGCAAAACTTTTGCGAGCGCTGCCCTGATGTTCCAACAAGGCA
>JBGSJI010000133.1:0-13684 GCA_041742055.1 Limnoglobus sp. | reverse complement strand
GACCTCGGCCCGGCCTTGCCGCTTCAGGTCGATCGGCAGCAGATCCGGACGCGAGGTCAAGAGCATCCAGATGATCTTGCCGCGATAGCGGGTATTGCCCATCTGGGCGGCGATCATGGAGAACACCCGGGCCGAGGTGCCAGAATCGCCTTCCGCCTGGCGGCTGCCCAGGGCCGCGTCGGCCTCGTCGACGATCACCACCACCGGCCCCAGCGAGCGGAGCACGGAAAGCACCTGCTGGAGGTTGGCTTCGGTCTCGCCCACGTATTTCGAGCGGAAATTCCGCAGTTTCACGCACGGAATGCCAATCGAGCCGGCGTAGCACTCAGCCAGAAACGTCTTGCCCGTACCCACGGCCCCCGTAATCAGGTAACCCATCGGCACGGCTTCGAAAAGCCCGCGCAGGAGTAGCTCGGCGTCCTCGCGCAAGCGCTGCTTGGCAGCCTCCTGACCCACGAGCAGATCCAGGGTGTGACCGGGTTCCACGAACTCCAGCAGGCCCTGACACTGCCGCTCAATCATCGATTTCTTGAGCGCACGAAACCGCGTCGTATTCACGTGCTGCCCGCTCTGGTGAGCCTGCGCAAGCAGCACGTTCAGGCTCACGAGGCTCAGGCCGTTGGACACGTCCGCCAACTCGGCCAGCGTCAGTTCCGCCAGCGCTTCCGGCTTCGCAAAGCGCGCCGCCCACTGGATGAACCGGTCGCGCTCCGCGCGGTCGGGAATGGGGATTTCAATCGTCGCCACGTGCGGGCTCTGCACGAGCCGTTCGTTCACTTCCGCGAGCTTGTCCACCACCAGACAGATCGCCGTGTTGACACGCTTGATGTACGGATTCTGGGCCCATCGCAACAGCCGGACCACGTTCGTGCTGACGCCGCGCACCTGGGCACCGAGTTCCGCCGCGGGAACCAGATACTGCGCGTAGTCCAACAGGATGCCGAGACTCTTGGTCCGGCCCGGGTCGCTCTCCAGCAAGTTCCGCTCGATCAGCCGATCGAGCAGGAGCAGCGCATGGTCCGGCTCGCGCGGCCAGGCGCCCGGATCGCCGAGCCGCGCCAACAAGTACTGCATCATGGCTTGCAGCCGCTTGGCGTCGGCGCCCGGCTGCGCCCGCAGCCCCCCGGAGAGGTCGTATTGCACGACGACATCCCACGAACCGAACACCTGGCTCGCCAGAAACTCCGTGAGGCTGCCGTAGACCGTACTCTCGCCCTCGGCATAGCCGATCAGGTCGTGAACGTTGCCGTGCAGGATGAACACGCAGGTCGTACCGGAGAAGTAGGCTTCCGCCAGGGCACGCGCCCACGCGGGAAAGCCTTCCAGAAGTGCCATCTGCCGGTGCATGCGCGTCTGCTCGCCTGGTTTGCCGGCCGGGTGACCGCTCACGCTCGACTCTCGGTCTGTGCCGCTTTCACCGCCGGTCCAAGTTCCTTGGCGGTTGCGGCGACGTTCGTGGTTTCGGGCGTGACCAGCCCGGCTTGAACCTCGAAGTCCCGTAGCGCCTGCTCGCCCAAGGCCTTCTCCATGGCCTGTTCGCGCTCGACCTCGACGAGCCCGTCGCCCGAAAGATCGGCCGCTACCCGGGCCTTCGCGCGGTTCAGGCTGATCTTGTCCTGGATGACCTGCTCAATCTGGCCGAAATCGGTCGTCACGTCGAAGTTGAACTCCTTCGCAAGCTTGGCCATCTCCGCCTCGGCGCGGCTCATCTTGAGCTCGGCGTCATACTTGTGGATGCGATCCTGGAGATCAGCCAGTTTCTTGGCGGCGTGCTTGATCTTCGTGAGGTGGTTCTCGTAAGACTGCTCGTGTATGGCCAGTTGCTTCACGTTCTCAGCCAGGTCCTGCTTGGCTTTCTGGTGCTCGAGCGCGAAGCGGGCGGCATTTTCGCGGTCGCCCGCCTTCAAGTAGGCCTTGACCTTGGCTTCGAGCAGGTTAGCGTGTTTCTGGTTGTCCTCGACCTGTCTGCTGACGCGTTCGACGAGGGCGCGGTACTGGGCCAGGCCCTCGCGTCCTTCTTTGAGCTGTTCGACGGACTTGTCGTACTCATACTGGAGCTGCGCGATCGGGTCTTTACCAGCGAAGTAGTTGCTCACCTTGTTGAGCTGGGCCTTGAACGCCCGCCAGAGCTTTCCAATGATCATGAGTCACCTGCTGTTCGCGTGGCCGGGACGAGACGAGACGTGAGACGACGCGTCACCGAGCTGAACGCGTCACGATCGGATGATACGTGAGGCCGCGTGTGCTTCGCAACGCGCGAGTTTGGACGCGGCAATCAAGGGAGCCGCCGGGTACTGTCCGCCAGCCTAGCAGAAGGGCAAGAGGGCGGCACGCAGGGAGCCGGCGTCGGGAAAACGATCTTCGGGTTCCCGCGCCAGGCAGCGTTCGAGGATGGCGTCGAGCTCTTCAGGGACCGAGTCGCGTCGTTCCCGGATGGGGATGGGTTGCTCCTCGAGAAGCATGCGGATCAGGTCGCCCCCGCCATCGAGGGGTTGGTCGTAGATGTAGTCGCCGGCGATCAGGTAGTAGAGGGTAGCGGCCGTGGAGTAGAGGTCACCGGAGGGCTGGACCTTCTTGAATTCGAGCATTTGCTCGGGCGGCATGAAGGGGATTGTGCCCCGCATCTCTCCCGAGAAGGTGAGGCCGGACAGGCCGATCGAGCGATAGCTTTTGGCCAGTCCAAAGTCGGAGATCTTGGCCGTGAGGCCGCGGGCGCCGCGACCGACGAGGATATTCTCGGGTTTGATGTCGCGATGGACGAATCCGCGTTCGTGGGCGTGCTGAAGTCCGGCAGCGACCTGAACAGCGATCCAGGACGCTTCGGTGATGGCGAACGGTCCCTTTCGATCGACGACTTGCTCGAGCGTCGCACCGTCGACGTATTCCATGACCATGTAATGGGTGCCGGAGGCCTGCCCGACATGGTGGACGCGCACAATGTTGGGATGGCACAGCGCCGAAGCGGATCGGGCTTCGCGCAGGAAGCGTTCGACAGCGACTTTGTTTTCGATCAGTTCGGGAGCCAGAACCTTGACCGCGACCTTTCGACCCAATTTGGAATGTTCACACAGATAGACCGTGCCCATGCCTCCTTTGCCGATCTGATCCTTGATGCGGTAGGGGCCGAAAACGAATCCGCGGTATTTTCCGACGAGGAGCCGTTTGGTCTGGAAGCGCGTGAGCAGGCCTTTGTGGATGAGTTGCTCGGCGCATTCGCCGGGCGAATCGGAGAGTTGCGGATCGACGCGCAGCTCTTCGAGGAGTTCGTTGCTGAGCAGTTGGCTTTCCGCAACGATGGAAAGAAATTCAGTTCGATTGGCGATTGTGGCCATGTCCTTCCTCATCCGAGATCCCGAGAGGATTCGGTCATGGAACGATAGAACACGTTTTGCGCAGAAATCCAAGGGATTTTGGGGTGTTGCGGAATGCAGGCAGAGGAGTGTCTGTCGGATTTTCCGGAACGTGGAAAAATCCGACAGGATGAAAATCAGGTGGGCGCGATGGATCGTAGCACGACCTTAATCGAGCAGTCTCCAGCGGGCGATTCCGGTGAACGGTGTGCCGGGAACGAGCCATTTGGGGTTGGCGGCGTCGGCGGTGTCGTCGAAATGAATTTTGAGTTTCGACGATACGACCATGTGGCGGTCGAGTTGCCAGAGCGGAATGAAGGGCATGGCTTCGACGAATCGGCGTTGGAGATCGTGCGCTTGCGGGGCGACACGGCCGGAGTAATCGGCGTGGCGGCGGATTTCCTCGAGTTGCTGGCCGAAGAGTTTGTCTTCGCGGCTGGGTGAAACGGTCTTGGGCGGATAGCGCATGAAGTTGCGGCCGCCCGGTTCCTGCGCATCCGGATCGAGCAGCGCACCCAAGCCTTGCGGATACCATTCGTCGGGATAGTCGAAGGACACGTAGGCGAGGTCAAAGTTTCGATCCTCGTAAACGCGCTTGTGAAACTCTTTTGCATTCACACCTTCGACAGTGATCGTAATTTTCACGAGAGCCGATGCGGCGGACTCGACCTGTTTCCGAATCGTATCGCAGGCGATGCGCGAGCGCGGATCTTCGGTGGAGTAGAGCAGCGAGAGCGCTTTTGCGCCGGACTGGCCCGCGTACTCGGCGAGCTTGGCCTGAGCGAGATTCGTGTTGAAGAGCGGGGGCGGAATCGCGCCGGCGGCCGACGGGATGGCCCAGCTTCCCGGCGGGTACGGACCCACCAGCGACTTGTGGAAATTCCGGAACCCCGCACGGTAGACTTTGTCCAGAATGTCTTCGCGGTCGATCGCATGCGAAATCCCTCGCCGCAACGCCACGCTGTTGAGTTCCGGACGGTGGTGGTTGATCGCGAGGTACTGGATCTGGCGGTTGCTGGCACACGTCACGACATCCGCAACGCCGTTGAGTTTGGCGTCGATGGCGGTGAACTTGGCCAGTTCGGAAGTCGGCACGTCGGGGAGCAAGTGCAGTTGGCCGGAGCGGAACAGCGCTGTCGGGTCCGGCACCTGGTTCAAATCGATGAAGTGCACTTCCTTGATGAACGGCTGACCGATGCGACCGGGTCGCCGTGCGAAGCCGGGATTGGCGACGAAGACGACTTCCGGCGGACCGTCGCTGGGGTTGGACGCTCCGAGCAGGCGGAAGGGGCCGGTGCCGGCCGGTTTGAGGGCGAACGTGAGATCGTCGAGTTGTTTGTTTTGCGAGGTCAGCCAGCGTGCCGGGAGGATTTTGAAGTTGAAGAGCGAGAGCGGGAAGGGGTGCCCGCTGACGAACGGCACGCGCAGGCGGTTGCGGTCCTCGACGCGGACCTGATCCGCCATCCACTCGGTGTTTCGTCCGGGCCAGGTATGGCGGTAGCGTTCGTGGATGGCTTTCATCGTCCCGGCGACATCGGCGGCGTCCAGATACTCTCGCTCGAGTCCGTTCCATTCCGCGGTGCGCACGAGGCTGAAATCCCGCGCCAGCCCAAGCGGCACCGGCATCCCGGCCGCCAGCGCGGGGCGGTATTTCGTGCCGTGCGGATCGTCGGGCAACGCCTCCAGAAGCGGTTCGAACAGGAGATCGACGGCGGCGTGTTCGCTGGCGAACCGCGCGGTCAGCGGTGTGAGCCGCTCGGGCAACTGCCGCGTGCCTACAAACAGAATCGAATACCCACCCGTGAGCTGGCCCTGAAGTTCGCGCAGGCCTTCGTGTCCCGGATCGATGATTTCCACCGTGCGAATCAAAAGCTGCGCCCGCTTCTGATCCTTCTGCTGAATCGCTTGGGTCGCCTGCGCGAAGAGTCGTTTCGCCTTCTGCTTCAGGGCATTCCGAATCTGCTCCGCGATCTCCGAGTTGCTGCCCGGGAACTGGCTTTCGAATTCGATCAGCAGATTCCGGGAGAGTTCCAGGTCCGCCGGTTGATCGGATTCGTTCGCCGCCGCGGCCGCTTCCGCCAGGCGAGCATTGAAGACCTGCTCGAGCAGCTTCTTGTCGTTCGGATACAAGCCGGCGAGACGCGCACCCAGACTGCGCACCAGTTTCCAGTCCTTGCGCTCCGCCGCCAACTTCAGCCGCAACAACCGCGTCGCCGACAGCTCCTCCACCACCTTCGCCCGAACCTGCTCCCAGCCGATCCCCTTCCGCTTGCTCTGATCGCGCGCGGTATCGTGAAAGTACAGCGCCGCCGCCAGCAACTGCTCCGCGGCGTCCACGCGATCGCGGAAGTCCACGCCGGCCGGTTCCGTGAGACGCGAATCCCGCAGGCGTTCCGCTTCCGCGACGATCATCTCCTCGTAATGCTCGAACCGCCGGATTTTCACCGACTCCTCACGGCGAAGCGCAAGCGGATAATTCTTGTCGTCGAGATCGAACACACCGAACACGGGCGGAATCTTACCGAGCCGGAAGACCGGAACCGGCAAAACGCGATGGGGTTTGTTCTGCAAGTCGATCAACTGATCGAAGGCAACGACGTAGCGTGCCAACACGTCTCGCAGCGCCGGCGAACGCGCGTCCGCCATCGAGCGGGCGAGATCATCGATGCGCAGGTAAAACGCGCCACGCGGCACATCCACCACCGGCGCTTCGTCGTCGATCGGGATCGTCTTCCGCACGATCTTCGGCGAGGCGACCTCTTCCTCCGGCAGCGCCCCCGTGCTTCCGGGCTGAATCGCGGTCGCCGGATCTTCCGCCTTCTTGTCCTTCTTTTTGACGATCGTCCCCTGACCCAGTGCGGTCAAAGTCACGATGAGCGGCAGCAACGCGGCGGCCAGAAGCAGGGAACGTCGGATGGAACGGAATTGTGACATGAAAGGATTTTCCGTTTTCTCGCGGAACAAGACAACCGGTATCGGGTTTATTCTAACAGGACGGATGCGGACACTGCGAGTGGGACTTCATCATTGATTTCTCACCACAACTGTCTAATCCAGTCCTGTGGGGATTCTTCCTCACACCCATGCTCTCGATCCTCTCCCGCCGTACGGGGTGTTTCGGCGGATGGATCACACCCTGAGGGTTCTACCATGCGGAAGTTTGCTCTGGCGGCGCTCGCGCTGTTCTGCTCGATCGGTCTCGTCATCGCCGGCGAAGTCGTCTTCGTCAAGTACAACGATGACAAGAAGGAACTCACCGTGAAGGATGGCGATGCCGAAAAGACCATCAAGATCACGGACAAGACCACCTTCAAGCGGGGCGATAAGGACGTTCCCGCCGACAAGGCCATCGCCTCGTTCGCCAAGATGAAGGAAGGCAAGACCAAGTTCGAAGTCACCGTCGACGGCGACAATGCCACGGAAATCAAGTTCAAGATGGGCAAGAAGAAGTAAGCACGCACTTGCACAATCGAACGGCTGGCGGGTCCGCGGACTCACCGGCCGTTTTTGTTTCTTCTCACGTCCCGCCGGAATTTGTGTAGAATTGTGCAGACGGAATTCCCGGAGATCTCGCTGTATGGCCCGCAAGCCTTCCAAAACGTCCAAATCGCAAATCGTCGCCTTCAAGGTGGAAGAGGATCTCGCCGAGTTCCTCGACAATCTCCCCAATAAAAGCGATTTCATCCGCAAGGCGATCCTCGCTCAGTTCGGCATGACCTGCCCGCTCTGTGTCGGCAGCGGAGTCGTCGCCCGCGGCGTGCACGATCACTTCAAACCCGCCATCGAAAAGAACAACCAGCGCCCCTGCGAAAAATGCAAAACGCCCGTCTCGTTTCCCCTCACGGCCGAAGGACTGAGCGGCACCGAGAAAAAACGGTTCGAGCAGTTCCTGCATGGCGGATCGCTCTACTGCCAGAAATGCTATCCGTCCGTCCCCGCCTGCGATGACTGTGGCTGGCACGTGCCCATGGAAAAGGTCGCCGAACACTTCAAAACCCGCCACACGCACGTGCATTAAGCGCAAGCGCGAGATTGGAGAGTGATGTCAATGGTTACTGTCCTTATTCGAGCGAAACAAAATCCCCAGCACTAGGGGTGATCATCGCCCAGTAAATCGATTCCTGAATTGATGGACTGATCGTTCGCACACTGCCATCAAATAACGCCACAGTCAGACCCGCTCGGAACGGGGCCTGGAGAATATGGGGATCGACATCTTCCGGTCGTGGTCTGACTTGAAACGTATTACCCGCCGCTGAAGGAACAGTCTTTTTTGTCTCTGGATCAGTAATGGGCATCACGTCCATCCATCCACGATCGGCGAACGTGGGTCGTCGCGTGCCATAGATTTCATTGTTGATGGGATCGAAGAGATGCGTATAGTTGTTGGCTGTCTGTGCAACGGTCTCGTTGTTACTGCACTTGGCGAAATATTTATCACCGAAGGCGATGGTTGAACTTGTCGCATCAGGAACTGATGAAGTCAAACTCATCGAACCATCAAACGCGAGCATGTTGAATGCATAACTGCACTTGCCGTGACCGTTAATAAACGCTGGATCATGATCCCAACTCGGATCGGCAGGGTTTCGATACACCTTTACATGTGGACTGACATAGTTCAAATAGTCTTCGACACCATTGGGAATCCTGAGTGGTCGCGGTCCATGGACATAGGGCAGGAGTCGCACAAAAAGCGCTTTGTCTGAGCGGGCGACAGTTAATCCTTTCATAGATGAAGTTGCCAAGTCGGGAATCGTCTCTTCTTTCTCATTTGCAAGTTGATGAATTCCAAGAATGATTTGCCGCAAATTGTTTTTACTTTGTGAGTGAATCGTCGCTTCACGTGCCGACTGGATGGCAGTTAGTATCAGTCCCGTCAATACAGCGAGTATCGCGATCACTACCAGAAGTTCGATCAACGAAATACCACGAATTCGCTTGCGTGAAATAGTAATCATGGAATTCTCTCGAGGTCTTTTCCTTGACATTGACAAATTGTGCTCGTGCAAAATGACGTCCTACGAACTTTTGGATAATCGTTCTGGCATGTTGAGTCTGATATTTGACATGCCAGAACTCAAAAAAAAATACCGTCATGGGCGGGGTGTTATCGAGACAGAGCCGATTCCGGTCAAAGCATGAGTCATCAGCATCGCATCCATATAACTTCCACTTAGTACACCTCCCCATTAATGGGGGAACAGTCGAATCGCTCAGAATACCAAGGGAAACGCCGCAGACCGTGCGATTTCCAAGCTGTTCCCTTACTTGCGGGGAGCTGTACTTAGTGACACACGCCATTCTTGCCCCGCATCAGGTGAGATCGTTTCCCAACCGGTATCGGCATTGGCTGTACCACCAACAGGGGCAGTTGTAATATTGATTGGCGTACCCGTATTGACAAATACGCCGCCTACCTTTTTCTGAAATTGAAAGATAAAAGTGACAGATATCGATCCAGCCGGGATATTGCTCGCTGTTCCTGTCCCCTTGAATTCATAAACCACGGCTGGAGGAACGGGGCTGCTCGATTTTGAACTCGGCGTCACTTGTGTAAAAGCTGGAGCCTGTGCTTGGAGATGAGCTGCATTTGCCAATAGAACGGTCAAACCAAAAACAATTACTGTAAGAGCGGACTTTGGACATGACTGACTCCAAGAGAGAGATTGGGCGAGTCAGGTTCATCAAAACTATAGCAATGTAAACAACACACGACAAAGAGACAAGCAAATAAATGAAATATTCTTGAGGGCATTCGAAAAAATTCTTTGTTTAATGTACACCAAAACCCGCCACACGCACGTGCATTAAGCGCAAGCGCGTGACTTCACTCTCGTTCTTTTGCTAGAATGGGTTGAGCATTCTCCCGGGCACTCTCTCAACGGAGGGAACTCACATGTCCAGTGCAACCTTCTGCCTGCTGCTCGCGGCGATCACACCGACCGCGGACCCCATAACCGTCAAAGACGCCCTCAGGCCATTCAACCTGTTCGTCGGCAAGTGGAAGGGCACCGGCGTACCGGATGCCCGCGGCGGAAGCCGCGTCAAGGAATTCTGGTCCGAGACCATCGAATGGATCTGGCAGTTCAAGGACAACGACGCCTGCCTCTTCGGCCAGTTCGATAAGAACCCGACCTACGCCACCATCGAACTGCGCTTCCTCACCAAAACGCAGCAGTACGAGATGACACTCACCACCCACGCCAAAACCAAAGAGGTCTACCTCGGCGAGCTGAAGCCCGGCAAAGGCAAAGAACAGGTGCTCACGCTCGACCGCACCGACGACGCCACGCAGACGGTCCAGCGCTTCGTCTTTACGCTGCTCCACCACAACCGCTACCTCTATCGCCTCGAAACCAAACCGATCAAAGCGGCATCGTTCTCGCGCAGTTATCAGGTGGGTGTGACGAAGGAAGGCGAATCGTTCGCCAGCGTACCGACCGGCCCGGAGTGCATCGTCAGCGGCGGAACCGGCAGCTCACGCGTCACTTACAAGGGCGAGACCTATTACGTCTGCTGCTCCGGCTGCCGCGACGCCTTCAAGGAAAACCCGGAAAAGTTCATCAAGGAATTCGAAGAGAAGAAGAAAAAGGAATCGAAGAAGGAGTGAGCGTACCGATTTACCCACAACGCACTCAATACCGCTTCATCCGCGGATCGACGAGCAAACTCCACGCCTCGATCCCGCCGCTCAGACTTGCCACGTTTTTGATCCCCGCCTGCATCAGAATCGCCGCCCCGCTCAGACTGCGCACCCCGTGGTGACAGTACACCACCACCAGCGCATCCGCCGGCACTTCCAACTCCTCCCACCGCCCGGGCAATTCGTTGAGCGGAATCAGCGTGCTCTCGGGAAGATGAACGTAATCATGCTCGTTGGGCTGGCGCACATCGAGTAGCACGACCGGCTCGATGGCGTCGAGTTTGGCTTTGAGATCGCGCGGATGAATTTGTGTGATCATGCAATCATTCTTAGCACTTGCGACAACAATAGTTCAGGTCCCAGAAAGGGGCGCAGTTCATTTCTGGAAATGAGCTGCGTCCTGCCAGTCCCCTTTTTTTGCCTTACTGCGCCAGTAGACGTTGGAGGCTACGTCGGAAACTATCATTCGTTAAAAAATAACGTATCAGGTGAAGAGATCGGCTTTTCACTATTTTGATATCGATGGTTCGGCGGGAATATGAGGCGAAAAGGTTGCATTCGGGCACGATTTGGGACGGATTTTGACCCATTTTGGACCGTTTTCCGCCAACTTCGGCGCCATTTCCGCCACGTTGGGAAGGGAGACCTGCGGTCGTTGCGGCGACTCGGTCGGGAGACCTTCGCCGAGCGCGGGGAGACCTTCGGTCGTCGATTACGTTGGGTCAGGAGACGTCAGGAGACCCGCGACGAGCGCGGGTTGTGTCCCTTGCTCACGCTGCGGGCTTGTCGAAAAAAGAGGAGACCTGCGGTCGTTACGGCGGCTCGGTCGGGAGACCTTCGCCGAGCGCGTGGAGACCTTCGGTCAGAGTTTTCGTCGGGGTCAGGAGACGTCAGGAGACCCGCGACGAGCGCGGGTTGTGTCCCTTGCTCACGCTGCGGGCTTGTGCCAGCTGACAGCTCATACAAAAACAAATGTCCATTATATCGGCCCGTCAATGTCTCTTCGCCAAGAGGTGTGTGTTTTGAGTTGGCGAAGTTGGCGAAATCGCCTGCCAGTTTGGCAGTCGAAGTGAAAAAGGCTTTGAAATGAACACTTTCAAATATCTGAACATTTTACCACAAAAATGGATTTTTTGATTGCAGCGGTTCAGTCGCGAGGACTCCGCCACGAGCGAGCGGAGTCGTCGATAACGATTCGCGAAATGTCAAATCGTTGTGAACGGAAATTGGTTTAGCGGATTCCGCCCGGCACTCCGCCGGCGTTGAAACTTCCCGCACCGGCAGCGGCGCCGCTCAGACCGCCGGGCATATTGCGGACGTCGGTTTCGCGCTTGCGGCCGGACTTGCGATAGCCGGACTCGGGCGGATTGTTGAATCGCGGTTCGTCGGGAGGAAGCACGTAGTCTTCCTCGAACTTGGCGGAGAGGTTGTATTTATCGCGATGGCAGCCCGGCCCCGCGACGAACGAGAGAACGGCACTGACAAGTAACAATCGACGCATGGCTTTTCCCCACATCGGACGGGACCATAACAAGATTCGCCGTTCGTGCAAGAGGAGAATTGGCTTGGTTTTTCAGGGGAATTGTTGAAGTTCCGTCGGATTCCGCAGCAGGAAGCGGGGTTGAAGTTCGCTCAGGAGTTCTTCTGTGTGGAAGCCCCAGATGACGGCGGCGGAGGCGATGCGGGTGCGGTGTGCGGCCTGAATGTCGCGGGTCTCGTCGCCGATGTAGAGGGCGGAGTCGGGTGCGATGCGGTGGTCTTTGAGGATGCGCCGCAGTGCCCGTGCTTTGCCAAAGAACCGCGGATAGCCGACGATGAAGGCGAAGCGGTCTTCGACACCATTCGAGCGCAGGCAGGTGCGAATCGATTCTTCTCGATTGGACGAGAGAATTCCGAGTTGGCATCCGCGGTGGGTGAGTCGGTGCAATTCGTCGGCGATGCCGGGAAACAGTTTCCAGCGATCGGCTTCGAATGCGACTTCGTCCTGAAAGGCGCGGACGAGTCTGGGCAGGGTCCAGAAGCGTACGCCCATGCGTTTGAAGAGTTCGCGTGTGGGGAGGGAGCGTGCAGTGGCGAGGTCGAAGTCGAGGTTGAGGCGGAAGCGTGGCGCGATGCGCTGGAACGCCGCGATGGAGTGCGCGAGGGTATCGACGAGCGTGCCGTCGAAGTCGAAGATGATACGGGAATAGGGCATGCGGTGGCGGTTTCCTAGAATGACTGGGTCTGGATCATCACTTACGGAGTCTCTCCATGGTAACGCGTCGTTCCTTTCTTCAGGTCGCTGGCGCTGGCGTAATGCTGACGGCGGCCCCGCGGTTCGTGTTGGCGGATTCGAAGACGGATCTCTTTCAGATCTCGCTGGCGCAGTGGTCGCTGCACAACGCGTATTTCGGCAAGCAACTCGATCCGCTGAAGTTCGCGGAGACAACCAAGAAAGAGTACGGGATCGAGGGCGTGGAATATGTGAATCAGTTCTACAAGGACAAAAAGAAGGATGACGGCTATTTGAAGGATCTGAAGAAAGTGGCGGATGACAACGCCGTGACGAGCGTGCTGATCATGTGCGATGGCGAGGGAAACCTCGGCGATCCGGACGATAAGAAGCGGACGACGGCCGTCGCGAATCATCAGCGCTGGCTGGAGTGGGCGAAATACCTGGGATGCCACAGCATTCGTGTGAATGCGGCGAGTAACTGGAAGTTGGGTTTCGAGGAAACGCAGAAGCTGGCGGCGGACGGGCTGCGGAAGCTGAGCGAAGAGGGCGATAAGCACGGCTTGAACGTGATCGTTGAGAATCACGGTGGACTGTCGAGCAACGGCGCATGGCTGGCGGGTGTCATGAAGATGGTCGATCATAAGCGCTGCGGTACGCTGCCGGATTTCGGAAACTTCAACATCGGCAAGATCGAAGGTCAGCCGGGAAGTTATGACCGGTACAAGGGTGTGGATGAACTGATGCCGTATGCGAAGGGCGTCAGCGCCAAGTCGCACGACTTCAACGAAAAGGGTGACGAAATCAACACCGAATATCGCAAGATGCTCAAGATCGTGCTGAACAAGCACAAGTATCGAGGTTTCATCGGTATCGAATATGAAGGCCGCAAGATCGGTGAACCCGAAGGGATCCGTGCGACCAAAAAGCTGCTGGAAGTCGTTCGCGCTGAGCTGAAATCCAACTAAGAATTTATTCTCACATGTCCGGCGATGAATTGCCTACTCGTCGTCGGACAATGATTTTCATCTCAAGCAAAAGTTTCCCTATTTTCGTTTGAATTGAACCTTCGTTTTTTTTGTTTCAAACACTTTTCATTTGTTTTCGATCTACGCTGTCATCGCCGTTCGAATCTCCCGAACTCAAGCCCGGGCGCGATGATGGGTAGCAGTTGCCTGCTCTCAGTATCGAATTCTGAGACTCCTCCTACGTTACCGACGATTTGTCTGAATCGTGGTATGCCATTGATAGAGAGTGTTCAGGAACAGGCCGAAATTCCTCATCAGATACCCGGGGCGGCTCGTGATTATGAGCTGCGAACGTTATTGGGTCGTGGGTAACCCCTCACCCCTCTGAACGTGTGGCTTGCGGCAGCGGGGGTAATACGCCGGTCGCCACGTACGTCCGCAACGCCGACACGGTCGCCGCCAGTGGGTCCACGCCCCGCTGTTTCAGCGTCCGGTACACGCTCATCAA
>JBGSJI010000132.1:0-36897 GCA_041742055.1 Limnoglobus sp. | reverse complement strand
TGAGTCGCCGTCGCGGGGTTCCGGCGCGACGGCACGTGGGCGAAGTGATCCGCTATCATCAGCGACGCAACGCTCAGGCCAGCGAGTCCCACAAGAAACGGCGGCATAGACGTCGGTTTTAAAACCGCGCTGTACTGCTAGGAGTGATGCACGTTGCCACACAATTGTTTGACGCTGTGGTGAAAAATTCTTTCGATCTATTGAAGCGAGAATATAATTTCGTTTCTCTTCTAGATGATTCCCTGCGCCGCGCAAGAACGATTGTTCGTTTAACAGCACTCCTTCACGATACAGGGCACAGTCCATTTTCCCACGCCGGTGAGGAAATTTTCCCTGTCGATCCCAAGAGTAAGAGCAAACTACCCTACAAGCACGAAGCATATTCCGCCGCAGTGATCCGTTATGCACTCAAAGACGTGATTGAAAATCACTCTCTGAACATCGGTGAATTTAAGATCACTGCGGACGAGATTGCGACATTTTTGGAAGGGACATCGTCCAGTATCGGTAATCTCGCATTTTGGAGACAGTTGATCGATGGTCAAATGGATGCGGATCGAATGGACTATTTGCTCCGGGATTCACTTCATATTGGCGTCGATTACGGAAGATACGACTGGAAGAGGTTGCTGAACACAATTCAAGCGATCGAAATGCCATCGGTGGATGATTCTCCTCGATTGGACTTGAGAATCGGTGTCGCAGAGGGTGGATTTCACGCGGCGGAAGCATTAGTTCTTGCTCGTTATTACATGTTCACACAAGTCTATTTCCACAAGACTCGTGTCGCCTACGATCATCATATCAAAGAAGCCTTGAAGACTATTCTGGGAGGGAAATTTCCGCACCCTTTGCCGAAAGACAAAGACCATTCGGGCATCGAAGATTATCTCATGTGGGACGACTGGCGAGTGCTCGGGGAGCTAGGGAGTGGAAATGGCGGAGACCATGGACACATGATCGTATCTCGCAATCATTATCGTGAGATTTACCATACGCCAGAATTTCCCACTGATGGCGACCGAACAACTCTGAAATTGATTCGTGGACATTTAGGTGATTTGGTCATTCGGACGGAATCGTCCTTGACGTCCGCTTACAAACTTTTGAAATCAGATGTTTCGGTTGTGTCCGAGGATGGTCTCAAAAAAATGAAGCCTCTGTCGGATATGTCATCTGTAGTCAAGAGTTTGACACAACAACCACTTGAAATAGTGCGACTCTATGCCAAGCCTGAGAATGCAGGTGAAGCACGTCGCAAAGTTGATCAGCTTCTCAAATAGGTGTCATCATGGAAGTGATTTCTCCGGAATTGCACGTCGCGATCATGGTTCAGTTGGTCATGAACTCCAAAGACCAGAAGATCGGTCGTACACAATTAATGAAGCTCTGTTATTTTCTCCAAGAAATTGAGCAAGTCCCCACGAGTTATGATTTTCGACTCTTCAATTACGGACCATTTGATTCCGATGTTCTGGTTGATTTGAGTAAATCATGTGGTGGGTCATTACTGAAGGAGAAGTCAGTCAATTTTCAACGTGGATATGGGTACGAAATCACACCAGGTGATAATGCGTATAATTCAACTTCGTTGCTTCCAAATGATTTGGCAGAAAAAGTGAAACGCCTCGCAGTTGCATTTTCCGGAGATGGAGCTGGAGAACTAGAGTTAAAATCGACGATTCTCTTTGTCGATCGAGAATTCGCACGTGAAAACAAGAGATCCGACAAGGTAGCTATCGCCAATAGAGTCCGCTCCATCAAGCCACATTTTTCACTCGAAACAATCCTTGGTCGAATTGATTGGATGTACGATAAAGGATATCTGAATTCTCTCACAAAGAATGATTGATCCCAAAGTTACAGCCAGCCGCCGGTGACGGGCAGCACGTGGCCGGTGATGTAGCCGCTCTCCTCGGACGCCAGGAACAGGATCGCGTTCGCGATATCCTCCGGCTTGCCGAGGCGACCCATCGGAATCTGCTTCAAGTATTCCGCCTGCACCTCCGGCTTCACCTCGCCGAGCATCGCCGTCTGAATCACGCCCGGCGCGATCGCATTCACGGTGATCTTCCGCCGCGCCAGTTCCTTCGCCAGC
The DNA here is from genome assembly GCA_041742055.1 of Limnoglobus sp. GTDB lineage: Bacteria > Planctomycetota > Planctomycetia > Gemmatales > Gemmataceae > Limnoglobus. The sequence goes on along the minus strand of JBGSJI010000132.1, from coordinate 34,799 downwards.
ACGCGCGTGATCCCGATCACACCCGCCTTCGCCGCCGCGTAATTCGCCTGCCCGTGGAAACCGAGAATCCCGGCGATGCTGCTGATACTGATGATCCGTCCACCATCACGCAGAATATCCGCGCCGTACTTGCAACAATGGAATACGCCAGAGAGATTCGTCTGAATGACGGCGTTCCAGTCGTCGAGCGTCATCTTCTTGATGCTGCGATCGCGGATGATCCCGGCGTTGTTGACGAGAATATCGAGCCCGCCGTGCTGCGCGTTCACCCGCGCCATCAGCGCTTCGACTTGGGCCGCATCGCGGACGTCCGCCGATTCGAGATGAACACGAGAGCCCAGTTGCTCCGCCAGTCGCGTGGCGTCGGCTTTGTTCTCGCCGGCGGGGTCGTCCCAGAAATGCAGAATGCAATGGGCCTGAGCATTGGCGAATGCGGAGAGTGTGGCGGCACCAATCCCGCGGGAACTTCCCGTGACGAGAACCACCTTATCCTTGAAGTCGAACTGGAGCATGGGAGTGTCCGCTGAGCGGTTCGAGGAACGGGAACGCCGGCTTGCCCGAGTCGACGTGCGCTTTCCAGTCGAGATAACCGACATAGAGCAGCGCCCCCAGTATGGTGTAGCAAACGACGGTGGCGGGGACCGAGTCGGAGAAGAGTTTCAGCGCACTGCCGCTGGATTTCTTCAGCTTGAGGCGAATGCCGTTGAAGTCCACGCTGTAGATTTCATCGAGAATCAGGTGCGAGAGAAAGCCGAGCATCACGCCGCCGGCGAGTTCCATGCGAAGGTAATAGTTGCCGGTGTGATATCCGAGATAAACCGCCAGCCCGGCGATGAGCATGGCCGGGATACTGTGGAACATGCCGCGATGGACGGTGAACTGCCCGAAAAACCACGACATCCCATAGCGCACGAACAGGTAGCTGAGCACCATACTGGCCAGGATTCCTTCGGATGACAGCCCCATCTGATGCAATCGCGGCATGATGACCAGAGGCAGAACCGCGGCCGCAAGGCTCGAGATTTCACGCACCGGTCGGCCCGTTTCGCTGTCGAGGTCCGGCAGCATGCCGCCGACGGCCGTCAAAGTTGCGCAGAGTACGCCGCTTTCCCAGTGACAACCCATTCCCTTGTGCATCAGGAATCCGTAACCGACGCCCAGCGTGGCCGCGACGCCGACATGAGTGCGAAATCCGGCCATAATGGTCTCCTACCAGGCTTGCAACCTCCGTCCGTCGTGCGAAAAATGGATGCAGACGCAGGAGGGTTCCCCATGACAAATGCGCAAGTGGTTCAAAAATTGCGCGAACACGCGAGCGCACTGGGTCATTCCGGTGCCAACTTGTACCGTGTTCGGGCGTTTCGTCAAGCCGCGTTCGCACTCTCGGCCGCGGAAAAAGAGTTGGAACAGGTGGTCGCCGAAGCGGGCCAGACCGGCCTGCAGAAGGAATTCGGCATCGGTGCGAGCATCGCGGAGACGATCGCGGAGTACCTGCGCTCCGGTTCCTGGCTGCCGCACAACGAGCGGCGATAAACGGAGCAAGCCGGCAGCCATGTAAAGAAAGATGGCCATGAACCTTGCCATTGCTCGGGCCGCTAACACAATCGCCATACGATTCCGGAGAATGCGATGGCGACATACCCCGTCCGCTGCGAGTGCGGCAAGTCTCACCAAGTCCCCGGCAGCGCCGCCGGCACCGCGCTGACCTGCGATTGTCGGCGGATCATCGAGGTGCCCTCGTTTGCGAAGCTGAAGGCGTCCGTCGGCGAATCGAGCGTGTCGATCGACCTCGTGATTCGGCACATGCTGGCCAACGACGAATTGCCTGTCGAATCCGATTGCGTCATTTGCTTCCGCACGACGAAGCATCAAGCGACTTTTCAACTGGAATGCGAGCGCGAAGAAATCGCACGTTCTTCAAAATTGAGATGGTTCGAATTCTTGATCCTGTGTTTAAGTCCGATCCGCATGATCTTGATGGCATATGAAAGCGAGGACCCTCAAATGTCGGGCCGGGACGTGATTCTGGAACTTCCGATCCGCATTTGCGAGGAATGCGAACCCGACCTCAAGACCGGAGCCGACGTTCGCGCGGCAATGCAGAAGTCGGACATCTACAGCCAACTCTTCGAGAAGTTTCCCGATTCGCGAGTCCGTTGAATCAACTCACGGAATCACACGCTTGCCCTGGTACCATTCGATCCCCAGCTTGCCGGGGCTGGTCGTCAGATGCAGTTTGGATTTCCCGGTTGTGATGCGGTGATACTCCGATGACGAAACCGAGAACTCCATCGAATCGCCACCGGGAATCCAGGACTGAATTTCGGCATGATAAGTGGTTTTCTTGTTCTTGCCCGAGCTTGTGTGCGTTCGTTTATTGATGATCAATTGTTCCCGTTCGACGGCGGGCCCCGGATCCATCAGCCCGTTGATGCCCGCAGTGATCCCCACACTTCCCAGACCATGAAGGACAAAACCCACCACCATGAGCGTACCCCAGCGATCATGGGCGTTGGAGGTTCCGCCGATGAGGAAGGCCGCGATCCAGCCGAAGAAGACATAGCCGCCGATGAACACGGGCGCGGCCGTGAGCAGCAAGTCGCTCGCATGAACGGGCGTGAACGCGATCAGTGAGAACAGGGTGCAGGCGTAACCGATCGCAATGACCCACAGGAACGCCAGCAGGCCTTTCGTGCGGTCTCCGCGTTCGGCGGCGTTGTCCGGATCTTCGGTGGGCACATCCTTGGCCAGAACCGCGAGCAGATCCGAGGCCGCGGAGACCAGCTCCGGATGATCGTGTTTCGCCGGATCGAATCCAGGCCAGAAGGCCATCACTTGTGAGCCAGTCAATTCGACAGTCTTGAAGCCCAGCTTGCGAATCGCCAATACGGCTGACCTTCGATCGGCATCGGCGAGATACAACTCCGCATACGCCTCCGAAGGACAACGAACATAGACCTCGGTGTCGAATTCCTCATCACCCGACTGATACTCGCGGGCTATGCCGATGGACTTCGAGAACCGATCAAACCAGTTTTCCTGATGAAACTGCATCGTGGTCGGAGTCGCGCACGGCACGCGCACATGCAGCGATGACGGCCGCCCGTTCTTCCCGGACACCGGTGTGACATAATGAACTTCGTATTCGCGGCCGTCTTTCTCTCGCGTCTCGGGTGCGTTCGCCAGAAAGTTCCCCACACGCCCTTCCACCGGCTTCGGAACGATTCCGATCGGTTCCCCCTTCTTGAAGATCGAACGCCCGACGGCCAGCATGATGATTCCGACAAAGATCAATCCACCAAACACAAAGGCCAGAGCCTCTTTCCCCTTCACGGCATTCATGAGCGAGATGACGACGCCCAGAATACCAACGAGCACAAACATTGCACCAATGATGAAAAGAAAGATCCCGGCGATTCGCGACATTTGAGTCCCTCGTTTCAACTGGTGTTGAAGTGTAACGACAACTCTTCAGGCGCCAACAGGAAATTGAATATTTTGGGAATTCCCTGCGTGATCTTGATTCGATTGTGTCCACTTCTCAGCGAACAACGAACACTCAGGGGCGTTCCTCATGCCACGATCATTCCCCGCCATCCTCCTCGTGGTTGTGACGCTTTTTGTGCTCGGACTCGTCACACGTGGAACAGTTCCCGTTCGCACAGAAGATCCGAACGTGACCGAAACCCGCCGGCTCGTCGCGACGTGGGCCGACACGCTGGACCGGCAGACGACCGATGCGGGCATCTACGAGCGCTGGCCGAACGACACGCTGCCGGAGCGAGATCCCTGGGATCAAGAATTGCGTGTCGAGTATTCGCAGGGCGGAGTGGCGGAGCATGTGACTGTGCGCTCACTCGGCCCGGATGGTGAGAGCCACACGAGCGACGACGTGATCGCCATTCGCCGCGCACTGAACCTGAAGGGGATCGGCACCGGCATCAAGCAGAATGCCGAGGAAACGACGATGAACGCCGCCAAGGGCCTGGTGAAGGGCCTGGTCACGGGCGCGAAGGAAGCAGCGGGGAAGGGGAAGTGAACGGAACGGAAGTCCTGGTTGATCGTCGATCAGGAGGTGTTAAAATGGCGTTGAGATGACGGAATCGCTAGAGGCAAAGTAATGGTCGCCGCCCATCAATCGTTGGATGTCACATCGGATTCGGCCATGTTTTTGCGATTGTGGGACAGCGCGAAGCTCACCCCGACGCTAGCTCGACAGCTGCTTAAACTGGCATGGTCGGAATCGGACCAAGCTCGAATGAAAGAACTGACACAACGAAACCAGAACGGCGAACTGGAAGCAGCCGAAGCCGAGGAACTGGACAACTATCTTCGGGTCGGACTGACGCTTTCGATCCTGCAATCACGAGCACGGAAGGTGTTGAAAGAAAGCACCCGAATCAAGTCTCAAAAGTGACTCCCGTTACGTTGAGATTTGTCCAACAACGGGCAGCGCATCGCTGCGAGTATTGTCGACTGCCTTATGAACATGTGCTCATTCCTTTTGAAGTCGAACATATCATTTCCCGACAACACGGCGGATCAGACGCTTTTTCCAATCTCGCTTACAGTTGTCTCCACTGCAATCGGCATAAAGGTCCGAACCTGACCGGTATTGATCGATCGTCATCTCGACGAAAATGGGTTCGCCTATTCCACCCGAGGCTGCATCGCTGGACATTTCATTTCGTATGGAATGGCCCCACGCTTGTTGGTCGAACACCAATCGGACGAGTGACGGTTCAGGTCTTGGCGATGAACGATCCACTGATGCTATTGCTCAGGCAAGAGCTGATGGAAGAAGGCGTATTCGATATGAGTGGCGATTGAACCGAAATAAAATCGTCCGTCATTCCGACGGATTGGCCAGACGGCCCATGAAGAGGATCGTTCCGTTTCTGGTATCGCGAATGCAGTAGAGGAATGGCCGGTTGAACTCGATCGGATCGCCCGGCTTTCGTTCGGCTTTCTTGGCCATTGGTGCAACCGTCGCGCTGACGGCCTCAGTCCCGTCTTCGTTCAATTCCACATAGGACTGGTGCAGGACACGATCGATGAACAATGGTTCCGATTCGTGCATGCCCGAGAAATCGGCTTCGTTCTCTGAGAATGCCGCCCGAATACCCAGCGATGTCAGCGGCTCTTTCAGCGACAGTCGTTGCTGAATCTGGAATTTGGGAATGCGGAATTCTTCGTTTTCGGAATCGGACATCTGTTGCATCCATTGTCTCAGCGATTCGTCGGTGAGTTGCTTCTCGAGTACTTCAAGTTCGATTCCTTCCTCAGGCATGATCACGAGCAAAGCGAGATCATCAGATTTGTATGGCAGCTCAAGCATGATCCGGTCGTTCTGAATCGCGATTCGGCACGGGCACTTCTTCGCGGACATGAACTGTGTGGTCACGGTCGTTCCGTCTGCACAATGAAAGGTTCCGGGACCGGTTCGTTTCGTGTCGAATTGCGTTTGCCAGAGTCCCTGAAACGCGATCGCATTCACGAGCACAAGGCGGGTCCGGTGATCGAAATCATCCGGTCCGATCAGATCGGCGATGCGGTTCTGCGTCTGATCGGAAATCCATTGGTTGATGGTCTGGCGGGCGTGTGCAGGATCGGCAAAATCGACTTCCTGAAAACCATCGTTCGCAAACCGGCTCACATCATTGATGTAGTTCGCCCGGAATCCAAGATTCCGCTGACCCCAGATACCGTTGGCCGAATTGACCTGACATGCTCCGCGGATACCCGAATAGTATCGCATCAGATTTCCCACCGCAGTCAGACCTTCGTTCCGATCAGGCGGCAAGTAGAGGGCATCGGCGAGTTCTTTACGTGTCTGGCCGTTCGCTCCATGAGCTGCGAGGCTGAGAGTCGAATGAACGCTGAACGGGGAAAAGAGGATATTATTGGACTTCTCTTTAGCCAGTTCGCGATAGAGGTCGATGGCGAATCGTTGATGGGATTCTGCCAAGATGCGATCGACGCCGGCGAACTGGCGACGCGGATCCGATTGAGGAGCGAACGACGGGATTAACAGCAACACGATCGAGGCGATCACGATTCCAGCGATCACGATTTTGAACCCGGTTCGCATGGCTCATCTCCGTGAAGATTCATGGCATTCTGTCGTCTCAGTCTCAAACGTCATCGCGAACTGTTCGAGAATGATGAACCGTGAACAATCATCGAGCTTTCATCAGTCAATTCGTGTTCGCACGTCATCGTTCGATGAATATCTTAAATCCGAATGATCATATAAGAACGAATTTCCATGACGGTTCTAATCCACCCAGTTCTCGACTCTCAGCCCTTGAATATCCTTGAAATCCTTGAGATTCCGTGTCACGAGCAGGGCATTGTGCGCGAGCACGATACAGGCGATGAGCAGGTCCGGCCGGCCGATCTTTTTGAGATTTTTCTGATTCCGCAGGCGGCCGAAATGAGCGATCGCCGCATCGTCGAAGTCGATGATGCGAAATGAGGCAAACAAGGTCTCCGAATGTCGGAAGCGTTGGACCGCGATTCGTAACTCATCCTCATTCGCGGCCTTCAGGAGATTTGCCGAACGGCCCATAAAGACTTCGATACGGGTCACGACCGTCACGCAAAGAGAATCATTGATCCTCGCCGCGATCTTGCGCTGAACGTTAGCGTTCCCGTGATCGAAGAGCGTGAGTGTGTCTGTGTCGAGGATAATCATCCGACGGCTTTCCGGATTTTGCGAAGTGTGTCAAGAAATTCATTGACATCTTCATCTTTGAAAATGCCGAAATGCTGGAGGACGGCCTCCTTCGTGCCCGGTGCCGGTTTGGAGGGCGCTTCGTGGGTTCCCGTCTGAAGCCAATGATTGATGGCCGATTTCAGGAAGCGCCATTCGCTCCCGATGCGCCGGGCGGGCAGCGCATCCGCCTCGACGAGCGCAAGGATCTCCGGCTCGCCGACGCGCAAGTACGCAGCCGCCTCCGCAAGCGTCAGCACGTCCTGCGGCGCCGTCGCCACACCATTCCGCTCTTTCGTCTTCGCCATGTTCGATCCCTCACCGATGCGAACATTCTATCACAACGCTTTTTCCATCATACGACACATGAAATTACAATCAGGTATCAAGGAAATGAACCTACGATCACACACCATCGGTGAGATACGCCAATCCGATCAAGAACCACAGGAACAATCCTATCCCGCTTATCCAGGCAGTGAAACGATTGGGTTTAATTGGATGCACAGCGATCATCGCAACGAGTAAAAAAGCTTGGGCCCACATCCGAGGTTCGCTGTACTCGGGATGCTCAGTTGGCATTCCAAGCGGCATCGAGAATGGGCCAAGCAGGAGTCCGAAAGGATACGGCGTGCCTCCCATACACGTGTTCGACCAGATCGCTCCTAACAATAATCCCGGCAGCACGATTCGCACTCTCCGATTCACGCCAGCACCTCGCGGACCACACGGCACGGTTCCACGCCGCTCAGCTTCGCATCCAGACCCTGGAATTTCACGCTGAAACGCTCGTGGTCGATCCCCAGCAGATGCAGCATCGTCGCGTGGAGATCGTGCACGCTCACCACATTCTCGGCGGCGTTGTAGCCGAACTCGTCGGTGTTCCCGTACGAAAACCCGCCCTTGATGCCGCCGCCGGCCAGCCACATGCTGAAGCCCTTCATATGGTGGTCGCGACCGCTGCCGCCCTGCGACATCGGCGTACGGCCGAACTCACCGCCCCAGACGATCAGTGTACTGTCGAATAGTCCCTTCGCTTTCAGATCCCGTATGAGAGCCATGAGCGGGCGGTCCACTTCCTCGATCTTCAATTGGATATCGCGTTTGATGCCGCCGTGGTGGTCCCAGTCGCGGTGATAAAGCTGAATGAAGCGCACACCGCGTTCCGCCAGCCGCCGCGCGAGCAGGCAGTTCGCACCGAAGGTGCCGTCCGCGCCCTGCGTGCCGTACATCTCCAGCGTTTTCTTGTCTTCCTGCTTCAAGTCCATCAGGCCGGGAACGCTCGCCTGCATCTGGAACGCCAGCTCGTACTGCTGAATCCGCGTGGCGATTTCCGGATCGTCCACCACGCCGTTGTGCAGCTGATTCAGTTTCTGAATGGTGCTCACGGCGTCACGCTGCTGCTCGCGGCTGACGCCATTCGGGCTGCTGAGATACAGCACCGGATCGCCTTTGCCGCGGAGATTCACGCCCTGAAAGCGGCTGGGCAAGAAGCCCGAGTGCCATTGCCGTGAGGAGATCGGCTGGTTCTGCCCGCCGCGACCCTGCGAGGTGAGTACGACGAACCCGGGCAGATCTTTCGCTTCACTGCCAAGACCGTAGGTGATCCAACTGCCCATACTGGGGCGGCCGGAGATCGTGGTGCCGGTGTTGATGAACGTGTGTGCAGGATCATGGTTGATCGCTTCGGTATGCAGGCTGCGGATGATGCAGATGTCGTCCGCCACTTCACCCAGATGCGGGAAGAGTTCGCACATCTCCTGGCCGGACTTTCCGAACTTCTTGAATTTGTACTGCGGAGCGAGGCACTTGAGCTTCTGGCCTTGAAGCTGCGCGATCGGTTGGCCCTTGGTGATGGATTCCGGCATCGGCTGGCCGTCCATGGCGGCGAGCTTCGGTTTATAGTCGAAGGTTTCGAGGTGCGACGGTCCGCCGGCCATGACGAGCCAGATCACGCGTTCGATCCGCGGCTTGTGATGGTATGAGAGGGTGCCTTTCGATTTCTCAGCGGCCGCGAGCTGCGGGCCGAGAAGATTCGCGAGCGCCAGCGCACCCACGCCCCGAGTGGTCTGGCTCAGAAAAACCCGACGTTGAAGGAGAGACATAATCGTTAGTCCTCAAGAATGGCCCGCGGATCACGCGGGCTATGAATTAATTTCTTGTAATGAATTCGTGCAGGTTCAGCACTACCCTCGCCGTTGCGGTCCAGGTGGCGAGTTCGCTGGCGGGGAGGTCCTTTGGCACCGGCTTCGCGCCGATCGTCAGCAGTGCCTTCGCGTCCGCTTCGTTCGCTGTGTAGAGCTTCGCCTGCTCGGCGACGTACTCCGCCAGCACCTTCGCTTCCTCGGCGGTGGGGCTGCGGGACAACGCCTGCTGATAGAGGAAGGCGACGCGCTCGGCGGACGATTTTCCACCGTCACGGATTGCCCGTTCGCCAAACGCGCGGGCGGCTTCCACATAGGTGGCATCGTTGAGCAGCACGAGCGCCTGCTGTGGCAGGTTCGATCGCGCACGCTCGGTCGTGCATTCCTCACGGCTCGGCGCATCGAAGGCGAGCAGGCTGGGCTGCAGGAAGCTGCGCTGCCAGTGCGTATACATTCCGCGGCGGTAAAGCCCGTCACCGCTGTCGTTCTGCCATTCGCGAGCGGGGAAGTTGAGCGCACTCCAGTATCCGGCGGGTTGATACGGCTTCACGCTCGGCCCGCCGATCTTCGAAACGAGTAATCCGGAGACTGACAACGCCGTGTCACGGACGAACTCCGCATCGAGCCGGAACCGGTTCTGCCGGGCGAGCAGGCGATTCTCGGGATCGCGCTCCTGCAGTTCGGGTCGGGGCTTCGACGATTGGCGATACGCTTGCGACATCACCATCTGCTTGACGAGTTTCTTCACGTCCCAGCCGTTCTGGAATCCGAGGGCGAGGTGGTCGAGCAGTTCCGGATGCGTCGGCGCTTCGCCTTGCATACCGACATCGTCGAGCGTACGAACGAGTCCGGCTCCGAAGGCGAGCTTCCAGACACGGTTGACGAACACGCGGGCGGTGAGCGGATTCTCCTTCGCGAGCAACCACTTCGCCAGATCGAGGCGCGTTGCGCGGGGCTGAGTCATCGTGGTACTGATGAACACTTTGGGAGTGGCGGGCTGTACGATTTCACCCGTTTCGTTGAGCCAGTCGCCCCGCGGCAGAATGCGCACGATCCGCGGATTGCCGGACTGCGTGATCAGGCAACTCGGGATCTTCGTGGCAAAGGTATTGCGTGCCGCTTCATGCTTCGCCAACGTTTCTCGCAGTGCTTTCGTCTCCGGAATCCGGCTGAGATAGTACGCCTTCAGATCGTTGGTCTGCTTCGGGTTCCGCTTTTCGAGTTTGAGAATCGCCTCGATATTCTTGGGCAAATTCTTCGCCGACTTCTCCCACTCGGCTTGCTTCGGAAGGAACTTTGCCTCTTCAGCCGCGAGCGCTTTCTTGGCTTCGGCCACAGCGGCGTCGAGCGCTTTCAGTTCCGCTTCCTGCTCCGGAGTCGCCAGTTTGGTCCCGGGTCCGCGATCACCCACCGCAGGCTCCTGCACATCGGCGAAGAACGCCGCCATCGAGTAAAAGTCTTTCGTCAGGAACGGATCGTACTTGTGGTCGTGGCACTGGCAGCAGCCGAGCGTGACGCCCATCCAGACGCTGCCGACATTCCGCACGCGGTCCGTTGCATACTTGGCCTCGTACTCCTTCGCCTGCGATCCGCCTTCCTGCGTTGTTTGCAAGAGGCGGTTGTACGCGCTGCCCACCTTCTGATCGAGTGTGGCGTTCGGCAGCAGATCCCCCGCCAGTTGCTCGATCGTGAATGTGTCGAACGGCTTGTTCGAGTTGAAACTGCGAATGACGTAATCGCGGTACGGCCAGACTGTCATCGGGTTGTCACTGTGATAGCCGATGGAATCGGCATAGCGAACGAGATCGAGCCAGAAGACCGCCATGCGCTCGCCGTACTGCGGTTTCGCCATCAGACGATCGACCAGTTTCTCGTAGGCGTTCGGCGATGAATCCTTCACGAAGTCTTGCACTTCGGCCCAGGTGGGCGGCAGGCCGGTGAGGTCGAAGCTCAGGCGGCGGATGAGCGTCACGCGATCCGCTTCCGGGGAAAGCGCGAGCTTCTCCTTCGCCAGACGCTCCTGAATGAAGTGGTCGATTGTGGCTTGCGGCTTGTTGACGGCCGACGGTTTCAGCGGGATGTACGCCCAGTGCGGTTCGTACTTCGCGCCTTCGGCGATCCAGCGCTCGAGCAGTTTCTTTTGTGAGAGAGTGAGCTTCTTGTGCGCTTCCGGTGGCGGCATCACTTTGTCGGTATCGGTGCTGGTGATGCGTGCGACGAGTTTGCTCTCGCCGGGTTTGCCGGGCACGATGGCCTTGCGATCGAGGGCGACATCGCGGTCGTCGAGGCGCAGGCGGGCTTTGCGCTGGTTCTTGTCTGGTCCGTGGCAGGCGAAGCAATTGTCCGAAAGGATCGGCCGGATGTCGCGATTGTAAGACAGTTCGTCGGCCTGCACGGAATGACAAACAAGGAGACCGAGAAGGAGGAGAACACTTCGCGGGATCATAAGCAAACTCCAGACGAATCGACGGGCCACCGGCGGAACTGTCATGATAAGGCAGATGGCGGGGAAGTGCGAGCGCGGAATCGTCGGCGATTCCGCACTCGGTGGAACGATCGGTTTACTTCTTCAGTTTTTCCGCTTCCTTGAGAAGCTCCGCGACCGAATGCCGCTCGCGATAACCGTTCACGAACAACTTCGCGCGGACCACGCCCTTCTGATCCACGAGGTACGTGCCCGGATACGGCACGCCGTCGAGGTCGACGCGGCCGAACTTCTTGCCCGCCGTCTCCGCATTCTTGATCGCGTAGGCGATGATCGTCTTGCTCTCGGCATCCGAGAGAAGCGGGAATGTGATTTTGTTTTTGTCCGAAAATTTCTTCAGGATCTCGACCGAGTCGTAGCTGATGCCGACGACCGTGATCCCGGCGGATTCGATTTGCTTCAGGTCCTTTTGCAACTGAACCAGTTGCTTCTGACAGAACGGTCACCAGTCGGCGGATCGGTAGAAGACGATCGCGACGTTGCTTTTCTTCAGCAGATCCTTGAGCGACTGCTCTTTGCCGCTCTGATCTTTGAGCGTGAAGTCGGGCGCTTTCTCGCCGACTTTGATGCCCGTCTTCTCTTCCGGTGCCGGATCGGCCGCGAAGGCGCTTCCCGCTGCGAAGATCAGACCGAGCGCGATACCGCAACTGCGCATCAGTGATTCTCCTGGATGGATTTTGAACCGGGACCGCCCCGGCACGATCAAGTATACTTGAACGGTTCGATTCCCCAACCACAGTTGCGAGATTGAAGATGTCGCGAGTTCCCGCTCTCGTGCCCGCATTGATGATGAGCGTAACGCTGGCCGCGGCCGCGCCGCCGAAGGTCGGTGAACGGCATCCGGATTTCACGCTGGCGAATATCGCCGATGGCAAACCGGTCACGCTGTCCGAGTATCGTGGCAAAAAGGTGCTGCTGATTCAGTTCGCCTCGTGGTGAGCGGGCTGCCGCGTGCACGTGCCGGTCTGGCACGACGCAAGCCGCCAGTGGGTGAAGGACGGAAAGCTCGTGCTTCTCGGCGTGACGCAGGAACAGCATCCGGAGCGCTGCCGGCTGTTCGCACAGTGGAAGCAGTTCGACTGGCCGATTCTGCATGATCCGATCAATGTGCTGGAATCGAGCGCCGTGCCGATCGTGCTCGCACTCGATGAGCACGGAATCGTTCGCTCGACACGGCCGAGCCCGAAAACGTTCGAAGCGGAGTTTTTGAGCAAGTCGTTCACGGACGATGCGAAGAATTCACCATCAAAGCCCACGCCAACATTTCCACCGAAGTTCGGTGATCTGAGGCTCGATGCGCTTCGCGCGAAAACGCCCCAGGCCTGGAAATCGTATGGCGATGCGCTTGCGCTCTGGGGAGAAGGGCGGCTCACGGATACGATCACCGCCTACCGTAATGCGACGCAAGCTGATCCGAAGGACGGAGCAGCCTGGTTCCGGCTGGGTGTAAGCCTGAAGCGCCGCGCGGAAACCGAAGGGCGGGACGCCAACGATTTTCAGGCTGCGGTCGTGGCTTGGGGTACGGCACTGGATCTCGATCCGAACCAGTACATCTGGCGGAGGCGCATTCAGCAATACGGCCCGCGGCTGGACAAACCGTATCCGTTTTACGACTGGGTGCCGGAAGCTGAGGCGGCGATTCGAGCCCGCGGCGAGAAGCCGATCGCGCTGCCGGTGCGGCCGGTCGGAGCGGAGATCGCGAAGCCGTCGAAGACGTTTGCCATTCAGAGTGAGAAGCCGAAGAATCCCGATCCGGCCGGGAAACTGACGCGAGAAACCAAGTCCGTGATCGTCGAAGCCGTGACGGTGCCGGCGCAGGTGAAGCCCGGGAGCAGTGTGCGCGTCCACCTCACGCTGCGCTTGGCGCCGACGACGACCGACCACTGGAATAATGAGGCGGAGCCGCTGCGGGTGTGGGTTGATCCGCCCGAGGGCGTTCCGGTGAGCGAACGGCTCGTGCGTGCGGAGCAGCCGCGGACAGTGACATCGCAGGAAGAGCGAACGGTGGGCTTTGAAATACAGCTACCGAAGACAGCCTCAGGCACGATCCGGATTCCGGTTTTTGCCGTTTACCATGTGTGCAACGACGACGGCGGTCAGTGCCGATTCGTTCGTACGGATGCGGTTGTGGATGTGAAGGTCAAATTGAAATAAGGGGACTGGCACCTTTTTTATTGGCCGATGTATTAAATATGGCTATTAAAAAGGTGGCAGTCCCCTTAAATTGAACGATCAGGTCGTGCCGGCGACGCGGTCCAGGCCGTCGGGCGGGGGCGGGGGCGGGGGCTCTGGGAAGACCGGCGGTTGAGGATCGGGCACTTCATACGGATCGCCCGGCAGCGCTTTCCTCGTGCGATAATGCGGATCGTTGGCGTACGGCTTCGGCGTCCAGGCACAGCCGGACATCACGCCGAGAACCGCCATCGCAACGCACACTCGCATACTGTTCCTTTACACAGAATGAATCACTTCGTTTCATCGGATGTTTCCATCCAAAACTTGAATGATTCCGGTTGAGTTGATTTCCCAAGCTTCCCTCGCTATCTTTCCACTATCCCGACAGGTTCACGTTCAGACGTTCGTCTGGCGTGATGAAAAGGGAAGCCGGTGTGAATCCGGCGCAGGGCCGCTGCTGTATTCGGCGAGAGGTCCGGGCACTTTGCCACTGCGGAAGCATCCGCGGGAAGGCCGCCCGATCTTGTTTGAGCCGTAAGCCAGAAGACCTGCCTGTCGTGGCGTCGATCGGAGCCTCGGTCCCAGGCTGCGCTGCAGAAACTTCTTTCGCTGGCATGTGTCAGCGGGCTGCCGCACTTGGGCCGTTTGCGCTCCACTTCTTGCCCGGTCCCGGCAGAAAGGTTCTCCTGTGCATCGTTTGTCTGTGTCCCGTCGCGCCTTCACGCTCATCGAACTGCTCGTCGTGACCGCCATCATCGCCGTCCTCATCGGCCTGCTGCTCCCCGCCGTCCAGAAAGTGCGTGAAGCCGCCGCCCGCATCCAGGGGCAGAACAACCTCCGGCAACTCGTGCTCGCCGCCATGAACTACGAATCCGCCCATCAGAAGTTGCCTCCGCACACCGACCCCACCGTCGGCTGGCCTCAGGGTAAGTACTGGTTCGGCAGTACCGTCAGCGCGACGAGCGCACCGTACAACGTGATCGCGACCGACCCGAGGAACGGCATCCTTACGAGCTATTATGAGAACAACACGAAGGTCACAAAATGCCCGAAGTTCGAAGTGTATCCGATCGCTCCCGTCTACAACGGGCTGACCGCGGGCTATGCGTACAACCGGCACGTCGCGGAAAAACGCATCCTTCACTTCAGCACGTCCAGCACGTTCATGTACACGGAATCCGTGTTGCTCAAAAGTAATGGCACGCTGGAGGAACCGTTCGGCGGTTACTTCGGCTCGCCGCATCTGCTCGTTCCCCCGACGGCGTACACCGCTCCCGGGCAGACCTTCGCCATCTCGCCCTACGGTCTGACGGCGACGCATTTCCGTTATGCCGGTCGACTGGCAAATGTCGCCTTCGCGGACGGCCATGTGGAAACGCGCCAGCCGGTGGACAAGCCGAGCGTCGCGCCGTTCGATCAGGCGACGTGGAACGCGGCCCGGGACAAGTTTCAATTGGGATTCCTCGCGGACACGACGTTCCCCTATTCCGGTGACTGAATTTTAAGGGGACTGGCACCTTTTTTATTAGCTGATTTATTTAATCGGTCAACTATTCAAAGGGGACAGGTACAATTTTGATGGACTGAATTATCAAGTCCACCAAAAATGTACCTGTCCCCTTTGTTTCAATTGGAGTCCCTTTCGCTGGGATCTTCAGTCGAAGTCGAAGAGACGGCCAAAAAATCCCTCCCGCTTTTTGGCAGGGTACTGACTGCCGGGACGATGGTCTTCGGATCGCGAACGCCCCATCGATCGTCGGTCATCCCCCCAGTCACTGTCGTCATCGTCATCATCATCCCGATTCTGGTATTGCGACGACCTCTCGATGATTTTGTCCAGCTCGCCGCGGTCCAGCCAAACCCCGCGACACCGTGGACAAAAATCGATTTCGACCGACTGACGTTCGACAACCTGAAGTCCGGTTGAACACACTGGACAATTCATTTTCTGATTCTCCCGATCCTGTTTTGAATGAGTAACTCAGTTATTCATGACGAAACGGTCATCCGCACGTTGAGGAGTCCATCGGGCCCGCTCCACCTGACGACGCACAACCTGACTGATGCGGTTGGCCGCGATGTTGACCGCTGTGGTGATATTGGTTGCGGCGGCTTCCACCACCAGACGTGAGGGTCCTGGCCCTGACATGCCCACGACAATGCGGCAAAGTTTATCGACGCCGCCTTTGGGACCGTTTTCATCAATGACATGAACGGTGACGCGGCCCAACGCCCCGCGGAATCGCCCGAGTGCGAACATCAGCCGACGCTCCACGCGGGCCCGAAGTTCATCATTCATCGGAACGCCTCGACCAATCAGTTCGATCCACATGTCAAACCCTCACGATTGAGTGTTGAAATCTGCTTGATCACACATGAGACTATTCCGGTCGAGTACCCTGATGTTTAATCGATAAATTGGTAGAATCAGATCGAAAAAACCGATGGGTTCGGAGCGCGATCATGCACTGGTTGAACTATCACCACCTTCATTACTTCTGGGTTGTCGCTCGTGAAGGAAGCGTGACGGCGGCCTGTCGGATTCTCCATCTTTCCCAATCGACCATCAGTGGACAGATCCGGGATCTGGAAAAGACGATGAAGGCGACACTTTTTGAGAAAAGCGGTCGGGGACTGGCGCTGACCGAAACGGGTCAGGCCGTGTTTCGCTATGCGGACGATATCTTCGCACTGGGTCGCGAACTCATGGACTTCGTAAGCGGTCGTCCGCTGGGGCAACCGCTGCGCTTACGCGTCGGCGTGGCGGACATCGTGCCGAAGTTGATCGTTCACCTGTTGCTCAAGCCTGCGATGCAGTTGGCGGAGCCGGTCCGGATCTTGTGCGTAGAGGGAAAATTGGAGCAACTGGCCACCGAGTTGACGGCGCACAATCTGGATGTGGTTCTCACCGACTCGCCACTCCCGGCATCGGTGAAGGCCAAAGTCTACACGCATCTGTTGGGCGCGTGCGGGGTCACCATCATGGGTGTGCCAAAACTGGTCGAACGCTATCAACCCGGATTTCCCCAATCCCTCGACGGAGCGCCGTTCCTGCTTCCGACAGAGGACACGGTTCTCCGTCATTCGCTCGACCAGTGGTTCGCTGCCGAAGAGATCCACCCGATCGTCCGTGGCGAGTTCGACGACAGCGCCCTTCTGAAGATGTTCGGTCGGTCGGGAGAAGGGGTCTTCGCGGTTCCCTCGGCGATTGAACGTGATGTCCGTCGGCATTATGGTGTGCGAAGGATCGGGCGCCCCAAGGGACTCCGCGAGCGCTTTTACGCCATCTCCGCCGAACGAAAGTTGAAGAATCCCGCCGTTGTGGCGATATCCGAACAAGCCCGGAAAAAACTGTCCCGCCTTGATGCCCAGTGAAGGGAATCGCTGCGACAAACGCACACCGACCAGTCACCACTAGAATGCAAACATGACCGAACGGGAATTCGCCATCGATGTTGTCCAGCGCATCCAGGGCGCCGGATTCCGTGCGCTCTGGGCCGGCGGATGCGTTCGCGATGAACTGCTCGGCCTCATGCCCCAGGATTACGACGTCGCCTCCGATGCCACGCCCGAACAGGTGAAGCGACTGTTCCGGCATTGCATCGAGGTCGGCGTCTCGTTCGGCGTCATCGAAATCATCGGACCGCGCGGGCCCGATGGCGAATGGCTCAAAGTCCAAGTCGCCACCTTCCGCAACGACGGCACTTATTCCGACGGCCGTCGCCCCGATTCCGTCACCTTCAGCTCGCCGGAAGAAGACGCCCAGCGCCGCGACTTCACCGTCAACGGCATCTTCTTCGATCCGGTTGCGAACGAGGTCATCGATTACGTCGGCGGTCAGGCGGATCTGCAGGCGAAAATCCTCCGCGCGATCGGCGATCCGGTCGCGCGGTTCACCGAAGACAAGCTGCGCGTTCTTCGCGCCGTGCGCATGGCGGCCCGCTTCGAACTCGCGATAGATCCCGCCACGCAAAGTGCTGCCCGGGCGATGGCTCCGCAGATTCGGGCGGTCAGCGCTGAGCGCATCGCGGAAGAGCTGCGCAAAATCTTCTCGCACCGCAACCGCACGCGCGGAGCGCAGCTGCTCACCGACTTCGATCTGCTCCGGCCGATCGTGCCGGAAATCGATCACGCAAACATCGCCCTGCTCGCCGCGCTCCCTGACAGAGCTTCGTTCGTCCTCGCCTTTGCCGCGTTTCTCTCCGCACTCGACAAAAAAACAGTCGGACAAATCGCCCGACGCCTGCGGCTTTCCAACGACGAACACGATCGCATCCAGTGGCTCGTCGTTCATCAGAAGAGTCTGCACAATGCCGCGAATCTTCGCCCCAGCGAACGGCATCACTGCCTGACGAATCCGGGAATCGACGACCTCCTCGCGCTCATGACGGCGCAGGGCCATGCGGACGACGCCAGCTTCTGCGCCGAGCTGCTGCGCTCAACGCCACCGGAACTTCTCGATCCGCCGCCGCTCGTCACCGGCGACGATCTGGTCGCTCGCGGCTGGAAGCCGGGGCCGAAATTCAAAACCGTTCTCGACACAATCCGCCGGATGCAGCTCGATGGCGAACTCCGCAGCCGCACCGAGGCCGAATCAATTCTCACTCAAAGCGAATAGGCTTGAACGGTAGCCCTTCACGCAATGTTCATGTACATTGATCGTTCAGACTCTCCCTGATTTCGATTGATGCGGACCGATGCCGACCTCGCGTTTTCTTGAACTTCTCAACGATTGCCAGGAGGCGATCGGTTATCACTTTCAGCGACTTGAGTTGCTCAAGGCGGCGCTGACGCACACATCCGGCGCCAACACCCGCGCCGCTTCCAACGAACGACTGGAATTCCTTGGCGATAGCGTACTCGGCCTCGTGACCTGCGAACTGCTTTATCATCGCTTTCCCGATTATCAGGAAGGCGACATGACGAAGGTCAAGTCCGTGGTCGTGAGCCGCAAGACCTGCGCGAAGTTCAGCGAGGAACTCGGCCTCGGCAACTACTTGATCCTCGGGAAGGGAATGGAGAACCGCGGCGATATCCCGGCGAACCTCATGGCGGATGTCTTCGAGGCGCTGGTGGCGGCGATTTATCTGGATGGTGGGTGGAGTGTGGTCCGCGAGTTCGTGCGCGAGTTCGTCGAGCCGGAGATTGATGCCGTCGCGTCCGATGCGGTGAACAACAACGCCAAGTCCGCGCTGCAGCAGGTCGCCCAGCGCGATCTCGGCGGTACGCCGCGCTATTACGTCCTTGATGAGCAGGGGCCGGACCACGATAAGTGTTTCAAGGTGGCGACCGACATCAACGGCCACATGTACCCCGCCGCCTGGGGCCGCAACAAGAAGGACGCGGAGCTGAAAGCAGCGCTCAACGCCCTCGCGGCCATCACCGGCGAACCGCTGCCACACCCCTCTCAATGAAATCAAATTCGAAATTCCAAACATCAAATTCGAAACAAGAATTCAGACATTGAATTGAAATTCCAAAATACAAATTCCAAACAAGTAATCGATCATTGTGATTTTGTATTTTCGATTTGATATTTGGTATTTGTTGCTTGAGATTTGGAATTTCAAATTTGATGCTTGGTGCTTATGATTTCCCCAATGAACTATCCCATCATCTGCTCCACCTGCACGGCGCCGGCCGAATACAAGGTCGCCGCCGAGTGGAGCGATGGCCAGACGAGTGAGTTGAAGACTTATTCGCTCTCCTGCGCGAAGTGCCTCGCCGCAAATTTCGCGAAAGCGAAAGTGAAACAGGCGAAGTGCCGCCTGCTCCACGGCGAGACGCTGGCGATACCGGGGATCTACGCTCTTGGCCGCCGCAACGCAGAGCGGCAGTTGGTGCGAATGACCGAACTGGAAATCAATTCAAAAACTCAATCGGGTTCTAAAGAGTAGCTTGGCGGGACATAGTCTCGGTCCGCTGAGTTTACGATCTCGGCTTCATACCTTGCTGCAATCTTGCGAGGATCGATTCCCCATCTAGATTCCGAGGAGCCGACTTTTCGGATTCGACCATCCGAGTACCAGATTGCATAAATGGTGATTGCAGGATGGCGCACGAAGAATGTCTTCTCGCCCTGATCATTGAAACAATAGTGCCCCGGAGATGCCATAACGTAACAGCGTTCGTTGGTGGTCTTGATGATCCTGGTAGTGTCCGGATATCGGCCGGTTTTCTTGGCGAACTCTTCCCGTGCCAGTGCAACCGCGTACCGATTCTTGGGTCGAGAATCCCGCAAGAATAGCCAGAGTGAAATCGGTGCAAGTAACAGGAGAAGTATCGGCGACAGAACGACGAACAGTAGAAGAATCGCTTTCTCTTCGAATCGCCGATACCAATTCGAATTTTTCCAGTCGGATACCGACATGGAATTACTCCAACGGAGTCTCATCTTCCGGCATCAGCGCCTTATTGACCGAGTCCAGCAGCTTCTCCATCGAAAACGGCTTGCGAATATACTCGACGACGCCGAGGTATTCCGCGTAGGCCTTGTGACGTCCGCCTTCGTTCGCCGTTACCATGATGATCGGCGGCGCGTCCGCCTTGTCCTTGAAATGTTCCAGCACCGGGAAACCGCCCATCCGGTGCATCATCATGTCCAGAATCATCAGGTCCGGCTTGTGGTTGTAGACCATCTGCTTCGCCTGATGCCCGTCGTGCGCCTGCAGCACCCGGTAGCCCTGCCGCTCCAGCATCATGCGCACGGCGTCAATCAATTCGCGATCGTCATCCACGACCAGGATCGTCTTCGTTTCGGCCACGGGTGTTCCTCCACCGGGTGTTCTACCAATCTATCAGTTCCCGCAGCGAATCACAAGCACGCGCACGCGCTTCCCGTGTGTACGAATGATCATTTTCCCCCTTGACTCCCCGGCAAAATCTGCCTTCATGAAAGCATGGACCTCTTCAGCGACCTCCGCACCACCAACCGCCTCACCGCCCAGCCGCTGGCCGCACGCATGCGCCCACGATCCCTCGACGAATTCGTCGGGCAAGACCACATCCTCGGGCCCGGAAAACTCCTCCGGCGCATGCTCCTCGCCGACCGCCTCAATTCCGTCATCTTCTTCGGCCCGCCCGGATGCGGAAAGACCGCACTCGCTCACGTCATCGCCAACCAGACCAAGTCCCACTTCGTCAGCATGAACGCCGTCGCCGCCGGCATCAAGGATGTCCGCGATGTCCTCGCGGAGGCACGCGCTCGCCTCGAAGAAGACAAGGAACGCACCATCCTCTTCCTCGACGAAATCCATCGCTTCAACCGCTCGCAGCAGGACGTGCTCCTGCCCGATGTCGAAAACGGCATCATCATTCTCGTCGGCGCCACTACGCAAAACCCGTTCTTCGCCGTCAACACGCCGCTGCTCAGCCGCAGCCAGATCTTCACGCTCGAACCGCTCACGCGTGAGCACGTCAAGACGATCATCCGGCGTGCCTTGAGCGATGAGGAGCGCGGACTCGGCAAAACGCCCGTCACCATCACGGACGACGCCCTCGAATTCCTGGCGGAGATCTGCGACGGCGATGCCCGCCGCGCCCTCATGGCCATCGAGATCGGTGTGAAGTCCACGCAGGCGATCGAAAGCACTGCCGAGCGCACCGACGACGGCGCCGTTCTCTTCGACCTCGCACTCGCGCAGGATTCCATTCAGCGCAAAGTGATGGACTTCGACCCGACCGGCGATTCGCATTACGACGTCGCGTCCGCCTTCATCAAGAGCATGCGCGGCAGCGATCCGCAGGCCGCCGTCTACTGGCTCGCCCGCATGCTCGAATCGGGCGAAGACCCGCGCTTCATCGCCCGTCGCATCGTCATCTTCGCCTCCGAAGATATCGGCAACGCCGACCCGATGGCGCTGCTCGTCGCGAACGGAGCCTGGGATGCCGTCGAACGCGTCGGCCTGCCCGAGTGCCGGCTGAACCTCTCGCAGGCGGTCTGCTATCTGGCGACGGCGCCGAAGTCGAACGCCGCGACGCTTGCGATCGGTGCGGCGCAGAAGGACGTGAAGGAGGGCCGCACGCTGCCGGTGCCGCTGCACCTGCGCGACACGCACTATTCCGGCGCCAAGCAGCTCGGCCACGCGGGTTATCAGTACGCCCACAACTTCGAGGGCGGCTGGGTGGATCAGGAGTACGTGCCCGCCGACGTGACGTACTACACGCCGACGGACCGCGGCTTCGAGGCGACAATCCGCGAGCGCATGGCCGAGATCGAGAAGCGGCGGGGGAAGAAGCAGGGCGCGGAGGGCGAAGGATGACGGAGGAAGAGTGGCTCACGACCAACGACGCGCAACGTTTGCTTTCCTTCGTTAAAGGAATTGCCACTCTGCGAAAAGCAAGATTGTTGCGTGTAGCACCGGCTCGCTTAAATTGGACTGAGAGTGCTTCATACGAGCAATATCAATTCGCGATCGAAGCAGGTGAAAAGCATGCCGATGGTGAAGTATCCGACGAGAAGTTACAACAACTTTCAGGAGAAATGTATCGCACAATCTCGACAAGAGTTCGTGAAATCAATTCGAATTCATCTTTAAAGATCGCGACATTCCTCTCACTTGCTGCCGTCCAGAATTCTCGAATGATATCGTCCTTCAGTGGCGTGTCTTGGAATGAAGCGATTCGCCACATTGGCGGCGATCTTCCGACGATTCTACATTGTCTCTTCGGCAATCCTTTCCGCCCTGTCGCATTCGATCCCCGCTGGCGAACCGACACCGCCGTCGGGATCGCGCAGCAGATGTATGACGCCCGAGACTTCAACGCCATGCCCATCCTCGCCGACGCGCTCCAGGATGCCGGCTGCGAACACACCGACATCCTCAACCACTGCCGCAACAATCAGGAGTTCGGGCCTGTCAGCGGAGCTTCCTCCGGCCCGAACGCCACCCACGTCCGCGGCTGCTGGGTCGTCGATCTCGTTCTCGGGAAGAGCTAGAATTCCGATGCCGACCGCGGAGGGCGAAGGATGACGGAGAAGGAGTGGAAGGAAGCGAAACAGCCACTGCTGCTTGTCGATTCAATTCCGAACGAAGCACAATCGATCCGCCGGAAGCGGCTCGCGATCTGCGGCATCAGTCGTGTCTGTTACTGGAGTGCATCGATTCGTTGTTCGGACTGGATTGATTTTGTCGAGAAGTACGCAGAAGGATTGATATCCGATAACGAATCCATTCGATTGCAAATGAATGACAGGATCGGTTCAAGAGCCTACAATTCGTCACGGTTAAGATCGTTGCTTTACATCGCAACATTGAGGAAGTTTCAACTGCGGAATGCCCTGACGATTTTGAAGCAGGAGAGCACGCAATCGAATCGAGCGAGCGACGTACTCCGCGACATCTTCGGCAATCCCTTCCGCCCCGTCGCATTCGATCCCCGCTGGCGAACCGACACCGCCGTCGGGATCGCGCAGCAGATGTATGACGCCCGAGACTTCAACGCCATGCCCATCCTCGCCGACGCGCTCCAGGATGCCGGATGCGAACACGCCGACATCCTCAACCACTGCCGCAACAATCAGGAGTTCGGGCCTGTCGGCGGAGTTTCCTCCGGCCCGAACGCCACCCACGTCCGCGGCTGCTGGGTCGTCGATCTGGTACTCGGGAAAAGCTGACGATAGAATTGATGGAGGAGGTTCTTCATGTCTTCGACGCTTGCGGTGCCCAGTCATGGTCCGTCATCGCTTCCGCTTCCGCTGCGGTGGTCCGGGGATCAATTCCACGCTGCGTGTGATTCGGGAGTTTTTGAAGGACAGAATGTGATTCTCGTGGATGGGGAGATTCTGGAAATGCCCGCTCCCAATCCCCCGCACAACTCCGGAGTCGAACTGGTTCGCTCGGCCCTTCAGGCGGCTTTCGGACCCGGACATTGGATCCGCGTTCAGATGGCGCTGGATCTGGCGCTCGATACTGATCCCGTTCCCGATGTATCTGTGATCATCGGTACACCACGAACCATCCAGGACCAACCGACTACAGCATTACTCGTCGTCGAAGTTTCCGATTCCACGCTCGCCACCGATCTGGGTCTGAAGTCTCATCTTTATGCGCAGGGCGGCATCCGCGATTACTGGGTTCTGGATTTGAATGGTGGTCAATTGCACGTTTTCCGCGATCCGCTCCCGGATGCGAACGCTCCCCGAGGACATCGCTATCACTCGGTCCAGCAACTGGGGTCTTCGGCTTCGCTGGCACCGTTGGCGCTGCCGGGCACACAAATCTCCATCGCCGACCTGCTGCCCTGATGATCCGGTTCGAATCCGAGTTCGCCGGAAATCTTGGATCATTTCCCCGCGTCGGCAATCCGCACGCCCGGGCGCATCGCGCTGCTCAGAGCGTCGAGCTTTTGCGCCAGGGTTTCCACCGCCGCCGTGCCCGCGCTTGCGCTTGCGGCTTCCCGGCCCTGATGGAGCATCGTGATCAGCAGGTCCGTCACCACAACGGTCGTGATCCATTTGCTCGCCAGCACTTTGGCCACCACACCCAGCACCCACACAAAATCGACCTGCCCGATCCAGGCCCTCAGCTGCGGGTGTTTTCCCACCCATCCCACAACGAGCACCGCACCCAGAGCCGACAGGCATCCGCGAACCACGCCGATTCTGCGAACCAGCCGGGCCGCTTCGCCCGGTGTGTTCGGTTGGGTCATCCGGCGAACCACTGCCAGCGGAACGAGAGGTGAACAGGCGAGCAACAGCAGCCCAAAGTAGATTTCCGTCTGGAACGCGACCTGAGCGATCACGCCGATGGGAAGCAGATAGGCGATCGCGCAGGCGGGGCTCATGATCATCAGGATCAGGCCGGGTGCCCGCGATTCCGGGAGAAACCGTTCGAGCACAAGCGCCGCGTTCAGCGCTCCCGGTAAGAGAGCGAAGACCGCCGGTGCCGTGACCGTGATCAGACTGCGGATCTGATTCGTGGACGTTCTGATGGCATCGGACTCATCCAGGCGGAAGAGGTGCGAGACGGGCAGCAGCAGGACGGGCAGCGGACCCAGCACCCAGACCATCCAGGCGTAGCGTGAAAGGCGACACGACGATCTGAGGCGCCGCCACTTCGCCAGAGCCGCCACGGCAAGGCCGGAGCCAACCAGCCCGGGAGCGAACGCGCAGATCGCAAACAGCACCAGAATCAGCACCAACCACGGGGACGGGCGTTCGTTCCCGAAATCGAAGCGGAATTCCCACGTGGTCCCGTGGGCAATGGCACCCAGTACGGTGGCGACGAGGGCGGAGGCGAGGAGTGTTCTCCGCCACGCGGCATAAGCCTGCGGGACCGCAGTGGGGTCGTTCAAGGAATTCTCCAACGTGCCCGGCAGGAGGCGACGGTTCAACGACCCGGCCCGGGAAGTGCGAGCCTGAAATCTTCCTGTCTGCGATTTTACGAAGGGATGACGTGCCTTCCCGCCTTCGGGGTGTCAAAGCCGGGAATCCGGCACCTTCATAAACTCCAGCTCATCGGTCGCCAGATTGAGGAGGGCGACGGTGTATTCGTCCGCCCGGTGCAGCGCTCCCGGATTGATCCAGCGGCACGCGCCGTCGCGATAGTCCATGGCGATGTGCGAATGACCGGACAGGAAATAGTCGGGCAGCGGCTGCGAAACCCGGCGGACATCCGGGCGCGAATGGCCGTGCGTGACGGCGATGCGCTTGCCGGCCAGCTCGATCACGCCGCCCCACTCGAGACAGACCGCACCGGTGATCCGGGCGGCTTCACGCAGATGCGGAACGACGTCGGCGTCGTTGTTGCCGAAGACGAAGTAGAGCGGAGCGGCGGTGCAGATGGGCAGAATCATGGGATCGACGAAATCGCCGCAGTGAACGAGCGACTGCGCCCCGCGAGCGATGAGCAGATCAACGGCCCGCCGCGTCCGCTCATGCCGATCGTGCGTATCAGAAATGATGCCGAGGAGCATAGTGGATAACACATATTTTAGTAGGTCATTATTCAAGTATATTTTTCAAATCATTTTAAAGGAGGTATTAATTTAATCGAATAATCAGTCGTACCATTCTTCAAAAATAGACGAACGGTTATTACCTCTCAACAAACTCATCTCTTCCAAGTTGAGAATCGAAAGGTGGGTACAAAACTAATTCGTAATTTTCGTACTCTCCTGGTAAAAGTCGTTCGACTCCATGTAACATTATCAAATTTTCGCCACTCGGTAATTTCATATTGCGATGCGAGGTAGCATTGCTGTTAGAGTACAATCTGGATAATATTCCGATTTTGTAATCTCCGCTATTAAATATTAATCCGGATTGATTATGCACAATTAACGTTATTAAAGGATAGCTGTTTACTGGAATAACTAATTCAGTCATTTTGTCCGAAAGTTGATCTTTATCAAGATATATTCCGAGTTCCTGCTTATAATCTGAGGTTTCAATGGGAGGATTTTCAATGTAATAAGAAATTCTTTTTTCGAGCTCTGATCGGAGTGTGGACACTTTCGATCCATAAATAATGTGTGGATAATGTTTCAAGTCAAATGGGATATCATCAGCCAGTTGAGTGAGTAGAATGGTCAATTTATTAAGTGCATGTGCGTAGCCTACTTCATAAAAGACATTTGGATTTCTGCCTGTTAAATCTGCGATTACGATATCAGCTTTAGCTATTTGATTATAAATTCGATCAAGAATACTCTCATGAAAAATTTGCTCGTCAACACGTTCGCAATAGGCCCCTGCATTTTCACATGCTTCTTTAATGCCAACTGAATATACGTCGGCAAATGTGTCACTGAAAGGCATCAAGACGAAACAGAACTTCTTCGGGGCTGTTGTTCTTTTTTTCGCCATCTTTAGCACCTAATTCATTTGATTTATTGCTTATTTACGCAAGAATTGTTTCGCGACATCAAAGAATCACTTCTGAATATTTCGTTTGTATTCGATCTGCTCCCACGTCAGAACATTGTCAGGGTTCTCGTCCAGCTCGTTCATCCGCCGGCTGAGGACTTGCTTCTGAGCTTCCGTCGGTTCGGCGGGGAGTTCCTGAACTTCAATGGAATCCCAGATCGCCTGCACCAGCCGGATGCGGTCGCCGACCGGCAGCGCCTGGATCTCCGCAAGCTTCGTGGCCAGTTCCATAACGTTCCCTCCGTTCTCTTTTTTCGCTTTCCGCATTCCACAATCATCATAGCCGATCACGGAGTTTCGCTTTCACTCAAGCGATCGGGCCGGACTATAGTACCTCGACCGGTACTTCGGTGCATCTCGACATCCCTTGGTCGGCCGTCAGGAATACGGTCGCCCCAACTTCGACAGCTGTGGCGTAGTGCAAAGCGTCCGGCGTCTTTAGGTTGTACCGTGCCCGCAGATCCGTGGCTCGCTCGACTACGGCCGCCCCAATCTCGACCAAGACCAACTCGACCCCGGCGAAGAACAGATCGAACGCGGCCACAGTGACATTGTCGCCCGCCTGCAGCGGCTTCGACCGGCACTCCAGCCGGGTCAAACGGGAAGTGACCAGTGATCCCTGCACCCCGAGTGACGAGGCCAGCCGTGCTTCCAACGGCTGGCGAGTCGCGGCGTCGCCTTCGATCAACCGGATCACGACGTTCGCATCGAGATAGATCAGCGGTCACCCCACGTATCTCGGTCTGCCTGGACTTGAGCCAGAATTTCGGCGGCTGTTCGGAGTGCCGTGGCGGTGCCAAAGGCGTCGGCAACGGATCCACCGACCTGAGAGGTGGCGGGAGAGATGACCAGTTCGGCCGTACCCTCAGCATCGGGGAGCGGACCGTCTGGTATGAACGTTCGATCAGTATATCGACCGCGGACGATCAGCGATGGGTTCATGGAAGTCATCCTAACAGGAACACCTGTACGATATCACACGCATCTCCGCACGTGAACCCCGTTGCCTTCATTCCTTATTCATCATAACCGCTCACGGAGTTTCATTTTCACTCAAACGATCGGGCCGTGAGAGCGGTGTTACCTGCTTCATGTCGAAGGGAAGCGGTAGAACACGTCCGATCGCAGAACGTACTTGCGGCCAGCGATCAGCTCCCGCCCCTCATGCCACCACTCGTGCAGGAAGAATAGCGCGTCACAGGCCCGCGGTACCACGACCACCTCTTCTGATCGCACGCCGTTCGTCATGACACTGGAGTAGAAGACCGTCTCTCCTCCGGTGAAGTCATTGTTTAGGTAGAACAAGCATGTGAGCCGACTCCGTTCGACAGGCGACCGCTCGACTACCCCATCTTTATGTCGTTTGAACCGCTGACCAACATCATAGCGGTAAAACCGGAAATTCTCGTCCAGCCCGACGGCCTCGCCGCCCTCCAACTTCGGCGGGACGTACGGCCGACACTTCTCCCAGAGCTTGTCTGCCAATTCAGGGTTGGTGAACTCAGCACGGTCGTTATCACGGATATTGGGACGCATCTGCGGACCAGCGGCAGTGCGAACGGCCGCCTGCTCGTATCCGATGGCCTCGCCGCAAGCGATCAGGTGCAGACACTCTTCGGCCGATAGCAGATCAGAGACGGTGAACAGATTCTCAGCCAATAGCAACTTCATCCGACGTGCGACTCCCCGTACCGTGTACCCTTGTCAGTCAATGATCCACCACGGGTTCATCTCTTGCGGCGATCGTTTTCATTCAAGTGATCAGGCCAAGAGAGCGGTTCGGTGTCTGTGCCTCAGCCTATGGCGACCACACCATTTTGGTGCACTGCGAACAATCGCCCCGCGAGCTGCTGAATGTACGTCCGCCCCTTGTCGCTGCTCTCCAGCAGCCCGACGAGACGACTCGGCAGTCGACCGACTCCGAGATACGCTCCGGACAGCGCCCCCGCCATCGCAGCCAGTGTGTCGGTATCCCCACCGAGGAAGATGACGTTGCTGATGGTGGACTCGAACGACTCCGGGGATAGAGCGAAGCTCGCGATGGCGGTCGGGACCGAGTTCAGCGCCTCAATCCGGTTGCCCAATCTGGTCAAATCGTCGGGCGACTGAACCCGCGAGGCTTCCTCCAGCCTGGCCCGGTAGTCGGCCGACTCGCACGCAGCAAGCAAGTCAGCGAAGAATCCGGCGCGGTCGAATCGCTCCATGTTGGAACATATCCCGACTGCCAGCGCCAGGAGTTGCGCGCCCTCGATGCCCAGTGCGTGCCGGTGTGTCGGTAGGGCGGAAAGCCGGGCCTGCTCCCACAATCTCCGGTGGTCGTCGCGAAACAGAAGCCCGACCGGGGCGACCCGCATCGCCGCTCCGTTCCCAAATGACCCGCCGGGGAAATGTTCCTCGGCCACCAGCCGATGGTCGCGGCCGTCATCCATCGCGTCCAGCACGGCCCGCGCGCCGCGGCCGTACCCACGGGACGGGACGTAGTTGGCGACGAACGCCCGGCACAGCACTTCCTCGACGACCTCCCCGCTCTCGACAAGCGCCTCGGCTAAGGCGATCGTCATCTGAGTGTCGTCGGTGTACCAGATCTCCTCCTGCGGGTAGGCGATCAGCCGGTCTGCTGTCGAGAAGCGCGTGCGTATGGCGTCGGCGGACTGCGCCTCGAACATGCCGCCGAGCGCGTCGCCGACGGCAAGGCCGATGAGGCACCCCTCAAAACGCTCCTTCAGGATGGTTCCAGCAACCGCCATCCCCGCTCCTCCACCGAAAGAATCCACGCGTGCCGGCGATCAATTCACTCACCGATGCCGCCCGTTCCTCACACCGCGAGGCGCTCCACGAAGATCATTATGTTCATTCCGCATTCCACAATCATCTTAGCCGCTCACGGAGTTTCATTTTCACTCAAACGATCGGGCCGTGAGAGCGGTTCGGCACGGCACCTCTCGACAACGAATTTCCACCCCCCGACTGGGTCCAACGGGTCGGAATGCCCCCGCACCTTGGCGCTCAGCGGTCGGTGGTCGCCGAACCGGAATACGTACCTTTGAAACTCGCCGGTCCGGGGGCACAATTCCATCTCGAAGTCTACCGGATCGAAGTAAAACTCCATTGGCTGCTCCATCCAGCATGCCTCGCCGCGGAACCGGAGAAGACCTGGACCAGGAAACTCAGCCTCCGCGTACAACCCATCGAAACTCCATTGCCGCTCGCACCAGGCCGGATCACGATCGCGGAGTTGTCGCCGGATGATCTTGGTCAGGTAGTTGTCGAAGTAGAACAGGGCGACCCGGACAGCCTTCGCGTCCCCAGCCAGACGGGCACGGAATAACTGACGGACTTCTGCAGCCAGCCACTCGTCGGAGTCAGCGACGTCGTCATCATCCGAGGGTGGTCCATCTGTGAGTGCCACCGAGTTACCCTCCTCCACCAAAAGAATCCACGCCGCCGCGTTTTCGGTTACGCTCACCGATGTCGCCCGGTCTGGATCGTGGCGGTGAACTTCGTAACACCAACGCTCGGACCAGGGCCGATGAGGAAGTCCACCTTCGACCCGATGCGCACCGTGGCGTCGAGGGAATAGTCTGTGCCGCGGTTGTCCATGTCGGCGGAAAACACCGTCGTACCGTCCACGACGATGAGTGCCTGGCAGACGCCTCTCCAGTTCTCCCCCCACGGCATGACCTTACCGGCGTGGCCGCTGATGATGACGGGGCCGTCGACTGAACTGACCCAGCGACGGACCGCCCAATGTTCGGCCGGGGCGTGTTCCCCCAATTGCATCGCGCTGTTCGGGTGGCCCCCCTCGGCCCACAAGGACGTGTAGTACACGCCGTCCTTGAGCGTCCAAAGTTGGCCGGTGGTGAACTCCTGACGACCACTCAGCCTGTTGATCGGGTCGCTGCCGAAGTGCTTGAGCAGCTGGAAGTCGGTCGTCTGGTTGTAGTTCGTGTCGGGACCGGCGGCGCGATCCCAGTACCCGTACGACCAGCCGTCAGCACCCTGTTGACCGGAAAACCCGCTGACGGAATCCGCGACAATCCCCGAGGGCTTGGGATCGGAAGGGCGGCATCCGGTGTTGAGCGCCCAGCAAATTGCCAGTGCGAACGCGGCGAGCAAGTATCGCTTGGTGTGTTTTGTCATTCGTGTTGGTTGCATCATGCAGAGGTCGTGACTCCACCTGAAGAATCCACGCCGCTGCGATTTCGGTTCCGCTCGCGGAGTTTCGTTTTCACTCAAGTGATCGGGCCGTGAGAGCCGTTAGATCTCCATCACCCACAAGTAGACTGCGATGACGCCCGACGCGAGCCCGAGGGCGATGAACCATCGTCCGTCCACTCGTTCCATTCGACGAACGGCGGCGAGGTCCATGTAAGGGTTTCCGTCCGCCGTCTCCACCAACCTGGAGCGGGTTCTCCCGTAGCCCGACAGACAATGGCGGATGCCACCGACCAGAGCACCGATACAGGCGAATGAAAAGAGGAGTGCTGCCACCATATTTTTTCGCCCTCCGCCTCTTGAAGAATCCACGCATGCCTCGCTCTCGGTTCCGCTCACCGACGTCGCCCGGCTCATTCCCATTCTTGCTATCGATTTCAGGAATTGCAATGTTGGAAAGGGATCATGATGAACGGAGTGTTCAAAAGAGCCGCACACGAAATTAGCAGGGTTCCGAACAATCTGATCACTTCATTTCATGCATCCGAATTCTCATAGTGAACTCTTGGACATTATCGATGTCCAGTCAAGTGGACACACTGCGCCGACGGTGGAGAATCGACGTAAACCCTTATGGTGCATAGGCGCTTCCGAAATTCTGGCGTCTTTCCACCGTAGGGTGTGGCAGTGGTGGTGGAAAGACGAGTCAGTGTTTGAACGACCCAATTATGCGCCGCCGTAATCGATGGCGTCGGGGTCGTCGATGCGGTGGCGGAGGATGAATTCGCGTCGGCCTTCGACTTCTTCGCCCATGAGGGTGCGGAACATTTTTTCAGCGGCGAGGGCATCGGCCATGGTGACGCGCAGGAGTGTGCGACGGGTGGGGTCGAGGGTGGTGTCCCAGAGTTCCTCGGGGTCCATTTCGCCGAGCCCTTTGAAGCGGGTGATGGTCATTCCCTTTTCGCCGAGCTTGCGCACTTCGGCGGCGAGCTCGCGGAGGTGTTCGAGTTCGCGTTCGACGTCGCCGTGCGTGAGTTTGAAGCGGACGGGGGGTTCGCGGCCGGCGATGCGCGGCAGGGGGACGAGATCGCTGGCTTCGAATCCGGCGTCCTTGAGTTTCACGATCGCCTTGTTCATGGCTTTCACTTCGTGCCATTCGTCGACGCTGAATCGAGTGGCTTCCTCGACGATCGGCTTGCCGTCCGGGCCGATGGCCACGGCTCCGGGAATGACATCGCTGACGGCGAGATCCTTGCCGAGTTTCTGCGATTGCTCAACGCGGAAGGCTTCGACTTCGTCCTGGGTATGGAAGAAGAATTCTTTCAGCCCGAGGCGGACGTGGAAATGCGGGAGACCTTTGACGGGATCGTAGCGCTTGAGGAAGGCGTCGAGCGTGTGGCCGCGGCGCTCGAGCGTGACCGAACCGTCCGCCACTTCCTCGATCATTGGGAAGAGCTGTTTGAGTGCATCACCTGTGATGGAGACGGGCGTCTCGGTTTTGGTGATGACAATGCTGGTGCCGTTGAGGCCGCGGTTCATCAGTTCCACGCTCATGGCTTCACGCGTGGGAACGAAGCGTGCTTCCTTCTTCTGGGTGACCTTGAAGAGCGGCGGACGCGCCACATAGATGTTGCCATCTTCGATGAGCTTGCGCATCTGGCGGAAGAAGAACGTGAGCAGCAGCGTGCGGATGTGCTGGCCGTCGACGTCGGCATCAGTGAGGATGACGATCTTTCCATATCTCAATTTCGCCACGTCTTCGGCGTTGCCGATATCGACACCGACTGCGGCGATGAGGGATGCGATTTCCTCGTTCTTGAGCAGTTTCTCCATCTTGGCGCGTTCGACGTTGAGCACTTTGCCGCGCAAGGGCAGCACGGCCTGGAAGACGCGGTCGCGGCCGCTCTCCGCGGAGCCGCCGGCGGAGTCCCCTTCGACGAGGAAGAGTTCGCTCTTATCGCGCTCGCGGGTCGAGCAGTCCATGAGCTTGCCGGGCAGTCCACCGCCGCCGAGCAGGCGCTTGCGGTCGATGAGCGCGTCGCGCGCTTTCTTGGCGGCGATGCGGGCTTCTGCCGCCAGCGAGACCAGCTTGCAGATGCGCGTGGCGTCCTTGGGATTCTTCTCCAGGTGTTCGGACAGCGCTTCGTAGAGCACACTGGAAACGATTCCTTCGACTTCCGAGTTGGTGAGCTTCACCTTGGTCTGGGACTCGAAGTTCGGGTCCGGGTGGCCGATACTGACGACGACGGTGAGGCCGAAGCGGAAGTCTTCGCCCTTGAGTTCGATCCCATCCTTGAACTGGTTTTCCTTTTTGCCGTAAGTCGTAATGGCGCGGGTGAGGCCGGCGCGATAACCGGAGAGGTGCGTACCGCCGTCGGGATTGTAAGCGTTGTTGGTGTAACAGCGCTCGATCTTGTCTTCTCGGCGGGTGTACTGCAGCGCGATCTCCACCGAAATGTTGTCGACTTCTTTCTGGAAGTAGACCGGCGCATGTTCCGGTGTTTCGCCGGTATTCAAGTACGCAACGAATTCTGCGATTCCGCCTTCGAAGTGGAAGTCGTCCTTGCGATTGGCGATCTCGTCGACGAGCGAGATGTGCAGGCCGCGATTGAGGTAGGCAATCTCGCGGAAGCGGTCGGCGAGGATGTCGTAGGAGAATGTGAGGTCGCCGAAGATTTCCGGATCGGGCTTGAAGGTGATGGTGGTGCCGGTAACGCCCTCAGGCGCGGGACCGATATTCTGCAGTGGTCCGGAGGCGTAGCCGCGTTCGAACTCCATTTGCCAAACACGCCCCTCGCGGCGGACTTCGGCCTCGCACCACTCGGAGAGGGCGTTCATTGCCTTCGCGCCCATGCCGTGCAGTCCGGCGGAGACTCGATAGGCGGCGTTGTCGAATTTGCCCGAGGTGCCAGCGATGGTCAGGGCTTCTTCAAGTGTGGACTTGCCGGTGTCGGCCTTGATGCCGACGGGAATCCCGCGACCGTCGTCGGAGACGGAGAGAGAGCCATCGACGTGCAGGATGACCTTGATGAGTTTGCAGTACCCGGCGAGGGCTTCGTCGACGGAGTTGTAGACGATTTCGTAGACGAGATGATGAAGTCCGGCCGTAGAGGTGTTGCCGACGTACATACCAGGGTTCTGTCGGATGTGGGCGGCATCCTTCAGAGTCTTCATGTTGTCTTCGTTGTAGCCGACGTTCGCCAGTTGCTGTTCGGTGCTCATGATCTCAGGTGCGTCCTTTCGGGAGTTAGAGGTATTCCAGATGGTTCTTCATGGCGGTGGCGGTGTAAACGCCGTGAGATAATCCCGATCGTAAGTGACAATGACTCGACTTTCTGCAGTCGCATAAGATATTTGCTCGGAGTCACTGTATCCGCACCGTCCTGTCTCGTAAGCTGTCACGACATCGATACCCGCCCGTCGAAGCGGTTCCGCTACAGAATGATGCACATTTTGATCGAGAAAGTACTTAACGGTATCGAGCGCCAAGCTACTTCCTCAAGTCGAATGATTCGCCATCGCGTCCCGCAACTTCGACGGTTGTGATTGGCCATACGCTTCCAACTCGTCATCACGCTGAAAATCGGCATCGACCTCATCCTTGTTATCGAAGTAGTAGGCCAATGCGGCGTAGACGTCCGCCATACTCAGTCCCGGATACTGATCTAGAATTTCGGACGGTTTCATTTTGTGGTGAATCGAAGACGCTACGATATCCATCACGCGGATGCGGTGGCCAACGATGCATGCGCGACCGCCGCAGACGCCCGGGGTCTTGGTGATGTGTTCCTTGCTGACGCCGAGTGTTGATGTCATTTTTTACTCTGTAGTTTCAATTTTTGAGCCTGTATTCTCGCCTCGGCACACCCAATGAAGTACCAGTACATTCTATCAACAAATGCCGGATTCTCAATTGCATATTGCGTCAGTCTCAAGCCGATGGCACGCGAGGCAATGCCAACGAGCTTCGGATTCAAAAAGTAGCTCCAATTTGCATTACGGAACGACGGATTCGGTTGAACGACCTTCGTGATAAGTGTCAAATTGTCACGAAGATCTTCGCCGAGAAGCGAATTGCAGGGATGGTCGTACTGGTGGTGAAAGATCTTCTTCCAAGGTAACCCCTCACCCCTCTGAACGTGTGGCTTGCGGCAGCGGGGGTAATACGCCGGTCGCCACGTACGTCCGCAACGCCGACACGGTCGCCGCCAGTGGGTCCACGCCCCGCTGTTTCAGCGTCCGGTACACGCTCATCAA
>JBGSJI010000131.1:0-8440 GCA_041742055.1 Limnoglobus sp. | reverse complement strand
TGGACGGAAGGAGGTTTACCTCGCGAACAGACGTTCGATCTCCTGCCGGAACCGAAGCACACTCCACGAGCGCTTCCGGACGAATGGACACCGGTACCGGATTCGGTTCGGGACGCGTTCCACGAAGCGGGCCGGATCGCGTCACGCGAATCCACCGGTCGCTACGCCTTCCACCGGATCCAGATTCTCCGCAACCGGATCGTCGCCTCCGATTCCCGGCAGGTTCTGATTCAGGGCGGATTCGATCTTCCCGTTCCCGTAACCGGTTTAATCGTTCCGGCAATCCCCGTCTTCGGCGCAAAGGAGTTCCGCAGTCAACCGGTGCAACTTGGCGTGACGGCAACCCATCTGGTGATCCGGATCGGATCCTGGACCGTCTGGCTTCTTCGTGATGAAGCCGGGAGATTCCCCAACGTGGATGAGGTGATCCCCAAGTGCCTCACCGCCAGTGTTGCGACGCTCTCCGACGCCGATGCGGCGCTTCTTCACAAAGTGCTCCCAACCTTGCCCGGTCACGATGATGAGAGCGCGCCCGTCACGCTTGAACTCACCCGTGGCCGTGTCACCGTTCGTGCTCAAAGTGCTGACACAGGCCCTGAGGAGTTCCCGCTCGCCGGATCGACCGCATCCGGACCGCCCATTCGCTATGCCCTGGACCGGCAGTATCTCAAGCGGGCACTGACGCTTAGCTTCCGAACGGTCCGGTTCGCTTCGGTCCGAACGCCGTTCGTCGCGAGCGACGATCATCGGACCTTCCTGGCCGCCGGTCTGCAACCTGAAGCGGCAACCCCGTCGTCCGTGACCCGGTCACCGCGTTCGACCGGTCATCAGTCGGCGATCGCATCACCATCCCGCCCCTCATTGGAGAATCTGTCCATGAAAAGCCTGAACGGATCCGGTTCGTCGCCAACAACACGAATCGAACCGGACGAACCCGAAGAACTCGACCTTCACTCCGAGGCGGAAGCGCTCCGCCTGGCTCTCGTTGACGTTGTCCAGAAAGCGGGCCGTCTGGTTGCGGCCCTCAAACATCGCCGCAAAGAGCAGAAGGCTCTTTCTCAGGTCTGGTCTTCGCTCAAATCTCTCAAACTTGGCTCCTGACCCTGTGAGAATCTTATGACCCGACTCGAATTCCTGGTCCAACGCCTTCGGCACCTGACCGACACACTCAGTACCCTCCGCGAACGCGTGCGTGAAGCGGTCGCTACTGAACTGGGTCAGGCTGTTGGCCAGGCGGTGCAGGATGTCCTGCAGACACTCGCCAGCGGACGCACCAATCATCTTCGTCCAACGGCCGGATCCCGTTCCCGGAGTTCAACGGCTACCGCAGCCTGGGACGATGATTCCGACCGGTGGGATGACGAATCCGTTGCTGTGCGGAAGCCTGACGCAACCAATTCCGATAAACGCCATCCGAATCGCTGTCTGGCGGCTGTGGGAACGGCAACCCGGATCTGGACCTGGTGGCGAACGCAGCGGGGGCCGGCCTGGATGGGCCTCGGCCTCGGCCTGCTGGCCGGAGCTGCCGCCTGGACGGGCGGGCCGCTTCTGACGGCCGGGCTGTCTCTTGCTGGCGCCACCCTCGACCTGTTGGCGACCGGCACGCCGGTTTCAACGATCCTCGGACTCTAACTCGCTTCGGCAGTGCCGTCGTTCGATCAACGTCTTTCCACACGCGGTGGGGAACCCGTCGACCGAATCACAGCGACTCTCTCACTCACCACTCTCAATCTCGTAAGGAGTTTTCTGATGTCCGTACTCACCCAACCTCTCAATGGCCGTCCACAACGCAAGCAGCTTTCGGATCAACTGGACCGTCTTGACGGCATCATCGACTGTCTCGCCGACGGGCTCAATCAGGCGGTCACCGATGCCGTTCGCGACGGAAGTCAGGCCGCCCTGCGGCAACTCATTCAGGACGGACTGACCAACCCTGCAACACTCGATCTCCTCCGCCATGCCCTTGCCGCGAACCCGGCACCGGCAACGCCATCCCGCACCTCTCTCTTTCTCACCCGCTGCAAAGCGGGCATCACTTCAGCCGTGAGTGTGGTCGCCGATACTGTCACGTGCGTGGTGGCAACGGTCACGGCCCGGACGGCCAGTGTGATGCGGGTCTGTCGACTGGGCTGGCACTTGAAACGGGCCGTCGCCGTTGCCCTTGGTGTTGGCACGCTTGTGGGTGCGGTGGCGCTCGTCTCGCATCCGGTGGCGACTCTGCTGAGCGGTGTCGGTGCCGCAGTAGCCACCTTTGGTGTGCAGACCAGCCTCTGGATCCGCCGTACCGCCCGTCCCTGGATCGCTTGATCCGAAGTCGAACCGATCCGCTTCTGATGAACTGTGATGATCGAACACGATCCGGCCGGTCCGGTTGCGGGGAAGCCCGCGGCTCAGCCCGAGCGGAACCAGATTTAAGTGATCGTTCCAAGACGCGGATCGGTCGAAGTTCATCCGTCAATAGACGATGTGAAACGAATACGGCATGACCATCCCATGACTCCCCATGTGGGGGAGTCATGGGGATTTCTTTTAGCTATCAGGCGTGGTGGACGAGCCGAAGACCGTCGAGAAAAGGAATCGGAGAAGGCAGTCGATGAAGGTCAACCCTCCGCCACCAACACCGCACCGCACAGTTTCCCCGGGTCCAGCAGGTCGTACAGGGAGCGTTCGATCCGCTCGCCCAACACAAAGCGATGATTCCTCGGAAACTTGCTCGTGTGATTGCAACTCCACAGAATCAAATCATACGTCTTCGTGATGACCGTCAGCTCCACTTGCGCTTTCGGGACTGCCATCACACAACCTTACAGCGATCTTTTGAATATGACGGAAATTTCAAAATCGCGCGCCTACGGCGGTTAAAAGACGAAAACCAAAAAAATAAGCAGTAAAGCAGTAAAGATACTAAGGAATAAAAGTCCTCGACGGACGAAACCCGTCGATGTCGTACCGGTTCGTCGGCGCGTTGTTGTTGCGATACGCCGAGCGGACGTTCGACGCTTGATTGTAGAACGACCCGCCGCGCAACACGCGGCTATTCTTATCGCTTATGCTCTTAATATCATTTGAATCCTCTTGGTCCGCACCCGGTTTGTAAAACACGGCCTTGTCTTCGCACCATTGCCACGCATTCCCCTGCATGTCAAACAAACCAAAATCATTCGGCTTCAAGTTCCCCACCGGCAGCATGAAGCGGTCTTTCGAATACGTCGAATACCAGCCGTAGTATCTCAGCAAGTCCTCGGTCTCGCCGTAGAAGCGGCTCGTCACCGAATCCGCCCGACAAGCATACTCCCATTCCGATTCCGTGGGCAAACGGTACCCGTCCAACTCCAGATAATTGGCTTTCAGCTTCATCCCTTCAGCAAACTCATCATCCTTGTTCGCTTCGTAAACGGGGGTCAATCCTTCCTTTTCACTCAGCCAATTGCAATAGGCGACCGCATCGTACCACGACACCGTATTGATGGGATGATCCGGCTTCGGGCTGTATTGTTTGTTGTAAGAGTGATCCTTCCGAAACCTGAGGAACTCCTCCACCGTCACGAGATCCTTGGCGATGGCGACGCTGCGGCCAATACTCCTCGTCACGGGCTTCTCATTCGGACCCTCAGGACCACCGGTTCGCTCTTTCTCCGTCGTCGGCGAACCGATCGTGAACTCCACCGGGCCGGGGATCACAACCATCGTCTGCCCCTCGCCGTTGACGTACCACTGCTTGGGAGCTTTCCCTTTATCCTTCGCCACGGATTGCCGGATTTCCTCGATCCTCTTCTCACGCTGTTCTTTGTCGTTCTTCCACTCGTCGTTCACCTGCTTCAGCCACGCCTCCTGCTTCCACGTCCGCAGAAGCCACTCGACCGCCGCATGGAGGCCGGGATCGGGTGCCGTGCGATACAGCGCCTGCAACTTCGGCAGCAACGCCATGCGAGATGCTGGAGGTAGTTCCGCTTCGCTGAACTCGCCGAGGCTCAACAGCAACGTCCGCCGAATCGAGATCTCCTTCTCGGCGTCGAGTTGAGTTGCGATGGCCGTCGCATCCGCGCCCAACGGGCTGAGCTTGTGAATGATGTAACTCCGCACACGCGGATCGGGCGAGTGCTTCAGCAACGGCCACACCTTCGCCGGTTGATTGAGATGAAGGAGCATCACCGCCGCGCTCGCCTGCCGCTTGGCGAGGGATTCCCGTTTCTCATCCGAGGAGGGCAGGTCAGCGAGTAGCGTTGTGTCGATCACGCCAAGGAGAATCGGTAGACCCTTCTCAGCCTGATCCTTGAGCTTTGGAAAGATCACAGCGAACTGCTTTTCGTCGGCGTCCATCAGCAGACCGGCCAGCGTCGCCGGGTTGTCAGCGGCGTAGTCTGCAAGAATGTTGGTTGCAAATGATCGTTCGGAATCGGTCCGATTCGTGTCCCGGTAAACCGAGGAAAGCGGAGCTAACACTGTGGATCGGACCGGTCGCAGAAGATCCAGAAGAGTTCCGTAGTGACTGGGATTCTTTTGCACAGCCACGAGCAGTTCGTGAACGATGGTCGAGGATATCTTTTGCCACCGTATGCGATCTTCATCGTTTTCCGGTTGATCATAATTCGCCAACGCACAAACCGCCGGAAGTCGTTGCGATTCCTTGCCCTTCTCGGGGGTCTCCACGACGGCCCACAACTTCTCCAACAACTCGGCTTTGTGCGGAGCAAGCGCATCACGAATCACCGGTACGTCCGCCGGGGCCGCATCGAGAAGCCGACCATACAGGTAATCGGCCTGCGACGCATCCACCGGCAACAGCGCCAGACTCGCATGAAGTTTCTGTTTCGAGTTCGCCACCGCTTTCGCGTTCTCGGCTTGCAACAGCGGATCGGCCCACTGACGGAAATCCTTCATCCCCTCGATGATCTCCGGCACTTTGGCCGTGTCGGCGTTCAGCACGGCCTGCACCATCCCCGATGCCTGGGTCGCCTTCCGCTGTTCGATGACTCCGTCCCGGATGATCAGCCCCGTCACCGTCGCCACGGCCAGCACCATCGCCAGAACGGTCCCGCGCAGGGCGTGGTAGCGGGTCGCCCGACCCATCAATTTCGCCTGCGGCGCGGTCCAGGACTTCTTCACTGTCAGCCAGCGGATGCCAAGCCATTGCCGGAAGGAGGGGAGTTGTCGGTTCTCGGGACGCGCATTCCACACCGCCGCCCGATCGGCGAGAAGCAGTTCCGCCCGGCCACGCCGTGTTTCCTTCTGCTTGCGGGTCAGCCAGTCCCACAAGGACGGCACCAGGTAATCGTGCGTGAGTTGATAGTACTTCTGCCCGGCCACGGTCTGCGTGGAAGATTCGTCGTCCGGCTTCCCCTCCGGATCGGTCGGGGTGATCAGGCGAATCTCACCATCGAGGATGCGCACGAGATCATCGAAGTCCTGCGGCCGTTTGGTGTAACCCGACGCTTCGAGCAGTTCCTCATAGGATCGCATGTGGCCCTTGATGTCCGTGCCGGACTCGGGGAGCAGCGCCTTCAGGACCCCTCGGGCCGCCTTCTGGTGGTAGCGGTGCTCCGGCGGGGCCGTGCTGGCGCTGAACGTCTCTTCGAGGAACGTGACGCCGACGCCCGCCGTGCCGCCCACATCCTTGAGTGTGGCCGGCGTCCAGGACTTCCCCTTCATCATCTCGGCGAAGAGGGCGAGGCGAACGGAGATGACCTTGCCCTCCTGGGCCAGACCCGCCACGGACTGTTCGAGGAATTGTTTCTGGTCCTTGCTGACATCCGTGGCCGCTTCCGGCAGCGATCCAAATGCACGACCGAACGAGGCCAGAACTTTCTCGGCATGGCGGACTGGGAACAGATCGACCAACGAACTGTTCTGACCTTCCAGTAAACGGATTTCAAGATCTTTGAGAAAGCGACTGACCGCGAGCCAGAAGTCATCACGCACCATGACGATGCACTGCACTCGGCCGCCGTCGCACTGCCGCAGCGCCTGCACCAACTCCGTGTTCGACTCCTCCTTCTTCGCGTGCAGCCACTGCTCGAACTGGTCGAGGACGATCAGCACCTTCTTCCCCGGTGGAATCCCCTGACCCCGCCGCAGCGCCGCCAGCGTGTCCTTCAGGCTCAAGTTGTCGGCCAGTGCCGGGCAACGCTTCCGCAGGCCGTTGAGCAACCGTGTTTCCGTCTCCTCGCCAGTCGCCTCCACGTAGACCGCAATCGCGCTACCGGACAACCGGGGCAGCAACCCGGCCTTCATCAGTGACGACTTCCCGCACCCCGACGGTCCGTAGATGAGCCCGACCGTGAAGGCGTCGGCGTCCATCTCTTCGATGCGAGTCTTCCAGAACCGAATGCTGTCCGGCAGACCGTCACGATCCCGAGGTCCGGGCAGCAGTTCGAGGAAGAAATCCGCATCGTGGGCATCGAACGACCGCAACCCCTTCGGCACGATCTTGATGACCTGATGATCCGAAGGGGGCGTGATCGCAGGTGTTTTGGCCGTATCCCGGTCATCCACGGTCGGAGTTGCTGGCGTGGCCGGTGCGGCCAGACTTCTGGTGCCCGGTTCATTCAGGAAGTGGTGCAGGTCCTCGGCCAGATCCTTCGCCGTGGTGTAACGGTCCGTTGCCCGCTTCGAAAGGGTTTTCAAACAGATCCGTTCCAGTTCCTTCGGAATCGAATCATCGAACTGGCGGGGCGGACGCGGTTCGTGGGCGGTGATCTGATCCAGCAACTCCGAGTGCGTATCCGCCTTGAAGGGTCGACGCCCCACGAGCATCTCGTAGAAGACCACGCCCAGGCTGAAGATGTCGGATCGGCCATCGACGCGATGTCCTTCGCCCCGGGCCTGCTCCGGACTCATGTAGGCCGGTGTACCGGCATACCGTGGACCATGACCCACGTCCTGTTCCCGGAGCGCCATCCCGAAGTCCCCAACGAAGGGCTTGCCGGACTTGTCCAGCAGGATGTTCCCCGGCTTAATGTCGCGGTGCACGAGCCCCTGTTTGTGGGCGTAATTCAATGCCTCGGCCACGGTGGCGATGAGTTCCGCCGTCTTCGTATACGAGGAACGGGATTGTTTGAGGCGGGTCGCCAGGTCGCTCCCATCGATGTACTTTGAGACGACAAAGCACGGGAACCCGGCCGCGCTCCCGACATCGTAGACCGGCACGATCTGCGGATGGTCGAGGCTCGCCACCATGCGGGCTTCTTTCAGATACGCTTCCGCATCGACGGTGTGGGTGAACCGCAGCCCGGCGAACACCGCGCCGATCGTCACCTGGCCGTACCCCATCGACCCGTGGCCCGGCGAACCGCTGCCTGACGAATACGACCTGCTGATCTACTCGAAGAACGGCCACCGGCCGGGCCTGCTCGAACACCTGTGCGAGGTCTTCCCCCGGCACGTCGTGCTGCACTACGGCCAGTACAAGCGGGAGCAGTTGTTCGAGGCTGCCCGCCGGTCGCGGGCCTGCGCCTACCTGGCCGACGACGACCACGGCCCGCTCGCGCTGCAGGAGATCTTGCTGGCGGGGTGCCCCGTGGTCGGCGTCTGCACCGGGGCACCGTTCATCCAGGACGGCGTCACCGGCGTCTTCGTCGACCGCCTGCCGCCCGGCACGAAGTGCGTGAAGAACGACGTGGACGAAGAGGCACTGGCGACGTTCGTGGAAGGTATCCAACGGATCCAGCAATTCAGCCGAGTGTCGATACGAAGAATCATTGCAGCGAATTTCTCGGCACCACTTATCGTCGATCAGATTGTTCAGTCGCTGGGTTCGGTACGTGAACGGCCCTCCTAAGGCTGATTTTGCTGCCCGTTTTGAAGTACAAGCTCGACAGGCCGTAAAAGCGGTGAGATTCGCGGAGTGTATCTGCGGGGGCGAACTACTAACTGCAACAACCGCGTGGGAGGTCGATCCGATGAGAAAGTGGCTCGGGCCGGTGGGCGTGATGTTCCTCATGGCCGGACTGGTGGTCGCGGCCGAGGGGACGATCAGCAAGGTCGATCTGGATAAGAAGACCGTCACGATCAAGGAGGGGGACAAGGACAACGAGTACAAGTTCAACGACAAGGTGAAAGTGACCGTCGCCGGCGGAAAGGCGAAGGGTGGCAAGGGGCAGGCCAAGGAGGGCACCTACGCTGACTTCGAGAAGGCGCTGAAAGTCGGCGAGAAGCTGACGTTCGAGGCGAAGGACGGCGTGCTGACCGAGGTCAAGATCACCGGGATGGGCAAGGGCAAGGGCAAGGGCAAGGGTAAGGCGAACGACTGACGCGAACCGCATTCGCCGCTGAACGCCCGGCACGAGCCGGGCGTTTTCGATTTCTTGCGCGGTCATCGGAACGAGGGGCGTAAAACTGTGCGGGCGTGCGGAGTGTATGAGTGGGAGTGAATGATGAACGAGGAGCCGGCGAAACGCCACGAGCAGTTCTTGAGACATTACTCGGCCCACGAACCCGCGAT
>JBGSJI010000130.1:0-73473 GCA_041742055.1 Limnoglobus sp. | reverse complement strand
CGGCCCCGTGCGTGCGCGAGGAACCGCCGGCGGTACCTCGCTCACTCACGGGGCAGTTCAAATATAAAAAATGTTCACTGATTCCACGGGCTGCGCGGCGCCCGGCTTCGCCGGTCTTGCTGACCCGTGGCTACATCCCTTGGCTCCTCCGGAGCCGAAAACCCACCACGCCCACTGCCAACACGCTCTACTCGTAGGTCTCCTTCTTTCATTCCGCAATCCGCAATCCACGGGGCCGCTCACGGGGTCTCGTTCAGACTCAAATGATTGGGCCATGAGAGCGGATCGGTCATGTCTCACTTGTCTTTCGCTGCACCTTGTTGCTTGTCCAGCTTGTGTTGCAACTCTTTGATTTCCCAAGTCTGGGCCTCGACCGACTTCTTCAATTCTCCAATCTCTGACCGCAAGCCCTGGACCTCGTGTTCCAAGTCGCGGGTCCCCCTGCCGCCGAAGATCAGGACAATCAGTGCGATGAGAATCAGCGTCCCACATCCCAGGCTGACTTTCTGTGTGCGATAGTCATCCGCCACTTGCATTCCCTCCTTTGCCAAACGAATCCCTGCACGCCGTGCGATCGGTTAAGGGAACCAATTTCACCCGTTCCTCTTAC
This sequence comes from Limnoglobus sp., assembly GCA_041742055.1. GTDB lineage: Bacteria > Planctomycetota > Planctomycetia > Gemmatales > Gemmataceae > Limnoglobus. The sequence continues at coordinate 72,863 of JBGSJI010000130.1, read as the reverse complement.
CATCGATGCGAGGAATAAATCACATTGTCTTCATACCGCATTCCGCTATCTAACACGTCGCTCACGGAGTTTCGTTTTTACTCAAGTTGACGGGCTATGCAGCGGTTCGGCGTCGGGGCTATTCTGGCAAGAATGGCCCGGTGAATCCCGGCGGGTACACCACTTCCCATCCGTTCCCGCGTTCCACTGCGACCAACGCCCCCGGCCGTAGCAGGCAGCCTGCCACAGGCACATTCTCGACCATGTCTATTATGCACGCAAGGGCCGGTTCAAGCTGCGAGGCACGGAGAAATAAGACCATCAGAGGTTGCGACCCCACGTAGTCATACCCATCGTCGCGGATGTCACCGCCAGACCGCTCTGCCAACAGATCCGGTAGCAGGTAGCGGATGTCCGAATCTGGGTTGTCAAGAAGCTGAGGGTCAAGTCGGATCGCAAGCGTCGCCACAAAGAAGCCCTCCGCCGCCGAATGATAGGGATAAGCTGTCCGGTGCTGCTGGGACACTCGACTCGGACTTTTCCACAAATGCAGCCTGGCAGCACCGGGTCAGTTTGAACGCCTTGCTAGTCTTCTTAGTCAACGTCGTAAATCACGTGCTGCTTGTGGCATTGGCGGCACTCGAATACCATTTCATATGGTTCATTGCGCGTAACGTATTCAGCAGGAACGCCGCAGTGAACCCACCAACCGATCGGATTGTACGTTGCAAATCCAATCGTACGGCCGAAGACTTCGCGATCGAACTTCTCCGGAAGATCGATACTGTTCCCTTCGTCATCAACAAACTCGGCATCGAAAAAGGTCGCGTCGTACTTATCCGCGGCGGAGCCTTCGGCGATGCACCACGGACAAAGAGTGGGTTCCTCCCGGCAATACGTCACGCCTGAGTAGATCAGACCACGTGACTTACCGCAGCAATCGCACGTCGCTTCAGATTTTTCAACTGAGCCGGAAGCGGCCGGATCGCGGTGGCATGGAAAATTCGGAAGCTCCGACGTCATTGGTGGATCTCGGATGACTAACTTGTAATTCAGTAATGGGTTTTGGAAAATCCTGAACACTTTTCCGCCTATTTCAAATACGATTCAGCCTATTTCTCTCCAATTCGAGAAGAACTTAGTTCGACTCGAAGCAACTTAAATCCTCGTTTGAATGAGGTCAAGAAAATTGTTGGACGATACGCTGAGCCGTTCACCTTAATGACTCTATCGCGTGCGGGACAACTGCGCCAAATGCACAGCTCCATCCGCAACGAAGAGGCGTCCTATCACTTGATCACACCGATCATTTTGTTCCACGACCGCCGAATGGCTTAACCGCTCCATTCTGGACAGGCTGAAGGCCTGTGAGTGCTCAGCCCGGGGTCAGGTCCGAAGGACCGCAGCCCCGGGTCAGTGCAAACATGTTCATGCAGTCTGAAGGACTGCGACAAGAATGTGAACATTTGTCACATCGGTGTGCCTCGCAAAGCCTCGGCACCACCCCGACAAGACATGCGAACAGCGGACGGGCCTGATTAGGGGTGCCTTTGACCCGATTTTGTCCCATTCCGGCCCGATATCGGACCGTTTTTTGCCCGATTTTCGCCGAATTTCGGATGGTTCCGGCGCCAATTCCGGCGAAATGGGCGGCCTTCGACGAGCGCCAGTTAACTTTCGCCGAGCGCGAAATTTCTTCTCCGGCTGTCAGCGACTCGCTGTGAGCTGTCAACCGATTTCGCTCATCTGAAATCGACGTAAACCCTTACGGCGCATAGGCGCTTCCGAAAATATGGAGTCTTTCCACGGTAGGGTGTGGCAGTGTCGCTGGAAAGACGAGCAGGCGTTTGATCGACCCCGCCACGAGTGTGCGCGGTTTATCCGTTCACGATATCTCCGACGTCCACGAGATAGACCTGCCGCTGAGGTTCGTGGCAGCCGTCGAAGCAGACTTTTGTGCCGTCTCGATTCCAGCGCGGATGGAGGTCGCAGCGGTACGGACCGGTGAACAGCTTGGGCGAATGGAACTGGTTGAGGTCGTAGCGGCGATTCGTTGTGGGGTTGTAGAGCATGAGCCATTGCATGCGGTTTTTGTCTGGGTAGGTGTCGTTGAGGATCCACTTGCGATCGGGCGAATAGGAGCAATGGCCGTCCTGTGTCAGTACGCCTTTGCCGACGAGTTCGAGGGCATTGGTGGTCACGTCGATGAGTGCGAAGGCGTTGCCGTCTTTGGGCGTTTTGACCCAGGCGAGGATGGTGGTGTCGTCTTTCCAGTCGAAGTGCGAGACCATGCCGGTGTCGAGGTGCAGGCGGAGGTCGGTGCCGTCGGGCTTTGCGGAGAAGAGGCGTGTGGACCAGGGTTTGATGCCGACCCGCCAGCGGTGGAGGAAGAGAAAGCGTGTGCCGCCGGGGTTGAATTGCAGGTGGTTGACCCAATGATGCGCGTCCATGAAGCGGGCGTCGGGTTGGAACGCGGCGAGTTGCTTGAGATTGACGACGAGGGAGTCGGTGTTGGTGGCGAGGTTGAGGTGCCAGATACCGAGTTGTTCGGGTGCGGGTGCGTCGGCGAAGGTTTCCGTGTAGCTGGCGTAGCCGTATCCGGGGCGCAGGCGGTGAAGGCGTGCGAAGTCAAGGGTGACGGCGTGTTTGCCGTCAGCGCTCATGGCATAGATGGGCCGGGCGAGAGTGCGGGTTTTGCCAGAGGTGACATCGCGGATGATGGCGGCGGGTTTGCCGTCGATGATCGAGTTGTAAATCACTTCGCGATCGGGTGCGGAGCCCAGCCATTGCAGCATGGTTCCCTGCTGCCAGCACCAGGCCCGCGTGGAGTCCAGCGGGATGAACTCGTCTTTGTTCTGGAGATCGACCATGCCGACGGTGATGGCGTCCGATTCGTTCGGCTGGCGTTCGCAAAACGTGTTCTCCATCGCCAGCAGATAGCGGCCGTTGGCGCTCCAAGGGCATTTGTCGTAGTAGCCAAACCAGTGGTGTTTTGGGCCGCGGGTCACGGCTCGTGCCGGCAGTTTGATGGTTTCAGGCTGCGCCGGCAACCGTGAGCAGAGCGCGGCCGTTGCGGAGAGCGCCAGCCATTCGCGTCGGGAGAGTGTCGACATGAACAGGACCTCGTTTAGGATTGGTCAACTCTATTCAACACGGTAAACGTGCGGTAAGATCTAGTTCGATCGGATCCCGAAGCAAGGTAAGTATTGCCTGTGTCCACCGTTTACGCCCTTCGCGTCCGCTGTCTGAAACGCCACACCTGTACCGGGTGCGGTTGCGTTTATCGTGTGCGCAAGGAGTACACGGTCGAAGAAAAAGCCCGTTCGGAAGAAACCGCAGCGAAGGCGGCGAGTAAGCGAATTCATCGACAACTGACGACGGAACCGAATGCGGTGGCGTGTCCGGATTGCGGTCAGTTTCAGCCGGATCTGATCGGTCAGACACAGGCGAGTGCTCATGGAGTTGTCACTCTCCTGAGCGTGGCGGCGATTATCGCAGTGGCGTTTGGATGCTGGCTGTTTTCGGTTCAGCCCGGTCGCATGGCCACGCTGCTCGCTGGCGTGTGCGTTGTGACGGCGGTTGGCCATATCGTGGTGGGGAATCGCAATCTTAATAGTCACCCTGCCGAGAATCGTCTTCTCTCCCGCAGGATGGAGGACGATGGCGAACTGGATGTCACTCACTCGGGTGACAAGGAGCAGATTCGACCTCCCATTGGGCCGTTTACCCGCTGGCATATCACGGGTGTTTTCGGCGTGCTTCTCGCCATCGGGGGCTTGCTGACGCCGGCGGCGGTCCGCGAGCGCCCGACGGAATCGGATGTTCAAATCACGGCATCTCCGGGTGAAACGATTGATTTCACGTTCGAAGAGACCATCGAAACCGTAAACGGTCTTTGGAAAGGGACACCCAAAGTCACGGTGCTGAATCCGCAGGAATTCAGCAATCGCCCGCCGGCCATTTTTGCCATTTCACACGAAGATACCTGGCCGCCCAACGTGAAGATTGAAGGGGGACGCGAGCGCATCCGTCCTCAACTCTGGGCCAAAGTTACGATCCCAGACGATGATCGGCTGGCGGGGAAGACGTTGGATCTTAAAATCGATCTCGAAGTGAATTATCCCGGTATCGATAATAAAATCGTTCGCGATCGCCGAACCAATCTCTGGAAGGATGTCAGTGTCAAAGTCTCGAATGAAACGATCTTCGGCCGCATCTGGCAGATTCCAGTTGGTTGGGTCGGTCTCTTTTTTGGTACACTGACGATGGCTTTCGCAGGGCTTTATCTCATCGCACTCGGAAACGGTCTTGCGCGTCTGGCCGAACCGGTGAAGGCGGAGGTTGAGGAAATCGCCGCCGCCCGCGCATCCGCACGCGATGAGCGCCCCGTGCCCAGCGATCCGCATGCCGCCGCACGACTCGAACGCCGCACCTCCGCTGCTCAAACCGATGACGGCGAATCATAACTCTCATCCCAGGACTCTGAAATGAATCGTTACTGCCTCGCACTCGTCATGCTTGTTCCACTGAGCACGCTTTCGGCAGCGGATCCCGCCGTGACTTTTGGCACGCTTTCGTCTGTTCCACCGAAAAACTGGAAAAGTGAAGAGCCGTCGAATCGCTTGCGATCTCATCAGTTCAAGGTGCCATCGGGGGATAAGACTTTGGCCGACGCCGATGTGATCGTTAGCCCGCTATCCCGACCCAAGCCCGAGCAGGTCTTCCCGGGATGGAAAAGCCAGTTCGCCCCACCCGAAGGCAAAACACTTGATGAGGTTGCCAAGGAATCGACGGTTGAACTGAAGGGAGCCACGCTTCACATCCTCGATGTCCACGGTACCTGGAGCTACAAAGAACGGCCGTTCGATCCGCGATCCAAGGTCGAGACGAAACCGCACTTCCGCACGATCTGGGTCATCGTTGTGGTCAAGGACGAGGCAACACACGTCCGCTTCAGCGGCCCGGAAGCGGTGATCGAGAAGAACAAAAAGGCGTTCGATGAATGGCTCAAGGCGATGAAGTGATTCCACCGACAGTGCGCCACCCTACGGTGGAAAGACATCAAAATTTCGGAAGCGCCTATGCCCGATAAGGAGTTACGTCGAAAATCCGTCTATAGTACATTGAGTACTCGTTCGGTCCATTTTGACCGGAGTAACATTAGCTGTTCTTGCCAGTTGACAATTCACGCCTAAGATAATCTGTCTTAAGTTGTCACAATAGCAGACGGAGTTTTTCCGATGGTGGAGCGACGCATCGAACTGGATCGACGATACATGCGCAAGGACAAGATGCGCAAGCTCAAGAAGAAATTGGAGACCGCGACCGGTGAAGCACGGGAAAAGATTCTCTACAAGATCAAGCGGCTCAGCCCGTTCTGGACCGAAGTGAGCCTGACGAACGAACCGCAGGTCGCGGCGCCCAAAGAGGAAAAGAAGAAGACCACCTCCCGAAAGAAAGCCTGATCGATTTTTTCGTCAGGCGTTTTTCTCCAGTTCCATCACCAGTGATCGCAAAAACGGTTCGGCATCGGAAACGATGCCAACCGTTTGCGTGCTTCCACGGTCCATGAGTTTGGTCACGGTGGCGGGGCTGATATCCACGCACGCCACCTTAACCCAAGCGGGGAGCAGATTGCCCACGGCGATGCTATGAAGCGTCGTCGCGACCATAAGGCAAAATCCCGCACCCGGAATATGCCTCCGCATCTCGGACTGAGCGACCAGCACATCAGTTATGACATCGGGAATCGGTCCATCGTCCCGGATGCTGCCACACAAGACCATCGGGATTTCGTGGCGCACGCATTCGTACATGATCCCGGACTTCAATACACCTTGCTCGACCGCCGCCTGAATCCCACCCAATCGACGAATCCGGTTGATCGTTCGCAGGTGATGTTCGTGCCCTTCATCCGTCGGCAAACCGTGATCGAACGAAACGCCCAGACTTGTGCCATAAAAGGATTGCTCCATATCGTGAACCGCGAGCGCGTTCCCGGCGAACAGTACCTGAATGAAGCCGTTTCTGATGAGTTGAACCACCAGTTCGCCTCCGCCGGTATGGACGACGGCCGGACCCAGCACCGCGATGATCTTCTCGCCACGGGATCGCGCCGCTTTCATAGCCGTCGCGATTTCGCGGACTCCGACGGCTTTCGGGCGTTCGCTGCTCACGGGGCTGGCCATGAACTCGAAGAGGCCGTGTTTGCGCTGCTCGCCTTCCGGTGGAAAGACCCGAGTTCCCCGGCGGCCGACAACGATCCGGTCTCCCTTCTGAACTTCGGTCATCGGCACACACCGAGCGGATCGACCTTCAGCATCCAGTACGATTCCACAATCCATCTCCTGATCTTCGACTTCGATCCATTCACCCAGCGAGCGAATTTGCGTACGGAAATTGGTGGAACAGTAGAACCCTTCCGGGAAACATCCATCTTGATCCGCCTCGATTACTTGGCAATCGCTGGCGTGGGTGGGAATCGCTCCGTGAGTGTGAATCTCGGCGAGGATTTCTTCGAGATGTGAGGCGTTTTTTGCTGTAATCTCGATATGAGCGAGACTGGGATCGTCCTGCCGCTGACCGAGTTTGAGTTCGGCGATGTGATACTTTCCACCACGAGCGAGGATAGCATCCAGAACCTTTGTCAGTAAGAGCGAATCGACGATATGGCCGGAAAGTTCGACCTGTTCCATGGCCAGAGTCTGATCGGACATGACGGTTCTCCTAGCGGGTTGGTCTGGCAACTGGCGATCTCGTGTCTTGCCAGCGAACCAATCAGCGTTATCATTGTCATTAAGACCGATGGTGGCTGTAGCTCAGTTGGTTAGAGCGCCAGATTGTGGATCTGGAAGTCGCGGGTTCAAGTCCCGTCAGTCACCCTCTCACTTTTTCTCACACATCATTCGAAAAATCGTGATACGCGAACGGAAAATTCGGGCAGAACGTCTCCTCCGCTGAGATCCTGATTCGCGTTGGCGAACGAAGGCAGTTGTCCAGGGCGATAGACAGTCACGGTACGATCGTGCGGATCGACGATCCAGACCAGCGGAACGCCGGCTTTGAGGTACAAATCGACTTTCTCGTCCAAGTCTTCAATCAGCGTGCTCGGCGAGAGAATTTCCACGATCAGATTCGGTAGCCCCTGCAGGATGGTGTGTTCGTCCGTCTGGAGAATCATGACTTCCGGAGGAACATATGCGACATCGACTCCGAAACCGGTCGAAGGATCGTCGCCCAGTTGCACGGCAGCTTCGCCACAGACGACGTTGCCCCGGGGTTCGGGCCGCGTGTTGCGCCACGTGTAGAGTTCGCCCGCAATATTCGCCATGGCTATGGAATGAAACCGATTGCGACGTGTCATATCTTCCTCACGTAATTCTCCATCGATGATCCAACGTTTTTTCGAATCGTCCGGCAGTGCCAGAAGATCCCGCATGGTCAATGTCCGCGTTACCGTCGACGCTCCCATTTTCCAATCCCCTCGCAAGATGATCGATGAAATTATGTTATCAGTCGATCTGTGCGTATGATATTTTCAAATAACCCGATTCGTGGGTTCACCCTCCGCCACGCGAAAAACAAGGGAGCCAACCATGGCAGCCGTTCTCGACGACATATCAACGGAAATCCTCGACCTGAAGAAGAAAATCGGTGCAACCATCCTCGCCCACTATTATCAAGAGGGTGAGATACAGGAACTGGCCGATATCACAGGCGACAGTCTCAAGCTCGCACGCGAAGCCACCAAGGTGGACACACCCGTCATCGTCTTCTGTGGGGTACTCTTCATGGCCGAGACGGCGAAGATGCTCAACCCCACCAAAAAAGTTCTTCTCCCGGATCTGCAAGCAGGGTGCAGCCTTGTCGATTCGTGCCCGCCGGACAAGCTGCATCGCTATCAGGAGATGCTTCGCGAGAACGGCCGCAAGTTTCAGACCGTGACGTACATCAACAGCAGCGCAGCGGTGAAGGCGTTATCGGACTGGGTGGTGACCAGCGGAAACGCGGAGGAAGTGGTTCGCAAAGTGCCCGAAGACTTCGAGATTCTGTTCGTGCCGGATAAGCACCTCGGACGATACCTCTCAGAAGTCACAGGCCGAAAGATGATCCTGTGGGATGGCTCGTGCATGGTTCACGAGATCTTCAGCGTGCATGATCTGGTTCGAATGAAGAAGTTGCATCCGGGAGCGCAGGTGATCGCGCATCCGGAGTGCCCGAAGAACATCCTCGAACATTCTGAGTTCATCGGTGGAACCGAGGCGATGATCAAGCATGTCGGGAGTTTCAAGGAACCGATGGAGTTTATCGTTGCGACCGAGCCGAACATGATGTGGCAACTCGAGAGCCGGTTCAAGCAGCACAAGTACCTGCCGGTTCCGGGCATCACCTGTGCGTGCAACAAGTGCCCTCATATGGCACGCAATACACTGGAGAAGATCCGCGATTGCATGAAGAACGGGCAGCCGGAAATTTTGTGGCAGCCGGAGTTCGACAAGGCGAAAGAGGTATTGACGCGGAGCCTGCTGAATCCGCCGGCGACGAAACCGCACCCGCAGGGGGACTGATGAGATGCAACAAACACTCAACGCAACGCCTGGCGAGCATGTTGAACCAGGCGTCTGTCGCCCTGTACACCCGAAATTGATCGAAGAAGAACGGCGCTTCTATCATCATCTGCCGGAACTGCTTGCGGAATACCAAGGAAAGTACGTTGCACTCGATCGGGGGCACGTAGTCGCTGTCGGTGTTACGGAAGTCGAGGCGTTGACACGGGCAGACGATGCCGCTCCCGGAGTTCTGGTGTTGGTCAGGAAAGTCCAGAACGAATGCGAAGGCGTGGAACGACTCCGAATTCTCAGCATTCCGTGAGTTTGATATATGCCGGCACGGTTTTCTTTCCGGACATCGATTCATCCACCGGCACCCGTTATTCCGGCTAAAGTTTCTCGATTGGATCGTGCGACCGATGTGGAACAGTGGTTCCTTCTGGATACGGGGGCGGATCGGAGTATCGTACCGGTCGAATTGAAGAATCAATTGGATCTTGAGGAAATCGAACGTCGAATATTTGAAGGTTTGAATGGGCAGCGCGTGTCGCTTCCGATTGTCCGATTACGATTATCAATTCAAGGCTGCCGGCCGCTGGTTTTGGATGCCGCCGTCGGGGCGGCAGATTCAGACCCGATTCTCGGTCGTGATGTGAGCGATCTGTTTCGGCTTACGATCGACGGCCCTAGTCAAATACTCAACATCGAATGAATGAGTACGAGTCTGTATAACGTTTGACATCAATACTCTCCGCCAACGACACACATTCCATCAGAGTTTCCCCATGCATCGTCTGCTCATCGCCCTGCTTCTGGCATCACCTGCCGCCGCTGCCGCCGATTGGCCCGAGTTCCGCGGTCCCAACGGGACCGGGATCTATGAAGGCCCCAAACTTCCGACCGAGTGGGGGCCGGACAAGAACGTCACCTGGAAAACACCGATCCCCGGTAGAGGATGGTCGTCGCCCATCGTGGTGAACGGCAAGATTTATCTCACGACGGCAGTTCCAAAGGATGAAGGTCAGTCGCTATGTGCGCTGGCGATCGATGCTAAGACCGGTGGGATCGACTGGAATACCGAGATCCGCGCGGTCGATGCCAAGACCGCTGGTCGCCAGCACGGCAAGAACACCTACGCCAGCGCCACACCTGTCTCCGATGGCAAACATGTCTTCGTCCACTTTGGCCACATGGGCACAGCCTGTCTCGACTTGAAGGGTGCCATCGTCTGGAAGCGATTTGACTACACCTATTCCCCGGTCCATGGAACAGGCGGTTCGCCGATCCTGGTCGGATCGAATCTCGTCTTTAGTGTCGATGGAGCCGATCAGCAGTTTGTCGTCGCATTAGATAAGGCCACCGGTACGGAAGCGTGGAAAACCGATCGCAAGTCGAAGGCATCGAGGAAGTTCTCGTTCACCACGCCCCAAGTGATCACCAGCAACGGGCGTGAGGTGATCGTCAGCGCCGCCAGCGACTTCGTGGCGGCGTACGATCCGAAATCGGGCGAGGAAATCTGGCGTGCCGCGTATCCGGCCGGCGGGTATTCACTGATAGCACGCCCGGTAATCGCCGATGGGAAACTCATCGTGCAGACCGGTTACGACACCGCCCACATCTTCGCACTCGATCCGTCCGGCACTGGCGATATCAGCAGCAAGATTTCGTGGGATTCCAAAAAGGGCGCACCGCATACGCCATCGCCGATCGCACTCGGCAGCGAGGTCTACACCGTGACCGACGCCGGCTTTCTCAGCTGTCTCGATGCCAAAACCGGTACGGTTCACTGGTCGGAACGGCTGGGAAGCAAAGGCTATTCCGCTTCGCCGATCATCGCCAACGGGCTGATCTATATTGCGAGCGAAGCCGGGGTTTGCCATGTCGTGGAAGCTTCGAAAGGCGGTTTCAACAGCGTCGGTAAGTCTGACATGAAAGAAAAAGTCTTCGCGACGTTCGCGCCGGTGGATGGTGCCTTGTTTCTCCGTAGCGAGTCAAATCTCTATCGAATTGAAAACAAGTGAACTCTGTTGAAGAGATTTGAATTGCGTTCAGAAGGATTTCCGACTATCTTTGGAACCAGACGCAGAATTTCTGCGTCTCATTTTGTCAACTGATCCCCACTTGCCGCATGATGCGGTCCCGCCTCGGAGGTTCTCTCCATGCTGACATTTCTCGGTTCAGGCCAGCGCCATTGCGATTGCATCAATCGCCGGAACTTCCTGGCACTCGGTGCCTTTGGAGCCGGTCTGACGCTCGTGGACCAACTCCGCGCCAAAGCCGCAACCCCCACCTCGACCCGGTCGCTCGCCACTCCCAAATCTGCGATCATGGTCTACCTGCCCGGCGGGCCGTCGCACATGGACATGTACGACCTCAAGCCCGAGGCGCCGGCGGAGTTCCGTGGTGAGTTCAAGCCGATTCAAACAAACGTGCCGGGAATCCAGATCAGCGAACATATGCCGATGCAGGCGAAGATGTTCGACAAACTGGCCGTGGTCCGCTCCGTCGTCGCCAAAGACGAACACAGCGACAGCTATGTCATGACCGGCTATCCGGAACAGATCAATCGGACTGCCGGTCATCCGTCGTTTGGTGCCGTCATGTCCAAGCTGGGTAGCGGAACTGAAGATGTCCCCGCCTTCGTTTCGCTTCGCGGCATGAGCATCGGAACCGAACCGGGATATCTCGGCGTTGCGCACCGGCCGTTCACTCCGGATGGTTCCGGGCGCGAAAACCTGCGGGCCAAGCACGCGAATGACAAGATGACCGACCGCAAGGATCTGCTCGGCCGCTTCGACACCGTTCGTCGCGACATGGACGCGAGCGGTACGATGAAGGGGCTCGATTCCTTCACGCAACGAGCTTTCGATATGATCGCGAGCGGTACCGTTCGCAAAGCGCTGGATCACAAACACGAAGATCCCCGCTCCCGCGACCGCTACAAGGGGGTCGAGCAATTTCTCACCGCCCGACGCCTCATCGAAGCGGGTGTCGGCTGTGTGACACTCAGCTACGGCGGCTGGGATACCCACTCCTCGAACTTCAAACAGTTGGCGAAACAACTCCCGATGCTCGATCGTGGACTGGCGAATATGATTAGCGATCTCGATGAACGCGGACTTCTTGAAGACACGGTGGTCGTGGTGTGGGGTGAGTTCGGCCGGACACCGAAGATCAACGGCAGCGATGCGGGTCGCGATCACTGGTCGCCGGTCATGAGCGCGATGGTCGCCGGTGGCGGACTCAAGATGGGTCAGGCCGTGGGCGCATCATCGGCACGCGGCGAGTATCCGAAAGACCGCCCGTACAAGGTTCCGCACCTGCTCAACACGCTGTACAAGGCAGTGGGTATCGATTCATCGACCACCTTCCCGAACGGCAGCGGACGGCCGATGTACATTCTGGACGAACGTGAACATGTGACCGAACTCCTCTAACACGTTCGGTAATCGAACTCGAACCGCGATCGGCGATTCCGATCGCGGTATTTTTTTACCGTTCAACCGCGACTGTCCTTAATTATCACGCTGAATCCGAGCCATGAACGCTATTTCGAAAGGACGAGTTGAAAGGCATCGAGGATGACAAACCCTTTGGTGCCTGTGTTACTCACTGTGATCACGGTTTCCTGACCGGCAACCAGTGGAACCTGGCCAACGGTCCGGAAGAGCTTTCCGTTTGGTAGCGCAAAGGTCTGATCGACGGTGAGTTTCGTGATCTCGGTTCCGCTTGTGATGACGATGGGCACGTTCATTGCTCGGGTCGGATGCGCGGAATAAGCCATCCGGAGTTCGTAAGTGCCGCTCTTCGCGGCTTTGAAGCGGAAGCTCGCTTCGAATTTCCCGTCGCCTTTGTTGTCATCGTGAATGTAGCCGCTGCCAATGAATGGTTTGAAGTTGGTGGAATTGGCCCATGGGCCTTTCAGCGTGGCATCGGCGTCGTCCAGCACAATGCCTTCAAGCTTTTTGATATCCACTTCGGAAGGTTTTAGAGTTTCCCAGGGGATATCCAGAATCTGCTTTTGTGCCTGCAGGCGGGTGCGAAGTTGAGCGTATGGGAGATTCTGCACAGGAACGTTGGTCCTGGCCGCCAGCGCCGCCGCGATGCCCGCGCTCTGACCCAGAATCATCCAGGTCGGTTCGACGCGGATCGACGAAAGCGCCACATGCGTACTCGAGAGCGCAACCGGGACCAGCAGATTCGTGCACTCGGCAGGTTTCGGAAGGATCGCGCGAAACGGCACGTGATACGGAAAGCCGTGGGGCTTACCTTTCATGCGGAACGGAAAGATCGTCCCCTCATTGATCACTCCGCCGTTCTTCTTCGCCACCCGCTGGCAATCGTGCGAATCGATCGGAAATGACGAAACGATGATCGGATCCGCCTTCTCAGACTCATCGAGAATATCCTTTTGGCTGAGGACATAAATGCCTTTCATTCGCCGGCCCTCCCGAACATAGAGAGCAGGTGAGAAGTGACCCGTATCGGGGAACTCGTCGCGGCACAGGCCCAGTTTGGCAAACTTCGCGCGGATACTTTCTGGCACTGCCGGGTCAGTGGTGAGGAACTGGTAGAACTCGAGCGTGTATTGCTTGTGGGCGTTCCAGATGGCGGAGCGCTTGGTCTGGTCCGCTTCGCTCCAGCCGTTGCAAGCCCCGACGAGGCCCAGCGAAAACTGACCGCCGATGGAATTGTTGCCATCGAATTTTCCACCCGGCAACGGGTAAAGATCCCAGCCTGGCTTTCCGCCGGATCGGGCGAAGCGGCGTATGACTTCGAATCGTGCCGGATCGTAATGATCCGGTTTGGGGAAGGGTACCCGGATTTTGGGATCGTCCGTCAGACACAATCGGAAACTGTAAACCATGACGTTGCGATCGCCGTCCTCGTCCGGACCCGCATCGGTGGTTGTGATCAGTGGCAGGAGTTTACCCTTTGTGTCAAATCCATCGATCGTCATCAGTGCCTTCGGATAGCGCTTCCCCGCCAGCGACTCGCCGTACGCCGCTCGACTTTCGCGGCCGATCGTCCAACTTACGCCGGCCGCCGCCATCAGATCGCCTTCGTAGGTCGCATCGACGAACACTTTCGCCTGATAGATGCCGTTTGACGTCACCAGTTCCGTAATCCGTGCTTCACTTTTTTTGACGGACTGAAGGACACGTTCGGGCAGAACCTGCACTTTGGCTTCATCGAGCATTTGCTTCGTGATCCGGGCGGCGACATGTGGTTCGTACGTCCAGACGGCGTTGTCTTTTCGGCTGACCTCGTACGGCAGCGTGATCCCGCGTGTGGCGTAGTCCTTCTGAATGCGGGTGTGCCATTCGTCGAACAGTCCCATGACAGTACTGCGAACGGTCTGATTCGAATCGCTGAAACTCAATCCGCCGGTATTCAATCCGCCGACATGCTTGGTCGGTTCGAGCAGGATCACCTTCGCACCTTCGCGTGCGGCCGCGATAGCGGCGCAGAATCCGCCTGGCGTGGCGCCGTAAACGATGACATCCGCCACCGCGGCTCGTGCGGAGTGTGAAGCCAAGTAGAGAATGGCGAAGGCAGAGAGGATGCACTTGTTCATTCTGCAATGATAGTTGAAACCGGAGACCATTCACAGACCCGGATGCATCGTCATCGTTGAACACGGATATTCCGGCGGGCGAACAATTTTTTTTCAAATGCTTGAAGTGCGGAGACGAATACGTCATCATTCCAATAGACTTTGTTGTGATCGTCTGATTCTCCAGGGGCATTGCAATGACCGGCGTCCCGTTCAAAATCCAAGGTGCATTCTGGTCATACGAAGGACTCCTGAGGCTTGAAGGCGATACGCTCTGTTTTGAATTTCAGGCCGGTCTTTTATTCCGTCAGATCAAGCAGGTTCGCGTTCCCTGTTCGGAACTGATCTCGGTCAAGTTCGAGCAGCGATGGCTGAAAAAATCCAAACTCGTTTTCGTTGCCTCCCGCTTGGCGACCTTCATCGATCTCCCGGGTTCTACGCAGGGACGAGTCGAGTTGATCATCAACCGCAAAGACCGCGCCCTTGCCGCAGCCTTCGTCGATGCACTCTATGAGCCGTCCGAAGGATCAGGTTACAGACGTTCAGAATGACCAAATGTATCCACCTGGCATGCGATGAAACGAATAGCGGATTCTTCTGCCGTTTTACATCACCCCGAAAATCCAGCCTTCCAGACTGGCCGTTTTTCGTTCATCTATCGTGAGTGGTGGATCGAAATAGCGAGTCAGGAACTGATTCTGATCGAGTTTGCTCAACCATCTCGCGACGGCGTAGGCGTCCTGCTGATCGGGTGTTCGATCCGCTCGCGGAAACCGATTCCGCAGCAGAGAGGGATACACTTCGACGATAACCGATTTTTCTGCTGGGATGATCCAACCGTCGAACGGCCAGAAATGTACACGTTCGCCGACTTCCTTCCGGATTCGGCGCAGCCAGGGGATTCCGGCATGCGTTGATTTGGCTACGCTCCCCTGAACATCAAAAAAGAAAACCGATTTCGCGGACGAAGTCCATTGCTCGGTCAGCCGGAAATCCTGTGCCGAACCAATTCGTGCCGCAGACCGTGAACGTATGGAATCAACGGTGACTTGGTCCTCATCGGTTGTCCAGAACGTGCAGAAATGCTCCAAAAATTCATCCCAGGTTTTCAGTTGGAATTTTTCGAAGCAGTTGATCGGATAGGAGAATCCATGATCAATTCCGGCGATGAATGTTCCGTCTGAGTTGGCCTGTTCGATGAGCCAGAGTCCAAGTTCCTTGCGGCACCAGTTCCGATGCGTTCCGGACGGCGAATGGGGAGCGACCACAAGTTGCGGTTCGGTGGCTCCGATCGCAGAATAGACTTGCAACGCAGAAGATCTTGTGATCGGTGTCAGTCGGCCAGAGTAATCGATTCCGATATGCCGATCAAAAGTCATATTGCAATCCAGAGGAATGGGTTCATGAATGACTGAACGACATGATCATTTCGATTTCTTCTTGGGCTTCGGCTTGTTCTTTTCCGGATCATAAGCCGGGTTGGGAGATGGCAGTTGTGCACCGACGGCCTTCCGCCATTCCTGCAGCCGCGCGTGCAACTGCGCTGTCCGCTTCGTTTCCCGCGCTGAAAGATCGACCGTTTCGCCGATGTCGTCCTTGAGATGGTAAAGCTCGAGCTTGCCCGTTTCGTAGAACTCCACCAGTCGCCAGTCACCGACGCGAATCGCTGAATACGGCGTGGCGCCACCGGGATGATAGTGCGGATAGTGCCAGTACAAAGCCTCACGTGCGGGTGCGGACTGTCCCATGAGCACCCCCACGAGATTCACGCCATCAACCATGTGCGATGCGGGCACCGCCAGCCCACAGGCTTCGACCAGTGTCGGATACAGATCGCAGGTAATGATCGGTACTTCGGACGTGCTACCCGGCTTTGTCACGCCCGGCCAGTGCACGATCCACGGCACGCGCACCCCGCCTTCATAGGCGGAGCCTTTCCCCGCACGAAACGGCGGGTTCGTCGTGATCGGCAGCAGTCCGCCGTTATCCGAAGTGAAGATCACGATCGTGTTCTTGTCCAGCTTGAGATCTGTCAGTGCTTTCCGTACCGCCCCCACGCTGTCATCCACTCCCTCAAACAATGCAGCGTAGGCGGCGTTCGATTTGATCCCCATCGCCTCCGCCTTCTTCTTGTACTTTTCAAACACCTCAGGTTTGCCCGAGATCGGCGTATGAACGGCGTAATGCGGAAAGTACAGAAAAAATGGCTTGTCTTTGTTCTCGGTTATGAACCGAATCGCCTCGGTCGTCAGCCGATCGGGGAGAAATTCCCCCGCCTTGCCGTTCGGCAGCGTGGCGATCTTGTCCGGTGCGAAGTATCCGGGCGGGCTGCCTTTATCTGTTCCGCCCACGTTCAGGTTGAACCCGTGCTTCTCCGGGTACGAATCCGGCCCGCCCAGATGCCACTTTCCCATGCTGGCGGAGACGTACCCCGCATCACGAAACGCCTCCGCGAGCGAATGCGTTTCGTGCGGCAGGTGCATCGTCCAGTCTGGTACTTTCAGCTTCGCGAACGGCCGCTTGTGACCCGCAATCCAATCCGTCACATGCAGCCGCGCCGGGTACTGGCCGGTCAGCAGACACGCCCGCGTCGGCGAGCATACCGTGCAGGCCGCATAACCGTTCGTGAAGCGCAGGCTGTCCTTCGCCAGCCGATCGATGTGCGGGGTCTCGTGGAACGTGTTCCCGTAACACCCCGGATCGGTCCACCCGAGATCGTCGATCAGGAACACGATCACATTCGGACGCTCTGCTGCCGCTGCGGGTGAAACAAGCAGCATCGCAAACGCAATGCCCAGTACCAGACGAAGCATGACAAAACTCCGGAGAGGCTCAGTCGTTTTTCGGTTTGCCAAACTGTTTCCAGTACAGCACCTTGAACGGATTTTCAGCTGGTGGTACGGCATCTTCGTTGACAAGGTATGGCGGAAGCGAGGCCCACCAGGCGTCGTACTCGGCGCGGAGTTTTTTCATCACATCGGGATGTTGTGCCGAAACATCAGTCTTTTCGCCAGGATCCACAGACAGATCGAAAAGCTCCCATTTTCCTTTCGCCTTGCCTTTCACGGCGGAAACCATGTGCCAGCGGGGCGAGCGGATGCTGCAGTTCGCATACTTGTAATCGTCCACCTTTGCGCTTTTGGGCCAGCGGCCCACATGCGTGATCAAAGTACGCTCAGCCCAGTCGGCCTTGGGGTTTTCGAGCAGTGGCACGAGACTCCGGCCTTCCACCTGCTTCTTCACATCATCGGAAAGCTTGGCGCCGGCGAGTTCGGCGATGGAGGGGAAGAAGTCGATGTGCGCCGTCAACCGGTCGCAGTCCGCCGGAGTGATCGTGCCCGGCCAGCGCCAGAACGACGACGCCCGTGTTCCGCCCAGCCAAGGTGAGCCCTTCGAACCACGCATCCCGGCATTGAAGACCGGTACGCCTGCCGTGCCGCCGTTATCGTTCATGAAGACCAAGAGCGTATCCTTCTCCAGATTCCATTCCTTGAGCTTGCCGAGCAGCTTGCCGATGTTGTCATCGATGTTGGCCACCATGCCGAAGTACTTGGCGACGCGGGCCTCTTTCACTTTGTCCTTGTAGCGGGCCTCGTCGGCGGGGAGGACATCCAGAGGCGCATGCGGGGCGTTGGTCGGGATGTAACAGAAGAACGGTTGGTCCTTGCCCTTTACATCGCCGATCCACTTGGTGGCTTGATTGAATAATACATCCGTACAGTAGTCCTTAGTTTTCTCGAACGTGCCGTTGTGCAGAATCGTCGGTCCGAAGTACGAGTTGCCCGGCGCATCGCCGCAACTTCCCGGATATGTCTGCCCGATCCCGCCGGCGCCGTGAATGAACATCTCGTCGAAGCCGCGGGCGCTCGGCCAGTGGTCCGGTTCATCGCCGAGGTGCCACTTGCCGAAGATCCCCGTTGTGTAGCCGGAGCCTTTCAGAACCTGCGCGAGCGTGGTCGCTTTGAGTGTCAGTCGTTCGCGTTCGAGGATCGTATGCGTGACGCCGTTCTTGAACTCATGCCGTCCGGTGAAAAGTGCGGACCGAGTTGGTGCACAGGTCGGGCTGACGTGAAAATCGGTGAAACGAAGCCCTTCCTTATGTAGACGGTCCATGTTCGGCGTTTTGAGTATCGGGTTCCCGTGTGCTGAGATGTCGCCGTAGCCCTGATCGTCGGTCAGGATGAAGACGATGTTCGGCTTCTTCCCCGCCAACGGTTCCGCGCGAGTGATGCCCGCAAAACCGGCGAGCAGTATGAGAGTGAAAAGGTATCGTTTCAAGAGCTGGTCTCCTGTGGTGAGAGAGGGAGCGGCGATGGAGAAACCCCGCCATTCATTTGTGTTCAAGAATTCACTAAATTTTGATTTGTTCACTACTTCGCGGCTTTCTTGCCACTTAGCTTCATCATCGCTTCGCCCATCGCCTCGCCAATCAGATAATACGTCTCGGAATTCGTATTCCAGTGGTACGCTTGCCCCGTCGGCGAAACGGATTTGTCACGCCAGAACGCCTTCGTGCCCACAAAGGCGACGTTCCCCTGAAATTCCTTGTGCTCGGCCACCGCCGCCTGCGCTTTCATCAGCGACAGCGCCCGAGGATGCTTTTCCTCCGCCCCGCTCATGCCCGTCTCCGCAATCACGAACGGCAGATTCTTCACACCCAGATCCTTGCGGATATCGCGGATAAAGTTCGCCATGTTCTTCTCGTACTCGTCATTGAACGCCTGATTCACGCGGTCGTTCCAGCCCTGATGCCAGCCAAAACCGACGAGCTCATAACCGCGATCGCCGAAGTTCGGAAACTGTTGTTTCAGGTCCTTGAGAACATCCTTGGTCCGCTGCACGACCTCCTTGTAGAAAGGTCCGACTTCGCCACCTGAACTCGGCGGGCGGAAATCCTTGCCCAGGCTCTTGCCGCCCCAAGCCAACTTGATCAACAGAACGGGTTCCTCATACGCATTGCCGACCACGGTGCCGAAACCGAGTTCCGGCCCGATCCGGTCATCGCTCGGACCATAGCCCACCGTGAGCGGGCCTTTGCGATCGAGATAATGAATCCACACATCATCACGGGCCACCCACGCGCCATCCTTGCCCATCAGGTGTTTGAACTTTGCGGAAGTCGCCGCATCCTTTACCAGATACTCCAGGCTGCCCTTGCCATCGTTTCGCTTCGGATCCGCCTTCACGAAGCCGCTGCCCACCATGTTCGACTGACCAGCGAGAACGAATACCTTCACTGGCGGATCGGCGGCGAAGAGCGTTTTCGAGAGGTATAGCAAAACGAAGAGGGTGGCGATCGAGAAAGATTTCATGCTCATCCTTTCCGAACAAAAGCTCAAAACTCTGAAAAGAGTCACAATGAGTGTTGTACCCAATCAAAGTGGGAGATTCGAGAAGATTCTCATTGTGAGTATGATAACCACAATTCGATTGAAGGAGTATCACCATGCCTCGTTTATCGGCCTCCGGCCACGACCTCACTCCACTGACATCGGCGGAGCGCGATCGTCTGGCCGATTCTCTGACTGCGGATGAGCGCCGCGTGATCCTGTATCAGGGGACAGAACCGCCGTTCTGTGGCGGATTGCTGAAGAACAAGGACAATGGTGTCTATCAATGCCGGCTTTGTTCTTTGCCATTGTTCCGTTCGACTGCGAAGTTCGAATCCGGCACTGGCTGGCCGAGCTTCTATGAACCGTTCGATCCGGAACATGTGACGGTGCATCGCGATCTGAGTCATGGGATGGTGCGGGACGAGATCGTTTGCGCGCGATGTGGGGGGCATCTGGGACATGTGTTCAATGATGGCCCTGACCCGACCGGCCTTCGTTATTGTCTGAACTCGGCTTCGCTTTCGTTCGAGTCGAAGGATTAGCGATGGCGGAATGCGATTGAAAGAGTGGATTGCGGAAACGCTTGGTTTTCCGCTCCAATTCTGGATCTTTTCAAATTGTGAACACATATACATTATGATCCGGCGATAAGAGGGTTCCGCCACGTACGTAAGCAGCAGGTGGAGGAGTCCTCCTGTTCAAGTGAACAAAGATCAAGTGATTTTTCTTGGAATTGCGAAAATCGTTCAAATATGTTGGAACAGGTCCGGATCGGCGAGGAAGGGTTTAAAGTCCGGTGTGGCACCGGGTTGGGTGCAGACGTAGGCGGCGAGTTCGTTGGCGTCGCGACTGATCTGTTCGAGGGGTTCACCGCGCAGGAGGCCGAGCGTCAGTGCGGCGGTGAATGCATCGCCAGCGCCGACCGCATCGCGGACCGTGACCGTGAGACCGGGATGCTCAGCCCATTGGCCTGCCGCATAGAGCAGGCTGCCGTTCGCGCCACGTGTTAAGGCCACGAGGTGTAATTCGAATTGATCGGCGAGAGCAGACATCTGGAATTTCGCATCGCCGGCGATACCGAACAGATCCGCCACCGAGAACAGTTCCTGTTCGCTGAGTTTCAGGACCGTCGCGAACAGAAGCGAGTTTTCGATCACATCGCGATTCCAGTAGGGAGACCGGAGATTGATATCCAGGATTCGCAGTGTATTCGTTCCAACTGAAGAGAGAAGAGATTCGATGGCGTTACGCGCAAGCGGCGAGCGCTGAGCCAGAGTCCCGAATCCGATGGCGTCGACGTGTGGGATGATGCGTTGTGCCGTTTCTTCGAATGCGAGAAAGTCCCATGCAACATCTTGATGGATCTCAAATTGCGGTTCCCCATCCGGGGCGAGTAGAACCCCTGCGGTCCCGGTGGGTTTGGTCTCATCCTGTTGAATGAGACACGTATCCACGCCACACTTGTTCAACGATCTGATTGCTTCAAGTCCTGCGTCATCCTGCCCCACTCGAGTCATTAGAATTGACCGCGCACCCAGATTGGCGATGTGACAGGCGAAGTTTGTCGGCGCTCCTCCGAGTTGTCGATCGTCCGGGAGAATGTCCCAAAGCAATTCGCCGATGGAAAGAATCGTTGGATTCGGATTGCTCATGATTCCAGCCAACTCGTGAAACTCAACATAAAGTTTCGTTCGATAGGCAATTCTTCATTTAAACCAGCAAACGGCATGAAGTGACGGTTCAATGCCAGTTCATGCCGAAAGCAGAGTTCGGTCAAGAGACAAGTGGAATCATCGCTTGACGCCGCTGATCTGTTCGAGCGCCATCAGAAGCGCCTGCGTTCCTTTTCGACCGTATCCGAGAGCTCGGACAGATTCATAAAGCTGTTTGGCCAGGCCGAGTCCCGGCAGACACAAATTCATCCTCTCGGCTTCCTTGAGGGCAATGCCCATGTCCTTGATGAAGTGCTCGACGTAGAACCCCGGTTCGAAATTCCGGGCCAACATGCGAGGCCCCAAAACCTCCAGTGCCTTGCTCCCCGCCGCGCCCACGCTCACGCTCTTGAAGACTGTCTCCAGATCGAGACCGGCTTTGTACCCGTAGAGGAGGCCTTCGCACAGCGCAACCATATTCGAAGAAATCAGAATCTGATTCACCATCTTGGTATGCTGCCCCGCACCCGCCGCACCCTGATGGACGATCGTTTTTCCCATTGCTTCGAAGATCGGAGCTACGGCGTCCACCACCGGCTTGTCGCCGCCGATCATGATGCTCAGTGCCGCGTTCTTGGCGCCGACATCGCCTCCGCTCACGGGTGCGTCGAGCGATGCCACGCCTTTGGCTTTGGCGGCTTCGTAAATCTCGACAGCGAGGCTAGGTTCGCTGGTCGTCATGTCCACCAGCACAGTGCCTGATTTCGAACCGGCCAGTGCGCCGTCCGGGCCGAGAAAAACTTCTCGAACGTCCGCAGGAAAGCCCACGATGGCGAAGACGACATCGCTTTGCTCCGCGACCGCTTTGGGTGTAGTGGCGAGTTTTGCTCCCAGATCGAGTAACGGCTGAGCCTTATCCTTGCTTCGATTGTAAACCGTTGCGGTGTAACCTTTTTTCATGGCATGTTCGCACATCCAGCGGCCCATGACGCCGGTTCCGATCCAGCCGATTCGTGTTTTCCCGGGTACTGCGGTCGAAAATTGCATGGCGTAGATTCCGTGTAGATGGTATGTTGTTAAAGTTACGAGATTGTCCGGTTCGTGTTCTCTCCACTTCCCGAATCGCCGACATCCTACGAACCTGAAGACGGAATGCAACGAATGGAAGTCACCGTTCCCGCTGGCGTACCGAAACTCCGAAGCCCGATCGTGCTTTTGCATGGCCTTTGTGGATTTGATCGGATCCTGGTTTTGCGTCGACCCGCAGCCGAATATTTTCCCGGCATCGCGGACTATCTGCGAGCGGCGGGGAACCGGGTTCTCGTTCCCCGATTGAGTCCGACGGCGAGCGTAGCGACTCGCGCGACGGAGTTACTGACCTATCTCAAACGAGAAATCGGTCTGGCGCCGGTCCATCTGATCGGGCACAGCCTGGGTGGGTTGGATGCCCGTTATCTCATCTCGAAGCTCGGTGGATATTCGTTTGTAAAATCACTGACTACGATTGGCACACCTCACCGGGGTACGACATTCGCAGACTGGGGCCTGGATCGATTGGCACGATTCTTCCTTCCGCTTCTGCGTGCCGCTGGTCTGGAGGAAGATGCGTTTCACGATTTAACGGTTGATGCGTGCAAGCGATTCAATGAGGATGTGCCGGATGCGCCGGGAGTGCGGTATTCATCGGTTGCCGGGGTGTGTGAGAAACCGTACCTTGGTGCGCACTGGTGGTTGCCATCCAAGATTGTGGGCCGTGCGGAAGGGCCAAACGACGGGGTTGTGAGTGTGAGGAGTGCGGCCTGGGGGGAATGCTCCGATATCTGGAATGCGGACCATCTGAATCTGGTCAATTGGCCCAATCGGAGAGAAAAGCGTCGAGGGATCTGGCGCGACCGTGCTGCGGATTATGGCGCGTTACTGTCACGGTTGGAACCTCAGGATCCATCCGCATCGTCCGATTATCTTCCGTGATCCGTGTTGGCGTTGTGTTCCATTTCTGTGTTATTTCGTGGGGAATCCGACCGCTTTGAGCAATTCCTTGGCACTTTTTTTGGTCTCGACCAATCAAGAGTTTCATTGGCAACCGATGCCAAATGAGCCGCAATGTTTCATGCGGTCCCTTCCAACGAGGATGATTCCTATGCGTCACGGAAAGATGATGCGGACCCTTGCGGCCGCCCTGTTGGTGTTGGTCGTTTCGAGCGTTGCGTCAGCTGCGGATGGCTGTAACAACTGCGCTCCCGCTCCGAAATCGGATTGCGGCCCTTGCGCTTCGAAGTCGCTCCTGAGCCGGTTCAAATCGGGCCCGACCTGCTGCGATGCCAATTTCATTTTCGGCAGTTCGCGATCGTTCTTCAGCCCGTGCAGCAGCGGTTGCAGCGCTCTGCCCCTCAGCTCCTTTGGCCGGGATCGTCAACGCTGTGATATGCCAAAGTACGGAACGGGGATCGGTCAGACGGCCAACAATTGTGCCGGCGTGACCACGTTCATGAACCGTTAAAAGGCCATCTCGTCGCTCGCTCTTCAATGAGGGAGCGAGCATACTATGATCGAAATTCATTCAGTTCTCAACATCTCGCGGACGGCGACGTGGTCGTTCATCTTCTTCGACTTCCTGAATATCGTCCATGCGCCGTCGCTGTGGTAATTGCGCATCGTTTCTGTTCGCAGGCGGTGCCGGTGTGACCTCGGGCAGTTCGTCTTCTTCGATGTAATTCGGACGCGATCGTTTTGGTGATGGTTCATCAAGTTGCACATGATATTTCGGAGTACCACCCCAGCGGAACAGGAACACATGAATCGCCAATGAGGGAAGCCAGACAGCAAACGCTGCAAGGGACGTCTCGTAGATTCCGCCAGGGGGAAGATCTTTTTGGAATTGCATGACCATGAGGAATGTAAATGTCACGATGACAATCAGCCCGGCGACGGCGATCCGGCCTCCGGTGAACACGCGGCGGACCGTGGGCCATTCCCGATTCCGGGTTCCAAGTGATGCTATCAGGTAGAACGCGATTGTGGTCATGCTGCCGGATGCCACCAGCGCCCAGCCGGTTCGTGAGGCGGAACTCCATTCATCGTCTGCAAAATTCCCCCTTCCGAATGCCCCACGTCCCATCCGTGCCGGACCGGTGAGTTCGAGTTCCGATAACCAGTGCGATACAAGAACCGTGAAACCCATGTGTACAAGAACAATTCCGATCGTATAGAGCAACCAGTACACGGTCTTGAGTCCCAGTTCGGGATCCGGATGTTCGTTCCGGGCATCTCGAACGCGAAGTGCGACATAGATCAATGAGACCAGCATCAGGAACGATGGCAGGACCGCGATCATGAGGATTGAAAATCCCAGACCGGCGAACAGTGCTCCAGCAAACGGGTCCATAATCATTCACCTGGTGATGAGTGGGGTGTCTGCGATGATATTGCGAATTCGGCGCTGGTGAAATGAAAAAACGAGATTACCTTGCACCCGTGATCGGGATGCCGGATTCGTAAGTACGGCCTTCCTCACTCTTGGTTCGTAAAGAGAGTTGGTAAAGTTTTGTACCAGTTGGTGTGGGATACTCACGTGTCAGACAGGCGCGGCAGAGTTCGTCGGGAGACTTTTCGAGACAGTTGGCGACTGCTTCCACTGGCAGATACAGCAGGGAATCCGCCCCAAGTTCCACCGCCATGGCCTGTTGTTCTTCCAATGTGGGAACCGTACCGGACATCCGCGACGGGGCGTAAAGTTCCGTCACAGTCGACATATCAATGCCATAAAAGCATGGGGAAATAATTGGCGGGCAGGCGACACGCACATGGATCTCGCGGGCTTTGCCGACATCTTTAACATAATTGAGGAGTGTCTTGAGTGTGGTGCTGCGAACGATTGAATCTTCGACCAGCAGAACTTTCTTGCCCTCAAGCACCTCGCGAAGCGGGGTGAACTTGAGCCGGACTTTGTCGGCCCGGTTACCACCTTCGATGAACGTTCGTCCCACATAACGATTACGGATCAGCCCCTCGCGTGAGGGAATTCCCAGTTCGAATGCCATGGCGTCCGCGGCGGCTTTTCCCGTATCGGGCACGGGCACCACGATCGTATCGGAGGGATCGATTGGGAATAGTTTGAGTTTACGTTCCTGGTCGGCGAGCTCTTTCCCGAGTGCCGACCGGGAGAGGTAAACGCTTCGCCCGTCGAGCGTACTGCCGACGTTGGAGAAGTAGATCCATTCAAAAAAGCAGTGGGCGGTGCGTTTCGATTCGGCGTAAGTGTGCAGGCTGAACTGGCCGTCGCGGATCAGCGCGAGTTGACCGGGCTTGAGCGGATGGATCTGCGAAGCGGAAAATCCGAGGTTCTGGAGAGGAATGCTCTCGCTCGCGGCGGCGAAAAGTCTGCCGTCAAAGGCGTAACACATCGGTCGGATCCCTAAAGGATCACGTGATACGATCATGTCGCCCTGTGCATTCAAGAACACGATGTTGTAAGCGCCGTCGAACTTCTCGCTCAGATTGCGGAAGACAGCGACAAGATCCGGTCGTTCAGCCGATTGCATTTCGCGTGCGAGATAATGCAGAATGACTTCGGTATCGTTGTCTTTGCGAACGATGTGATAATCGGGATGCCGCTCGATTAATTCCCGCTGCAACTCGCCGAAATTCGCCAGCTGACCGTTAAACGCAAACGCAAACCATTTCCACTTCTGGGAATGCTTTCGCTCGAATGGTTGGGCGTATTCCCGGCTGTCCTGTCCGCAGGTCGCATATCGCACATGACCAATACTCGCGCGTCCGCCGTGATTCTCGATGATGCTGGCGTGCTTCTCCGGACGAGCCATCCGGAAGGCTTCGGAAACGGGACCCAATTCCTTATAAGTGTCGAGAAGTTTTCCGCGATTGGGATTGTATCCGCTCATCCCTGCCGCAAGCTGACCGCGATTCTGAAGATCGAGGAGCATCCGAGGCATCAACCGGGCGACTTCGTCTGGATCTCCGTTCCATACCCCCGATCGTGTCTCGCCTTCCAGATCGTAGATCGCCGCAATGCCACATTCGTGCTGGAGTTCGTCCATTGCACCGCCAAGACAGGACAGGGGATAGCAATTTGCGTAATGCCAGAATAGGACAGAAATCCGACAACGGAAAGCGCAGAAGCGCAAGGAAGTGCTGGTGTGTTAATCCCATTCTCTCAGAGTTCGCCGCAAGTTACCAATTGCCCATCCTTCGCGAGTCTTTCCGCCGCGACTGCCACACCCCACCGTGGAAAGACACAATAATTTCGGAAGCGCCATAGCCACATAAGCACTTACGTCGATTTCACGCCAAGCAAGGACTCACGTTCGGCGGGCCACAATACAGATATTCGTTCGAAAATGTCCCTGACAAGCTTCATCTCCGCCAAGATCAAGAAGCCATTTGGATCACTGCTCCGACCTGCCAAACTCGTGGTACGATTCTGTTCAGAGATCTCAGAGTCGCTGGAGATATCTTCACCAGAACAATGGTTATCCTGTCGCTTTTGGTTAGAACAATTGCCTGCCTACCGATTTCCGGAGTTGCTTTCTGATGGACATGCCGCCACCCAGCCTCAGCACCGAACAATGGGATCTCATTCAATCGGAACTGAAACAATCGGGTCCGCTCGCCGCTGCCGACCATCTCTGCAAGATTCTCAAAGAAGCCAACGATCTGCATTCATACTTCTATGCGCTGCTGATGAAAAAGCGGATCGAACTGGGTGTTTCGCCATTTCCTTCGGGACCATCGAGCGAATTGCCAACCGAAACTCACGAACCCTACGAAAACACCATCCGCGAAGCCGCTCGCGAAGTGGGTCAGTCACTCCTGGCCAAAAACGATTTCGCCCGCGCCTGGGGGTATTTCCGACTGATCGGCGAACCGGATCCGGTCCGCGAGGCCATCGAGCGGTACGAACCCGGACCGGACGACGATACGTACGCCGTCGTGGACATCGCCTGGCATCAACAGGTGAATCCCAAAAAGGGATTCGACATCTACCTCTCGCGTCATGGGATTTGCTCGACCATCACGATGGTGAGCAGCACCGATCTCAGCCCGCACCCGGAACTCAGAAACTACTGCTATAGTCAATTGGTCCGCACACTCCACGAACAACTGATTGAGCGACTGCGCAACGATCTGGAAAGTCGAGGATTTGCGATCGGTCCAACCGTGCATTCGATGTTGCGGGACGAACTCTTCGGTGATGACGCTTATCACATCGATATTTCGCATCTCTCATCAGTCGTTCAGATGGCATTGCAACTTCCGCTGACGGAATTCGACTCTCTGACTCAGGCACTCGAACTAAGTCGATATGGCGAACGTCTGGCACCACAGTTTCAGGGCACGGCCGACTGCCCGTTCGAGAATTCCTACGCTGATTACTCAGTCTATCTTAAGACGGTTTTGGGAGAGGATGTTGAAAACGGTCTCAAACATTTCGAAGGGAAGATTGAACAGGAACTGCAGGAAGGAAATAGTTTTCCCGCAGAGATTTACATCAATTTACTGCTTAAGCTCAATCAGCCTGTCGATGCTTTAAGTGCAGCCCGGAAGTACTTATCGGAAGTTACGGACGAACGGAATCTTTCCTGTCCGGGAATTCTCGAACTGGCTCGAACAGTAAAGGATTTTGATGCGGTCAGTACAACCGCCCGAGAGCGAGGCGACGCGGTAACTTGGCTGGCAGGTCTGGTTTCGAAGGTTCAATTGTGACGAAAAGTCCAACAGTATCGATCAAACGGCGGATAAGTTCTTATCTCATTCCCAGATGACGGGTTGAGACGATCTCCAACTTGACAGATGCAATGGATTCTGACTCCGGTTGCAGCGATGAAAGGGATGATGAACATCGCGTCATCCATTCGGCCCATCTTGTCCAGGATTCCCAACGCGAAAATTTTTCGCTCCGACCCCGTCCGGAATCAGGGGTATAATAGTTACGAATTCAGTACTTAGCCCGGTCGCCCTGAACCTTTAGGTCTTCGCGACCCTCTCGATCACGATGTTGGTGTTTGTGAGACACCGACCGTACAATTTCGTGTTTGCCAAACTTATGGATGTCCGGAACCGTCCATGAGGTTGACACTCCCGGCACGGATGACGCCCGCCTCTGTCCTGGCGGATCACACCGGTTATCACTGGTGCAGGTCTGCGGTTTCCGATGAGGTATCCGCCTTCATGAGCCGAATGAAATTCGCAAGACCAGAAAATGAGATCGATCCACGCACTCGCGATACGGAGCTCGTGGATCTTGAGGATGACGATCTCGATGATATCGATGAACCGGGTGAAGACGATACCGATCTGGACTCGGACGACGATCTTCCTTTGGAACCGATTGCTGAAGAATCGACGGCCGGTGCTGATGACGCCTTGGGGCTCTATCTTCGCCAGATGGGCGAGATTCGTCTTCTGAAACGCGATGAAGAGCTTGCGATCGCGGAGAAACTGGAGCGGGCCCGCTCGCGCTTCCGTCATGCGGCGCTCTATTGTTCGCGGATTGTCGGCCGGGCCATGTTCACGTTCGAACGTGTGATCTCCGGGAACACACCCGTGGACCCGACCATCGATGTCTACTCTTCACCGGAAACGCGACTGAGCCGTGCTCAGATCCTTTCCCGAATGCCACATAACCTGCCATTAATTCGTCGTCTCCTTCATGAAGAATCTGTGGCATTTTCGGCTGGCCTGGATGCCGGTGTCATCACGGATTCCCTCTGGCAGCGGTTGCGATTCCGTCGGCTCATCAAACTCAATCGTTTGATTGAGGAGCTTTCGCCACGGACCGAACTCATCGAGCACTGGGTCGATGAATTGACGGATATGGCCGATGAAATGAAGCATTTGGAACGGGCCTCGCATCACGGAGTCGATGCCGCACGCCGACTGCAGGAAGCACAGAACAAGATCCACATGACGCCTTCGGAACTGGCTCGTGTGGTCATGATTCTCAAGAAACGGCGGCTGGCCTACCAGACGATTCGCCGTCAGTTGGCGGAGGCGAATCTTCGACTGGTCGTGTCGATTGCGAAAAACTACCGGAATCGTGGTTTGCCGTTTGCGGATCTGATACAGGAAGGGAATCGCGGTCTGATGCGGGCGGTGGATAAATACGAGCATCGCCGCGGTTTCAAGTTCGGAACGTATGCGACCTGGTGGATTCGTCAGGGTGTCCAGCGTGCGCTCGCCGACAACGCCCGCACGGTCCGCGTGCCCTGCCATCAAATTGGACTGCTCGCCAAACTGGAGCGGAAGCGTAATGAACTGACGATCACGCTCGGTAAGGAGCCGACCAACGAAGAGCTTTCACTCGCTTTGGGTGTCAAGGAAGAAGAAACACGATCGCTGCGGTTGGTCGGACGTCAGCCCATGAGTCTGCACGATCCGATCGGCGGAGATGGTGAGCGTTCGGTGGAGGATTTTCTATCGGATGGTCAGATCACGAATCCGGGGGAAAATGTCGATCAGCGACTTCTGAAGGAACGGATTCACGAAGTGCTGCGATCGCTGGCACCGCGGGAACGGGAAGTGATCGAACTGCGCTATGGCTTGAAAGATGGTACTCCGCGAACGCTTGATGACGTCGCACGGCACTATGGCATCACGCGTGAGCGGATCCGGCAGATCGAAGCGCGGGGTTTACTGAAACTCCGCCAGCCAACCCGCATGGGCCGACTCGAACAGTTCACGGATGAGGAACTGAACTGACGCACACGATGTGATACGAATGAGGCGAGGAATCGTTCGATTCCTCGCCTCACTCATTTTGAAATGATCAGATCGCTTATGAACTTAAGGCCGGCGGGTTTCCCGCCGGCCATTCATTTCACTTCTACTTCAGTTCCACGCTCCAGTAGGCGTTGTCGAGGAACGACTGCCAGGAGCGGTACTTCTTCTGCGAGAGCTTCGCATGCAGGACCGGGCTGCGCTTCGGCTTCTCCGGCTTGCGGATGAGCGTCATGTTCGCCTGTCGCGGAGTGCGGCCGCCCTTACGGACGTTGCAATCCACGCATGCGCACACGATGTTCTCCCACGAGGTTCCTCCGCCCTGGCTTCGCGGGATCACGTGGTCGAGCGACAGCTCCGAGGTCGGGAACTTCTTGCCGCAGTACTGGCACTGGTTGTGGTCGCGGGCGAAGATGTTCCGGCGGTTGAACTTCACTGTCTGCTTCGGCACGCGGTCGTAATCCAGCAGTCGGATCACGCGTGGAGCGCGAATCTCGGCGGTGGGCGTTCGCACCCAGTCGTCTTCATCGCCGCGTTCGAAGGCGGCCTTTGCAGCGCTGACCTCGAGCCACGAGGCGAAGTCGTAGCTCATGAAGGTTCCGTCATCTGTGCAGACCACTTCTGCGTCATCCTTGCAGAGCAGGCAGAACGCGCGACGAACCGAAATGACGTGCACGGCCATGAACATTTTGTTCAGCACCAGAACGCTGGAATCCAAGGCCGTGTACGATGCCGAGTGCATGGCAGTCATCCCTCCTATGAAGAGGCGTAATGATCACTACGCCGTCCAGAACGACGCCACACGGCGCGGGAAGGTTCAATCCATCTGCTGTCATTTTACTCTGAAACAGAATCGCATCGCAAGGATCTGGGTGTATGAAAGGTCCAGAACTTCACGAAAAGTTAGCAATTCGAGACTTTTTCAGAGCGGAATGGAAGGGGAATTGCAAAGCGGAGGAGAAATGAAGTGTCCCGCCGCAGACCTCTTCAGCGTCGCCCAGTCACCAAAGCTGCCACACGGCGGGACAATACGACTTTAACACCTGGGTGAAATGGAAACAATATTCCGCGTCGGTTTTTCTTGCACATTCATCATATTCGTCGGCATAATCGACAGGTCTTATTCCAAGGCAAGATAGAGAAGTGCGAGAGCGTACCATCCGCTATCGTCTGGCAAAGATTCAATGGCCAGACGGAAATTCTGGTGTGCCGTCTGGTTGTCGCCTTCCCATTTGGCTAACAAACCCAGATTGAAGACAACAACTGCGTTTTGAGGCAGTTTTTTCCAAATGGCTTTTGCCGATTCGCGATCGCCGTTCGCCCACGCCAGGACCGCTTTCTCATTCTCCACGAGTGTTTGTTCGTGCTGGGACTTTGCCAGCTTCGCGGCTTGCGTGAGCGTTTGATTAGCTCGATCAAATTCGCCAGTTGTTCGCTGGGAAGCGGCGTTTAAGAGCGTTTCGAGAAGATTCGGATTTTGAGCTTTGACACTCCATCCCGAGTGGGATTGAGCGGTTTCGGCAGCGTTGTTCCGAGTGATGAGCGAGGTGAGGTCGCGGACCTGCTGCGGGAAGTTCCCGATCGCCAGCGGCAGAAAATCCTGGTGCGGCGCGACGCGAGTGTATGTGCTCCAGTCGGTCGGCATGGACACCGAAGTGTTTAACCCGAGAAATTTCGCGACCGCCAGCGCGTCGTTCCACGCGGTGCGGGGGTCGGTAGTGAAGCTGGCGGGTGTTTCGTGGGGTTCAACACTGTTCGTGAGGTCGTTTGCGGACGGGATCGCCAGAAAGCGTGCGGTCAGTTGGGCGAGGGTCGGCTGTTTGGTCATTGCTGTGGCCATGATGAGATTCCCGTTCAGACTTATTGTCTGCAGGGAAACGCTCCGGTCCAGCCGACTTGCGCTCAAACTTCACAGAAAATCGCAGTCTTACGCCTTTTTCGTGGCGAAGAGCGCCGTAGTGGACGCGAGTTCGAAGTTCCCTTCGTGCGGGAGTTTACGAACGAAGGATCGATCGAAGTACGTTCGCGCATCGCTGGTGAGATCCCCGATCGAGAGTTTGGCGAATTCCGCGCGTGCGGCCGGCGGAAGCTGTGCCAGCCAGCGGTTCAGAAACCAACTCAGCGTCCAGATCGGCAATCCGCTGGGAATCACCGCCTGTCGGTCGATGATCATCTGGTCTTCGAAGAGGCTGCGTAGCCCCTCGTGCGTCATGTTGAAGTAGTGGTGCGGATAGCCGTGGAGCGGTTGCAGGAACGGCACGACGCAATAAAGCTTTCCACCCGGCTTCAGAACGCGCACGATCTCTTTCGCACACGCGAATGGATCGCGCACATGCTCCAGCACCGCAAACGAAAACGCCGCATCGAACATGTTGCTCTTGAACGGCAGCCGTTCTCCTACGCCCCGCACATCGGTCGTCGGGTACGAGCAGATTTCGAAATTGACGATATTGTCGTAGTACACCGGCCGCAGGCCCGCTCCGCAGTC
This sequence comes from Limnoglobus sp., assembly GCA_041742055.1. Classification (GTDB taxonomy): domain Bacteria; phylum Planctomycetota; class Planctomycetia; order Gemmatales; family Gemmataceae; genus Limnoglobus. Next base: position 40,569 of record JBGSJI010000130.1, on the reverse strand, counting down.
GAGAATCCAGCCGTCGGCGAATTCCTCACGGATCGCATGCGCATGTTCGTCGTATTCGTTCGCGCTGACGTTATCCGTATCACTGATGCGGAACTGCTGGCGGAAGTCGTCGCTCAGAAAGTCGTAGTAATTCGCTTCCTCCTCGAACGCCAGATCCGTTCGAAGCAACGATCGAATACGTTCAAGCTTTTGCTGCTTGCGATCCAAGAACGAAGGATCTTGCAAGACCGCAGGTGGCGGAGCCGGGTGAAACCTTCGCTTCAGACTGCGTTTGATTCGACGCGCGATCGGTACGCGACGGAGCAAGGCCCGCGCCGCATGCACGAGTGAAAACTGCATATCCGCATCCCCCAACGGAACGCGGGCCATACCCGCCACCGCAAGCGGCGTCAACGTGGTTTTTTTTGCTCGCTTTTCAAACCGTTTTCTGAAATCTTGCACTTTTTCGAATCCCTCCATTTGGCTTCTCGGAATCACTGTGGAGGACTCCGCTACGTGCTACTCATGGACTTGGCGGAGTCCTCCTCTCGATAGAAATGCTCTCTGCTCGTGCCGTTCGCGACTGGCGTGCCAAAAACTGAGGTGAAAAGAGCACTGGAAATGTCGCACAGCACCGCTTTCGGAGCGGAACAATCGCGGGCGATTCTCTACAACAACGGTCTATGTCGCCTCAACGAAAGCGTCTTTGGATCGTCGCGCAAGCCGTCCTTGCACTCGCCATTCTTATTGCCGTTGGTCGGCATTTCTGGAAACTGCTCGATGACGAAGCAATCGCTTCGCTCTCGATCACTTCGCACTGGTGGAATCTGGTTCCCGCAGGGTTACTCTACCTCTGCGCGCACACCATCTGGGGAACCTACTGGTGGGAACTGCTTCGGTATCAGGAAATCCGTGTGAGCTGGTTCGCTGGCGTTCGAGCATACTTCGTCAGCCAATTCGGAAAATATGTGCCGGGGAAAGTCTGGGTGCTCGCCATTCGCTACGGACAACTGCACGACGCACCGGGTGCCTCGCTTCGCCTCATCGGGCTGACGGCGGCCTATGAGACCCTCATCAACATGGCGTCCGGCGCCATGTTGGCGGCACTCCTGATTCCGTACACCGGGATCGGCGGCGTGACGACCTCCGGAAACGGCCCGATCATCGCCGGAATCGCGGCGCTGCCGATCGGATTGTTTCTGCTCGTCCGCCTAATCAATCGGATTACGCGATTGAAGAAAGGGCCGGATGCGGAGGCGGTGTCCAACGTGCCGCTGTGGCTCCTGGTTGTGGGCTTATTTCAGGCAGCTTTAGGGTGGTGTCTCTTGGGCATGAGTCTGTATCTGACCGTTTTGGCGATTATGCCGGAGTTTCCGTTTCATTACGAGGGTGATGTGGCAAGCGTGACTGCCAGTTATGTAGTCGGATTCATTATTCTGGTGGCACCGGGCGGTCTTGGCCCCCGTGAGTTCGTGCTGGTGAAATGTCTCGAACCCCGCCTGATCGAATTGACAGCGAACCCTGCCGGGCAGGCCGTCGTACTCGCTTTGATGCTTCGTTTGGTCTGGACCGCATTTGAAGTCGTGCTGGCTGGCAGTCTTTATCTGAGTTACAAGGTACCAAAAAAAAAAGCAGTTGACAGGAGTAACCATGACGCCACCGGCTGATGATAGCCGCCTGCTCTCACTCGTGATTCCGGTCTACAACGAGCGGGAAAGTCTGGTAGCGTTATGCGGCGAGATCGAGGCGGCGGTACGTCCGTTGAATCGCGACCTTGAGATTCTGTTTGTGGATGACGGAAGCCGGGACGGATCGTGGGACACGATCTGCGAATTGGCCGCGACGAATCCGCGCGTGCAGGGAATTCGCTTCCGTTGCAATTTCGGCAAAGCCGCCGCCTTGAATGCGGGGTTCGCCAAAGCGAATGGCGCCATTGTCATGACGCTCGATGCGGACCTGCAGGACGATCCGAAGGAGATTCCGCGATTCCTCGCCGCACTCGAACAGTTCGACGTCATCAGCGGCTGGAAACAGGTTCGGCACGATCCCTGGCACAAAGTCTTCCCAAGCCGCGTCTTCAATGGCATGGTATCGTGGCTCACGGGTGTGAAACTACACGATCACAATTGCGGGTTCAAGGCGTATCGCGCGGAAGTGGTGCGCGAGGTGCGGCTCTATGGCGAACTGCATCGCTTTGTCCCGGTACTCGCCGCCGCCGAGGGATTCACCGTCAGCGAGATTTCGGTGGAACATCGGGCGCGAAAATTCGGCCGATCGAAATTCGGCGCTCGGCGGTTCCTGAAAGGGTTCCTCGATCTGATCGCAGTCTGGTTCCGCACGACGTTCGGTTACCGGCCAATGCACGCATTCGGCACGATTGCAGTCGTCCTCGCCGCCATCGGAATCGTGATCCATCTGGCGCTGTGGCTTTTGCCGCTCGGAATCACGCTCCCTGCGATCATGGGTTTTGTACCCTGGCTTTTGTATCTACTCGCCGGCCAGTCGGTTTTCACGGGTTTGATCGCGGAACTGAATCTGGCCCGTTCCCCGGTGGTGCCACCGTATCGCATCGCCGAATCGACTCCTCATCAACTGAAATCGTGATGAACGAACCGAACAATCCCACCCTTGCGCTTCGCCAGTCCGTGTACAGACTCATCACGGTCGTTGCGGTGGCGATCATGTGCGGTCAGTTATTCGGCGTGGAAAATCTGTACGAACCGAGCCGCTACAAACCGAAGCCGACGTCGTTCGATGCGGATCGCCCGGAGTTGTTCGTGCCGGCGCGGGTCTGGCCTTCGGAACGGCCGGAGCCGACGCCGATGTTCGGTTCGAACGATCGCTCGCGCTGGGCCACGGTTCGTGCGCTCGTGGACCACGGCACCTTTGTGGTCGGCCAGCGCGTGAACTGGACCGCGACCGAACCACCATTCCAGGATGAAGGGATCATCTTCGAAGAGGGGTGGACCGCCGTCGATAAAATCATGGATCCCGAGACCGGAGAGTTTTACTCCACGAAACCTCCGCTCTTTTCCGTTCTGGTCGCGGGGGAATACTGGGTCCTGCAAAAGGTGTTCGGTTGGCAGTTCAATCGCGACAAGTGGCCGATCGTCTTGACCGTTCTGCTCACCGTGAACGTGCTTCCGTTCGCGATTTTCCTGATTCTGCTTTCACGACTGATCGAGAATTACGGATCGAGCGACTTCGCCAAGTTGCTCACCTTCGCTGCTGCCGCATTCGGCACCTTTGTCATGACGTTCTCGATCACTCTGAACAATCACACGCCAGCAGTCTGCTTCACGCTCTTCGCGCTTTATCCGCTTTTGCGTAAACGCCCGGCGGGTGCGAACGAAACACCTCTGGACCTGTTCCTAAGCGGATTCTTTGCGGGAATGGCCTTTACGTTCGAACTTCCGGCCGCGTCGCTGGTTGCGGCAATAGGGATGGCGCTTGCGATCTCCAACGTCCGGCGGGCGGTGGTGTTTTTTCTACCAGGTGCGTTGATCCCGGTCGTCGCGCTGTTGGCTTGCAACTATTGGGCGATGGGCACGCTTTCGCCGGCGTATGCGGAGTTCGGGAACGCCTGGTATCGCTATCCCGGTAGCCACTGGCTGAAGGTCGAACTTCCAGGTGCACGTGGAATCGATTTTAACGATCAATCGACTCCGGTCTATGCGTTCAACCTGCTGCTGGGGCATCACGGCTGGTTCAGTCTGACTCCGGTCTGGTTCATCGGGCTGGCGGGGTTGATGATTTTGGCGCGATCCGCGAGCGAGGTGCGCTTACGACTATTAGGGCGAATCGCGCTCGTGATCTCCGTGGTGGTGTTTGCGTTCTATCTGACTCGTACGAAAAGTTATAATTATGGTGGAAATACGTCCACTGCACGCTGGCTGATGTGGCTGACTCCGCTCTGGCTTTTCGGCCTGCTGCGGGGAGCGGAGGGGCTGGCGAAGTCCCGCTGGGGCCGCGGGCTTGCTCTGCTCCTGCTTGCGTTCTCCGTGATCTCGGTGTTCTATCCGGGTGCGAATCCGTGGCGTTCGCCCTGGCTCCTGCAACTGGCGGAAATCCTGGACTGGGTCCATTACGGCTGATCGATCGAGGTACAAACGGCAATGGCGGACTCTCCCGAGGGCTATTTGGTCGCTTGTCTGGATACCGGTTATGGGGAAACCCTTCCGCTCAGTTCGTCCATTCGCTATACGCTGGGCCGTGCTCATTCCAATCGGATTCCACTTCGCGATGACCGCTGCAGCCGCGATCATTCGGAGATCTACTTCTTCGACAACGCCTGGTATATTCGCGATCTGAAAAGTCTGAATGGTTCCCATGTCAACGAAGAGCGATTGACGAAGGAACAAAAGCTGGAATCCGGCGATCGCATCCGCTTCGGGAACTCGCGGTTTCTGTTCCTGAACGATCTGACCGACCTTCCCACCAGTCAGCCATCGCATTCCGATCCTGTTCAAACCGAGATCGCGATCCGCTCCAGGATTGGCAGTTCCAAGTATCTGGCGACCAAAAAGCCGGAGGTGAGTTCCCAGACGATCGAAGTTGCACTGAATCGCGGGCGGCATGTTTCCTCGACCGAGGCGGTCTCGCTGCTCTATGAACTGGCGCTTGAGAGTGCACGATCGACGACGCCCGCGGAACTGGCGGATCGCGTCCTGTCCAGTCTGTTCGCGGGGACGCCGGCGGAAGTTGCGGCAGTCCTCTCGAATGTGGCGGATCAGGAAACCGAACTGATCGCTTATCGCACACGATCCGCGCGACCACAGACGTATCATAAGGTCTCCAGCTTTGTGAGTTCCGAAGTGCTGGAAACGCGTCAGGCGGTGCTGGCGGAGGATGTCGCCTCCGAGAAGGACCTCAAGAATCGGGACAGCGTGAACGATCTGAAAGCAGCGAGTCTGATCTGCGCGCCCGTCATTGCGGATGAGGAACTTCTGGGGCTGGTGCACATTTATTCCACGACACAGTTTCGCCCGCTGAATAACGATGATCTTGAGTTCGTCCTCGCCGTTGCGAGACAACTGGGGATCGCGTGGCAACGACTGCGGCGTGAGACCGGGCTTTCAGCTGAAGTCAAATCTCTTAAAGATCGCTTTCAGCTCCAGAGCGATCTCATCGGCGAAAGCCACGGGATCCGGCAGATTGAAACGCAGATTTCTCGCGTGGCACCGATGCGAACCACGGTACTGATCCGAGGTGAGAGCGGCGTGGGTAAAGAACTCGTCGCGCGGGCGATCCACAACTCCGGACCGCGAAAGGACGAGGCGTTCATCTGCCTGAACTGTGCCGCACTGACGGAAACGCTACTGGAGAGCGAACTGTTCGGTCACGAGCGAGGGGCGTTCACGGGTGCGACGGAGCGGTTGATTGGTAAGTTCGAATCGGCGGACGGCGGGACGATCTTTCTGGACGAGATCGGCGAGATGAGCGTCGGAACGCAGGCGAAGTTGTTACGGGTGCTGGAAGGGCAGGCGTTTGAACGCGTGGGCGGGAATACGCCGATCCGGGTTGATGTGCGTGTGGTTGCGGCGACGAATCGTCCGCTGGAAGAGGCGGTGCACGATGGCACCTTTCGGAAAGATCTCTTCTTCCGGTTGCAGGTCGTGCAGATCGACGTGCCACCGCTGCGGAACCGGACCGAAGATATTCCTCTGTTGGCGCTGCATTTCTTTCAACATTACACGCGTGAAACGGGGCGGAGGCTGAGAGAGATTTCGCCTGGGGCACTGAGGAAATTGTCCGAGTACGATTGGCCGGGCAATGTCCGCGAATTGCGGAACGTGATTGAGCGTGCCGTGGTGTTGTGTACGGGCCCGTCGATCGAGGAGGCCGATATCTGGCTGGCGCCGCTATTCCAGAATCAATCGGATCGTGCATTCGAACCACAGACTCTGGAGGAGTTGGAAAAGCGTCACATCAGTGAAACGCTTGAGCATACCGGCTGGAACAAGTCGCAGGCGGCGGCGCTGCTCGGGATCGAGCGATCGACGCTGGACCGTAAAATCAAGGCATATCAGCTTAAGAAATAACCGGACGATCCGCACAACCGTTCTGAACGATGAGTGCGGAACGTGCGAAGGGGCACTTCACGTTTTCCCATTGAGTCGAAGATCGGGTAAGATGTCAGGAAACATGGAGTGAGTTATGAAACGCCGCGGATTCACGCTCATCGAATTGCTGGTGGTGATTGCGATCATCGCGATCCTGATCGGATTGCTTCTGCCGGCGGTTCAGAAGGTGCGTGCGGCGGCGGCTCGGATCAAGTGCACGAATAACCTGAAGCAGCTCGCGCTGGCGGCGCATTCGCATGAATCGGCGGTGAGCGCGTTTCCGCCGGGGCTTGCGCATCCGGGTCGAAACGGGCAATACACATCGCTGTTTGTCGAATTGCTACAGTATCTGGAACAGAAACCACTCTACGACCGCTGGAACTTCATCAGCCCCGCAACAAACACCGCCAACGCCAGTTCGCCGGGCGCAACCGTGCTGAGTGTGCTCGTCTGTCCTGCGGAATCGATCGATATCAATCCGATCATTGTCGGAAGCAGTACGTCGGCGATTTCAACTTACGCCGGAAACGGCGGAACACGAACGTTTCCGGCCAGCAAGGCGACGGCAGACGGGATGTTCCACGAGACGGGTCCATCCAGTCAGCCGGTTCCCAACCGCACCGCCGTCCGACACGGCGATATTCGCGACGGAACATCGAACACGATTCTGTTTGGAGAGCGGATCCCCGTCGATGGGCCGATGAATTCCTGGTTTGGCGCGACGATCCAGCCAACACCCGATCCGCCGATTCAGAGTTTGAATCAGTACATGTTCTGGGCGGCTCCGCCTTCGCCGTGGGCCATCGCGCATGTCACGTGCGGTGCCGCTGCGACAATCAACTACGAGTTCCCAATCGTCTACGATGAAGGATCGTACGCGCCGAATCCACCGCCGGTTATTGACTGGGCTCAGCTTTCTGATGCGTGGTTCGCACGAACTTCCAGCTGGGGCAGTCAGCATACCGGTGGAGCGAATTTCGCGATGGCGGATGGCTCCGTCCGGTTTCTGCGTGATACGATCCCGCTGCCAACTCTCGCCGCTGCCAGTACACGCGCCGGCGGGGAAACGCTCTCAATCGAATGATGCGATCTCGCCACCCGCACGCGTACCGAACGCACGCCACACGACAAGACTGATCGACGAATTCACACTCCGCACCGAACCATCCATCAACGCCACATTGACGATTCCGCCGCTGTGGTAGCTCCGGCTGGTGATTGCGGCACACGTCGGAATTGTTGTGCTGCTCCCTTCCTGGCGCGAGTTCACGTCAGCATCGTATTGCAGACCGCCCACCGTGACCGTCACTTTGGTATTCGGCGGGAGCGTCGTGGTGAAGCCCGTATGGTGCACGCGACCATCAGGCCATTCGGTATGGCCCGTGTTGTCGTTCGTGTTCGGTCCCAGTTTGAGATCTGGAGCGGCGAGAATCTGTGATTGCACGAACGCCAGCGAACCGGGCAGGTCGGTCGCGGGTGGCGGTGTTAACGGCGGTGCCGCTGTCATGTTGCGGGAGTAAGGTGTGTATGCTTTGACTTCCGAGATCATCAGCGTGTTGCTCGTACCATCGCTGATCCCGGTCATCGTGACGCGGGCGTTGGGGAAAAAGACGCCATCTCCGCCCTGATTGTTGGCGGGATTCCAGACGAACCACGATCCGGCATTGAAACCATAGTTTTGCGGGTAGACAAAGGGTAGTCCGTTTTTGACTCGAACCGTGTCGTTCACTTCGCTGGGGCACATGAACGTCGGGATTCGCGTGGTTGGCACACCGGAAGCCGCATTCGTGCCCTGATCCCAAGCTTGTTCCAGGTTAATTTGGACGAGTGCGTTCGCCTGCTCGATCTCGGCAAGAATTCGTCCATGCACGCCCCAGGATCCGTTATTGCTCGTAAACGTGGTCCCGATCGGAGCCAGCATTGTGGGAGGAAATCGTTGATGGGCCGACTCGTAGTTATGCACGCCCAGGGCGAGCTGGCGAATGTTGTTCTGGCATTTCGTACGAGCAGCCGCCTCGCGCACTTTTTGAACAGCGGGAAGCAGTAAACCAATCAGAATGGCAATGATCGCGATAACGACCAGCAACTCGATAAGAGTGAAACCACGACGCATCTTGAACTCCATGATGAGGGTGACACTCATCATGGGGCAATAATCGTGCCAATGAGCCGAATGGCACTTTCAGCACGTTTGAACCCGAGTACTGGAACTTCAATGACCAGTTGTGGTCGGGACGTTGTCAAACGCTCACGAACACTCCGCCCACGAAGTTCGGATCAAAGAGAATGCTGTAAACCAGTTGGCGCTGGAGAAACCCGGGACCGAAGATGAATTGAGAAACATCGGCCTGACCAATCGTTCCCTGACCACCCGTCCCCGTGATCAGGAAACCGTTATTGACACCGTTCGGGATGATCGCTGCACCCACCGTCACACCATTCGTGTAATTACTCAGGAAGGCTTGATCGAGAATGTCGCCCGCCTGATTTCCCGTAAAGTTACCGGCTAGAATGGAAGCACCACTAAACACTGTGAAGGCACCGGTGACTCCGACTCCGGTGCCGACCACGACATCCGAGAATCCATCGCGATTGAAGTCCGCAGCCGCCACATTCACGCCGCTTCGCTGATTCTGGTTAAAAGCAAAGAAATCCGCGATCGCCTGATCGGTATCGAAACTGGTGTACAAAAGACCAAGATCGGCAATCGGTGCCCCGCTCAGGACTCGAACTCGCGGGCCGCCACCAAATCCCGGCGCGACGACGAGAGTTGAAAATGCCAGCCCGCCAAACGGTACCGGACTTGCGGCTACGTTAACGCCATTTCGGAAGCTGGGTTCAAAGGCGAAGAAATTCGCCACCGTATCGCCAAGAATGTTGCTCGTGAACGTACGACCTTGCTGTGTCACGGCCGCGCCATCGAGAATGCGTACGCGCGGTCCGCCTCCAGGCCCGGCGCCGATCACAAGATCCGAGTTCGTCGGGCCGAAGAAATTCCCCGTTGCCACGGTCGTTCCACCACGTTGTGAATCTTCAAACGCGAAGAAATCCGCAATCACAATCAGTTGGACCGGTTGACTTGTTCCATCGAGTGGCGCACGCGGAAAGTTGAATCCGGCGGAGAATGCCCGGCCATCGAACACGCGAACACGCGGTCCGCCCCCCACACCGGCTCCGACAATCAGATCGGCCACATTGTCGCCGTTCACATCGCCGACGGCGGTATTCACTCCGCCCGTAAACGTATTTTCGAATGCTAGAAAATCGGCCACTTGAGTACCGGTTGTCACATTGAACACCTGTACGCGAGGCGGACCACCCACACCGCCGCTGACGGCGAAGATCGGAGCCGCCGCCGGAACGTCGCGGGCTTCCAGTTCTTCCGATCGCAAACGCACTTTTGACGCTTCACTCATGACTTTCCCCATTCGATGGGCTACATCACCCATCTATAACCAATCACCACGTCCAGGCAAGATGAACTCGGGCGACTGATCCTTCACTTCCCGTTGACTCGTAGACCAATAACGTTATAAGCCTTGGCCATGAAAATGCATCGCCTCTACTCTGTCGCGATCGTTGTGCTATCGATCGCTTCGATTCGTGCGGAATCGCCGAAATCCCAAGTTGTCATTCTGGATGACGGCAGCCTGCTGGAGGGTGTCGTCGAGCGCTTCGAAGGCGTGATCCGCGTGACACCCACGAAGGGTTCGGCGCGGCTGGCGACCGCGCAGCAAGTGGCGTTCATTGGTGATTCGCGAGATGCCGCCTATCAGTTCGCGGTCTCGAAGGTGGATACGCAATCATTGGACGGTGCGCGTCAGCTTGCGGACTGGTGCGAAAAGGTTGGAATGCGTGACCAGGCGATGAGACATGCGAAGGCAGCCCTAGCGCTCGCTCCGGAAAATCAGTCCTTGAAAGAGCAGATCACTCGCTTGAACAACACTACTTCCGTGATTCCATCCACCGGAAGACCGGTTATTCAAAAAACGGCAGTAACGCCAGCGATGGTGGAACTGGCTACCGGCGCGGCGGTGACGTTTGCCACGAAAGTGCAGCCGATCCTCACCAATCAATGTGCGGTTTGTCATGCTGTTGAAGATTATGCAGGTACCTTCCGTCTGAGTCGGATCACACCGGGATTTTCCAATCCCGAGGCAACGGCCGCGAATCTCAAAGTCGTTCAGAATCATCTGAATCCAGAGGATTCGTTCGCCAGTCCGCTTCTCCGCTATGCCGTGACTCTGCATGGAGGGCAAAAGCGAGCGGCGTTCGTGAATCGCGAACAACCGGCATATCTCAATCTTCAGAACTGGGTCCTCACCGCTCTGCCGCCACGGAAATACGATCCAAATCTCATGAGGGGATTTGGACCAAGAGATCCTTTGCCAATGACTCAGGAACCAAAATCGTTACCCGGTTCGGTGGTTGGGATCGTGGGAAGACCAATCCCTCAGAGTGTCGGTGTTCCCGTCGCGACAGTTCCTCCACCGCAAGTCCCTGCAACACCAACAGTGGCCGCGCCTGCGAATCCGGGCGATCCCTTCGATCCGGCGATCTTCAATCAGAAGAGAAGTTCCGGCCAAAAGTGACTATGATGGCAGAATGAACTTTCAGGAACGATTTTGCTCGCCGTCGGGGGCAAATCCCGCATCGTTGCAGCTGCTCTTCTCTGACTTGAAGGAGTTGAATTCTGAAGCGCTCACGGCCGCTATCCGGGAATTCCATCTGTCACTGGAGTCGGTGAACGTCGAACTGCATCCGACGAAAACTTTTCCATTCATTCATGATGAACTCTCAAAATCCCGTCCGGTACCGGTCCTCGTAGGTTTGATTTCCTGGGCGGATCATGTGGTCAAAGTGCTGGCCATTGATGTGCCCTTGCCAGCGAATGCCATGGAAAGCTGCCTTCGCCCCGCCTTGCTGCCGCCGGATTTCAAGGCACGTGCTCGCGAGCACAAAGCGCACGTCTTGCTGTATTACGCCGGTACACATTCCGATCCGCTCGAACACTACGTAGCGCTATCCTGTGTCGCAGGCGCACTGAGCCTGTTTGGTGCCATCGTCACGTTGAACGAGGAAGCTCGCGCGGCCGTTGCGAGTTTCGCGCTCACGCCAGACGATCCCGATGAGGACATGCTGTCAACGCTCCGCGGACTTCCGATGCCGTTCCTCTATGGCGGTTTTGTGAAAATGGAACTGACGAACGTTCCCGGAGTTTGGATGCGGACGTTCGCTTGCCCGCGCTTCAATCTGCCGAATCTCGCCATCCACTCGAATGATCATTCCGAAGGTGAACGCAATTTCCATCTCCTGAGCGGTATCCTCGGGTATCTGCGCGAGACCGGTCTGACCTTCGAACCGGGCGAGCGCGTTCGGATCGATGAGAATCTCGCACTCATGGTGCGCCCTCCGGACCAGACGGAATGGTGGCTGGATAGCGAGGGAACTCTCTGGGTATTGGAACCATCCACAGGTGACGAATGAGACTTCTGATCGGACTGTTTCTGCTGGCCGTGTTTGCATCACCATCAGCGGCAGGGTTGTATTACTCAGGTGAAAAAATGAATCCGTTGCCCGCCAAGTGGCGTGGATTTTTGTCTGATCAACGTTCGCTTCGAATCATCGCGGTCCCCAAGACGATCACGCTGGTGGCGCAGACATATGCGGAGTCATTGAACAAACTGGAGAGCGAGGCACGAACCAGAAAACTGACGGCGGACGAGTTCGCTGATTACGGTGCGCTGCTTATCCGATTCGGAAAGTATGAACGTGCGGTAGAAGTGCTGCGCCCAGCCGCCCGCCAATTCCCCAGGCATTTTCATCTGGCAGCGAATCTCGGCATCGCCTGGCAATTGGCAGGCGACCTCGAACAGGCGGAGTTCGCACTTAGCGATGCGGTTGAGCTGGCGCCGGCGAACGAGCGAGCCGCCGAAGCGGCCCACCTCAAACTGGTGAAGCTCCGACGACGGGAAGGTAAGGCGCCAGCCGATGCGCCGGATGCTTTGTTTGAGAAGGAACCGGATGCGGCGATCGTTCAGCAGTTGGCGCTCTGGCTCCCGGCCGATGGACGCTTGCTGTGGCAGCTTGCGGAGATCGCGCATCGCACTGGTGATGTCCGGACCGCAGCCAACATCCTTGATGGGTGTGTGACGGAATTCGGAATGAAATCCGAAACCCTGAGGAAAAAGCGCACGCTCTGGCGTGCTACGGTCGAGGAACTCGATCGCCGTCAGCATGTGTCGACCGATCGTGGTAGTCTGAAATTCCGTTCCAATCGACCGCTGGCGAGGAATTTCGACGAATCCAAGCTCCCGCGAATCATTCCGGATGGGACGACAGAACTGCCGTGGCTCGCACTCGCCGAGACGACTGTCGGAAAAAGCTTTCCGCCGACGCATTTGAAGTTCGTGGATCAGTGTGACGGGAAATCAGTTTCGATCGTCGGGTACGTGCGACCCACTTCGGCCGACACGGATCTCTCGACCTTTCTGTTCACCGAATTTCCGATTGGATGCTGGTTCTGCGAGTTGCCGGATCCGAACGGTCTGGTGCTTGTGGAATTGACTCCGGGGAAAGTCACGGATGCGGTGAAGACACCCGTCAAGATCATTGGAACCTTGAAGCTCAATCGCGATGATCCGGAATCGTATCTGTTTTCGATTGTCGACGCCCGTGTGGGCGCCGCGGACTGATGGTGAAATTCCGCACGGACTATTGGGCAGCCGAAGCCATGATGGTAACGCTTGGGAAATAAAAATGCCCACCGGATCCGGTGGGCATTTCGTTTGGTCCGCATCGATCAATTGTCGATGATGGCCGGGATTTTCATGGGCTTGAAAGGATTGATCGGCTGTTCCGGTTCCAGTTCCTCGCCATCAATCAGAACGATATCTCGCGGAGCGTTGGGATCCATTTCAACTCGTATCGGCTTGGATTGCTCCACATCGTCGACCACGAGTGTCACCTTGTAGATACCGGGATTGACTCCTCCACGCTGACCGGCCAGCGACCAGTTCACGCGGTGCAATCCGGCGGTCTTCTCCACTCGGGGGAATGAACCGACCGACTTGCCGGTTACATCATAAACCCTCAGGCTCACACTCTTGGCCGGGCTGGTGAGCAGATACTCGATCTGTCCTCCGTTCGGAGGATTCGTGCCGACGAATTTCTTGTCGCTGGCGCTGTACGGTGACTGGGCTCCGGTTCCGGACCGCCAGCGAATGGCCGGTGCCGGATCGAAGAGCGTCGCTTTGGCAGCCAGAGTCTTGTCATTCATTTGCCTCAGACTGTTGATATCCATGACCCAGATACTGCGGCCGTGAGTCCCGATGACGATTTCGCTTGCGGTTGTGGGCTGTGCGAACTCGTGCACGGCAACCGTCGGCAGATTCCCGCCGAGCTTGCCCCAGGTTTTTCCGCGATCGATCGAAACGAACGCCGAGAATTCGGTTCCGCAGTACAGAATATTGTTGTTGACGATATCCTCGCGGAGCACGCGTGTGCTGCCAAATTGCGGGAGTCCACCGGCAAGCGGTTTCCAGGTCGCGCCGTAGTCTTCGGTGACGAAGAGGTACGGCTTGTCATCGTTCGACCGGTGGGCATCAAGGCAAACGTAACAACGGCCGTCCGCATCACGCGATGCTTCGAGAGAAGCGACCCAGCGGTAACCGGGTACGCCGGCCTTGTGCAGGTTCTCGGTTACGTTGGTCCACTTGTTACCGCCGTCGCGAGTCACCCAAACGAAGCCGTCGTCCGTGCCCGCCCAGATGATATCAGGGTTTCGCGGCGATTCGGACAACGCGGTTCCGCTGCCCGCTTTCGATCGCGTGATTTCAGGAGAGATCTTCTTGAGCGCCACGCCCTTCTTCACCGACTTGTAAACGAATTGGCTGGCACAATAGAAAATGCTCGGATTGTGGCTACTAAGAATGAACGGGGTATTCCAGTTGAAGCGATCCCGTTCCTGATTTTGTCCCGACGGAGGCCGGATGAACCCGCGTTCACCGGTGCGGAAATTGCGACGATTGATATTTCCGCCCTGGCTTTCCGTATACACCAGATCCGGGTCGGTGGGGTCGACTCGGCAAACGAAGCCGTCTCCGCCGCTGACATAAACCCAGTCTTCATTGATTGGTCCGTACGAACGAAGTGTTCGACTCGGTCCGCCCCAACTACCATTATCCTGCAAGCCGCCGTAGATGTTGTACGGTTGCTTGTTGTCGACCGCGACATGATAGAACTGCCCGAGAGCAAAATGGTTCAGGTGCTCCCAGTGTGCGCCTGTATCGTAAGTCATGTAGAAACCGCCGTCGCAACCGATGATCATGTGCTTGCCGTTTCTGGGATTGATCCAGAGAGCATGGCCGTCGGCATGGACACCTTCGGACTGACCTCGGACGAAACGCCGTCCACCGTCAGTACTTTTCCAAAGGACGGGTACATCACCGATCACGTACAGTGTCTGGTCATCCGTAGGATCAACGCGAATGACGCTGAAGTACATCGGTCGCGGGTTCAAACTGTTGACACGTTTCCAAGTTTCACCATTATCGGTCGATTTGTAGACACCACCGGTTTGATCACCGTCTTTGCCCTGACGGTCTTGGCCGTTGGGTTGCTGACCACCCAGACCCAGCGCATAGGGCTTGTTGGCTGAAGGACCGCGTGCGATGCCGCCGCCACCGCCGCCGCCGCCGATTCCTTGAAGGGGCATATCGACCAATGCCAGTTCCACGTCGAGGGCTTTTTCACCCTGTTTGATCTTGAACTTGATTTTGTCGCCGGCCTTTCGGGGACTGTCTTCATTCGGCCCGGTTCGAAGTGCGGACTGGAAATCCCGTCGGTTATCAACAGGTTTTCCGTCGACTTCCACAATCGTATCTCCAACTTTGATGCCGGCTTTTTCAGCGGCGCTGTCCTTCAGAACATTGCCGACTTTCAGCGAATCCCGGTTCGTGAAATCGGGTGCAAATCCTGGCATCAGAATCGTACGTGTTCCTGCGCCACCCGGAATCGCAGGCGGGGCAGCCAACACAATCTCGACGTCCATTTTCTTCGAATCACGCACGATCGAGAGCTTGACCTTATCGCCGACTTTACGCTCGTTGCCGATCGCGGCGATGTATTCGTCCGGCGATTTGACGGCTTTGCCATCGACCGCCGTGATCTCATCACCTTCTTTGATTCCGGCTTTCGCAGCGGGTCCACCATCCGTCACGGTGCCCACCTTGACACCCGCAGTTCCCGCCGCCAAGCGGAACCCGGCAATCGGACGCGGCGTCGGCGCGTTTCCGCCCGCGCCACGGCCCCCGCGTCCTCCACCTCCCGCTCCGCCCCGGCCACCACCAGCGGCACCACCCTGAAGTGGACGATCCGCTAATGTCACAACGAGATCTATCTCTTTTCCATCGCGTTTGACCGTCAGCTTGATCTTGTCGCCGCCTTTGCCTGCCTGAATCAATTCAACCAGATCTTCGTACTTCGCAACCGGCTTCCCTTCCGCTTTGATGACGACGTCACCCGACTTCAGTCCTGCCTTATCGGCTGGACCATCGGGCGTGATTTCATTGAGCTTGGCGCCGCCATCATTCGGAAGGCTTTCGCCGACGATTCCCATGTAAACCTGACGCGGTGCATCGCCAGTTCCGACTTTCTCCGTGTCGATGATCGCATAAAGCAGACCCTTGGTTTTGCGGGAATAATCCAGTCCCATCCGGCCGGTTTTCACCGTGGGAAGGCCGTTGCCGTTGTTCGTTTTCGGATCGTTGATCTTCTTCCACGTCGTTCCGCCGTCGGCCGTTTTGTAAAGACCGCCGCCTTCGCCGTGCGTCACAATCGGTCCATACGAATCGGGAACGGGCGCTTCGCCGAAGAACCCGTCGAACTCGTCACGCTTGCGCTCCCACGCCGCGGCGATGATGATATTGGGATCGTTTGGATCCATCACCATGTCAATGATGCCGGACTTCGTACCGAGGTCGAGACTCTGCTTCCAGGTCTTTCCACCGTCTTCGGTTTTGAAAACGCCCCGATCACCGCCCTCGCCGTACAGACGACCCAGTGTTCCGACGTACACAACATCGGGATTCTTGGGGTGAATCAAAACCTTGCCGGTCGAGAAGGACTTCTTGAGCCCCATGTTCGTCCATTTCTTACCACCATCGGTGCTCTTGTAAACGCCGTCGCCGTAGCTCACCGAGTTCCGCGGATTCGCTTCGCCCGTGCCGACCCAGATCAGATCCGGATTCGTCTGGCAGACCGCCACCGAGCCAATGGAAACGGTCGCTTCGCGGTCGAACTGATGCTCGAACGTGATGCCGTTATTCGTGGTTTTCAACAGTCCACCGGATGCGGTTGCGATATAGAAAATGCTCGGATCCGATTCGTAAACCGAAATCGAAGTGATCCGTCCGCCCATGTTGGCCGGACCGACGTTCCGCCACGTCATCGCCTTCAGGACTTCCTCAGGAAGTGCTCCGTTCGCGGACTTGAGCGACGGTGTCGTTTGCGCTTTCGCTTCCTCAAGTTTCTTCTTGAGTTCGGCAATCTGCTTCTCAATTGCCGCAATGTCGCTTTTCTGGTCGGAACGACCGGGGGTCGCCGCTACTGCAAAGAGCAGTAAGGCCAAAATCCCGACAGGCCAGTGTCGTTTCAAGGTGCGGATCACGATAAGCCTCATCAGAACAGGAAAAATGACGGGAATCGATTTCCCTTAAAATAGGCAACCGGGAGAAGAATTGCCTGTGATGCCGATTGTAGGCACCCGAACACGGCCTTACTAGTCTTTCAGCAACTATGAGAGGATTGTGAGTGGCTCTTTGTACCGGTTATGAGGCTGTACAAACTCTGAACATCTGAAGAAGTGAATTTCCCTTTACTTTGTAAAGACTTACTCCCTTATTCGCCTTTCGTTTGACTTTCGATCACTCATTGAGGAGGACTCCGCCACGTGCTGCTCGCGCTCGTGGCGGAGTCCTTATCGATTGGATAAGTGTAATGATCAATTGTCCACATTTACGGTAGGAGTTCACTTCGACTTTCCGATCACTGCGTATGCCCGATCGTGGGCGCCGTTGCGGTCGTCGGTGCTCGCGAATCCGGTGGGAAACGCACTGAAACTCCCGTTGTACGCCGTCTGACCCCAGTCGAACGCGATTCCAGTAAACGTGCGGAAACCGTACGCACTCGGCTTCTTCCCCTTGAGGTTCAGTGCGACGGCGATCGCGACATCGCGGATCTGCGTCTCCAGAGTCTGACCGTTGACCTTGACCTGATGGATTACGGTCTCATCATCCCAAAATTTTTTCATCGTCGAACCGTCCTCCCTGTCGCTGCCGAATTTCCCGACCACGGTCATCGCCGAAATCCGGAGTTTCATCGGCGTCTTTTCCTCTTTGAGGATTCGTCGGGCGATCGGCAATGCCCCGTCAATCGACCAACCCAAAGTCCGATCCAGACCATATTGGAGAACATCCGGATTCTTTCTTTGCGACAGCCACCCCACATAAAGCTTTTTGAGCGGTTCGCTCGAAGCGCTCTTCAGTCCGTCGCGATAGAACTCCGCTCCCAGCAGTGCGAATCGTTCGGCGGGTGCCTTGCGGCCGTTGCGATCCACGTTCACATCCGCTGTCGTATCGATCGTTCCCAGGTAGAGTGCGGTGGCGATCTCGGCGATCGTCGGCGCCGGCGGGGTTTCGTTTCCTTCCGGCTGCCAGTTCTTCCACCCGCGTTCCGCCAGACCCGCGACGAGTTGCGAATAATTGTTCTCCGCCTTCTTTTTCTGCGAATCCGATTCATCCAGCAGACGGTATCGTTCATCGTCTTGAATCATTTTGATGAAAAGATCGCGGCTGCTTTTACTTGTCCCCGCAACGGCTTTGAAATGATCCCAAAGTGGAAAATCGCTCGGCGCTTTGACTGCAAGATTGTCATTCCGGACATGGTCTATCAGCTGCATCCGGCGGAAGTGCGTCACGAGTTTCGCACAGCGATCCGCGATTTCCGGATCATCGTTCCGCCGTCCGTTTTCCACCTGTTTGAGAATCTGCGGACCCATGTTCCTGAGTTGCTGCTCGGCGGCCTCGCGATCCTTGAACTGGAACGATCCAAGCTTCAGGATCAGGGCTTCGATTTCTTTCTCACTGGGTTTTTTGACGGGGTCCTCAGCTTGAGCGATCGACGCACCCGGCAACCCGTACGGAATGCTGATGGCGCTTCCGACGGTCAGCATCGCGACCAATGTAGCGGTGGCAAACGTTTTGATTTTTGCAATGATCATGATGTTCATAACCTCCTTGGCAAGTTGGTGTGCGGTTTCTGAGCAGGCCGACGGCAAGCTGCTTGTCGCCAGGTGGCCGGGCATTTGAGCCACCGCCGTTGATGTCACGAGTCCGGTCAGGCAGAAGGAGGAGAAGCCCCGCTGGCTCATGCGGCGGGCGAGGATTTTCCGCGCCATCGCCAGCCGGCTGGACAAGGTTCCTTCATGGATGCGAAGTTCCCGCGCCACCACGCTGCGGCTCCGGGTCTGCAATTCGCACAGGATGACGGGCAACCGATAGTGATCGGGAAGTCGTGAAATTTCCTCATCAAGTGCCTGAATCTCTTCCGTTCGCTCAATTACGACATCGCCGGCCAGAATCGGTTTTCCGAACGGTGCGAGATCATCGGGTACACGGTGGGTGGCGGTGCGCGACTTCCGCAGTTCCGTCGCGACCCGCGTCGCCACCGAGTGCAACCACCCCGCCAGCCGTTCCGGGTGCGCGATGGAGTGCGATTTTTTCGCGAGAATCAGGAACGTCGATTGAAAGGCGTCGTCCGCGTCGTCTGCATGTCCGAGAATCCGGCGGCAGCACGAGAGCACGAGCGGCCCGAATCGTGTGACCAATTCCTCAAAAGCGTCGTGGTCGCCTTCGGCATACGCCCTGAGCAATTCGGACGGTTCCCGCAGATCGATCGGCCGGACCAAAAGCGATGGAAACTTCATACCAAATCCCTGACAACGGCGTCCGTGCTGATAAAGTGTGAGAATCGGGCTTCGCGCGTCGATCTTTTTTCCATTGTCACCGAAAGTTTCGAAGGATGGAACCATGAAGATGCTGACCCTGGGAATTGTGTTCGTTCTGTTTGCAACGACTCTTGTCGCGGACGAACCGGCGGCGGCCAAAAAAAATGCGTTGCTCGGTGAGTGGCTGCTGGTCAAGGAATCGACATCGGGTGCGGAACTCGCGCAAACGCTTAAAGAGAATATCCAGCGGATCACGTTCGATACCGAGTCGATCGTGGCGGGGCGCATCGCGGCTTACAAACTCGATGAAGCTAAGAAGCAAATCGATGTGACGATCGACGGCGGACCGAAGAGCGAGCAGGGGATCTATCTGGGGATCTATGAACTGAATGGGGATAGCCTGAAGCTCCATCTGGCAATGCCCGGCCAGCCGCGCCCGACCGGGTACGAGTCCACGAAAGAGACCATTTTGATTGCGCTCAAGCGAGGAAAGAGCTGACGTGAAGATTATCATCGACGGTCAGAATCTGATGCATGCATCCGGCTACTTGACCAGTCGAGTTCGAGCTCCCATTGATCCGATCCGCATGCGCTTCGTGAGCTGGTTGAGCGAGGTTTCGCGGAATAAACAAACGCCGATGACGGTCGTCTTTGACGGGCATCCCAAAGCCGGTTCGCAGCTGGATACGATTTCCGATCAGGTTACGGTTCTGTTTTCGAGTGATCGAACCGCGGATGACGAGATCGAAACACTTTTGAAGCGACCGAAGCGGGATTGGGTCGTGGTTTCGAATGATTCGCGGTTGAAGGAAGCCGCACGGCGGGCGAAGGTGAACTCTTGGCGGTGCGAAGAATTTCTGGACTGGGTCATTTCGCGTGGGCCGTTGCGCGGTCGATCGGCGCCGCCGGTTGATAAGCCGATCCCGAATACGGACGAGAGTGATTTGCTGGCGGTATTTCAGCAATCGCGGGGACGGCGGACATGACGGTCGAGGACTGGGATCGCTCGCGGAAGCCGTACGATCTGATTCGCGCGCTTGGGAACAGGTTTAGCGGTCGGAAGTTTCACTTGTTCTTGTGTGCGGCGGGCCACCACTTATTGAAGAACCAAACCAATGATGCACTTCGGAAGGCGGTCGAGAATTGCGAGCGGTTTATTGATGGTGAGATGGACCCATCCACGTTTCTGAAGACCGAAGCACAACTTGTCGAAGTCTATGCCCGCGATCATCATCAGGAGTTGGTGTTCGGAACTCCGGATCTGATTCTTCGCGCCATCCTCGCGGTGCTGGCGGCGGATACGCAGCAGAGTCTGCAAACGCTCCTGGAATCCGGCAAGCTGATTGTGTCAAAGAAGGAAGAGAGTTTCGATTTGATTCTCTGCCGAATCCTGAGAGACTTATTTTCGCCTCCGGGGCACGAGTATCGCATTCAGCCGCGCTTTGTGGGTGGAGGATTGATGCTACCGGACGGGAAGCCTTTTCAAATTCCTGAATCTGCCCGCGCGATCGCATGCGGTGTTCAGGCGGATCAGGCGTTCGACCGTCTGCCGATCCTTGCGGATGCGCTCGAGGATGCCGATTGCCCGGATCGGACGTGGCTCGACCATCTCCGGCATCATCCGCTGCATGTGCGCGGATGCTGGGCGCTGGATCTCGCGCTGATGAAATCCTAACGAGCCGCCTTCGACGCAATCCGGCGGGCCGTGAGGGAGGCGACATAGCCCGCCTTGAACCCGGCATCGATATTCAACACCGCTACACCGGCCGAACAACTGTTGAGCATCGTCAGAAGGCCCGCCAGTCCGCCGAACGATGCGCCGTAGCCGATGCTCGTGGGCACCGCGAAGACCGGGCAATCGACCAGTCCGCCGACCACGCTCGGCAAAGCGCCGTCCATCCCCGCACAGACGATGATCGCGTCCGCTTCCGTAAGACGTTGCGAATGCTTGAGCACGCGATGAATCCCCGCCACGCCGACATCGGCGATGAGCATGGCATTCACGCCCATAACTCGACAGGTGTTCAGAGATTCGTGCGCCACCGGAAGATCGCCCGTGCCGGCCGTGACCACAACCACATCGCCGATCGCGGCTGCTCGCGCACCTGGCTGAGGCAGCCAGAAGGTCCGGGCAAGACGATCGTTCTCCGCCTGCGGATACGCTTCGCCGAGAGCGTGGGCCTGATCCGGATCAACCCGCGTGACGAAACAATCCTGACCCGCTTCGACCATCCGGCGAACCACACCGAGCACCCACTCGGTAGTCTTGCCCATCGCGAGGATGACCTCGGGAAATCCGCAGCGCTCGCGGCGATGGAAATCGAGCGTGGCGAAGCCGAGTTCCCCGGTGCTGGGCGCCAGTTGTTTGGCGGCGGATTCGACGGGAATTGCTCCCGTGCGGACCTGTTCCAGTAGAGTCTGTAATTCTTCAGACGTCATCGAGTTGACAACCTCGTGAGACCAATCATGTCAGTTCCAAGAGCGAGAAAGTTATGATATGGTTTGCGCGAGTCGGATCGCACTCACCCTTTGATGATCCAACTGAAGAGATCTTTCAGCTTCGCCGATTTGCCCTGCATCAGGAAGCCGACGCGGAAGATGCGCCCCGCCGCCCAGATGCAACCGACGGTGGTGGCGAGCACGATGGCGATGCCGGCGAGCAGCTGGCCGATGGGCACACCGGGCGGAACGCTCTGGCGGGCGACAAGAATGATCGGCGCACTCGTGGGAAAAAGCGAGCAGATGACTGCGAGCTTGCCGTGCGGATCGAGTAAGATCGGCCCGATTGCAAACATGGGCATGACGAGAAAGAACATGACAGGTGTCAGGAGCGCTTGCGTGTCTTTTACGTCCTGAGCGGCGGCGCCTACTGCGATGAAGACCGATCCGAAAATCAGCAACGCCATCGTGAGAAAGACGAAGAACCAGAAGATGAGCGAGGGCGTGATGGCGTCGGTCAGGCCGTAGCGGGCGGCGACGAAGTATCCGCCACCGAAGTAAATGAGCGCTGTCGTCAGTGCAATACCAACGAGGCCGATGAGCTTGCCGGACATTAATTCGAACGGCGTGACCGAGCCGAGCAGCACCTCCGCGATCCGCTGGCTTTTCTCCTCCACGACTCCGTTCATCGCCGGTG
Source organism: Limnoglobus sp. (assembly GCA_041742055.1). GTDB lineage: Bacteria > Planctomycetota > Planctomycetia > Gemmatales > Gemmataceae > Limnoglobus. Next base: position 18,386 of record JBGSJI010000130.1, on the reverse strand, counting down.
ACGCACCGAACATGATCACCACGAACATGATCGCGATAAGCACGCCCGGCAGTAGAAAATTCGCCATCCGCTTCTCGTCGGCGGAGTCTTCAATCACGCCCGTCTGCGGATTCTTCGAGGTGAGCCCTTTGGCCCGCAGAGGAACCGCCTGCTGGATATCTTTCACCAGCACCGGATCGACGTTCTCACGCTGGAATCGCACTTGTTGGATGATGTTGTTGATGCGGCGTTCGAGATAGCGGCCGATGAACCCTTCGCCCGGACGCTTGGCCTGCAGGCGGACGGATTGCGGATCTTCGGCGGACTCGGGGTTCGGATCGGATCGCGTGGTGAAGACATCGGGTCCGATCTCGAGAAACGCCTCGATCTCACTCTTGCGCGCCCGCTCCGAAAGTTCGAAGCGCTGCTGCATCATCGCCTCGTCCGTATTGGCGCTTGGAGTCGCGATTTCCAGCTTCAGGGCGGGGTGATTGCGCTCGCCCGTCTCGGGATCGTTGATCACGTACGTGTTGTAATTCTCGACATCCGCCTCGAGAGCGGATGCGATCGTGCCACCTGGAGTGCGATCGACAATCACGTACGTCTTCTCGGAGTTGTCGTCGAGCTTCTTCGTCAGTAATTGCAGGACGATGCTCCCGCCCATCATGACCGGCATCAGGACCAGTGAAATGATGAACGCTTTGGTCCGCACGCCGGCCAGGTATTCGCGTTTGGCGATCGTCAGAATTTTCCGCATGGTTCTACTCTTTGGGATCGGCGATGCGAACGAAAATATCGTGCAGCGTCGGCCGCGTTTGCTCGAACTGCCGCACCGCGCCGCGGGTCATCAACTCGCGCAGGATCTGCTGCGTATCCGCACCCCGAGACAATCGCAGTTCCTGATAGCGGCCAAAGTCGGTGATCTTCTCCGCCCCCACGATCCCTCCGAGCGATCCGCCCTCAAGTCGGACTCGCAGCGTATCGAAACCGTAGACATCCTGAATCGAATCCAGCGTGCCATCCAGCACTTTCCTGCCCTTGTAGATCATGAAGACGAAATCGCAGAGTTGCTCGGCAACGGCCATGTTGTGCGTGGAGAAGATGATCGTCTTGCCTTCCTTGCGCAGGTCGAGAATCGCCTGCCGGAAAAGATTCTCGTTCACCGGATCGAGACCGCTGAACGGTTCATCGAGAATGATCAACTCCGGATCGGTCACCACCGACGAAATGAACTGCACCTTCTGCGACATCCCTTTCGAAAGCTGATCGACCCGTCGATCCGCCGCATATGTCAACTCCATCCGCTCCAGCCAGTCATCGATGCGCTTCTGCGGCGAACGCATCCCTTTCAGTTCCGCATAAAAGCGGATGACCTCGCGCACCTTCATACTCTTGTAAAGACCGCGTTCTTCCGGAAGATACGTCACGCGATCCGCCGCCGAGTGCCACGAATCATCACCCAGCACGCGAATCGAACCGCTGTCCGGCACAAAAATGCGCATGATCATGCGCAGTGTTGTTGTCTTGCCCGATCCGTTCGGACCGATGAACCCATAAATCGTACCCGATGGTACCGTCAAACTGAGATCATCCACAGCAATCTGACTGGTGAATGATTTCGTCACATGTTCAATTTCGACAGCAGCAGACATGAGCACGACTCAATGCGTTTTGTGATTCCGTTTGCTATTCGATGCACAATCCGAAATCTTAAATCAGAATCCTTTTGATTCCCGGAATCCGGTCTGGTACGAATACAGTTCTCTCTTCCCATTGGACATCTCATGAACACGAAACATCCCTCCCGGCGCACGATTCTCGGTACCTCAGCCGCCGCACTCGGTACGCTCGCACTCGGCGCTCACGCAACCGCCCCCGAATCGCGTCGCATTCTCGTCGTGGTCGGACCCAGCCAGCATCCGCCGGGAACTCACGAAGTCATGGCGGGGGGCCGATTGCTCGCCCACTGCCTGACGTCTGCGGGACACAAAACTGATGTGCTCACCGAATGGCCCGACAAGACACCGGAAGCGGTTTCCACCATCGTCTTCATCGGAGATCTCTTTCCGCCGGAGGTGATGCCGAAACGCGATCGGATCATGAGCGATCTGACCCAACTCATGAAGGCCGGATGCGGGATGGTCTGCCTGCACTACGCCACCGGGCTGGAAGCCAAACACGCCGGAGCAGACGGAAACCATCCGCTGCTTCATTGGATCGGCGGATACTTCGCCACACGCTGCACCCATCACAAATCGATCGCCAAGGTCTTCCGCGAAGCAACCATCGAACCCGCCGCAACGAAGCATGTGATTCTCAACGGTTGGAAAGCGCACACGATTCACGACGAACCGTACATCAACAATTACTTCGGCCCGGGCGGGCCCGCAAAGAACGTTGCGGTGCTGGCGACGTCGCAACTACCGCCCGAGAAGCCAAAGCGCGAGACCGTGGCGTGGGCGATCGAGCGGCCCGACGGCGGACGCGGAGCCGGCATCGTCATGCCGCACTTCTACCGCAACTGGAAGCAGGACGATCTGCGTACGCTCATCCTCAACACCATTGTTTGGTCTGCAAAGGGCACGATTCCCGAAAGCGGCATTTCCATCAAGGATCTGGAGCTTGTACAGTTCAAACCGGCCGCCATCGAACCCATTCCCAGAAAGAAATGATCACCGCGAAAGCTTGAACACGCCGCTCTCATTGCGGGACTGAAAATCGGCGGTGAACGTTTGCGATGTCGCCACCGCGGAGAAGGAAAAGGTGCCGAATCCCAGCAACCGCGAGGAGCCGGAAAGAGACGCGATCGTTCCATCGGAAGACGTGACGGTCAGCGTTTCCGCGTAGCGGAACGGGATGATCTTGAAGAACCGTCCCGTGAAGACCACGCGATACTGATCCGGTGCCATCTGCCGGAAGCGGGCCCGCAGCGGACCGGAGTGCCCGGTGGCGGAGCTTTCCCAGTTCCCACGCCAGCGGCCAGTCAAGTTCGGCTCACCGGCTTGCACCGGAGCGACGATAAGAATTACGAACAGGGTGAGCAATCGAGTGTTCATGGGTATCGAAGATCAGTAATGATTGTGTCCATCATTCTTTTATCCTGTTTTCTCTGGCAGGTGTTCCATGATCGTCTATTCAGGGCCTGGTAGTATCGTCTGGTCTGTGACTTGTGCGGTTGCGGAGTATTATGCCGCCCTGACCGATCGGGGAGTTTATGTCTGGAAAACCGGCGATACGGAACATCCGCAGTTTCTGGAAGCACCCAATACCGGTCGCGTCCATGCCCGGCTGGAAGCCTCTCCCGATGACGAATGGCTCCTGGTGGACAGCGCGGAGCATCTCTACTGCTGGCAGCGCACACCCGAAGGCTGGACGCAATGCTATCATCGGGCCAATCCCGCGAGTTGCCTGGCACGCTTCACCGCTCCCGGCACCATCGAGACCATCGAACGACTGGAAACGGCGGACGGCGTCGTTCAATTTCATCACGAACTGATCACCTTCGATCGCAATTCAAAACCCAAAGTCAAATCGCTTGCAGTCATTCCTGCCCCTGAGCTTGAGGGGTTTCGGACCGATCTGCATCAAAGGCATTATTACACTGTCGATCTCTCGAGTGATGGCCGTGTATTTCTGATCTCTCCGTCAGATGCACGCCAATTTCTCTGGTCGCTTCATGAGAAAAAACTGCTGGGATCGGTGAAAATGCGGAATGTCAGCAATGAGGCGAAACTCTCACCGGACGGTTCGCACTTCGCTGTCGATGGCGGAACGTCGGTCTACGTCTATCGTGTTGTGGACTTTGAACTTGTATCAAGCTGGCGCGTGAAGCATTGCTATTCGCCTCAGCTGGCGTGGTCGCCGGACGGTCAGTTGCTCGCGCGTGCGGATGCGTCCACCACAGTCCGTCAGTTCGACTGGAAGGCGGGAAAAGAAGTCTCGAGTCTCAGCCTGCCACGCCACCGCGCCACGGCGATCCGCTATTCACCCGATGGCCTTACTTATGTCGTGGGCACGTTCAAAGGTCCGGTCGTGGTCTGGGACGCGACGTAACCACGCTACCGCCCCCAATTCGCCGCCGTGATGCTCAGTTGCAGTACCGTGGCAATCGACACCCAGATGAAGTACGGCACCTGAGCCACGGCGACCCAGCGGTAGTGCTTCCAGACCGCCACTGCCGCCCAGATGATCGTGCCCCACACGATCAGAATGTCCACCGCCGCCAGCGGCAAGTTCCGCATCCCGAACTGGATCGGCGTGAAGATCAGGTTCGCCACGAGGTTGACGGCGAACGGCAAGACCACCCGCCACGGCACTTTCTTGCGGATCGCCTGCACGAACACGAACCCGAAGCTGACGAGGATGATCGGGTAGAGTATCTGCCAGATCAGCCCGATGGTCCCCGGAGCCGGTGTCCAGCCTGGCTTGGAAAGCGAGTTGTACCATTCAAACCAGGACATTGATCACGTTCCTTTTTCCAGCACGGCAACGAAACCATCACCCGCTCTCACCATGATAGGCTCGGACAGGTCCACCCAACCACCGTCCCCCGTCGTCGCTGATGCGATCCGATCTCGCCAGTCGCCCGTGACGGGATCGAGACGAAAGACGGAGACGCATCGCCCGGCTTCGACGCCTTCCAGGTGGAAGCGAGGGATCATCCGGTCGTCGGCGAACCGGAAGGTGAAGTGCGGCTCATGGTACAGCGGCAGCATTTCCGTGACAGCCTTTCTGTTGAACGCACTGCAACGGTTCACCGTTGCAGTGCGGCTTCATTGCCGCTGCGATCATCGCCGTGTCGGTGTACTGGTGGAAACTGACGATGCGACCGTCCCGCACCCGATACACCCCGGCAAAAGCGGCTTTCATGGAACTCCCGGTCGCCTTGTAGGTTCCTCGGTATTCGCCGATGGCGACAATCGTGTTCCCGGCGTCAATCCACTCGTTTACGACGGCCTGCCAAACTTCCCATTCAAGTCGGAACTTGGCAAAGACATCGTTCAAGACGGCTTCGGCTCCGATGTGTCGTCCTCCTCCCGGAAAACCTTCATTCTGAATCCACTCGATCTGAGGATCGAAGAGTTCGAGGATCGTGTCCCGATCCCGATTGCCGAAGGCAGCGTACATGCGTTGCACGATTTCAAGGTTGGTCATTCATCTCACTCCCGGTCACTGGCCGTTGATCGCTTGCAGATACCGTTTCGCAGATCGAGCGACTGCTGCCTTCCCGTCGCTCTCGATCACCGTATCCCAGAATGCTCCGTACACCCTGTCGTACTCGAACGGCTCGACGGCCCGCACGATCCGCTCGACGCCTGCCGCTGAGAGCGGGACGTAGTTCGGGTACGAGTACATGAAGCTGACGTGCTTCCGGTCGGCGACGACCTGGATGATGTCGCCGGTCAGCAGCCCGCCTTTTCCATCTGCACCGTCTTGCCAGTGCAAAACCGTGCCGCCCTCGAAGTGACCACCACAGCGAACCAACGTAACACCATCATCGAGTGCTTTTGTTTCGCCATCCCAAAAGGCGATGGCCTTGTCCGGTCGCATGACCCATTGCCGGTCGGCAGCGTGCAAGTAGATCGGCACGTCCCTGAAGGCCCGGCTCCACTCGACCATCGACGTATAGTAATGGGGGTGCGAAATGGCGATGGCCGCAATGCCGCCGAGTGCCTTGACCATTTCGACCAGGGCAGGGTCGAGCAGCGGCACGCAATCCCACAGGACGCTACCCTTCGGCGTCCCCACGAGCAACGCCCGCTGGCCGATAGCGAATTGCGGCTCGACACCGATGCCAGTCAGCCCCGGTTCCACGAAGCGGATCGAGTTCCGGTTCGTCAGCCGCAGCCTATCCTGCGTGGTCCACTGCTGGCCCGTCACCTTCAGATATTGCCGGTCGTCTTGGCAGACGGCGCAGGCGACAGGCGGTCGCTCGCTCTCGGCATGTTGCGCCCCGCAGGTCGTGCAAATGTAGTTCGGCATGGTCATTTCGCCTCGTGATTCACCTGATCGAACAAGTCCGTGCCTCCGCTCCTACGGCTTCAGGCCCACAACGATAAAATACCTGCAAATCGAATTATTGGCACATGCAGGGAATGAACCATGCCAGTCCACGACCGTAGTAGTTTTGAGAATCTTTATGCGGGGCAACCACGGTGGGAAATCGGTAGGCCACAAAAGGCGATCCTGGACGTGGCCGACCGGATCACCGGCTCGGTCCTCGACGCCGGGTGCGGTACGGGCGAGAACGCCCTGTTCTTCGCCAGCCGGGGTCAAAAGGTGACGGGCATCGACTTCCTGACCGAACCGATCACCCTTGCGAAGGAAAAGGCAGCCGAGCGGGGTCTGACGGCGACATTCCTGGAGATGGATGCTCTGGCCTTGAAGGAATGGCCCGAAGTCTTCGACAACGTGATTGATAGTGGTTTGTTCCACGTCTTTTCGGACGAAGACCGACGGCGTTACGTCGAGGGGTTGGCGTCGGTGCTGAAGCCGGGAGGTCGGCTGTTCTTGCTTTGCTTCTCGGATGCCGAACCGGGCGATCAGGGGCCTCGGCGGGTTTCACGGAAGGAGATCGAGTACGCCTTCGCCGATGGCTGGGTGATCGAGTCTGTGGAGCCGTCACGATACGAGGTCCGGCCCGATCCGAACGACAGCAGCTTCCCGGATGGTGGGCCGAAGGCGTGGTTCGTGGTGGTGGTGAGGGTGGTATGAACTTGGTCCTATATTTTGAAAATCGTGCTCACCTATCTATTTCGCCCATCACGATGTCGATGCTGCCGAGGATGGCGGGGATGTCGCCCATCAGGCAGCCGCGGCAGAGTTCCTCGACCATGCTCAGATTGCAGAAACATCCGGATCGAACACGAACGCGCAATGGGACGTTTTCCTTATTGGGCCGGCCGACGATGTGAAACCCAATTTGCCCGCGTGGTGCTTCGGTTTCGAGATAAACCTCGCCCGGTGTCAGCGTTCGCGGCGGTTCAATGCGGTGAGCGCCAGTCGCCGTCGGATAGCGATCGAGCGCCTGACGGCAGATGCGGACACTTTGAACGACCTCGAGCATGCGGACGTAATACCGGTGCCAGCAATCGCCGATCACGCTCCCACGCGGTGCGTGATCGAACGGCGGAACCGGGATATCGAACTCGTAGTTCTCGTATCCGGAATACGGCTCAACCTTGCGGAGATCCCAGGCGGGGTCGCCCTGAGTACGGTCGAGCGAGCCGCGGAGGACGGCACCGGAGCAGCCGTAGTTGATGGCAAGATCGCGGGGCAGAACGCCCACACCGGCGGTGCGTTTCACGAAGATGTGATTGTCCGTCAGCATGGCGTGGTAATCGGGGATGTTCGGTTCGAAATAATCGAGGAACTTGCGGCAGCGGTCCACGAATCCCGGAGGCAGATCGTCGTGCACTCCGCCGATGGTGATGTAGCTGTAAGTGAGCCGAGCACCGCAAAGGTCTTCGAAGAGATCGAGGATGTGTTCGCGTTCGCGGAACGCATAGAGGAACGGGCTGAAGCTGCCGAGGTCGAGCCCGTACGCGCCCATGCCGACGAGGTGCGAAGCGATGCGGTTGAGTTCGCAGGCGAGCACGCGGATGACCTGCGCCTTCTCGGGGATCTGCATTCCGCAGAGTTTTTCGATCGCCAGCGAATAGCCGAGATTCATGTTCATCCCGGCAAGATAATCCATGCGATCCGTGTACGGGATGAACTGAATGGGCGTGACGTTCTCGCCGATCTTCTCCGCACAGCGATGCAGATAGCCGAGATGCGGGACCACGTCGCGGACCACTTCGCCATCGGTCCGGAGCACAAGCCGCAGCACGCCGTGGGTGCTCGGGTGCTGAGGGCCCATGTTGATGAGCATCTCGTCCGTGCGGACATCGAACTCGATGGTTTCTGCTTGCATCACGTGCTCCGGATTCGTTCCCGTCATTTTAGGAACGAAGCGCTGGGGCACGGGATTGTTATCGAAAAGATGATTCGAACCCGTTCACCATTCGACTTGTCTCGAGAATCCAGGCCAGAAATTGATTCAGATTGATCGGTGGCGGTTCTTCAACTACAAGTTCCGTCAGAGGTTCGATCGTCGCAATGGAATTGCTTTCGCCAGTGCTGAAGGCGAGCGTTCTCACGGTGTCGGTGAGGATATTCGTTGTTGAGATTTCAAGCCGGGCTTCCGTGATCGATCCGGTGTTGCCGGAATTCGTGTCCTGAATTTCCAGAATCCAGGTTCCGCGGGCGGGCTTTCCATGGAATCCGCTCAGCGATTCCTCGGGGCGGAATGCGCCGGAATACGGTGCCGTGCCTTTGGAAATCAGTTTCGTTGCAGCGTCGCTGAATGTCGTTTCGGAATAGTGATCGGCCGCTCCGCCGCGGCGCTCCACGAGCGTAATCGTCCGTCCATCGGGCGAGCGGAGCCGCAGGATCAGATCGCCGATCCGCTGATGCTCGATCGAAATCGTCAGCTGGAGATTGGAGATCATCCCATCGCTGGTGACTTCGAGTGGCACTCGCAGGATGCCGCTGTCCGGTATCGCAAGCGGCAGGGCCGTGGCGGGAGTTGCTGGAATCACGTCCTGACCGAGTCGGGCCGTCATCGAGAAGCGGTCGCCGGCTTCGCCATTGATCCCATTGCCGTTCTGGTCCATCCGATTGGCGGCGATGTCGAAGATATCGACTCCAAGCGTGATCTGATAATCGCCCGGCGCCCGCTGTGCCGCGAAGATCACATCGAACTGCGTTGCGTTGGTTCCGCTCACGGGTACGACGTTGGTCGCATTGATCACGCCGTTGGGACCGGTCAACGTAACATCGGCGACAGTGAATGCGCCGGCGTTGATTTTCTCGTTGAAGACAACGCGCACGCGGTCGAACTGATCGCTCGTGCTCCCGTGGAAAATGGCAGAAAGGACCTGCGCGCCCTGAGTCTCCCGCTTGACAGGTGTTGGTGGTGATGCGGGTGGAGGTGACGCCGGCGGGGGCGCGACCGGAGGCGGAGGATTCACCGGGACGTCCAGCATCCGTGCGAGGTTGATCCGGCCCGCGGTCGCGACGATCCCACTCAAACTCGCATTCAAATCGACCGACGTCTTGAGTTTGGTGACAACCTGCTGCCAGTTCCAGGTCGGGTTGGCGTCCCAGAGCAGCGACAGCGCACCGCTCACGATCGGGGCGGCCATCGATGTTCCGCTCAAGGCTCCGTACCGGTTGCCGGGCAGGGTGCTGAGGATGTTGGTGCCGGGTGCGGAAGTCGTGACCGACGTCACGCCGAAGTTCGAGAACCCCGCCAGCGCACCGTTCGCATCCGTTGCTGCCACTGAAACGACATTCTCGAGAGTCGTCGCGTAACTGGCGGGGTAGAAGGGGAACACATCGTTGTTGGCGGAGTCGTTCCCCGCCGATGTCACCAGGATGACGCCTCGGCCCTGCGCCCGCGCGATGGCGGTGGCGAAGACGGAATCGTAAACGTGGCTGCCCCAACTGGCGTTGACGATGTTGGCACCGTTCGCGACGGCGTAGTTCAGTGCCCGGATGGCGTCGCTCGTGTAGCCGTTGCCGTCCGTGCCGATGAATTTCAATGCCATGATTCGCGTATTGGGATTCACACCCGCGGTGCCGATACCGTTGTTCCCGGCCGCGCCGATGATCCCGGCGACGTGCGTGCCGTGGCCATCGTGATCGCTGGGGTCGGGATCGTTCGCCGCGAAATCATAACCGATCAGGTCATCCGCGTAGCCGTTACCGTCGTCGTCGATTCCATTCCCGGGAACCTCACGCGTATTGATCCAGAGGTTCGGACTGAGATCCGGATGGGTGTAGTCGATTCCAGTATCGATGACGGCGACGACGGTCTGTCGCGTGCCCAGCGTTCGATTCCAGGCGGAGGTCGCACCGATTGTCGTCAGCGCGGTTTGCTCGGCGAGACGGGGATCGTTGAGCGTCGCCTGCGTTTGTACGATCCGATCGGGCTCGGCCGCCGCGACATCCGGCATCGCGCGAAAAAGAGACAGAGCGGAATCGAGATGCGATTGTTCGTTCAGTTCGATTCGGAAGAATCCGTCCCCCATTGAGATTACTGATGCGGTCATCGGCAAGGACTGCAAGCGCGTCACTTGCTGATCGTCGGGGACGCCTGGGTCCCGGAACGCGAGGATCACACGATCCGGAGTGTCCGATATCAGAATCGATGGCAACGCCCGTTCATCGAGCGGTTCCAATTGAAGGAAGAAACGCGATTGACGCATCTCGATCCGTCCTGATCATGGTGCGGGTCAGCGAAGCTTGGAGGACTTCATCGATTGAACTGTAGGTGACGAACCGCTGCTGGGCACGAGGAACGAAATTGTAAATTTGACATCAAGTTTCAGAAGTGGTTAGATCTGTGGGTTATTCGAATCGTTCGGGTTAAGAGGAATAGGTAAAGTGGGCAATGGAAAACAAAAAACTCGACTCCATCGGGAGTCGAGTTCGGGTGTTTGATCTGAGATCGGTACTGAGGAATTACTTCGCCCGTTCCAGTTCCTTCAGTCCGCCCGTGTCGCGCTTGTAGAGCGGCAGGTGGCGGTAGTAGACTTCGAGCGTCAGGACCGCCAGTGCCGTGGTGCCGAGTCGACCGCAGTGGCTGCCGATCATTCCGCGGTCCGCATCCCAGCTTCCGCCCAGATCTTTATTGGTCTGAGGAACCTGAAGCTGAATGAGGAGATCACGCATTTTCGGATTCCAGTCCTTGTGCCAGGCTTCCCCTTCGTGGAAGTGCGTGACTTGTGTGGCGTAGTAGTAGTAGTACATGTCAAAGCGATTCGGCATGGGCATCCAGGTCGTCATGTACTTCTTGACGCCGTCTTGGAAGCCGGGGTGGTTCGGTCCCCAACCGGTGTAGTAGCGGCAGAGCAATCCGACGGCGGAGAGGGACGGGCGTGCGGTGTCGGGTGTGGTGTAACCGTACTGGGATTTCAGCGAGCCTTTGGCGACGCGGTCAAGGAACTCGGATGCTTTCTTGAAGGTCGCATCGGGAACGACGATTTCCTTGCACATCTGTGCGGACTTGAGCGCTTGAATCTGCCAGCCGACGATCGAGGTATCGCCAGCGTTGCCGGCTGAGTAACCCCAGCTGCCGTTGGACGCTTGTGCCTTGATGATGTAGGCGATCGCGGCGCGGGCGGGGCCGAGCAGCAGGCTCTTATCGCCGGTCATTCCATAGGCTTCGCAGAGTGCCACGGCGGCGATCGCATGCGAGTACATGCCGCTGGAACCGCGGAAGGTACCGCTCGGCAGTTGATGAGCGATGATGTACTTCAGACCGGTTTCGACGGTCCGCTGATACTTGTTGGCGTCTTTTCCACCTTTGGCATCACGCGGCTTGATGTGGGTCTGGCCGGCAGCGAGGAAGGGGAGCAGGCACATGCCGGTCGCGGCGATCGTGTCGCCCTTCGAGGTGCCGTCGTAAATCCAGTTTCCCTGAGCTTTGTTCTGCTTCTTGTCGAGCCAGGCCAGACCGCGGGCCACAGCAAGTTCCGAATCCTTGTTTCCGCCGCCTGCCATCAGGCTCTTTTCCTTGGTGGCTCCTGAGCGGCCTGCGAAGCCGGAATTCCCGATTCCACCAGCGCCCTTGTCGCCACCCATGACTAAGCCGTCGGTTCCGGCCACACCCAGATCCGCACCGATGCCCGCACCCAGAAGTGCCTGAGCATCCGTCGGAGCGGCATCAGGAATGTCGTTTCCGACCGGCATGTCTTCGACGACCTTTGCATCAACCGTCACATCTTCAACCCGGTCGAGCGGAAGGGCATTGGCGAGTTCGGAATCGAGACCCTGATCCGTGTTCGTCAGATCAACGACCTTTTCTTCTTCATCGGCTTTGTCAACGAGGGCTTCGGAAATCGTCTCGCTGGCTTGAGTCGGAGTCGGCTGCATCTTTCCGATAACGATCAATGCAACAAGAATTACGACGTGAAACGCACCGCTGACGACCCAAGCGGGAATTTGCTTCTTGAGCAATCGTTCCTGAGACGTTTCTTCAGCGCCATGAACAAAGCGGATCACGCTGGGCGCTGCCTGTTTCGTTTCGGGAGCCGTGCTCGGCTCGTTCGATTGGCTCATGATGGAATCCTCACTACGTATTCTTGTATTTTACCCGTTTGCAAACGGATTGCCATTTCGATTCCGTTCAATTTCGTCTTTGATCACCGAATCGGTTTTGCGGAAATACCAGGACAATCCGATGATCGCAAACGCCATCGTGGCGGCTCCGCCCACGACCAGCGGAAGGAACGATTGCCGCCACGCCGTTCCGGCGCTTTCCGGCTCGTCCTGTAGAGTCAGCGAGCGGCCCATCAGAGCGGGTGCGCGTCGTGTTGTGTGCTTTCCGAGTTCGTCCTTGCTGATCTGGTTCGCTTCGTAACGGAACGTCTTGAAGTAATAGCCGGCGACGGAAACCCAGCGATTGATCGGGTCTCGCTGATTCGCGGATGCCTCGAGTCCGGGCGGAAGCTCGGTCACGAAGACACAGACCGGATCGATATTCCCGTCCGGGAAAATCCAGGCTTCGTAAACATTCGTGATTCCGCTCTCTTTCAGGACCTCCGATGGCTCGGTCCGGCGGAGCCGTCGCAGCCAACCTTCAAAGTAGATCAGATCGAGTTTGTACGAAAGACGGCCATTCGTGTAGAGGTCCTTCGCTGTGACATCACGGCGGGCATGTTGCTCGAGTTCGGCAGCGGTGAACTGCCGTGCATGCCGGAGTACTTCATCATAGGCTCGCGCTTCCATCTCGTCCGGGATGGCGTCGCTGAGGTTTCGGGCCCCGGTATCGGCCCAGGGAAAAATGGCGTCGTCGGTGATGGCACGGAACATCGTCAGATTTTTTTCAATGCGATACTTGGCCGCGCCTTCGGATTGCGGAGATTCTTCCGGAGGTTGACCCGGCGATTCCGTAACAACCGGCGATTGCGGTTTGGGGTCGGCCGATTCCGGATCCTGAGCGGAACCCAGAGACGCAAAACACCCGAGGCCGACAGCGAGCAGCAGCAGGCGAATCGTTGACCAGAAGGGTGATGAGCAGGTGAAACCGTGTTTCATGATCGGCCTCCCCTCCCTCGAAAGTACAATTCTCACAAGTGTTTGACGCAAACCAACGGGTTTGAGTTCCCGATATCGGAACGGGATCAGAGTCGCAAAAGTTTGAGAATGATGGAGTCGTTACTTTTCGTCTTTCAGAACAGGCGCCACTGAAGGGAAACCCGCCCGATTCGATTCATCCATGATGGCTATGAGTATTTTATACCGAAGATTGTCCGGCAACTCGAGTTTGACTTTGGGCGGGGTGAAGGCGTTGTCGCCGGTCTTATTCGCTTTCGCGGACGCGAGGCGCTTTTTCAATTCGTTGAACAGATTCTGGCGTGCCTGCGTCCCTTTGCCCGGAATCGCAACCTCAGCGGCACCTTCGCCTTGTGTCAAAGTAATGGCAGAGACATCCCCGTTTTCATCCGCCTCGACACGGACCGTCAAATCTTCAACCAGTTCGGCGTCGGTCGGGTCGGGGAGTTTCGTGGACTGCCCGCCGTCTTGGGCGGGAAGCCCGACATCCAGGTGGCCTTCGGTCGGAGTCGGGTTGAATGTCGTGATGAAGAACGCCAGCAACTGAAACGCCATGTCCAGCATCGGCGTGATCGGAAGATCCGGTTCGACGAAGGCGTTCGAAATTCCATGACGACGACGATGCATAATCCCGGTTCCTGATCAATTCGGCGCCTTCACCACAGCGCGAAACTGAATATTGTAATAGCCCGCTTCGCGACATCCCAGCAGCACGTTGGAGATCATCTCGTAGGTGCAGTCTTCATGCGCACGGAGCACGACCAGCGACGGACGCGGTTCCGGTTTCCCTCGCTTGACCGCCAGTTCCTTGAGCTGTTCATCGATTTCCTTCATCCGCTTCATGTGCTGGGCCACCATGACACGGTTGCGAAGCGCGACCGTATTCCCGCGACCGGTCGGCAGCACTTCGCCTTTCTTGTCGACATTCAGAAAGATCACGCGTTCTTCGGCTTTATCGAGCGGCTTCGCCTGAAGTGCGGTCGGGAGCTTGATCGTGGCGTTGACGTCTTCGGCAATGAAGTTGGCGCAGAGCATGAAGAACATCACCAGCTGGAGCACGAGATCCAGCATGGGGATGAGATTCGGTTCGCACTTCTCAAGATTTCCGTGGCTCATGATGCGCGATCAGAATGAAGGAACAGAAACAAGCATCAATTCATGTCGATCGTTTACCGTTGGGGTGGCGGTGCGGTTCCGCTCGGTCCGGCGGTGGTCGCCGTCGGAGCGGCGGATGCGGGTTTCTTGGAGTTGTGGTACATCTGTGTGAGCAGGTCGTCGGAGATGTGGCCGACATCCATCGTGATCTTGGTGATGCGGTTGCGGAAGAAGGCGTTGAAGGCAATAGCGGGGACGGAGATGGCGATGCCGACGAGCGTCACGGAGAGCGCGTGGGCGACGTTTTCGGCGAGTTTCGCAGGGTTCGGCGTACTTCCGCTGCCAAGCTCCATGAACGCGCCGATCATCCCGAAGACCGTACCGACCAGCCCGAGCATTGGCCCGAGGCTCGCGATCACGGCGGTGTAATTGTTCTTGGAATCCTTGTCGCTCTTGATGCTCTCGAGCGTATTGAGCGACGCTTCGCGGGCGTCTTCGAGGCCGTATTGCAACCGGGCCATACCGGAGGTCAGCACGCGACCCAGAAACGACGGGTCGGACCGCGCCATGTCGTACGCTTCCTTGAACTTCCGCTTGTTGACGATGTCCGTGAACTCATCGACGAACCCCTGCGGAATCGCATTCTGCATCCGCAGGTCGAGGAACAGGAGCACGCAGATGGCCACCAGCCAAACCGAACACCCGAGCAGGATCAGGCCGAAGACCCATCCGATCGAAGTGATGATGAAGACCATCTTGTTCTGGTCGGCCGTCTTAACGGGCGCCGCTGTCGCTTCTCCACCTTCCCCCTGGGCCAATCCCATCGGGGAAAAGATGACCAACATCAGGATGGCTACAGCCAGTCCCAGAAGGAATCGGCCGCCTGGGAGAGAGTTGCTCAACATTCGCTTCATGGGTCGTTCTCGGTTACTATCGCATGAGATCGGTGACGAATGAGACTGTCGATCAAAATCGCAAAACATTCGGAGAATGGGTAACATCCTCCCTTGGACGAAACATCGGAACTCAGAGTTCCCAAATTTCATCTGCAATCGAAACACTGCTGAATCGGTTTATGGTCAACGTAACTGAACGATCAGTCTACGCAAGTTTTTTTTGTGGAGTTCAACCAGAGAACGGAGTTCGGACAAACTGATTATCTCTGTGAACTTGGATTTCACCTGTCAATGCAATCGTCAATCCCAAGCTTGGTTCGTGGGAATCCCCGGACTGAGTCATTCTGTCAGGTTCTGGAGTATCAGGTATTCGTTCCAATCGTCACGATCCGTCCTTACCACCCCTTCGGTTTCTCCAGTTTCCGCACTCGACGAATCTTGACTTGTCTCGGATGAAGTCGCGCGTAACAATCAAGTCTGGTACAATTTCCGTAACGGCCAACATTCGCTCGTAACGTAGTTATCCCGCTCCGGGGCCTTTTCACCATGGCACAGACGTACACACTCGACGAAGCCGCCCAGCGTCTCGGGGTTCCCGTCGACGAGTTCAAGCGTCGAATCAAGGACGATTGGAAAGCACTTCGATCGTTCAGAGACGGTGCAACACTCCGATTTCGCTCCTCAGACATCGATGAGCTGGCACGGAGCCTCGGCGAAGCGAGCGATCCGGGCCTGCAACTCAGCAAGCCCGAGAAAGCACCGCGACAACCCACATCCTCCGAAGAGTTCCTGCTTGCGCCGGAGGATATGACTCCCACCGACGACTCCGACGATATCTTTTCGGTCGCCGCCGGAGATTCCGGAAAAACCAAAAAGCCAAAATCCCCCTCAGACAGCGACGTTCGACTGGAACCGGACTCCGGTCCCAAGAGCGCCAAGGTCAAAAAACCGGGCAAGAGCAGCGGCAAGATCAAAGGCGGCAGCGGTAACCTGACGGAAGAAATCGATCTCGACGCCCTCGCCGGACCCAAAAGCGGTGTGCTCCGTCCGGGTGGAACGGACAGCTCGCAGAAACTCAAGGCGAACAAGTCCGGTCCGAATCTCAGCAACCCCACCGCAAGCAATAAGATCCCCGGTCCGCCTCCGACCGACGACATCATGGGCAGCGACAGCAGCAGCGAATTCGAACTGAGCCTCGACACCGACAGCGACTCCTTCGAACTGCAACTCAACACCGATGGGAGCGAGGAAATCGATCTCGGCGGCGATCCCGCAGGCCGTAACGTGCAAAGTCAGAGCGGGATCAACCTCGGCAATCCCAGAGACAGCGGAGTCTCGCTGGAAAAGAAAGGCCCCGATAGCGGGACCTTACTCGGAAAAACCGACCCGGACGATTCCGATGACTTCGAACTTTCGCTCGATTCGGACTCGTCCGAACTGGATGCGAGCAGCCCGATGGAAAGCTCGCCACTCGCCGAGCAAACCGGACGCGACGACTCCGACAGTGAGTTTGAACTCAGCCTCGATGACAACTCCGGCGTAACCGACAACCTCGTCAACGAACTGGAAGACGAAAACAAAGGCGACATCTTCGAGACCGACTTCTCGATTCCGCCTGTTTCAGAGGCGGATGCCGAATCGGCTTCGGAAGTCGTGGAAGTCGAATCCTCCGATACTGATCTCGAAAATTCGGACTTCGATCTCGCACTCGACGAATCGGACATCCAGACCGGCGAAGACGAGAGCGCAAGCCAGGTGGTTCTGCTCGATGACGATTCGAGTCCTCAGGAGCCAGTCGGTCGTCGTGGTGCGGCAGCCGCAGGCGCCGCCGCCGCAGCTGCCGCTGCAGGACGCCGGAAACGCCGGGATGACGACGAGGTCGAAGACGACGATGACGATGCCAGCACGGCGCTTGCCGGTGCACGGCGGCGGACCGATGAAGATGACGAAGAAGAAGCCGCTCCGACCGGCTACGCTCCGCCTGCGAAATGGCCGGGCTGGATCATCGCTCCTCTGGCATTGACCTTCCTCTTCACCTTCCTCGGTGGCATCATGTCCTATGAGCTTCTCAAAGGGATGTGGGGCTATCACAATGGTCAGTCCACGACCGGTGGACTCGCCAACATGGTCGCCGGCGGATTGGGTCTGGAACCGGACGCCAAGTAAGTACGACTAACACTCAAAGCGAAAACCCGGTGCGATCATTCGCACCGGGTTTTAGTCATCTTGGACCTTTCGATTCGCAATTCGCTTCGTCGTTCGCTTCTTCTCGTCCAGTCGGCGTTTTTTCGAGCCCAGCGTGGGTTTGGTTTCCCGACGAACCGTCGCGATGCGTGAGGCAGTGATGATCATCTGCTTGAGTTTTTCGAGGCAGGCTTCACGATTGCGAGCCTGATCGCGATTTTCCTGCGAGCTGATCACCACGATACCGTCTTCCGTCACGCGGCTGGGATAAAGCTCCTTCATCCGCCGCTTGATGTACGGTGCCACACGATCGCTTGCTACGAGTCCCCATTTCAGGATCGCTTTCGATGCGACCTTGTTGACGTTCTGCCCGCCGGGTCCACCGGAGCGTGCGAAACTCCAGATCAGTTCCTCTTCGGGAATCTGAATGGTTTCCGTGATTTCGAACATGGAACACCTGACTTCGAGTATCGCTTGATCGCGCGTGGACTAACTACTCATAACGAGCCGCGACCGCAAGGGAGCGGAGGAAGAAGCGCCCCCGTGATTTCACTGAGCGGTGGACATAAGTCCTCCGAGTTTTTGTGGCAGATTACTGAGCGGTGGACGTAAGTCCTCCGAGTCTTCGTTTGCAACGACTCGGAGGGTTGACACCCACCGCTCAGGAAGGCGCACCCTCCGCTCAGAATGCGATCTCACTGAGCAGGGAGTTCCCCCCTCACCCGGATCGTTCGCTTCGCTTCCGATCCGACCTCTCCCCCGTAGACGGGGAGAGAGGTGAGAAGAACTCGCTTTGTGTTGGTTTCTCTGCTGGTTTCAGCTCTCATGATGCACCGTGCCTTTTTACCTCTCGCCCCGCGTGCGGGGGAGAGGTCGCCGATCGGCAAAGGCGATCGGCGGGTGAGGGGGCTTCTTGGTTAGTCAATACAAGAACCCCCTCACCCGGATTGTTCACTTCGTTCACAATCCGACCTCTCCCCCGTGAACGCATAGGTATGGTCACATCTTTTTGACCTGAGAATCGCTATCCCGATCGAAAGAGTCGCGGAAGGACTTTTCGGGCCAACGCCAGCACTTCCGCCAGGTCTTCGTCACGAAGCAAATCGTCAATCGACAACAGCTTCTCCA